>NZ_JBVKBN010000011.1:0-266624 GCF_055657065.1 Streptomyces sp. NPDC110618 | reverse complement strand
AATCCCCGGCCGAAGCCGGTTCATCGTTCGACTTGCATGTGTTAAGCACGCCGCCAGCGTTCGTCCTGAGCCAGGATCAAACTCTCCGTGAATGTTTTCCCGTAATCGGGATGAACACCACGAGAGCGGTGCGAGAGGAGGAATAGTCCTCTCGCACACAGCGTCCTCGCTGTGTTTGTTTCAAAGGAACCTCGCCCCAGCAGATACTGGAGACGGGGTATCAACATATCTGGCGTTGACTTTTGGCACGCTGTTGAGTTCTCAAGGAACGGACGCTTCCTTTGTACTCACCCTCTCGGGCTTTCCTCCGGGCGCTTCCCTTCGGTCTTGCGTTTCCGACTCTATCAGATCTTTCCGATCCGATTTCCTCGGTGCTTTCCAGGTTCCCGCTTTCGCGTTTCCCTTTCCGGCGGACCCGACTTTATCAGAAGTTCTGAGCCGGATTTCCCACCCCCTGGGACTCGATCCGGCGCATGAAGCGGCCGGGTTCCCGTTGAGGTGGAGCCGTAAACGTACTGGAGCGGGGCGCCCCGATGCAAATCGAGGAGCCCCGCTCCGGTTTCACGCGGTCGGGTGCCGACGGTCCGTCAGACCTCCACCACCACAGGCAGGATCATCGGCCTGCGGCGGTAGGTGTCGGAGACCCACTTGCCGAGGGTGCGCCGGACGAGCTGCTGGAGCTGGTGGGGCTCCACTACTCCGTCCTGGGCGGACCGCTCCAGGGTCTCCGTGATCTTCGGGATGACGTCCGCGAAGGCGGAGTCCTCGATGCCGGAGCCGCGGGCCTGGATGTGCGGGCCGCCGGTGATCTTGCCCGTGGAGGAGTCCATGACCACGAAGACCGAGATGATGCCCTCGTCGCCGAGGATCTTCCGGTCCTTCAGCGCCGGCTCGCCGACATCACCAACGGAGAGGCCGTCGACGTAGACGTAGCCCGCCTGGACCTTGCCGGAGATCTTGGCCTTGCCCTCGATGAGGTCGACGGCGACGCCGTCCTCTGCGATGACGATGCGGTCGTGCGGGACGCCGGTGAGGGCGCCGAGCTCGGCGTTGGCGCGCAGATGGCGCCATTCGCCGTGGACCGGCATCAGGTTCTTCGGGCGGCAGATGTTGTAGAAGTACAGCAGCTCGCCCGCGGAGGCGTGGCCCGAGACGTGGACCTTGGCGTTGCCCTTGTGGACGACGTTGGCGCCCCATCGGGTCAGGCCGTTGATCACGCGGTAGACCGCGTTCTCGTTACCGGGGATCAGGGAGGACGCCAGGATCACCGTGTCGCCCTCGACGATGCGGATCTGGTGGTCCCGGTTGGCCATGCGGGACAGGGCCGCCATGGGTTCGCCCTGGGAGCCCGTACAGACCAGTACGACCTCGTGGTCCGGGAGGTCGTCGAGGGTCTTGACGTCGACGACCAGGCCCGGGGGGACCTTCAGATAGCCGAGGTCGCGGGCGATGCCCATGTTGCGGACCATCGAGCGGCCTACGAAGGCGACCCGGCGTCCGTACTCGTGGGCGGCGTCCAGGATCTGCTGGATGCGGTGGACGTGGCTGGCGAAGCTGGCCACGATGATCCGCTTGCGGGCGCCGGCGAAGACCTGCCGCAGGACGTTGGAGATGTCCCGCTCGTGCGGGGTGAAGCCGGGGACCTCGGCGTTCGTGGAGTCGCTGAGCAGGAGGTCGATGCCCTCCTCGCTCAGGCGTGCGAACGCGTGCAGGTCGGTGAGCCTGCTGTCCAGCGGGAGCTGGTCCATCTTGAAGTCGCCGGTGTGCACCGCCATGCCCGCGGGAGTGCGGATGGCGACGGCAAGGGCGTCCGGGATGGAGTGGTTGACCGCGATGAACTCGCAGTCGAACGGACCGATGCGCTCGCGGTTCCCCTCCGCCACCTCGAGGGTGTACGGGCGGATGCGGTGCTCCTGGAGCTTGGCCTCGATCAGGGCGAGGGTCAGCTTGGAGCCGATCAGCGGGATGTCGGGCTTCTCGCGGAGCAGGAAGGGGACGCCGCCGATGTGGTCCTCGTGACCGTGTGTGAGGACGATGCCCTCGATGTCGTCGAGGCGGTCCCGGATGGACGAGAAGTCCGGCAGGATCAGGTCGATTCCGGGCTGCTCCTCCTCGGGGAAGAGCACTCCGCAGTCGACGATCAGCAGGCGGCCGCCGTACTCGAAGACCGTCATGTTCCGGCCGATTTCACCGAGGCCGCCGAGCGGGGTGACCCGCAGGCCGCCTTCGGGGAGGGACGGGGGCGGGCCGAGTTCGGGATGCGGATGACTCAAAAGACTCTCCTCAACCACACGCGCCACGTACCGGTAGGGCACGTGGCGCGCGTGACGTTCGTGCAGAAGCAGTTGTCGTTGTTGGGCGCAGGCACCGGTGGCCTGCTTATTCAGTTGTGGAGTCGGTGCGCGGCCGACCGCGCGAAGTCTGTTGTCAGAGCTGTACCCCGCCCGCGGCAAGATCGATCTTGAGCTGCTCGATCTCTTCGGGTGAGCACTCGACCATCGGGGCGCGCAGCGGTCCCGCGGGCAGTCCCTGGAGGGTCAGAGCGGCCTTGGTGGTCATGACGCCCTGGGTGCGGAACATGCCGGTGTAGACGGGGAGCAGCTTCTGGTGGATCTCGGTCGCCTTCTGGACGTCACCGCTGGTGTACGCGTCGACCAGGGCGCGCAGCTCGGGGGTGACGACGTGGCCGACGACGGAGACGAAGCCGACCGCGCCCACGGAGAGCAGGGGCAGGTTCAGCATGTCGTCGCCGGAGTACCAGGCGAGGCCGGAGCGGGCGATGGCCCAGCTGGCGCGGCCGAGGTCGCCCTTGGCGTCCTTGTTGGCGACGATCCGGGGGTGCTCGGCGAGCCGGACGAGGGTCTCGGTGTTGATCGGGACGCCGCTGCGGCCGGGGATGTCGTAGAGCATGACCGGCAGCCCGGTGGCGTCGGCGATGGCCTTGAAGTGCTGGTACAGGCCCTCCTGCGGGGGCTTGTTGTAGTACGGCGTGACGACGAGGAGGCCGTGGGCGCCGTCCTGCTCGGCCTGGCGGGCGAGCTGGAGGCTGTGGTGGGTGTCGTTGGTGCCGACGCCGGCGACGACGTGGGCGCGGTCGCCGACTGCCTCCAGTACCGCTCGTACGAGATCCGATTTCTCCGCGTCGCTGGTGGTGGGGGACTCGCCGGTGGTGCCGTTGATGATCAGGCCGTCGTTGCCTGCGTCCACCAGGTGCGTGGCGAGCCGCTGCGCGCCGTCGAGGTCGAGTGCGCCGTCCGCCGTGAAGGGCGTGACCATAGCGGTGAGGACCCTCCCGAAGGGGGTCTGCGGAGTGGAGGTCGGAGCCATGGGTTACACGCTACTCGCTGCTCAAGCCGTGGTCTGCCCTAGGGGTTCTGGAAAAGTCAGGACAAAGATGGAGCCCGGCACTGCCTGCTCGGGGGTTCAAGCAGTGCCGGGTCCGTTTGATCAGGCTAGATGAACTTCTCTAAATGCCGCAATACGGACACTTCGTGAGGCTGATGCGCACATCTGTGCCCAGCCGGGGAACGCGGGTGCGTTACGGCGCCACACGTCCGTTCGCATTGAAGGCCGCGTAGGTGAGCGGCATGAGCTTGGCCCACTCCGCCTCCATCTTCTCGCCGACCATCTCGATCTCCCGCTGCGGGAAGGAGGGCACCTTCGCCAGCTCGTGCTGGGTGCGCAGACCGAGGAAGTGCATCAGCGAACGGGCGTTGCAGGTGGCGTACATCGTGGAGAACAGGCCCACGGGCAGGACCGCGCGGGCGACCTCGCGGGCGACGCCGGCGGCGAGCATCTCCTGGTAGGTGCGGTACGCCTGGCGGTACGACTCCTCCATCGACTCACTGACCAGCTTGTGCTGTTCGGGGGTGCCCTCGACGAAGCGGTACTTGCCGGGGCGGCCCTCCTGGACCAGCTTGCGATCGGCGCCGGGGACGTAGAAGACCGGCTGGAGCTCCCGGTAGCGGCCCGATTCCTCGTTGTACGACCAGCCGACGCGGTGCCGCATGAACTCGCGGAAGACGAAGATGGGGGCGCTGATGAAGAAGGTCATCGAGTTGTGCTCGAACGGGCTGCCGTGCCGGTCCCGCATCAGGTAGTTGATGAGTCCCTTGGAGCGCTCGGGGTCCTTCTGGAGTTCGTCCAGGGACTGCTCCCCGATGGTGGACACGCGGGCCGCGAACAGCACGTCGGAGTCGGCGGCGCTGTGTTTCACCAGCTCCACGCTGACATCGCCGCGGAACTCGATCTTGAAGTCTTCGTCGGGGGTCACGGTGTGAGGGGCCTTCCCGTCTGGTCGTCTGCGTCGTCACTTTACCCACGCGGGACACGGCACCTTTG
Source organism: Streptomyces sp. NPDC110618 (assembly GCF_055657065.1). Taxonomy (NCBI): domain Bacteria; kingdom Bacillati; phylum Actinomycetota; class Actinomycetes; order Kitasatosporales; family Streptomycetaceae; genus Streptomyces; species Streptomyces sp. NPDC110618. The sequence continues at coordinate 262,283 of NZ_JBVKBN010000011.1, read as the reverse complement.
CGGCGGTTCGTTCGTCTCTATGGATGACAAACATCCGTTCCGTACCCGAAGGGAGAAGTGCCCCTGATGTTCGGTCGGCGCGAACCCGTCCCGTTTGCCTTCCTTGCCGAAGCGGACCGGTTCCGCAGCAATGTCACTCCCCCACCGCGTGAGCGGGCGACCGCCGGAGAGATAGCCGGGCGGTGTCTGCTGGGGGTGACCATGGTGGCGGCGCTGGTGGGGTCGCTCGTATTCGGGATGCCCGCGCTCTCCCAGGACCAGACCCCGCAGCAGACGCAGCATTCGCAGGCCTCGGAAGGGCGTTGAGCCCGTCGTTGACTCTTCCGGACCCCCGAGGGTGGTGAGTGCGCACCCTGCTCGATAGCCTCACCGGGCACAGCCCCAGCCTGGATCGAGTGAGGACCAGCCGTGCCCCTGCCCTTCCTGACGGCCGACCGCGCCTTCGAGGCAACCGACGACGTCGCGCTGCCCTTCGACGACCGTGACCGCTGGCGGCGCCCCTACCGTCCCGGTCCGTGGCGTGTGGGCGCGGCGGCGCTTCTGCTGCTGCTCGCCTCCTATGTGCTCTTCGCGACGGTCATCATCGCGCTGACCGGCACCCTCGGCCAGGGCGGCACGGTCTTCGGTATCGCGCTCGTCGTGATCGCCGTCGCGTTGCGGCTGCTGCGCATGGGCGTGTGGGTGAGCGCCCAAGGGCTGCGCCATGTGGGCTTCTTCGTCACGCGGACGGCGCCCTGGGGGCAGGTCGTGGCGGTGCGTACGGTGCAGCAGCCGGTGCGCTGGCTCGGTCTGCCGCGCACCGTGCAGGGCGAGGCGCTGATCCTGGTGCGCGCCGACCGGTCCTCGGACGAGCTGCCGCCGCTGCTGACCACGCACAACGCGGACTTCCTGGGCCGTCCGGAGGCGTTCGACCGGGCCGCGGACACCGTCGAGGCGTGGGGTGCGGAGAACGGGCGCGGGCAGGGCTGAGAGGCGGATGCGAGAGGGCCCGGTCCGCCGACGCGGACCGGGCCCTCTCGTATGCCGTGGACGGCTCAGCCATGCCATGGACGGCTCAGCGGGCCGCCTCGCGCAGGCTGATCGCCCGCTGCATCGCCTTGCGGGCCCGCGGGGTGTCGCGGGCGTCGTGGTAGGCGACGGCGAGCCGGAACCAGCTGCGCCAGTCCTCCGGCGCCTGCTCCGTCTCGGCCTTGCGGAGGGCGAAGACCTCGTCGGCGGAGTCGCGGTCGATCCGGCCGCTCGGGGTGCGCTTCAGCTCGTCGACGGGCAGGCCGCCCTCGGCGTCGAGTTCCGCGGCGAGGGCGTTGGCCTTGCGGACGAACTCGGTGTTCTTCCACAGGAACCACACGCCGATCACCGGCAGGATCAGCACCGAGACACCGAACGCGACGGCGATCGGTTCGCCGGTCCTGATGAGCATGACGCCGCGGCTGCCGACCAGGACGAAGTAGACGACCAGGACGGCGGCCGTGAGGGCGTAGGACAGCTTCGCGCGCATCAGCCCAGGTCCAGGAAGTGTTCCAGGCCGAAGGTCAGCCCCGGGGTGGTCACCACGCGGCGGGCGCCGAGCAGGATGCCCGGCATGAAGCTGCTGTGGTGCAGGGAGTCGTGGCGGATGGTGAGCGTCTCGCCCTCGCCGCCCAGCAGGACCTCCTGGTGTGCCAGCAGACCGCGCAGGCGCACCGAGTGGACGGGGACGCCGTCCACGTCCGCGCCGCGCGCCCCGTCCAGGGCCGTCTCGGTGGCGTCCGGCGCCGGGGCCGTGCCCGCCGCACGCCGGGCCTCGGCGATGAGCTGGGCGGTGCGGGTGGCGGTGCCGGAGGGGGCGTCGACCTTCTTCGGGTGGTGCAGTTCGACGACCTCGACCGACTCGAAGTAGGGCGCCGCGATCTGCGCGAACTTCATGTTGAGCACGGCCCCGATGGAGAAGTTCGGCGCGATGAGCACACCGGTCTGCGGGGAGTCGGCGAGCCACCCCTTCAGCTGCGCGAGGCGCTCGTCGGTCCAGCCCGTCGTACCGACGACCGCGTGGATGCCGTGGCCCACGCAGTACTCAAGGTTGGCCATCACCGAGTCGGGCGTGGTCAGTTCGACGACGACCTGGGCGCCGGTCTCGGCCAGGGTCTGCAGCTTGTCGCCCCGGCTCAGGGCGGCGACCAGCTCCATGTCCTCGGCGGCCTCCACGGCCCGTACCGCCTCGGAGCCGATGCGGCCCTTGGCACCGAGGACCGCCACACGCAGCTTGCTCATCTTCTTCGTTTCCTTCGGGAGGGCTCGGGAGAGGCTTACGCGACCGCTTCGTGCAGACGGGACGCCTGCTTGTCCTTCAGCGGGCCGATGACCGACAGCGAGGGCCGGTGCCCGAGGATGTCGCGGGCCACCGAGCGGACGTCGTCCGGCGTCACCGAGGCTATCCGGGCCAGCATGTCGTCGACGGACATCTGCTCGCCCCAGCACAGTTCGCTCTTGCCGATACGGTTCATCAGCGCGCCGGTGTCCTCCAGGCCCAGGACCGTGGAGCCCTGGAGCTGGCCGACGGCGCGGCCGATCTCCTCGTCGGACAGGCCGTGCTCGGCGACGTGGTCGAGTTCGTCGCGGCAGATCTTGAGCACGTCGTGGACCTGCGAGGGGCGGCAGCCGGCGTAGACGCCGAACAGGCCGCAGTCGGCGAAGCCGGAGGTGTAGGAGTACACGCTGTAGGCCAGGCCGCGCTTCTCGCGGACCTCCTGGAACAGGCGGGAGGACATGCCGCCGCCGAGGGCGGTGTTGAGCACGCCGAGGGCCCAGCGGCGCTCGTCGGTGCGGGCGAGGCCCGGCATGCCGAGGACGACATGGGCCTGTTCGGTCTTGCGGCCGATCAGCTCCACGCGTCCGGCGGTGCGCAGCCTGCGCTGCCCGTCGCGCGGGGCGATGGGCGTGGCGTCGGGGTTCTTGAGGGCGCCGGCCTTCTCGAAGGCGGCGCGGACCTGCCGTACGACCTTGTTGTGGTCGATGTTGCCCGCGGCGGCCACGACCAGGTGGGTCGGGTCGTAGTGCTTCTTGTAGAAGCGGCGGATGCGGTCGGCGGTCAGGGCGTTGACCGTGTCGACCGTGCCGAGGACGGGGCGGCCGAGGGGGTTGTCGCCGAACATCGTGTGCGCGAACAGGTCGTGCACGCAGTCGCCGGGGTCGTCCTCGGTCATCGCGATCTCTTCGAGGATGGCGCCGCGCTCGACGTTGACGTCCTCCTCCAGGATCAGGGAGCCGGTCAGCATGTCGCAGACCACGTCGATGGCGAGCGGCAGGTCGGTGTCGAGCACGCGTGCGTAGTAGCACGTGTACTCCTTGGCCGTGAAGGCGTTCATCTCGCCGCCGACGGCGTCGATCGCGGCGGAGATGTCGAGCGCGCTGCGCCGGGCGGTGCCCTTGAAGAGCAGGTGCTCCAGGTAGTGGGTGGCGCCGTTCAGGGACGGCGTCTCGTCACGGGAGCCGACGTGGGCCCATATGCCGAAGGTCGCCGAGCGGACCGAGGGCAGGGTCTCGGTGACGATGCGCAGGCCGCCGGGGAGGGTGGTCTTGCGGACCGTGCCGATCCCGTTGGTGCCCTTGATCAGGGTTTGGGTACGGGCGACGGCCCGCGCCTCCGAAGAGGTGCGGGCCGTCGCCTTGGAGCTACTCGACGTCACTTGTCGGCGTCGTCCTTCTTGTCGGCGTCAGCTTCCTCGCCCTCGATCACGGGGACCAGGGAGAGCTTGCCGCGGGAGTCGATCTCGGCGATCTCGACCTGGACCTTCTGGCCCACACCGAGGACGTCCTCGACGTTCTCCACGCGCTTGCCGCCGGCCAGCTTGCGGATCTGCGAGATGTGCAGCAGACCGTCCTTGCCCGGCAGCAGGGAGACGAAGGCGCCGAACGTCGTCGTCTTCACGACCGTGCCCAGGTAGCGCTCGCCGACCTCGGGCATCGTCGGGTTGGCGATGCCGTTGATGGTCGTACGGGCGGCCTCGGCGGACGGGCCGTCGGCGGCGCCGATGTAGATGGTGCCGTCGTCCTCGATGGTGATCTCGGCGCCGGTGTCCTCCTGGATCTGGTTGATCATCTTGCCCTTGGGGCCGATGACCTCACCGATCTTGTCCACGGGGATCTTCACGGTGATGATCCGCGGGGCGTTCGGGGACATCTCGTCCGGCGTGTCGATCGCTTCCATCATCACGTCGAGGATGTGGAGGCGGGCGTCGCGGGCCTGCTTGAGGGCCGCGGCCAGGACGGAGGCCGGGATGCCGTCCAGCTTGGTGTCGAGCTGGAGGGCGGTCACGAACTCCTTGGTGCCGGCGACCTTGAAGTCCATGTCGCCGAAGGCGTCCTCCGCACCGAGGATGTCGGTGAGGGTGACGTAGTGCGTCTCGCCCTCGATCTCCTGGGAGATCAGACCCATGGCGATACCGGCGACCGGGGCCTTCAGCGGCACACCGGCGTTCAGCAGCGACATGGTGGAGGCGCAGACCGAACCCATCGACGTCGAGCCGTTGGAGCCGAGGGCCTCGGAGACCTGGCGGATCGCGTAGGGGAACTCCTCGCGCAACGGCAGGACCGGGATCAGGGCGCGCTCGGCGAGGGCGCCGTGGCCGATCTCGCGGCGCTTCGGGGAGCCGACGCGGCCGGTCTCGCCGGTGGAGTACGGCGGGAAGTTGTAGTTGTGCATGTAGCGCTTGCGGGTCACCGGGGAGAGGGTGTCCAGCTGCTGCTCCATACGGAGCATGTTCAGGGTGGTGACGCCCAGGATCTGGGTCTCGCCACGCTCGAACAGCGCCGAGCCGTGCACGCGCGGGATGGCCTCGACCTCGGCGGCCAGGGTGCGGATGTCGGTGACACCGCGGCCGTCGATGCGCTTCTTCTCCTTGATGACGCGCTCACGGACCAGGGACTTGGTCAGCGAGCGGTACGCGGCGGAGATCTCCTTCTCGCGGCCCTCGAACTCCGGCAGGAGCTTCTCGGCGGCGAGCGCCTTGACGCGGTCCAGCTCGGCCTCGCGCTCCTGCTTGCCCGCGATGGTCAGCGCGGCGGCCAGCTCCGGCTTGACGGCGGCGGTGAGCGCCTCCAGGACGTCGTCCTGGTAGTCGAGGAAGATCGGGAACTCGGCGGTCGGCTTGGCGGCCTTCGCGGCGAGGTCGGCCTGGGCCTTGCAGAGCACCTTGATGAAGGGCTTCGCGGCGTCCAGACCGGCGGCGACGACCTCCTCGGTCGGCGCCTCGGCGCCGCCCTTGACCAGCTGGATGGTCTTCTCGGTGGCCTCGGCCTCGACCATCATGATCGCGACGTCGCCGTCCTCCAGGGTGCGGCCCGCGACGACCATGTCGAAGACGGCGTCCTCAAGTTCGGTGTGCGTCGGGAACGCCACCCACTGGCCGCGGATCAGCGCGACGCGGACGCCGCCGATCGGGCCGGAGAAGGGCAGACCGGCCAGCTGCGTGGACGCGGAGGCGGCGTTGATCGCCACGACGTCGTACAGGTGGTCGGGGTTGAGGGCCATGATCGTGGCGACGACCTGGATCTCGTTGCGCAGGCCCTTCTTGAAGGACGGGCGCAGCGGGCGGTCGATGAGGCGGCAGGTGAGGATCGCGTCCTCGGAGGGCCGGCCCTCGCGGCGGAAGAAGGAACCCGGGATCTTGCCGGCGGCGTACATCCGCTCCTCGACGTCCACCGTGAGGGGGAAGAAGTCGAGCTGGTCCTTGGGGTTCTTGGATGCGGTGGTGGCCGACAGCACCATGGTGTCGTCGTCCAGGTACGCCACGGCGGAGCCGGCGGCCTGCTTGGCCAGGCGGCCCGTCTCGAAGCGGATGGTACGGGTGCCGAAGGCGCCATTGTCGATGACGGCCTCGGCGTAGTGGGTCTCGTTCTCCACTAGCGTTTTCTCCTCGTCTTCGTCCCGCGCAGCCCGTGTGGCAGGGGGACGTTTGCGGAGAAGCGCGCCGTGCGGTGCGGGCCGGTCTTCGATCGAAGCACCCGGGGCTCGCTTCCCCCCGGGGGCCACTACCGAGGACCGGCGGCGGCGTAGGTGCGCTTCTCCTCGTTCGTAGTCGTGATGTCGCCATACCCGGACGGGCAGGTCCTGTCACGCTGTGTCGTACGTATTGCGTTGTGCTACCACACTACAAAGCGTCTGTGACACTCCGCACGTACAGCAAAGGGAGCGGCCCCCTGTGAACGGGAACCGCTCCCTTCGTGGCGTCTTACTTGGCGCCGGCCGCACCGCGGCGGATGCCGAGGCGGTCGACCAGCGCACGGAAGCGCTGGATGTCCTTCTTGGCCAGGTACTGCAGCAGCCGGCGGCGCTGACCGACCAGGATCAGCAGACCACGGCGGGAGTGGTGGTCGTGCTTGTGGGTCTTGAGGTGCTCGGTCAGGTCGGAGATCCGACGGGACAGCAGAGCGACCTGGACCTCGGGGGAGCCGGTGTCACCCTCCTTGGTACCGAACTCGGCGATGATCTGCTTCTTCGTAGCGGCGTCGAGCGACACGCGTACTCCTCATACTCTGTGATGGGCCACCGAGTGCCCCCGGTCTGCTTCTCGGGGGAGCTTCCATGACTCGGAAGGCGGGGATCCGCTGAGCGCGGCCTCCAGAGCTTTCCTCGCGGGGCTCCGGGGGTGCGTACACAAACGGCCGTCACTCAGGGTACCAGCCGGAGGTGGGCGCCCTCGCACCGGTTCCGGAACCGCCCTGTTCACGCGGTGTGGGCCACTAGGGTGAGCGCGCCGATCATTCGTACGTCGGGATGGCCCGTACGTCGGACGTCTGGAAGGGGTCGCTGGACATGGCGGAGACGGAAGAGGAGATCAAGGCGCGCAAGGCGCGCGAGCGCGACGAACTGTACGCCCTCGACATCTCGGGCGTGGAGTGGGAGAGCGCGCCGGGCACGGAGGAGCACGAGGAGCGGGTCGAGATCGCGCGGCTGCCCGGAGGAGCGGTGGCGATGCGGTCGTCCCTCGACCCGGACACGGTGCTGCGCTACACCGAGGCGGAGTGGCGGGCGTTCGTGCTGGGTGCGCGGGACGGGGAGTTCGACCTGGAGCCGACGCCGGGCAATGGGGGCGTGGAGGCGGAGTGAAGGAGCGGCGGTCGTGCGGTGTGGGCACGGCCGCCGTCAACGCGCTTGCCGCGACGGGTGGTTCGCGGTGGGCGCTTCACGGTGCTCTTGAACGCTTGCTTCGCTTTCGTTCCGGATTGTTCACGGGTGCCGCCCGGTTTGTTCACCAATAGGGCGGCTGTGTACGTCACTTCGGGGCAGGCTGTGACGCGGTGGGCTGTTGATCCGAGGTGGACGGGCCTGCCGGGCCGATGCCTGTGGTGATTAGGCTGGGTCCGTGCTCGACGCCAGGCCCGTGGAACGGGGCGTCGACGCCAGGGGGAGAGCCGACGGAAACGGACGACCTCGAACGACTTCGGAAGACGAGCAATGGTCGCCCCGGCACGGCGTGGGGGTGCTCGACCACACCAGGAGGAACTGTGAGCAGCGATCGGGACGGGATCCGCGGGGGCTGGGCCACACCCGGCGATGACCAGCCCGACGCGGAGTCATCGAGCGAGGTCACGGGCGAGTTCACCATCGACTACGCGCCGCCTGCCTGGTACACGCAGAACGCGAGCGACTCCGTCGGGGCTCAGCGGGACGAGGGCGCTTCCGGTACGTCCTCGGCCACCCCGGCGCCCGGTCCGGTCTCTCTCCCTCCTACGGCGCCTACGGCGCTGCCCCCGCTGCCCGGTCTGACGCCGCCGGTTCCGCACGCGGCACCCGCGCCGGCGCCGGGGGCGCCCTTCACGCCGCCTCCGCCGGCGCCTCCGGGGCCTGTTGCCGTGCCCAGGCTGCCGGTGGGCAGCGGCTTCGAACCGCAGACGCCTTCTCAGCCGCCCGCTGCCCAGGGCTCCGGCTCCGGTGAGGGCGACAAGGGTGACCTGGAGAGCGGCGCGACGATGCGCTTCTCGGCGGTCGCCCTGAGGAGGGAGATCGAGGAGCGGGCGGGCGATGCCGGGGCTGTTGACGCGGCGGGGCCGGAGGGTGGTGACGCGGCGGTCGGCGGTACGGCTGAGGTAGCGCCGGAGGACGGTGGCGCCGTGGTCGGCGGTACGGGCGAGGCGGCACCGGAGGGCGGTGGCGCGGTGGTCGGCGGTACGGCCGAAGCGGCACCGTCGGACGGTGGCGCCGTGGTCGACGGTACGGCCGAAGCGGCGCCGGAGGACCGTGACGCCGTGGCCGACGGTACGGCCGAAGCGGCACCGTTGGAGGGGGCGGCTGAGGCTGGCGCGGAGGCCGTGGAGGGCGAGGAGGCTGACGCCGGGGCGGGTGACGCGGAGGCTTTGGGCGCGGACGCTTCGGACGCTTCGGACGCTTCGGACGCCGAGGCTACGGACGCGGAGCAGGTGGACGCGGAGGCGGCCGACGCCGGTACGGCGGAGGACGGGGCGGACGTGGGTGCCGAGCCCGTGGACGCCGGTGCGGCGAAGGACGGGGCGGACGCCGGTGCCGAGCCCGTGAGCGCTGAGCCCGTGGACGCCGAGCCTTCGGAGGTCGAGCCGGAGGGCGCCGAGGCTGCTGAGTCCGAGCCGGAGGACGCCGTACCCGCCGAGGCGGAGGCCGCGCAGGCCGAGCCGCAGGATGCGGTGCCTGCTGACGCCGTACCGGCGGAGGCCGAGCCCCAGGACGCTGTACCGCAGGACGCCGGGTCCGCCGATTCCGAGCCGCAGGACGCGGTACCTGCCGACGCCGCGCCCCAGGATGACGCGGTCCAGGACGCTGCTCCGGCTGCCCCGCAGGACGCGCCGCCCGCCTGGACTCCCCCGCCGACCCCGCCCGCCGCGGTGCCGCCGCTGCCGCCGTCGTACCAGCCCGCGGCCCCGACCGCGGCACCGCAGTGGCCCGCGCAGCCGGCACCTCCGGCCGAGCAGCAGCCGCAGCCCGCGCCGACGGCCTGGACCCAGCCCCCGGTGACCCCGCCGACGACGCCGAACCCGCAGGGTGGTTACGGCTTCCCGCAGCCGGACGCCCAGCCGCAGGCCCCAGCCCCTGCTCCGGCTCCGGCTCCGGCTCCGGCTCCGACCGAACAGCAGGCCCCCGCCTCGCAGTCCACCGACGCCCCCGCCCCGACTCCGGCGCCCCAGGGCGGCTACGGCTTCCCTCAGCCGGGCGGACAGCCTCAGGCAACGGCCCCTCAGCCAGGGGCAGGCGCGCAGGCCGAGCCCCCCACGCCCCAGGGATACGGCTTCCCGCAGCCCGGTCAGCCGCAGGCCCCGGTCGCACCGCAGGCCGAGTCCCCCGCGCCCGCACCTCAGGGCGGGTACGGCTTCCCCGCGCCCGGCGCCCAGCCGCAGACCCAGGCCCCCCAGCCGACCCAACCTCCCGCCCCGGCCCCGCAGCCCGCCCAGGCCCCGGCCCCGCAGGGCGGCTACGGCTTCCCGCAGCACGGCGCCCCGGCACCGGCCGCGCAGCAGCCCGCCGAGAGCCCCGCCCCGGCACCGCAGGGCGCATACGGCTTCCCGCAGCCCGGTCAGCCGCAGGCCCCCCAGCCGACCCAACCTCCCGCCCAGACCCCCGCCCCGCAGCCCGCCCAGGCACCGGCCCCGCAGGGTGGCTATGGCTTCCCCCAGCCCGGTGCGCACGTACCGGCACCGGCGCCGCAGCAGGGCGCGCAGCCCGGGCAGGCCCCTGCTCCCCAGCCGACGGAACCCCCGGCACCCGCGCCGCAGGGCGCTCAGGGCTTCCCGCAACCCGGCGCGCCCGCGCAGTCCGCGCAGCCCGCGCAGCCCGCCCCCAACTCCCCCGCCCAGCCCAGCAGTTACGGCTTCCCACAGGCGCCAGGTCAGGTGCCCGCGCCGACTGGAATGCCGCCGCAGGGCCAGCCGAACCCGGCACAGCCGCAACCGCACCCCGGCGTCCTGCCCCAGGCTCACCCCCAGCCCGGCGCCGCCGCCCCGCAGCAGCCCGTCGACCCGCGGGCCGGGGCCTCCTGGCCGCAGCCCATCCAGCACGACCAGCGGCAGCCCACCAACCCGGGTGCCGCCCCGCTCGGGTACACCGCCGCCGTGGAGCTGTCGTCCGACCGGCTGCTCAACAACAAGAAGCAGAAGGCGAAGAGCGGGCGGCCCGCTGCCGGGGGCAGCCGGTTCAAGATCGGTGGGAAGAAGGAGGAGGCCGAGCGGCAGCGGAAGCTGGAGCTGATCCGTACGCCCGTGCTGTCCTGCTACCGGATCGCCGTCATCAGCCTCAAGGGCGGCGTCGGCAAGACCACGACCACCACCGCCCTCGGCTCCACGCTCGCCTCCGAGCGCCAGGACAAGATCCTGGCCATCGACGCCAACCCGGACGCCGGCACCCTCGGACGCCGTGTGCGGCGCGAGACCGGGGCCACCATCCGTGACCTCGTCCAGGCGATCCCGTACCTCAACTCGTACATGGACATCCGCCGGTTCACCTCGCAGGCGTCCTCCGGCCTGGAGATCATCGCCAACGACGTCGACCCGGCCGTCTCCACGACGTTCAACGACGAGGACTACCGGCGCGCCATCGACGTGCTCGGCAAGCAGTACCCGATCATCCTCACGGACTCCGGCACCGGTCTGCTCTACTCCGCCATGCGCGGCGTGCTCGACCTCGCCGACCAGCTCATCATCATCTCGACGCCCTCCGTGGACGGCGCGAGCAGCGCCAGTACGACGCTGGACTGGCTCTCCGCCCACGGGTACGCCGAACTCGTCTCGCGTTCCATCACCGTCATCTCCGGGGTGCGCGAGACCGGGAAGATGATCAAGGTCGACGACATCGTCGCCCACTTCGAGACCCGCTGCCGCGGTGTCGTCGTCGTGCCCTTCGACGAGCACCTCGCCGCCGGTGCCGAGGTCGACCTCGACATGATGCGGCCCAAGGTGCGCGAGGCGTACTTCAACCTCGCGGCGATGGTCGCCGAGGACTTCGTACGCCACCAGCAGTCCCACGGGCTGTGGACCAACGACGGCAACCCACCCCCGGTCGCGGCCCCGCCGCTCCCCGGCCAGCCCATTCCCGGACAGCCCATTCCTGGTCAGCCGGTCCCCGGACAGCCGGTTCCAGGCCAGCCGGTCCCCGGGCAGTATCCGCAGGGCCCGGGCCAGGGCCAGGTGCCGGGTCAGTACCAGCCGCCCGTGCCGGGCCAGCCCGCCGCCGGTCAGCCGTACCCCCCGCAGGGCCAGCCGCCCTACCCGTACCCCCCGCAGCAGCCCCAGCAGTAACCCCCGTACGCAAAGGGCGGCCGGTGCCTCGCAGGCACCGGCCGCCCTTTGGCGTCGTACGAACGGCTCAGCGGCCCTCGGCCTCCGCCTCCGCCGTCAGCTCTCGGCTGATCTTGATGTCCTCGCCCATCCGCTCGATCAGCGCGTCGAGCGAGTCGAACTTCACCTGGCCGCGGACGAAGGCCAGGAAGTCGACGGCGACGTGCAGGCCGTAGAGGTCGAGCCCGACGCGGTCGATGACGTGCGCCTCGACCGTGCGCTCGGTGCCGTCGAAGGTCGGGTTGGTGCCGACCGAGATCGCGGACGGCATCCGCTCGCCCTGGGCGTGCAGCCAGCCGGCGTAGACGCCGTCGGCCGGGATCGCGGTGTGCGGGAGGGTCTCGACGTTCGCCGTGGGAACGCCCAGCTCACGGCCGCGCTGCGCGCCGCGTACGACCACGCCCTCGACGCGGTGCGGGCGGCCGAGGATCTCCATCGCGCCCGCGACATCGCCCTCGGCGACCAGGCGCCGGGTGAGGGTGGAGGAGAAGGGCTGGCCGCCGCCCGCCTCGCCGGAGACGAACAGGTCGACGACCTCGACCTCGAAGTCGTAGGTCTTGCCCAGCTCGGCCAGGTACACGACATCGCCCGCGGCGCGGTGGCCGAAGCGGAAGTTGGGGCCCTCGACGACCGCCTTGGCGTGCAGCTTGTCGACGAGCACCTTGACGATGAAGTCCGCCGGGGACAAATTCGAGAACTCCGTGGTGAACGGCAGGACCAGGACCGCGTCCACGCCGAGTTCGGCCATGAGTTCGGCCCGCCGGTGGTGCGGGGCGAGCAGCGGCGGGTGGGTGCCGGGGCGCAGCACTTCCTTGGGGTGCGGGTCGAAGGTGACGACCACGGCGGGCAGGCCCAGTTCGCGGGCGCGGTCCACGGTGTGCTGGATGATGAGCTGGTGCCCGCGGTGCACACCGTCGTAGGAACCGATGGTGACGACGCTGCGCCCCCAGTCCTGGGGGATGTCCTCCAAGCCACGCCAGCGCTGCACTGTGACCGCTCCTTGTCGAACCCGTGTCCGTCACTGCCTTCTACGCAGGTCTAAGGGTGCCATGCCGCGTGCTCGCCGCCCGCATCGGCATGGACGCTGTGACGGTTCGCACGTGACGCGATCCGGTCAGGCGGGGACGCGTACACCTGCCAGGTTCTCGATCATCCGCCGGGTGCTGGGGCCCACGACGGCCGCCCAGTCCTGCGGCGCGTCGGTGAGCCAGCCCGCCACCCGGACGGCGAAGCCGGGCACGTGGCGGCCGAGATCGACCAGGCCGCGGTCGAAGCGGGTGGCGCCGTCCGGGGTGCGCACGAGGAGCAGCCCGGTGCGGTGGACCAGTTCGCGCAGCCCCTCGCCGTCCCGCTGGGCCGCCGCGTGCAGGACGGCGTCCAGGACGGCCGGCTCCCATTCACGGCTCAGGAGGAATTCGAGCAGTTCTCGACGCGGACCGTCTTCGGGGGCCGCCAGGACACCCGCGAGGGCGGCCCGCAGCGGCTCGGGGCCGTCCGCCAGGAGGGCGGTGACCAGCGGAAACAGTACGGCGGAGGCGTCGCCGCCCTGGTCCAGGCGGCGGTCGACGTACGCGGCGACCTCCCCGGCGCGCTCCGGGCGCAGCTCCACCGCCTCCTGGACGAGGGCGGCGACCCGGCGGGCCAGCGGTGGTGTGGTGGCCTCGGCGAGGGTGCGCAGCGCGGGGCCCGCGTCCGGCCGGCGCAGCCGTTCGCGGAAGGCGTCGAGGACGGGGTCGGGGTGGGTGGTGAGGGCGTCGGCGAGGGCGCTCGGCGGGAACTGCGGGTCGCCGGTGGCGAAGTGGCGCAGGGCGAGCGGGAGGTAGCGGGGGCGGGTGTGCGGATCGTGGACGAGGAGGGCCAGCGCGCCGCCGTGCAGGGTGCAGTCGGCGGGGCGGGCGAGCAGGGAGAGGGCGGCGTAGCGCAGGAGTTCGCGGTCGGCGGCGCTGCGGACGTGCGGGGCGGCGCGCAGGCCGTAGGCCACGGCCGCGACCCGGCGGTCGGGCCGTTCGTCGTGGGCCCACCGGTCGACGGCGCGGCAGATCGCGGACGGCTCCTCCTCGGCGAGGACGGCGAGCAGTTCGTCGGCGCGCCGGTGCGCCACCTCGACGAGCGTCTCGGTCAGGTCGTCCAGGGCGCCGTGCCGGTGCGTGTGCAGCAGCGCCTGCGCGGCCCGCGCGACGGTGGCGTGCGGGGTCGCGGGCAGGGGCCGGTCGTCGTAAAACCAGCGGGTGAGGTGGGGCTGTACGGCGGTGGGGTCGGCGGCGAGGAGGCGGGCGGCGGCGTCCAGGTACCGGGGGCCCGTCCTGGTGTCCGCGAGGACGAGGCGGCGCAGCAGGTCGAGCCGGGTCTGCTCGGGCAGTGGCAGCTCGGTCCAGAAGTCGGGCCCGAACTCGGCGGGCACGGGCCGCTGTTGGTGCCGCCAGGCCACGACGCAGTCCGTGAGGGCGCGCAGGACATCGGTGTACGGCGTCGCGTCCGGCACCCTCAGGAGGGTCTGGGAGAGGAGCCGGGCGGCCCACCAGGAGTGCGGGTCGGCCTCCAGCGCCTGCGCCAACTCCACCAGGCGCGGGGCGAGGTGGCGCGGGCCGTGCTGGTGGCCGAGGAGGAGCAGGGCCTCCACGACCGGGCCGATCCGGTGGTGCGGTACCGGCAGGGGGTGGGCGTCGGTGGTGCGGCGGCGGTGGACCAGGGCGCGCAGGGCCTCGTCGAGGTCGAGGTGCATGCCCTGGATCCAGTCGGCGAACTCCTCGTGGGCGAAGCGGTAGCCGTGCCCGGCGGGAACGAGCAGGCCCTCGGTGAGGACGGCGGAGGCCCAGCCGGTGCCGCCGCCGAGCCCGGCCGGGGCGGGCCCCCAGGGGAAGACCGCCTCGAAGGACTCACGGTCCAGTTCGCCCTGGCCGGGTCCCAGGCTGCGTCGGGCGGCCTCGTGGACCTGTCCGGACACCTTCGCGGCGAGCCGCTTGACGGCGGTGCCGCGCCGGCCGTTCTCGGCGGCGAGGCGGACGGCGATGCGCAGGCTCATCAGGTCCAGGTGGGCGGCGAAGACGTCGTGCCGGGTGACGAGGGGCAGGTCGGTGGCGGGGAGCGCGGCGCGGACCTCGGCCAGGAGGCGCAGGGTGAGCGGGTGGCGAGCGTCGCGCGGGGCGAGCGCGGTGCCGGGGATGCCGTAGCGGACGTGGGCGAGCCGGGCCTCGGCGGTGGTCAGCGCGCCGAGCCGGACGCAGCCCGGGAGCCGTGGCGCCTCGCCGGACGGCTCGGCCTCCAGACCGGCGGAGAACGGCCCCGACGCGGGTCCGGGCCCCGCACCGCTGTCGGCCGGTGTTCCGCCGTACAGCATCCCTTCCGGGAAGTGCGCCCCCGCCACCTCCCAGTACTCCTCGCGGCAGGCCACGACCAGTTTCGCGCCCGTCTCCCGCAGCCACTCGACCGTCCCGGTCGTCCACTCGGAGAGGCGGTGGGCGAGGACGGGCGGCATCTCCTCGGGGCTGTCCAGGAGGAGGAAGAGGGGGGAGCGCCCGGTGAGATGGACCGGGGTGAGGTCGCCGAGTGCCTCCGGTGTCGTCGACCGGGACGCCGCGATGATGCGGGCCGCCCGTGCCAGCGCCCGTGTCGCCGCGTCGGCCAGGGAGGCGTCCGTCTCCTTCAGGTCGGCGCCGCGCAGCCAGAGCGTGGGCGCGGGGTCGGGGGCGCGGTGGCGGCGGGAGGCCAGCGCCGCGAGTTCGGTCGTACGGCCGCTGCCGGGCGGGCCGACCAGGGCGAGTACGGCCGTGTCCGGGTCGGCGGTGAACGCCTCGAACTCCCTTGCCGGGTAGGCCCGTTCCACCGGCTCGGGACCCGCCTGCGCGGTCGGGCCGTCCTGGCCCACGGTGGTCGCCGTCAGTTCCAGCACGCCCGCCCGGTTCAGGTCGGCGCCGTAGGAGGGAACGGTCGTCGCGTTCTCGGCGAGCAGGTCGGCCAGCGGGCCGGGGAGGGCCGGGCGGAGCGGGATCGCGAACCCCTCGTCGCGGTGGCCGCTGGTCAGCGCGGTGCCCAGGACGGCGACGACGGTGCCCGTCTCCGCGTCCAGGACCGGACCGCCCGCCGCTCCCCCGCCCATGCGCAGGGCGTCCTGTCCCGCGGTGCCGATCGCCAGTTCCAGGGCGTCGAACCGGTGCCGGCGGTCGGTCGCGGTGTAGGTCACCGGAGTCGTACCGAGCACCCGTGCCTCGCGCCAGCAGCCCGCCTGGATGCGGACGTACCGGCCTGGTTCGGGCCGCTCCCGGACCGAGATCGGCAGTGGCTCCACGCCGAGGCCCTCGGTGCGGACCAGGGCGAGGTTCAGCGCGGGCAGGGCGGTGACCGCGTCGGCGGTGACCGAGCAGTCCCGGTCCCCGGCCGCGCGCAGTACGAGCCGGGGCAGGCCGGCCACCACCTCGTGCCCGGTGAGCACCGTGCCGTGGTGGTCGGCCACGAAACCCAGGCCCCGCAGGCGCCCGTCGAGATCGTGGATCCGGACCAGCGATGCGTCGGCCTCGCGGGGGAACCGTGCCGCCATGGTCGAACCTCCCCGCCGTACAGCCGTTCCTGCTTCGACGGTAGGGGCGGGAAGATCAGCGGGACAGATCGCTCGGCGAACGCGCCCCCTTCCGCTCCCTCGGTTCACTCCGAGCGCCTGCCCGCGAGGGTGAACAGACGGGGGTCGATGGATACACCCTAGGGGTGGGGGAACCGAGGGGGGACCGTGGAGCGGCGAGCAGCGAACGACCCCGTGCACGCCGCTCCACGGGCAAGCCGGACGCCCCACCCGGACACGCGGCTCCGGGCGGCCGACCCGAACCGGCACCCCGCCGGACGAACGGGTCCCGGCAGCCCAGCCGAATCGGCGCAGCCAAGCAGCCCGACCGAACTAGCGGATCCAGGCAACCGGCCCGAACCGACGGCCTCGGACAGCCGTGCCGGACAGAGCAGATCCCGCCAGCCCGCCCGAACCGGCACAGCCGAGCGGCGACCGAATCGGCACAGCCAAGAAAGCACAGCCCGCCCGGACGAAAAGCACATCCCGCCCGGACGAGCAGGACCCGGCAACCCGGCCGAACCGGCGCAGCCGAGCAGCCCAGCCAGGCGGCGGACAGGTCCCAACAGCAAGGCCGAACCCGCAAAGCCAATCAGCCTGCACGGACAAGCAGATCCCGGCAGCCCGCCCGGACGAACAGGACCCGGCAACCCAGCCGAACCGGCGAAGCCGAGCCTCCCGGCCGGACAAGCGGATCCCGACAGCCCGGGCGAACCGGGCGCCACCCGACAGCCCGACTGGACAAGCGGGTGCGGACAACCGGCCCGAACCAACAACCCCGGACAGCCCCGCCCGACAAGCAGACCCCGGCAGCCCGCCCGAACCCACGGAGCCAGCGGCTCAGCCGAACCCGCGGAACTGGCAGCTCAGCCCCGAAGGCGCAGGACAGGAAACTCAGCCCCGAACCCACGGAACCGGCCACTCAGCCCCGAACCCGCGGAACCGGCCGCTCAGCCGACCCCGGGAAACCCGACGCTCAGCCGAAGACGGCCAGGCTCTTGGCCTTGCCCTTGTGTTCCTCGACCAGGGCCAGGAAGCCGCCTTCGGGGTCGAAGACCGCGACCGGGCCGCGCCCCGCGTACTCCTCGGGCATCTCCAGGCGCACGCCGTTGGTCAGCAGCCGGGCCCGTCTGGCGTCCACGTCCCAGCGGGGGAACGCGGCGGCGGCCGCCTCGGCGATCGGCATGACGGTCAGCTCCTGCTGGAGCTGGTCCAGAGTCCGCGCCACATCCAGCTTGTACGGGCCCACCCGCGTCCGGCGCAGCGCCGTGAGGTGCCCGCCGACGCCCAGGTCGGCACCGAGGTCCCGGGCGAGGGCCCGGATGTAGGTGCCGGAGGAGCAGACCACGGAGACGACCAGGTCCATGACGGGCGTGCCGTCCTCGGCGACCGCGTCGCGGATGTCGTGGACGGTGAAGGAGGAGACGGTGACCGGGCGCGCCGGGATCTCGAACTCCTCGCCCTCACGGGCCCGCTTGTAGGAGCGCACGCCGTTGATCTTGATGGCGGAGACCTTGGACGGCACCTGCATGATGTCGCCGGTCAGCTTGGCGATCCCGGAGTCGACGGCGTCGCGGGTGACCTTCGAGGCGTCCGTGGCCCCCGTGATCTCGCCCTCCGCGTCGTCGGTCAGGGTGGTCTGGCCGAGCCGGATCGTGCCCAGGTACTCCTTCTCGGTCAGTGCGAGGTGACCGAGCAGCTTGGTGGCCTTCTCGACGCCGAGGACGAGCACGCCCGTCGCCATGGGGTCGAGGGTGCCGGCGTGGCCGACGCGGCGGGTCCTGGCGATCCCGCGCATCTTGGCGACCACGTCGTGCGAAGTGAAGCCCGACGGCTTGTCGACGATGACAAGGCCGTCGGGCGTCCGGTTCTGCTGGGTCATTCGGCGGTGTCGTCCTCGTCCTCGCCCGGCTTCTTGTACGGGTCGGCCTCACCGGCGTAAGCGGCGCCCGCGGAGACCTCGCGCACCTTCGCGTCGGACTGACGGGCCCGGTCGAGGAGGTCCTCGATGGTCCGGGCGGTGTCGGGCAGCGCGTCCGCCACGAAGGTCAGGGTCGGGGTGAACTTCACGCCCGCCGCCGCGCCGACCGCGGAGCGGAGCACGCCCTTGGCGCTCTCCAGGCCCGCCGCGGCGGCCTTGCGCTCCTCCTCGTCGCCGTACACCGTGTAGAAGACGGTCGCCTCCCGCAGGTCACCCGTGACGCGGGTGTCCGTGATGGTGACGTGGGAGCCGAGCCGCGGGTCCTTGATCCCGCGCTGCAGCTTCTGGGCCACCACCTCCCGGATGAGGTCCGCCAGCCTTTTCGCCCGCGCGTTGTCGGCCACTGGTCCGTCTCCTTAAAGTGCTTATCTCTTGCTTCAGTCTTCGTCGCTGTGGAGCCTGCGTCGAACGGAGAGCAGTTCCACCTCGGGCCGGCCGGCGACCAGCCGCTCGCAGCGGTCCAGTACGTCGGTGAGGTGCCCCGTGTCCCCGGAGACCACCGCGAGCCCGATCTCGGCCCGGCGGTGGAGGTTCTGATGGCCCGTCTCCGCCGCGCTCACCGCGTACTTGCGCTGGAGCTCGGCGACGATCGGACGGACCAGGGAGCGCTTCTCCTTCAGCGAGTGGACGTCGCCGAGAAGCAGGTCGAAGGACAGAGTCCCCACATACATGTGTGTTCCGGATGTCCCGCCGGTTCGGGGTACGGGCGCCGCTTCGACGCCGATACGGGAACCGTACACGCAACGGCCGGGGCCGATCGACGGAAATAACTTCCGCCGACCGGCCCCAGTCGCGTGTCAGGTCACGCGCGCGGCTTCTCGCGCATCTCGTACGTCGCGATGACGTCGTCGACCTTGATGTCGTTGAAGTTGCCGAGGTTGATACCGCCCTCGAACCCTTCGCGGATCTCGGTGACGTCGTCCTTGAAGCGACGCAGACCCTCGATGTTGAGGTTCTCCGCGACCACCTTGCCGTCGCGGATGAGGCGCGCCTTGGTGTTGCGCTTGACCTCGCCGGACCGGATGAGCACACCGGCGATGTTGCCCAGCTTGGACGACTTGAAGACCTCGCGGATCTCCGCCGTGCCGAGCTCGACCTCCTCGTACTCCGGCTTGAGCATGCCCTTGAGGGCCGCCTCGATCTCCTCGATCGCCTGGTAGATGACCGAGTAGTAGCGGACGTCCACGCCCTCGCGCTCGGCCATCTGCTGTGCCCGCCCGGCGGCGCGCACGTTGAAGCCGATCACGATGGCGTCCGAGCCCATCGCCAGGTCGATGTCGGACTCCGTGACCGCACCGACGCCGCGGTGCAGGACGCGGATGTCGACCTCTTCGCCGACGTCGAGCTGGAGCAGCGAGGACTCCAGGGCCTCGACGGAACCGGAGGCGTCGCCCTTGATGATGAGGTTGAGCTGCTGGACCTCGCCGGCCTTGAGCACCTTGTCCAGGTCCTCAAGGGAGACACGGCGCGTGCGCTTGGCGAACGCGGCGTTGCGCTCACGGGCGGCGCGCTTCTCCGCGATCTGACGGGCCGTACGGTCCTCGTCCACCACGATGAAGTTGTCGCCCGCACCCGGGACGTTGGTCAGACCCAGCACCTGGACCGGCGTGGACGGACCCGCCTCGGCGACGTTGTTGCCGTTGTCGTCGAGCATGGCGCGCACGCGGCCGTAGGCGTCGCCCACCACCATCGTGTCGCCGACCCGCAGGGTGCCTCGCTGGACGAGGACGGTCGCCACGGCACCGCGGCCGCGGTCGAGCCGGGACTCGATCGAGATGCCCTGCGCGTCCTGGTTGGGGTTGGCGCGCAGGTCGAGCGAGGCGTCGGCGGTGAGGATCACGGCCTCCAGCAGGGTGTCGATGTGCAGACCCTGCTTGGCGGAGATGTCGACGAACATGGTGTCGCCGCCGTACTCCTCGGCGACCAGGCCGTACTCGGTCAGCTGACCGCGGACCTTGGTCGGGTCGGCGCCCTCGACGTCGATCTTGTTGACCGCGACGACGATCGGGACGTCGGCCGCCTTGGCGTGATTGAGCGCCTCGACCGTCTGCGGCATGACGCCGTCGTTGGCCGCGACGACCAGGATCGCGATGTCGGTCGACTTCGCACCACGGGCACGCATGGCGGTGAACGCCTCGTGACCCGGGGTGTCGATGAAGGTGATCTTGCGCTCTTCGTCGTTGACCTCGGTGGAGACCTGGTAGGCACCGATGTGCTGGGTGATGCCGCCGGCCTCGCCCGCGATGACGTTCGTCTTGCGGATGGCGTCGAGGAGTCGGGTCTTACCGTGGTCGACGTGACCCATGACGGTCACGACCGGCGGACGGACGACCAGGTCCTCCTCGGTGCCCTCGTCCTCGCCGAACTCCAGGTCGAAGGACTCGAGCAGCTCGCGGTCCTCCTCCTCGGGGCTGACGATCTGAACCGTGTAGTTCATCTCGTCGGCCAGGAGCTGCAGCGTCTCGTCGGAGACGGACTGCGTGGCGGTGACCATCTCGCCGAGGTTCATCATGACCGCGACGAGGGACGCCGGGTTGGCGTTGATCTTCTCCGCGAAGTCGGTGAGCGACGCGCCGCGGGAGAGACGGATGGTCTCGCCGTTGCCGCGCGGCAGCATCACGCCGCCGACGCTCGGGGCCTGCATGGCCTCGTACTCCTGGCGACGCTGCCGCTTCGACTTGCGGCCACGACGCGCCGGACCGCCGGGACGGCCGAAGGCGCCCTGCGTGCCACCGCGACCGCCCGGACCACCGGGACGACCGCCGAAGCCGGGACGGCCACCGCCGCCACCGAAGCCACCGCCACCGGGGCCACCGCCACCGGGACGACCGGCGAAGCCGCCGCCACCCGGACGGGCGCCACCGCCGCCACCGGGACGACCGGCGAAGCCGCCGCCACCGGGACGACCGGCACCGCCGCCGGGACGACCGGCGCCACCGGGACCGCGGCCGCCGGGGCCACCGCCGGGACGCGGGCCGGCAGCGGGACGCTGCGGCATCATGCCGGGGTTCGGACGGGGACCACCGGGACCGCCGCCCGGACGCGGGCCGCCGCCCTGCGGACGGGGCATGCCGCCCGGGGTGGGACGCGCGCCGCCCGGGGCCTGCGGACGGGGACCGCCCGCCGCACCCTGGGGACGCGGACCGCCCTGGCCCTGCGGACGCGGGGCGCCGCCGGGAGCACCGGGGCCACCCGGACGCGGGGCACCGCCCGGCCGGGGCGCCTGCGGGCGCGCCATGCCGGTGGAGCCACCGGAGGTGAAGGGGTTGTTGCCCGGACGGGGACCGGCCGGACGGGCACCGGGACGCGGCGCCTGGCCACCCGGACGCGGGGCGCCGGGGCGCTCACCGCGGCCCTGGCCGCCCTGGCCGGGACCACCCGGACGGGGAGCACCCGGACGCGGCGCCTGACCGGCCGGACGCGGGGCGCCCGGACGCGGGCCGGAGCCCTGGGCGGGCGCGGCGGGAGCCGACGGGGGTGCCGTGAACTCGGGCGTGGTCGGAGCCGGGGACGCCGGCGCGGGGCGCGGCGCGGGCTTCGGGCCCGGGGTGGGACGGGGGCCGGGAGCGGCCGGCGCGGCGGGTGCCGCGGGCTTCTCGGCAGCGGGCGGCTTGGGAGCCGCCGGGCGCGGGGCAGCCGGACGGGCGGCCTGCGCGGGAGAGGGGGCTGCCGGCTTCGCCGGGGCAGCCTTGCGGGCGGGGGCGGGCTTGCCGCCACCATTGCCCTGCTGGAGGGCGTCCGTCAGTTTGCGGACTACAGGCGCTTCGATGGTCGAAGACGCCGAACGGACGAATTCACCGAGTTCCTGGAGCTTGGCCATGACGACCTTGCTCTCCACACCGAACTCCTTGGCGAGTTCGTATACCCGGACCTTAGCCACTTCGCTCCTTTTAGGTCCGGGTTGCAGCCGGACCGTCGCTACTTCATGGGCGTACTCATCGCGTACTCATCGAGTGCTCATCGCAATCTCGACCTACTTCCGACTCGCGAGGTACCAGGGCCGCACGGGGTTCCGCGCGACGCTTCTTACGGTGTTGCCTGCTCGACGTAGTGGCGCAACGCCGTGGTGTCGAGCGGTCCCGGGGCGCGCAACGCCCGTGGGAACGCCCGACGGCGTACCGCCAGGTCGAGACAGACCAGGGCGGGGTGCACATATGCACCCCGGCCGGGCAGCGTACCGCGATGATCCGGGACGCACTCGTCCTTGATCGCCACGATCCGCAGCAAGTCCTTCTTGGCCGCTCGCTCCCGGCACCCCACGCAGGTGCGCTCGGGGCAGGCTGGGGCTCGCGTCCGGCCAGACACTGCTAAGTCTACCTCCCTGTGCCGACCTCACCCCTTTGGGGCAAGAATCGAACAGTTGCCGTGCGACAACACGGCGTGATCTAAGCGCCTCGCGGCGTGGATCTATTCCCCGGGCTGCTCGGTGTCCGGGCGGATGTCGATCCGCCAGCCGGTGAGCCGGGCCGCAAGCCGGGCATTCTGCCCCTCCTTGCCGATCGCCAGGGACAGTTGGTAGTCGGGCACCGTGACCCGCGCGGAGCGGGCCGCGAGGTCCACGATCTCCACCTTGGAGACCCGGGCCGGGGAGAGCGCGTTCGCCACCATCTCGGCCGGGTCGTCCGACCAGTCGACGATGTCGATCTTCTCGCCGTTCAGCTCGGCCATGACATTGCGCACCCGGCCGCCCATCGGGCCGATGCAGGCGCCCTTGGCGTTCAGGCCCGAACGGGTGGAACGGACCGCGATCTTCGTACGGTGACCGGCCTCACGTGCGATGGCGGCGATCTCGACGCTGCCGTCGGCGATCTCCGGCACCTCCAAGGCGAAGAGCTTCTTCACCAGGTTGGGGTGCGTGCGCGAGAGGGTGACGGAGGGGCCGCGGACGCCCTTGGCCACCCGGACGACGTAACTGCGCAGCCGCATGCCGTGCGGGTAGGTCTCGCCGGGCACCTGCTCCTGCACCGGCAGGATGGCCTCCAGCTTGCCGATGTCCACGAGCACGTTCTTCGGGTCGCGGCCCTGCTGGACCACGCCCGTGACGATGTCGCCCTCGCGCCCCGCGTACTCGCCGAGCGTGGCGTCGTCCTCGGCGTCACGCAGCCGCTGCAGGATGACCTGCTTGGCGGTGGTGGCGGCGATACGGCCGAATCCCGACGGGGTGTCGTCGAACTCGCGGGGCTCCTGGCCCTCTTCGAGGTCCTCGGGGTCCTCCTTCGCCCACACGGTCACATGCCCGGTCTCCCGGTTGAGCTCCACGCGCGCGTGTCGGCGGCTTCCCTCGGTGCGGTGGTAGGCGATGAGGAGGGCCGATTCGATCGCCTCGACCAGCAGGTCGAAGGAGATCTCCTTCTCCCGAACCAAGCCCCGCAGGGCACTCATGTCGATGTCCACGGCTACGCCTCCTCCTCTTCCTTCATGTCCTTCTTGTCCTTGCGGTTGAACTCGACCTGGACCCGCGCCTTGGCGATGTCGGCGAAGGCGAGTCTGCGGCTGGTGGCCTTGCGGCCCTTCACACCGGGGACTTCGAGGTCCACGCCCTCGTCGTCCACGGTCAGGATCCGGGCCACCAGGTCGCCGCCCTCGGTGAGCTGGAACTTCACCAGGCGGTCGACGGCACGCACGTAGTGGCGGTGCTCCGTGAGCTCGCGCTCGGCGCCGGGGGTGCCCACTTCGAGGTCGTAGGCGGCATCGCCCATCACATTGGTCTCGTCGAGCTTCGCCGAGAGCGCGCGGCTCACATCGGCGATCTGGTCCAGGTCGGCACCGGAATCGGAGTCGACGACGACACGCAGCACTCGCTTGCGTCCGACGGAGTCCACGGCGATCTCTTCGAGATCGAGCCCCTGTGAGGTGACGAGCGGTTCCAGAAGTTCTCGCAGCCTCTCGCTCTGGGTGGTGCTCATCCGGGTGACTCCTCGGCCGCGTGTGCTGTTGTGGGATGGGTCGCGTGTCTGGATCAAAGGGTATCCGGTCCCGGGGTGTGTTGCCGTCCATCAGCAAGGACGCGGGTGCCGGTGGGTGGTCCCGGACGGCTCCACGGGTACGGTGATCACGGGCGCACAGCCCTCCCCCGCCGTTCGAGCACCGAGGACGTCAGCCGTGCCGTTTCCCCCACCGTCGCGCCCGCCCTCGGGGCCGCGCAGAAGGAGCCTGTTCGCCTCGGCCGCCGGCGCGGTCCTGCTCGCCGGCTGCTCGTCCGCCCCGGACACCGGCGGCGCGGGGGGCACCCCCTCGGCGGCCGACCGGGCACGCGCGCGTGCGGCCCGGGACAGCGCGGATCTGCTGGTGCGCTACGACGCGGTGATCGCCGCCCATCCCCCGCTGGCCGAGCGGCTGCGCCCGCTGCGCGCGGACGTGGTCCGGCACGTGGCGGCCTTCGGCGGTACGGGGAGGAAGAGCCCGGCGCCGTCCGCGTCGGCCTCGCCGTCGCCGAGCGCGCCGGTCGTGCCCACCGACGAGAAGGCGGCCCTGGCGGAGCTCGCCGCGGCCGAACGGGCCCTTGCCGACGCCCGGACCGAGATCCTGATGACGGTGCCCGGTGAGCTGGCCCGGCTGCTGGCGTCGGTCGCGGCGGCCGGAGCGGCGCACGTGTACCTGCTGACGGAGGGTGAGGCGTGAGCAAGAGCAAGGCCGGGGAGCTGACGGCCCTCCAGGCGGCGCTGGCCGCCGAGCACGCGGCCGTCTGGGCGTACGGCGTCGTCGGCGGCCGGGTCCGCGAGGGGCGCCGGGGCGAGGCCCGCAGTGCCTACGACGCCCACCGGGCGCGCCGGGACGCGCTGCTGCGCGAGGTGCTGGACCTGGACGGGGAGCCGGTGGCGGCGGAGCCCGCGTACGCCCTCCCGTTCCCGGTGCCGGACTCCCCGGCCGCGGTGCGGCTCGCCGCCGAGGTGGAGGATCGGGTGGCCGACGTCTACGGCGATCTGGTGCGCGCCGCCACCGGGAAACGGCGGCGTACGGCGGCGGAGGCGCTGCGGGAGGCGGCGGTGCGGGCGGTGCGCTGGCGGGGCGAGAGCGTAGCCTTCCCTGGGCTCGCCGAGTACCCGGGCACCGGCCGGGGACCGGCGACGCCCACGGCGTGACCTGTACTGGAAGGGAACTACTCGCGTATGGCTTTCGAACCGCCGCGGCGTCTGGTCAGGGCGCTCGGTGAGACGGCACCGGACGCCGATGGCTGGCTGGAGAAGCTGCCGGAGACGGCCCGGCAGGCCGTGGCACTACGCGAGTTGACGGTCGAGCGGGTCCAGGTGCCGGGCGGACGCAGCAGCCTGGTGGTACTGGTCCGGCGCTCCGACGGCACCCCCGCCGTGCTGAAACTGGCGCCGCCGCGGGCCCGCCCGGAGAGCGAGCGGGCGGCGCTGGCGCACTGGAACGGCCTGGGCGCCGTTCAGCTGCTGGAGCCGTTCACGACGGAAGGCGTGCTGCTTCTGGAGCGGCTGCACCCCGATGTCTCGGTGCGGTCCCTGCCGGAGGCGAAGGCGCTGCTGGAGGCCGCGGGCACGCTGCGCAGGCTGTGGGTGGTGCCGCCGGGCGACCACGCGTTCGAGACGGTGGCCGAGCGGACCGGCCGTCAGGCGGACGCCATGCGGGTGACGGCGGCCGCGGAGCCGCAGGTGGCCGCGCTGGTCGACGCCGCGCTCACCGCGCGTGCGGAGCTGCTGGCGGCGCCGCCGGAGCACCGGCTGCTGCACGGCACGTTCCGGCAGAGCAAGGTGCTGGCCGGGGAGCGGACGCCGTGGCTGGCCGTGGGGCCGGATCCGGTGGTCGGCGAGTGCGCGTTCGACCTGGCCCGGTTGGTCCGGGACCGGGTCGAGGACCTGATCGCCTCCCCCTCCGGTTCGGCCACCACCAGGCGGCGCATCAAGCGCCTCGCCGAGTCCCTGGACGTGGACCAGGAACGCCTGCGCGGCTGGACGCTGTTCAGGGCCGTGGAGTCCGGGGTGCGGGCGCTCCGGGTCGGCCGGGAACGGGACGCCGAGCTGTTGCTGGAGTTCGCGGGCTGGCTGTAGGCCGTGTCCGCGAAGTCGCGTCGTTCGGCCTGAGGGCGGCAGGCGGGAGTCTGCTGACATGGTCCGGGCCCGTGTGCCGCGCCCCCCTGCGGGGAGCCTCGCAGGGGGGCGCGGTGGGTCCGGCCGACGTGCCTCCCGAGCCTGCCGACCGGGGCTTTGGGCTGGTCAGTACGGGTGTTGCTGCCTCTCGGCGCAGGTCAGCATGTCCTCGACCGCCAGCAGGCGCGTGTGCTCGCGGATGCGCGCCGCGCGGTCGTGCGCTTCTTCCCCCGGTGCGGGTTCCGCGTAGGGGACATGGGCGAACAAGGGCAGTTCGGCAGAGGCGAGCGGCCAGGTCAGCGTGTGCTCCCCGGCGCTGAGCGACAGCACCGGGCCCCCGTCGGCGTCCCGTTCGGTGAGGACGGCACTGGAGGGGTGCAGGGCCGCCAGCCAGGCGAGCAGGTGCGCGCGTTCGAGGCGGACGCCGGTCAGCTCCTGTTCGTAGGAGTCGGCGTTGCGTCGCCAGCGGTCGCGTTCCTGGCGGCAGGTATCCAGGTCCCGTGCGAGTCGGTCGCGGTCGCGGAGCCGGAGGAACCGGCGCAGTGCGGCGGCCAGACGGGCCGGCGGCGAGGGCATGTCGTACTCCGGTGGCGGTGGACGGCGGGAGTGTTCCGGGCCGGCGGTGGTGCCGGGCCGGGTGTTCCTCGCCGGTCGCGGGTGGAGCCGGTGCGGCGGTAGCTGCTCGCGCTCCGGGCGTTGGCGGCGCGGCACGCCTCGTCCACGGGCTCGCCGCGGCGCAGGTGGCGCTGGTAGGCGGCTCGGGTGCCGCAAGGGGCGGCCGGATCCCGCGACGGTGCGGTTCCGTTGCCGTCCGCGGCGGGTGTGCGGGGCGGTAACTGCTGGGCCCGGCGCTCCAGTTCGTAGCGCTGGGCGCCGGTCAGTCCGGCGACGACGCCCTGGCGGCGGCAGCGGGGAAGGCCGCGTTCCCGGCGCAGTACGGCGGCCCGGCAGTGGTCGAGCACCGGGCAGGCCGCGCAGATCGCCACGGCCACGGCCCGGTCCCGGACCGTGAACCACAGCTCCGCGTCCCACTGGCGGCACTCGGCGCGCGCTTCCCAGACACGCGAGCCCTCCTCCGGAACGGCCGGGGTCGTGACGCGGCTCATCCGATCGTCCCGGCCGGGCCGCACACCGGTGTGGCCGGTGGGGTCGGCGGTGCGGGCAGGGCGGGCAGCGGGGCGGGGGCGGGTGTGGTGTCCTCGTGCTGCGGTACCGGCCTCAACGGGCCCAGGTGGGCCGCCACGTTGGCGAGGGAGCAGCGTTCGGGGCGGCCGTCCACCGACATCAGGGGCATGCCGTCGTGACTGCGCCAGCCCTGGAAGTACCAGACCTCCCCGTGCGCGTCGCGCTGCGGGACCGCCAGGTCGTAGGTGGTGGTGCCGAGCCGGAAGAGGCGGTCGCGCGGGGCGGTCCGGGCGGGCGGCGGCGCCTCGACCGCCCGCGCCAGGACGGCCACCCGGACCCCGCCGCGCTCCCCCTCGCCGACGACGGTGTGGGGGCGGTCGCCGTGCCTGACCTCGGTGATTCCCAAGTAGGCCCGCCAGTCGGCCCATTGGAGGGGGCCGTCGACACGGAGCACGACCCGTACCCGGTCGCCGTCCACGCGGACGCCGGAGGGCCCCGGGTGCTCGGTCAGCCGCTGCTCGATGACGGTGGCGACGGCACGGGCCCGGGCGCAGGCGGCGTCCCAGTCCAGTGCCTGCCGCTCCAGTTCGGTGGCCGTGGGCCGGGTGCGGGACCAGCCGCCGTCGGGCCTGCGGTGCAGCACCACGCCGAAGGTGCGCTCGGGGTCGACCAGCAGCCGGGCGGAGTCGAGCGCCTGGGCGACGGCGGTGGCCTGTTCGGGCGGTACGGACTCCAGGACCGTACGGATCACGCCCGCGGCGTGCGGGAGGTTGCTGTTCATGCGGACACCGCCTCCGTCGTCCAGCGCAGTTTCCTCAGGGCCCGGTAGGTCAGCGTCTTGACCGCACCGACGCTGCGGCCGAGGGCGAGGGCCGTCTCCTGCGGGGTGAGTTCGTCGAGGAAGCGCAGTTCCACGCAGTGCCGTTGGAGCGCGTTGAGGCTGTGCAGGGCGCTGCGGACCGTCTCATGGGCCTCGACGGCCTCCAGTTCACGCAGGACCAGGGACTCCGTGTCGTGCTGCGTGCCGCGCGGCTCGTCGAACTCGGCGACCGGGGTCTCCAACCGGGTGCGGCCGCAGGCGACTTCGTCGAGGTAGAGGTTCTTGGCGATGGTGGTCAGCCAGGCGGAGAAGGCCCTGCCCTGCCAGGTGTAGTTGTCGATGCGCCGCAGGGCCCGGATGAAGGCCTCCTGGGTCAGGTCCTCCGCGAGATGTCTGTTGCGGGTGCGGACGAGCAGGAAGCCGTACACATGGCCGTAGTGCTCGTAGTAGAGGGCGGCGAACGCCTCCCGGTCACCGCCGCGGGCGCGGGCGATCAGTTCGGGTTCCGGGCCGGCCGGGGCGGTGATGAGGGTGGGCGGTGGGGACACGATCGGTTCTCCCGTCACGTCATCAATCTTCAGTATTCATGTAGATGTAGATTCCTGGAGCGCGCGTCAACGGTCCACACCGGAAGCCGCGACCCGCGCCGAAGCCATCTACAGTCTTCACGTAGATGCATATAGTGTCAAGACGCGTACACAGCGTGAGAGTTGAGGGTGCTTCACCGGGCCGAGAGGGGCCGGGGCGCGCGCGGTGACACTCCCCGGGCGGCGGCGCCTCCACGCGCTCCCCCGGTACCCCCGCGCCAATCTGCGATCTACTTGCGCTTGTAGATATTGATGGCCGATCCTCGGATCGTGACGAACCCGCAGAGCCGCCCAGGAGACCCCGAACCCGGCCACGATCCACAGCGCCGGGTCGAGGACCTGGCAGGGCTGCTCGCCCGCCTGTTGGCCCAGGCCCCCGGCAGGACCCAGAAGGACCTCGCCATCGAGGCCGGTATCTCCTATCCCACGCTCAACGCCTGGATGAACCGCACCCGCGGCACCTCACGCATCGACCCGGAGAAGCTGCGGGCCATGGTCGAGGTGTTCCGGCGCTGGGGCGTGCGCACCACGCCGAAGGAGTTCTTCGAGGCCGCCGGCCGGCCCGTACCGGGTCCGAGCGAGGACGAGCGCGAGGCCCGGCTCCTGAAGCTGTACCGGCAATTGCCCGAGTCACGCCAGCGGGCGCTGCTCAAGGACGCCGAGGCCATGCTCCAGGTCAGTCGTATCGTCTGAGATCAATCGGCGAATATGCCGAAACGCCCCACAGGGCCCAGAGTCACCGGTACCATCAGTCAGCCGCTGACCTCCCGGAGCGGATCACTCATACTGCAGTGCATCCCTGGGGAGACAGTTGTGTGCATCCACATTTCCCTGACCGAGGGCCTGACGGGGCTAGCCGTCTGGGACCCGGACGAAGTCAGGATCCGCGTCGCTTCGGACGCCCCCGTACGTGATGTTCTCCGGGAGTTGCGGGACATCCTGATCATCGATCTCGGCGCCCCCGCCGCACGCGGCGGACCGCTGCGCTGCTTCTGCGGTATGCGGGTGGAGCTGCCGGAGGAGCTCTTACTCCGCGCCCCCGCGGCCGAGGCCGGCTGAGCCTCCCGCACAACCGCGGGGCCGCTCCCGCCGGAGCGGGAACGGCCCTGCGGTACAGCGCGTTCTAGGCGGTCAGCTTCGCGATCGCCTCGTCCACCGTCAGTTCCTCGCGCTCACCGGTGCGGCGGTCCTTCAGCTCGACCACGCCCTCACCGGAGCGACGGCCGGCCACCAGGATGCGGGGGACGCCGATCAGCTCGGAGTCGGTGAACTTCACGCCCGGGGAGACCCCGGCACGGTCGTCGCACAGCACCCGCAAACCCTTCGCGGCGAGCTTCTCGGAGACCTCCAGGGCGAGTTCGGTCTGCAGCGCCTTGCCCGCGGCGACCACATGGACGTCGGCCGGGGCGACCTCGTCCGGCCAGCACAGGCCCTTGTCGTCGGCGGTCTGCTCGGCGAGCGCGGCGACCGCGCGGGAGACGCCGATGCCGTAGGAGCCCATGGTGACGCGGACCGGCTTGCCGTTCTGGCCGAGGACGTCGAGCTTGAGGGCGTCGGCGTACTTGCGGCCGAGCTGGAAGATGTGGCCGATCTCGATGGCGCGGTCCAGCTTCAGGCCGGTGCCGCACTGGGGGCAGGGGTCGCCCTCCTGGACGACCACGACGTCGACGTACTCGTCGACCTCGAAGTCACGGCCCGCGACGACGTTCTTCGCGTGCGTGCCCTCCTTGTTCGCGCCGGTGATCCACGAGGTGCCGGGGGCGACGCGCGGGTCGGCGAGGTACTTCACCTTCTCCAGACCCTGCGGACCGACGTAGCCGCGGACCAGGTCGGCGCGCTCGGCGAAGTCGGCCTCGGTGACCATCTCGACGACGGCCGGGGCGAAGTGGGCCTCGACCTTGTCCAGGTCGACCTCGCGGTCGCCGGGGACACCGACCGCCACGATCTCACCGTCGACCTTGACCAGGAGGTTCTTCAGGGTGGCGGAGGCCGGGACGCCGAGGTGGGCGGCCAGGGTCTCGATGGTCGGGGTGTCCGGGGTGGGGATCTCCTCGGCGGCGGGCACATCGGCGGCCTCGACCGGCTTCAGCGCGTAGGTGATCGCCTCGGTGTTCGCCGCGAAGTCGCAGTTCGGGCAGTCGGCGAAGGTGTCCTCGCCGGCCTCGGCCGGGGCCAGGAACTCCTCCGACTTCGAGCCGCCCATGGCGCCGGCGGTCGCGGCGCAGATGCGGTAGTCCAGGCCGAGGCGCTCGAAGATCCGGCGGTACGCCTCGCGGTGCAGGGCGTAGGACTTCGCCAGGCCCTCGTCCTCCGTGTCGAAGGAGTACGAGTCCTTCATCAGGAACTCACGGCCGCGCAGGATGCCGGCCCGCGGGCGGGCCTCGTCACGGTACTTGTGCTGGATCTGGTAGAGGATGACCGGCAGGTCCTTGTAGGAGGAAGCCTGGTCCTTCACCAGCAGGGTGAAGATCTCCTCGTGGGTGGGGCCGAGCAGGTAGTCGCCGCCCTTGCGGTCCTTCAGCCGGAACAGCTCCTGGCCGTACTCGTCCCAGCGGCCCGTCGCGTCGTACGGCTCGCGCGGGAGCAGCGCGGGCAGGAGGACTTCCTGGGCGCCGATGGCGTCCATCTCCTCGCGCACGATGCGCTCGACGTTGGCCAGGACCCGCTTGCCGAGGGGCAGCCAGGACCAGATCCCGGCCGCGGTGCGGCGTACGTAGCCCGCGCGGACGAGGAGCTTGTGGCTGAGGACCTCGGCGTCCGCCGGGTCGTCGCGCAGCGTCTTCGCCATCAACTGGGACATGCGCTGGACCGGTGCGTTCGCCATGGGTGTCGTACTCCTGCTGCGTGAAGGTGATGGCAGGAGGTTAGCCGGGGGGTGTGCGGGGGCGGAAATCGGTTAGGGGCGGCGCAGGGGCAGTGGGGCGCCCATCACGGCGTACGGGCGGGGGGCGCTGGGGAAGAGGACCTGGCGGGCGAGGTCCTGGTAGCCGAGGGAGTGGTAGAGGCCGCGGGCCGGGCTGTCGGTGTCGATCGCGGAGAGGATCGAGCGGGGTTCGGCGGCGGAGTCGGTGATCGTGGTGATCAGGGAGCGGCCGATCCCGCGGTTCTGGTGGTCGGGGTGGACGTGCAGCTCGGTGATGACGAAGGAGTCGTCGAGCCAGTGTTCGTTGCCGCGGGCGCGCAGGTACGGCTCGACGACGGTGGACCACCAGTGGGCGCGGTCGTTGGGCATGCCGTAGACGAAGCCGACGAGGCGTCCCCGCACGGTGGCGCCGAGGGCGCGGGCACCGGGGAAGGCCATGTGGCGCAGGACGATCTGACGGCGTACGGCGACCTCGTCCGCGCCGAGTCCGAAGGCTACGGCTTGGACGGCCAGGGCCTCGTCCACGTGGGCCGACAGATCCAGGGGGCCGATCACGAGGTCCATGCGGGGAGGGTACAGGGAGCTAAAAGAGGACGCTCATGAATGCGCCGACCTCGTCGAAGCCGACGCGGCGGTACGTGCGGCGGGCGGCGGTGTTGAAGTCGTTGACGTACAGACTCACCACCGGGGCCACGTCCGCGAGGGCGTAGCGCAGTACCGCCGCCATCGCGGGGGCGGCGATGCCGCGGCCGCGGTACTCGGGGGCCACCCAGACGCCCTGGATCTGGCAGGCGCGGTCGGTGGCGGCACCGATCTCCGCCTTGAAGACGACCTTGCCGCGGTCGTCGAGGCGGGCGAAGGAACGGCCGGAACCGACGAGTTCGGCGACCCGGGCCTGGTAGAGGAGTCCGCCGTCACCGGCCAGCGGGGAGACGCCGACCTCCTCGGTGAACATCGCCACGCAGGCCGGCATGATCGTTTCCATCTCGTCCTTGCGGATCCGACGGACGTACGGGTCGGGGGTGATCGACTCGGGCATGCGGTCGGTGACCATCAGCGGCTGGTGGGCGCGGACGTCACGGGCGGGGCCCCAGCTGGGTTCGAGCAGCCGCCAGAGCTGGGCGGTGGGTTCGGCGGGGCCGACGATCGAGGAGCAGCGGCGGCCGGCGCGACGGGCGCGGTCGGCGAAGGCGCGGACGGCGCGGGGGGTGGCGCAGATGGGGACGAGGTTGGCGCCCGCGTAGCAGAGGGAGGTCAGCATGCCGTCCTCGTACCAGCCCCACATCTCGCCGCCGAGGCGCCAGGGGTCCAGGCCCGCCACCTGGACACGGGAGGCCACGAAGGCGTTCGCGACGGGCTCGCGGTCCAGGACGGCGAGCGCCGCGTCCAGGTCGCTCGGTTCGAGGACCCGGGTTGTGGTCTGCGTCAACACGGGCGGGCCTCACGGGTCAGGGGGCTGATCTCCGCACTGTACCTGCGGAAGCTGGGACGTGCCTTGTGGTGTGCCGGTGCTTTCCACGTGCGGTACGTCCATCCTGCCCCGGGTGCCTGGGGGCTCCGCCCCCAGACCCCGCATCGGCCCTGAACGGGCCTCGTCCTCAAACACCGGACGGGCTGGGAGTGGCCGACCTGCACGGCCACTCGCCCCGAGAACCCGGCCCCGTCAGCCGGCCACCGACACCGTCGGCTCGCCCGACGGGGTGCCCTCGTCCGTCATCTGCTCGGCCAGCTTCATGGCCTCCTCGATGAGGGTTTCGACGATCTTGGACTCCGGGACCGTCTTGATGACCTCGCCCTTGACGAAGATCTGGCCCTTGCCGTTGCCGGAGGCGACGCCGAGGTCGGCCTCGCGGGCCTCGCCGGGACCGTTGACGACGCAGCCCATGACGGCGACGCGGAGGGGGACCTCCATGCCGGTCAGGCCCGCGGTGACCTCCTCGGCCAGCTTGTAGACGTCGACCTGGGCGCGGCCGCAGGACGGGCAGGAGACGATCTCCAGGCCGCGCTGCTTGAGGTTCAGGGACTCCAGGATCTGGATGCCGACCTTGACCTCCTCGGCGGGCGGCGCCGAGAGGGACACGCGGATCGTGTCGCCGATGCCCTGGGAGAGCAGGGCGCCGAAGGCCACCGCGCTCTTGATCGTGCCCTGGAACGCCGGGCCCGCCTCCGTCACACCGAGGTGGAGCGGGTAGTCGCACTGGGCGGCGAGCTGCTTGTACGCCTCGATCATGACGACCGGGTCGTTGTGCTTCACCGAGATCTTGATGTCCCGGAAGTCGTGCTCCTCGAAGAGGGACGCCTCCCACAGCGCCGACTCGACCAGGGCCTCCGGCGTGGCCTTGCCGTACTTCTGGAGCAGGCGCCTGTCGAGGGAGCCCGCGTTGACGCCGATGCGGATCGGGGTGCCGTGGTCCTTCGCGGCCCGCGCGATCTCCTTGACCTTGTCGTCGAACTGCTTGATGTTGCCCGGGTTCACGCGGACCGCCGCGCAGCCCGCCTCGATCGCGGCGAAGACGTACTTCGGCTGGAAGTGGATGTCGGCGATGACCGGGATCTGGGACTTCTTGGCGATGGTCGCGAGGGCGTCGGCGTCGTCCTGGGTGGGGCAGGCCACGCGGACGATCTGGCAGCCGGACGCGGTCAGCTCGGCGATCTGCTGGAGCGTCGCGCCGATGTCGGATGTACGGGTCGTGGTCATCGACTGCACGGAGACCGGGGCGTCGCCGCCCACCGCGACCGTGCCCACCTGGATCTGCCGGCTCTTCCGGCGCTCGGCAACCCTGGTCGGAACGGACGGCATGCCGAGAGAAATCGCAGTCATCTGCTGTGCAACCCCAAGTCGTGGATCAAGGTCCGGTCCCGTCAGCGGCGGGCTCCAGGGTTCGAGATTACGGTACGGGCCTTGCTGCCAGCACATCCCGGCGGCAAACCCACTCAATGGTGGACGGCCGGGAACCGCGGCGTTCCCGGCCGTTCACCGCTACGAGATACGGACCGGGTTGACCACGTCCGCGATCAGCACCAGCAGCGTGAAGCAGACGAAGATCCCGGCCACCACGTACGCCACCGGCATCAGCTTCGCCACGTCGAACGGACCCGGGTCCGGGCGGCGCAGCACCTTGGCGGTGTTGCGGCGCAGCGACTCCCACAGGGCGCCCGCGATGTGGCCGCCGTCCAGCGGCAGCAGCGGGAGCATGTTGAACAGGAACAGGGAGAGGTTGAAGCCCGCGACCAGCATGACCGCCATGGCGAGCTGCTGGCTGGCCGGGATGTCCAGGGTGAAGATCTCGCCGCCCACCCGGGCCGCGCCGACCACGCCCATCGGGGAGTCGGCCTCGCGCTCGCCGTCGCCGAAGGTCGCGTCCCACAGGGCGGGGATCTTGCCGGGCAGCGCGGCGAGGGAGTCGACGGCGTCGCCCACCCGGTCGCCCATCCACGTCACCGAATCGCCGAAGTCCTGCTTGACGATGCCGGTGGCGGCGCTGAAGCCGAGGAAGCCGGCCTCGACGTACTCGCCCTGGACGATCTGCCCGCTGGAGTCCTTCTTGGCGACCTGGTTGGTGGCGATCGTCGCGGTGAGCGGGACCTCCTTGCCGTCCCGTTCGACGATGATGTCGACCTTCTCGCCGGGGTTGGCGCGGATCAGGTCGGAGAGCTGGTTCCAGTCGTCGGTGCGCACGCCGTCGAAGGCGACGATCCGGTCGCCGGCCTTCAGGCCCGCGGCGGCGGCCGGGGAGGACGGGTCGGACTTCTCGCACGTGTCGCGGTTCTCGCTCTGGGCGATGACGCACTTGGAGACCGAGCTGACCGTGGTGGTCTGCTGGGAGATGCCGAAGCCCATGAGCACGGTGAGGAACAGGCCGATGGCCAGCACCAGGTTCATGAACGGGCCCGCGAACATCACGATGACCCGCTTCCACGGCTTGCGCGTGTAGAAGAGGCGGGTCTCGTCACCCGGCTTGAGCTCCTCGAACGCGGCCTCGCGGGCGTCCTCGATCATGCCGCGCCAGGGCGAGGTGGAGCGGGCCTCCAGGCGTCCGTCGGGACCGGGCGGGAACATGCCGATCATCCGGATGTAGCCACCGAACGGGACGGCCTTGATGCCGTACTCCGTCTCGCCCTTCTTGCGCGACCACAGGGTCGGGCCGAAGCCGACCATGTACTGCGGCACGCGGATGCCGAAGAGCTTGGCGGTGGACAGGTGCCCCAGCTCGTGCCACGCGATCGAGAACAGCAGCCCGACAGCGAAGACCACTATGCCGAGGATGAACATCAGGGTCGTCATGCACGGGCCTCCGCCGTCTGTGCCGCCAGTTCCCGGGCCCGGGTCCGTGCCCAGGTCTCCGCTTCGAGGACGTCCGCGACGGTGAGAGAGGTTCCCGTGGCCGGGGTTCCGTGCTCCTGGACCACCCGTGTGACGGTATCCATGATCCCGTTGAAGGGCAGCGCGCCGGACCGGAAGGCCTCCACGCACTCCTCGTTGGCGGCATTGAACACCGCCGGGGCCGTACCCGCGAGCTCACCGACGTGGCGGGCGAGGTTCACCGACGGGAACGCCTCGTTGTCGAGCGGGAAGAACTCCCATGTCGAGGCCTTGCTCCAGTCGAACGCGGGCGCCGCGTCCGGGACGCGCTCCGGCCAGCCGAGGCCGATGGCGATCGGCCCGCGCATGTCGGGGGGCGTCGCCTGCGCGATCGTCGATCCGTCCGTGAACTCCACCATCGAGTGAACATACGACTGGGGATGCACGACGACCTCAATGCGGTCGAAGGGCATGTCGTAGAGGAGGTGCGCCTCGATGACCTCCAGGCCCTTGTTGACGAGGGTCGCGGAGTTGATCGTGATCACCGGGCCCATGGCCCAGGTGGGGTGCGCGAGGGCGTCCTCGACGGTGACGTGCGCCAGCTCCTCCTTCGTACGGCCGCGGAAGGGGCCGCCGGAGGCGGTGACGACGAGCTTGCGCACGTCCGCGCGGGTACCGGAGGCCAGCGCCTGGAAGAGGGCGGCGTGCTCGGAGTCGACCGGGATGATCTGGCCGGGCTTGGCGAGCGCCTTGACCAGCGGGCCGCCGACGATGAGCGACTCCTTGTTGGCGAGCGCGAGGGTGCGGCCCGCCTCCAGGGCGGCGAGGGTGGGGGCGAGGCCGATGGAGCCGGTGATGCCGTTGAGGACGGTGTGGCAGTCGGAGGCGGCGGCGTGGGTGGCCGCCTCGGGCCCGGCGAGGATCTCGGGGAGCGGCTCGCCCGCGCCGTAGCGCTCGCGCAGCGCTTCGCGCAGCTCCGGTACGACGTCCTCGCGGGCGACCGCGACCGTGTTCACCCGCAGGCGGTGGGCCTGCTCGGCGAGGAGGGCGACGCGCCCGCCGTGGGCGGAGAGCGCGGTGACCCGGAACCGGTCGGGGTTGCGCAGCACGAGGTCGATGGCCTGGGTGCCGATCGACCCGGTGGAGCCGAGGATCACCACGTCCTTCGGGCCGTCGCCCGCTACGGGGTCGAAGACCAGGTGCGGGTCGGCGAGGGCGCGGGCCAAAAGCCCCGTGGTCCGCCCGGAGGGCGGGCCCTGCGGCGTCAGGCGCGTGCTCTCGGCGTGCCGGGCGTTGGCCCTCGTACTGGATGTACTTGGGTCAGCGCCCGGTGCGTCGAGAGTGCGTGCATGGCGTCGCGGGGCAGACGGGGCTTCCGGCCCGCGCCCTCGTGCGGCTGGAGAGTCACTCATTCCCCCATTGTGGCCGGAACGGGGCGTGCAAAGGACAGGGCGGTCCCTCTCACGGGGGTGCGTGGGTGCGGACATCCCGCTGGGCGCGGACATCCTGCTCGTAGGACAGGCGCTCCCCCCTTACGGGGGCAAAGGGGGGAGCGCCCCGTTCGTGCGCCGTCAGCGGATCGGGCGGTGGACGTTCTCCCGTTCGCTGGGGCCGGGGGTCGCGTCCGCGATCCACGGGCCGTCGGTGGAGGGGTCGACGATGCCTTCCTCCAGCCACTCGTACGTGCCCGACATCACGCCCTTGACGACCGTGCGGTCGACGTCGTCGGTGTTGTGCCACAGGCGGCCGAAGAGCTCCTCGATCCGCAGCCGGGACTGGCGGCAGAAGGCGTCGGCGAGCTGGTACGCCTCGCGGCCGTGCTCGCCCTGGGCGCGCAGGTGCTCGGCGCGGACGCAGACGGCGCTCATGGCGAACAGTTCGGCGCCGATGTCGACGATCCGGCCCAGGAAGCCCTGCTTGGTCTCCATCCGGCCCTGCCAGCGGGACATGGCGTAGAAGGTGGAGCGGGCGAGCTTGCGGGAGGTGCGTTCGACGTAGCGCAGGTGGGTGGCCAGGTCGACGTCGTGCTTGAAGTCGCCGTACGCGTAGGGCAGCTGGCCCTGGCCCGCGACCAGCTTCGGCAGCCACTTGGCGTAGAAGACGCCCGCCCCGGCGCCCGCCTTCGCCTTCTGCTGGAGGGACTTGTCGGGGTCGATGAGGTCCCCGGCGACGGAGAGGTGGGCGTCGACGGCCTCGCGTGCGATGAGCAGGTGCATGATCTCCGTGGAGCCCTCGAAGATCCGGTTGATGCGCAGGTCGCGCAGCATCTGCTCGGCGGGGACCCCGCGCTCGCCGCGGGCCCGGAGCGAGTCGGCGGTCTCGAAGCCGCGGCCGCCGCGGATCTGGACCAGCTCGTCGGCCATCAGCCAGCCCATCTCGGAGGCGTAGAGCTTGGCGAGGGCGCCTTCGATCCGGATGTCGTTGCGGTCCTCGTCGGCCATCTGGGAGGCGAGGTCGGTGACGGCCTCCAGGGCGAAGGTGGTGGCCGCGATGAAGGAGATCTTGGCGCCAACCGCCTCGTGGTGGGCGACCGGCTTGCCCCACTGCTCACGGGCGGCCGACCACTCGCGGGCGATCTTCAGGCACCACTTGCCGGCCGCGACGCAGGAGGCGGGCAGGGACAGCCGCCCGGTGTTCAGCGTGGTCAGCGCGATCTTCAGGCCGGCGCCCTCGGGGCCGATGCGGTTGGCGGCGGGGACCCGGACCTGGTGGAAGCGGGTGACGCCGTTCTCGATGCCGCGCAGGCCCATGAAGGCGTTGCGGTTCTCGACGGTGATGCCGGGCGAGTTGGTCTCGACGACGAAGGCCGTGATGCCGCCCTTGTGTCCTTCGGACTTCGGCACCCGCGCCATGACGACGAGGAGGTCGGCGACCACGCCGTTGGTGGTCCACAGCTTCACGCCGTCGAGGATGTAGTCGTCCCCGTCCGGTACGGCGGAGGCGGCGAGCCGGGCCGGGTCGGAGCCCACGTCCGGCTCGGTGAGCAGGAAGGCGGAGATGTCGGTCCGGGCGCAGCGCGGCAGGAACCGTTCCTTCTGCTCGGGGGTGCCGAACAGCTTCAGCGGCTGGGGCACGCCGATCGACTGGTGGGCGGAGAGCAGCACGCCGATGGCGGGCGAGGCGGAGCCGGCCAGGGCGAGGGCCTTGTTGTAGTACACCTGGCCGAGGCCGAGGCCGCCGTACTTGGTGTCGATCTTCATGCCGAGGGCGCCGATCTCCTTGAGGCCGGTGATGACCTCGTCGGGGATGCGGGCCTCGCGTTCGATCTGGGCGCCGTCGACCTTGGTCTCCAGGAAGTCGCGCAGTTTGGCGAGGAACTCCTCGCCGCGCTGGGTGGCCTCGTCGGTCGGCATGGGGTGCGGGTGGATGAGGTCGAGCCGGAAGCGCCCGAGGAACAGTTCCTTGGCGAAGCTCGGCTTGCGCCAGTCCTGCTCGCGGGCCGCCTCGGCCACTTGGCGCGCTTCACGCTCAGTCACTGTGGGCTTGGTCGTTGGTGCGGACATGAGGCTCACCTCGCCGCGAATAGGGATCTCTGACAGATCGTGAGGACCGGTCGTGCGGACGTAGAGTTACTGACCGGTGCTACTCGATCGTATGTACCCGATTACCGGCGAGGTGGCCACCCCGCGTGCGGCCGTTCGGCCGATGTCGGCCTTGATTTGATTGTCGAAGCGCTTCGACGGCCTATGGACACCCACCCTTCGTGCGGCTACTGTCGAACCACCCTCACCCGCCCCTATTCATCGTGCGCACTGTCGAAGCGCTTCACAAAACTGGGAGAAGCCGGATGGTCACCCTCGCCGAGGTCGCCCAGCACGCCGGAGTCTCGGCGAGCACGGTGAGCTATGTCCTCAGCGGCAAGCGGTCCATCTCCGCGACCACCCGGCAGCGGGTCGAGCAGTCCATCCGCGAGCTGGGCTACCACCCGAACGCGGGCGCGCGGGCGCTGGCCAGCAGCCGGTCCAACATCATCGCGCTGATGGTCCCGCTGCGCACCGACATGTACGTGCCGGTGATGATGGAGATCGCCATCGCGGTGGCCACCACCGCGCGCACCCACGGCCACGACGTCCTGCTGCTCACCGGCGAGGAGGGCCCGGACGCGGTACGCCGGGTCACCGGCAGCGGGCTCGCGGACGCCATGATCCTGATGGACGTCGAACTCGACGACGAACGCCTGCCGCTGCTCAGGGAGGCCGCCCAGCCCTCCGTACTGATCGGACTGCCCGCCGACACCACCGGGCTGACCTGCGTCGATCTGGACTTCCGGGCGACCGGCGCGCTGTGCGTGGAGCATCTGGCGGGGCTCGGTCACCGGGATATCGCGGTCATCGGCGAGGCGCCCGCGGTCTACGAGCGGCACACCGGTTTCGCCGAGCGGACCCTCGACGGGCTGCGCTCGCGCGCCCGGGAGACGGGCGTACGGCTGCTGCACCGGCCCTGCGAGGGCGGCTACGACGCCATGGCCGTGACCCTCGCGCGGGTCTTCGACGAGCGCCCCGGCACCACCGGGTTCGTGGTGCAGAACGAGTCGGCCGTGGAGCCCCTGCTCGCCCTGCTGCGCCAGCAGGGCCGCGCGGTGCCGGAGGACGTCTCCGTGGTCGCGATCTGCCCCGACCAGGTCGCCGTGCAGGCCTCCGTGCGGCTGACCTCCGTCTCCATCCCGGCCCAGGAGATGGGCCGGCGCGCCGTGGAGCACCTGGTGGCCAAGCTGGACGGCCGGGGCGAGGACGAAGTCGTGCTCCTCGCCCCCGAACTGACGGTCCGGGCGAGTTCGGGACCGGCCGCTTCCTGACCCGCACCTGCCCTGGCGCCCCCTGTCCCCGAGGGGGCTGCTTCCCCCTGCCATCGTTCAGGAGTACGCCTCGTGAATCTGCCTGCCGAACCCCCTGTGAAGGTCAGCCTGGCGCAGTCCTCCCCCACCGTCGGCACGTTCCGCGAGCGCGACGGCGCGCTGGAGTGGAGCGGCCGCCAGGAGACCGTGCGCGTGGAACCGTGGGGCCCGGACGCGGTGCGGGTACGGACCCGGCTCGGCGGGCCGGTGCTGGAGGACCTGCCCGGGGCGCTGCTGGACGAGGCCCCGGCGACCTCGTCGACCGTCAAGATCGAGGACGGCCGCGGGCAGCTCACCGTCGGCGCGCTCACCGTCCACCTCGACGCCGAGGGCATGATCCGCTTCGTGCGCACCGCGGACGGCGGGGAACTGCTCGCCGAGGAACGCGCCCACTTCTGGTGGCCGGGACCCCGCCTCTACACGGCGGTCGGCAACGGCTACCACCGCCTGGAGCAGCGCTTCGCCGCCTACGACGACGAGAAGCTGTACGGCCTGGGCCAGCACCAGCACGGGCGGCTGGACCAGAAGGGCCTGGTCCTGGACCTCATCCAGCGCAACGCCGAGGTCTCCGTCCCCGTGCTGGTCTCCAGCCGCGGCTACACCCTGCTGTGGAACAACCCGGCGATCGGCCGCGTGGAGCTGGCCCACAACGGCACGCGCTGGGTGGCCGACTCGGCCCGCCAGATCGACTACTGGATCTGCGCGGGCGACCCGGCCGACGGTCAGCGCCGCTACAGCGCGGTGACCGGACGCACGCCGATGCTGCCGGAGTGGGCGGCCGGGTTCTGGCAGTGCAAGCTGCGCTACCGCACCCAGGACGAACTCCTCGCCGTGGCCCGGGAGTACAGGCGCCGGGGCCTGCCGCTGTCGGCGATCGTCTGCGACTTCTTCCACTGGACGCACCTGGGCGACTGGAAGTTCGACCCGAAGGAGTGGCCGGACCCGGCCGCGATGGTCCGGGAACTGGACGAGATGGGCGTGAAGCTGGTCGTCAGCGTCTGGCCGTCGGTCTCCCCGCTCTCCGAGAACCACCCGGTGCTGGAGCAGCGCGGCTGGTTCATCGGCACCCAGTACGGCCCGACCGCGCACGCCGACTGGCCGGACAAGGAGGTCGCCTCCACCGTCCAGATCGCCTTCTACGACGCCACCCATCCCGAGGCACGCGACTTCGTGTGGTCCAGGATCAGGGCCAACTACCTGGAGCCGTACGGCATCACGGCCTTCTGGCTGGACGCCTGCGAGCCGGAGCTGAAGCCCGGCTTCCAGGAGAACCTGCGCTACTGGGCGGGCCCCGGTCTGGAGGTCGGCAACCTCTACCCGGCGGAGAACTCCCGCACCTTCCACGAGGGGCTGACCGCCGC
Source organism: Streptomyces sp. NPDC110618 (assembly GCF_055657065.1). NCBI lineage: Bacteria > Bacillati > Actinomycetota > Actinomycetes > Kitasatosporales > Streptomycetaceae > Streptomyces > Streptomyces sp. NPDC110618. The sequence continues at coordinate 220,532 of NZ_JBVKBN010000011.1, read as the reverse complement.
CGGGGAGACCGAGGTGGTCACGCTGAACCGGTCGGCGTGGGCGGGCAGCCAGCGCTACGGCGCCGCCCTGTGGTCCGGCGACATCGGCACCGACTTCCCGACCCTGCGCCGCCAGATCGCGGCGGGCCTGAACACCGCGCTGTCCGGCATCCCCTGGTGGAACACCGACATCGGCGGCTTCCACGGCGGCGACCCGGAGGACCCCGCGTACCGCGAGGTGATGGTCCGCTGGTTCCAGTTCGGCGCGTTCTCGCCGCTGATGCGCCTGCACGGCTTCCGCGACCCCGGTATGCCGCTCGGCCCGGACATGACGGGCGGCCCCAACGAGGTCTGGTCGTACGGCGAGGAGGCCGGCGCGATCCTGGAGCGGTACCTGCGTCTGCGCGGGCGGCTGCGGCCGTACGTCATGGAGGTCATGCGGGCGGCGCACGAGGAAGGGCTGCCGGTGATGCGGCCGCTGTTCCTGGAATTCCCCGCCGACCAGGCGTGCTGGGGCGTCGACGACGCCTACCTCTTCGGCCCCGACCTGCTGGTGGCCCCGGTGCTGACGGCGGGCGCCACCGCCCGCACCACGTACCTCCCGGCGGGCGCCCGCTGGACCGACGCGTGGACGGGACGGACGTACGAGGGCGGTCGGGCCGTGACGGTGGACGCGCCGCTGGACCGCATCCCGCTGTTCCTGCGCGACGGCGCCGAGCTGCCGATCGCGGAATGACGTGTGCGGCCGGTCCCGTAGGGGAGGATCGGCCACACACTTCCTACCCGGTCAGCTGCTGCTGACCGTCAGGTTGTTGGTGTAGAAGTCCAGACCGCCGGCGGACGAGGTGATCTCGTAGCCGAACTGGACGTCCCCGATGGTCTCGTTCCCCATCCAGCCCTTGGTGTCCTTGATCCACTTGAGGATCGGCAGGATGTTGACGGTCCCGGAGCTGGAGTCCGAGGTGCGCAGGAACGAGAACACTTCCTTGGAGCCGTTGTTGCCCTTGTACACGTTCCAGGTGTGCCCGCCGAGCGTGACCGAGCCCTGGGAGGTGCCGAGCGGGCCGACGGCTCCGTTGTAGTTGACCCACAGCATGATCTCGTAGTCGTAGTCCGTGTCCCAGATGTCGTACGAGGTGTTGTACGCGCCGGACGACGGGACGGTGACGTTGTAGCTGCTGGTCAGCGAGGCGAGGGAGGTGATCGACTTGTTGACCACCTTCTTGGCGTTCGGGTACGACTTGATGCCGCCGGTGTTGGGGTGGTCGGCCCAGACGCCCCAGTTCGTGCCGGAGTTGGCCCAGACGCACTGGGCGCCCGCGCCGGAGCCCCAGATGTTGTTGTAGAGCGTGTAGCCGTTGAGGCTGGTGTTGCCCCACTGGTCGCAGGAACTCCAGACGGCGGCGTGCGCCGGGGCGGAGGCGAGGCCGACGGTGGCGCCGAGCGCGAGCGCCGGGGCAAGCAGGGCCTTGGTGAGGCGGCCGAGTGTGCGGGTTGCTGCCATGGTGTCCCTTCCATGGGTGGGGGGAAATGGGGGGAGTTACCGCGTCCTCTCGGTGAGGACGTGGTCTTCTCCGGCGACGAGGTCGAGTGCGCTCGTGCCGGTGGAAGTCCTGAGTTCGACGCGGACCGTGCGGGTGGGGCGGATGTGGGCGGTCACGGTGTCGGGGGTCCAGGTGAGGTCCAGCTCGGCGCCGAAGCGGGTGCGGATGCCGCGCAGCCGGCCCCTCGGGTACGCCCGTGGGAGGGCGGGGATCAGGACCAGGCGGCCCGGCGTGGACTGGACGAGTGCCTCGATGAGCACCGCGGGCAGGGCGTGGGCGGCGTCGGCGTTGTAGACGTGCCGGTTCGGGTAGTGGGCGCTCATCAGGGAGGCGTGGAAGCAGTCGCCGTCCAGGACCTGGCCGAGGGCGTGGGCGACGCGGTCGGCGTCGCGCAGGCGGGCGGCGACGAGGGCGTGGTGGAGGTGGCCGTGCGCGGAGTCGTTCTCGGCGCCGCGCAGTTCGAGGGCGCGGTGGGCGGCTCGGGCGAGGCCGGGGGTGTCGTAGGGGTTGATCCCGTGCAGGGGCCAGACGCCGTAGAGGTGGCTGAGGTGGCGGTGGTCGTAGGTGTCGCGCAGGCCGGGGCTCGCCCATTCGGCCAGCGCGCCCTCGTCGTTGGTGCGGTGCGGGGGGAGCCGGTCGGCCAGGGCGCGCCAGCGCTGGGCGTGCTCGGGGTGGTAGTCGGCGGCCGTGGTCAGGGCGTGCCGGGCTGCCGAGAGGTCCATGGCCGCGTTGAGGGTGCCCCAGCTCGCGTTGGCGGGGCGGTTCTCCGGTGAGTAGGAGGGGACGACGACGAGTTTGCCGTCGGCGTCGGTGCGGGTGAGGAAGTCCTCGTAGAACTGGGCGACTTCGGCGAGCAGGGCGGCGGTGCGCGGGTCGCGGGTGCCCTGGGTCTCGTCGTGCTCGACGAGCGGGGTGAGCAGCCAGTCGGCGCCCGCGGTCCACAGGTGCAGCGGGTACTCGCGGCTGAAGTGGTACAGGTGCCCGGACTCGCCGTCGGTGTGGGCGGGGGCCACCACGCCCCGGGTGCCGAAGATCGCGCGGGCGTTGTCGCGCCAATGCTCCACCTGGGCGTGGACCAGGGCGGCGTGGGCCTCGGTGACCTCGGGGAGGGCAGCGGCGGCGGCCGAGGCGATCTGGAGGTTGAGGTTGGCGTCGGTGGTGAAGGCGCCGGACCAGGCGGTGTCCCAGTCGCCGGTCCACAGGCCGGTGAGGCGGGGCGGGAACAGGCCGCTGCTGGACAGCAGGTGGTAGCGCCCGGCCGCGAAGAGCCGTTCCAGCAGGGCCGCGCTGCGGGGCCGCTTCAGCAACTCCGAGCCCGGCAGGGCGCGTTCGTCCGGGTCGGCGTCGAGGTCGAGGGCGACGCGCTCGTAGGCGGTGCGGTGCAGGGGGAGGTGGCGGGCGAGGAGGGTGTCGTACGGCTGCTCGGTGCCGGGGAGGAGTGCGCGCAGTGCGCGCCCCTCGGCGAGCACGTCGGCCTCGCCGGTGTGGCGGCGGACGCGGGTGAGCAGCAGGACCGTGGCGGCGCCCTCGACGCGCAGGCCGGGCGGGACGAGGGAGCGGGCGCCGCCGGTGACGACGGCGAGGGTGACCCCGGTGTACGCGCGGTCGCTGCCTGGGTAGCGGGCGCGCAGGCTGAGCAGGGCGCCGTCGCCGGTGAGGACGGCGCTCTCGCCGATGCCGAGTCCGTCGGGGGCGCCGGGGAGGCGGTGGTCGAGGGCGATGTCGAGGCGGGGGCCGGGGGTGGTGACGTACTGGACGATCACGTCGTCGGCGCGGGAGACGAAGACCTGGCTGGACCAGTTCTCGCGGACGGCGGTGACCTCACCAGTGGTGAAGTCGACGGAGCGCCGGTAGCCGTGGTCGCCGCCCGGCGTCCCACGGAGCCGGATCTGGAAGGCCGGATGGAAGGGCTGCACCCACTGGAGGGGGCGGCCGTCGGTGAATTCCTCAGCGGCTGTGGTGTCACCGGCGAGGAGCCGGTCCTGGAGTTCGGGGAGGCGGGCGGCGAGTTCGGGCGGGCGGGCGTTCTCGCTGCCGTTCGGGCGGACGAGGGTGTGATGGGTAACGATGACCCGGTCGTCGTTCGGATCACCGAACACAAGGACGCCGTGGTGGCCGTTGCCGCTGAGGAAGGCGTCCTCCCAGCGGGCGGCCGGTGCGGGTTCCCAGGTGCCGTGGACGGGGGCGTCGGTCATGGTGTGAGCACCGCCGCTCCGTAGCGGTCGAGGGTGACCCCGTCGGTGACCTTCGCGCCGGTCAGCAGGTCGTGGTGGGTGCCGGGGACGGGTACGGTGACCGGTTCGCGGGCGTGGTTGAGCAGGAAGAGGGCCTCTCCTCGGCGGACGGCCTCGACCTGGGCGGGCAGACCGTCCAGCGGTGGCCGCACGCCCGCCCGTGCGGCGATCCCGGCGAGCAGTTCGCGCAGGTGGGACGGCTCGGGGAGAGTCGAGAGGTACCAGGCGCGGCCGTTGCGGAGCACGGCGGGCAGGCCGTCGAGTTCGCCGCCCTCGTAGGCGGCCACGACCTCGGCGCCCTCCACGCTCTCGATCTCCTCCGACCACAGCGTCCCGCCGAACCCGCCGCACCGGACGGTCTCCCCCGCCTCCAGCGGCCACCACTCGTGCAGGGTGCCGATCCCGAACAGCTCGCGCAGCCGGGCGTCCATGCCTCCGGGGCGCACCCGGTCGTCCTGGTCGGCGATGCCGGTGAGGAAGCCGGAGACGAGAGTGCCGCCCCGGCGGACGTAGGCGACGAGACTGTCGATCGCGGTGTCGGTGAGCGCGTACAACTGCGGGACGACGACCATGCGGTACCGGGTCAGGTCGTGCTCGGGGTGGGCGAAGTCGGCGGTGAGGTGGGACTCCCACAGGGCCCGGTGCCAGGCCGTGAGGACCTGTGCGTAGTCGACCTCGCCGGACAGCCGCCCTTCGTGGGCGCCGGCCCACCAGGAGTGCCAGTCGTGCAGGATCGCGAGGTCGTTGACGGTGTGGGTGCCGGTCACCTCGGGTGCGATACGGGCGAGTTCGGCGCCGATCCGCCGCACCTCCCGGTACGTACGGCCCTCCTCCCCCGCGTGGCCGACCATCCCGGAGTGGAACTTCTCGGCGCCCTGCCGGGACTGGCGCCACTGGAAGTAGCAGACCGCGTCGGCGCCACGGGCCACGGCCTGCAGCGACCAGAGCCGGTTGAGGCCGCGGGGCTTGGGGTGGTTGACGCCCCGCCAGTTGACCGGGCCCGCCGCCTGCTCCATCAGCATCCAGGGGCCGCGGGCCTGGGAGCGGGTGAGGTCCTGGACGAGGGCGCCGTGCTGGGCGCCGAGCGGGTCGCGGGGGTCGGGGTACAGGTCGACGGAGACCACGTCCTCCTCGTCCGCCCACCGCCAGGCGTCCACGCCCTCCCACAGCGGCATGAAGTTGGTGGTCACGGGGAGGTGGGGGCTGTACCGGCGGACGATGTCGCGCTCGGCGCGGTAGCACTCCAGCAGCATGTCGGAGGTGAACCGCTTGAAGTCGAGCACCTGGGAGGGGTTCTTCAGGTAGTGGGCCCGGCGCGGAGTGTGGATCTCCGCCCAGTCGCCGTAGCCCTGGCTCCAGAAAGCGGTGCCCCAGGCGGTGTTGAGGGCGTCGAGGGTGCCGTACCGCTGCTTCAGCCAGGCGCGGAAGCGGGCGGCGGCGCGGTCGCTGTGGTCGTAGGTGCAGTACTCGTTGTTGATGTGCCACATCGTGAGGGCGGGGTGGGTGCCGTAGCGGGCGGCGAGGTCCTCGGTGATGGCGGCGGCGTGGTGGCGGTAGGTGTCGCTGGAGTGCGAGAAGTGCTGGCGGCCGCCCCACCATTCGGTGCGGCCGTCCTCGTCGACGGGGAGGGTGTCGGGGTGGAGGCGGCCGAGCCAGGGCGGGGGTGAGGCGGTGGGGGTGGCGAGGACCACGCCTATGCCGTTGCCGTGCAGCAGGTCCAGCAGGCGGTCCAGCCAGCCGAACTCCCGCTCCCCCGGCCGGGGCTCCAGCTTCGCCCAGGAGAAGACGCCGACGGTGACGGAGTTGACCCCGGCGGCCCGCATCAGGCGAACGTCGTCGGGCCAGGTCTCCTCGGGCCACTGCTCGGGGTTGTAGTCGCCGCCGAAGAGGATGCGGCCCCGGGTGGCGTCGGCGAGGGTCGGCATCACGCGGGCTCCCCGTACTGGATGCCCCGGCCGTTGGTGGCCAGGTACACCCGGCCGTACACCCTCGGGTCGCCGGTGATGGTCTCGCCGATCCAGCCCCACTGGTGCCGGTCGTCGTTGATCCGCACCCAGCTGCGCGCCCCGTCGTCGGAGCGGTACACGGCGGTGATCGCCCCCGTGGAGCCGACCTGGTAGATCGCCGGGTAGTCGGCGCCCTCGGCGGCCTTGCCGAAGCCGAGCGTGTACGACGCCCAGCAGCTCTCCACCTTCGTGAAGCGTCCCCCGCCGTCAGTAGACCGGTACAGGCCATTCCACTTGGCGCTGAGCCACAGGTCGCCGGATCTGCCGGGCGCCGCGGCCACCTTGAACTGGCTGTCCCCGGAGGGCAGTCCGGTCGCACGCGCCGTGAAGGAACGGCCACTGTCAGTGCTGGCGAGTAGCGTTCCTGTATCGGTGTCGTACGCGTAGAAGAGCGTCGGGTCGGCCGGGTCGGCGACCGGCGTGGCGCCCTTCGGGAAGGAGGGGACCTCGGTCCACGTGGAGCCGTTGTCCGCGGAGCGGTAGGCGGGGTGCCTGGTGCCGTCCCAGTGCACGAAGACCCACAGCAGCACGCTGCCGTCGGCGTTGACGGCGATCGGTCCCGGTGCGCCGGCCGCGAGGTCGGGCTGGGCCGTGAAGGGCGCCCAGGTCCGCCCGCCGTCGCGGGAGTACGCGCCGTTGCCGTGGTCGCCCCAGCCCGTGCGGACGACGTACGCCGGCCTCAGCGCGGCCTGGGCGAGCCCCGTCGCCGACCCGAACACGGGGTTCGTGGCCATGCCGCGCGAGGGGGACGCGGTGAGCGAGTCGTGGTACATCACGCCGATGTCCCGCGCCCCGCTGAGCAGGTGCGCCTTCCCGACCGGAGGCGACACCAGTTGCACCACCGACGCCTCCTCCAGACCGCGGATCCGCGGCGCCCAGTGCTTCAGGTCCCGGGTGCCGTAGAGGGTGGCGCCGGTGCCGAAGACAAGGTGGCGGGAGTCGAAGGGGTCCAGCGCGAGCGCCTGGATCCACCAGCCGAACTTGGGGGCGTCGCCGCCCCACTTGAGATAGGGGGTCTCGGACACGTCGAGAACAGCGGAGTCCTTCAGGGAGGTCCAGGTCCGGCCGCCGTCGGTGCTGCGGAAGAGGGTGTCGACGGCCGCCCAGCGGTTGTTGGTGGAGACCACGACGGTGCCGGGGCGGCGGGCGTCGACGGCGACCCCGCCGTAGCCGAAGGTGTCGTCGCCGCCCGGCTTCACCGGCGTGACCTCGGTCCACTCGCCGTCGAGCGTGGACAGGCGGTGCACGCTGCCGTCGGACTGCCCGTTGGGGCCGGGGGCGTTGGCGTACGTCACGTACAGGTGGCGGGCGGTGCGGTCGTACGCGGCGCGGACCGGGACCTTAGCGGCGGTGCCGGAGGGCTGTCCCGGTACCGCCTCCCAGGTGGTGCCGTCGGTGGTGCGGTACAGGTTCGGGGCGGTGCCGTCGGAGTCGCCCCAGCCGGCGTACACGGTGCGTCCGGCGGCGACGAGGACGGTGACGCCCTGGCCGGAGGCGCCGGGTGCGGGCGGGAAGCCCTGCGCGGCGGCCCAGGTCGCGCCCCGGTCCGTCGACTTCAGCAGGCCGTCGTGCCGGGTGCCGAGCCACAGGGTGTCACTGTCGCGCGGGTCGACCAGGAGGCGCTCGCCCGTGCCCCGGCCGTCCTCGTTGGCGCCGAGCTTCGCGGGCAGGTCGGTGCGGGTCCAGGTCGCGCCCCGGTCCTCGGAGCGCAGGACGGCGCCGTTGGAGGCCCAGGGCTGGGCGTAGGTGCCGACGGCCGCGTAGAGACGGTCCGGGTGGGCGGGGTCGACGGCTAGGGCCTCCACGCCGAGGAGGTTCCAGTCGTCCCAGCCCGTGTGGTCCAGGAGCGGTGTCCAGCGGGCGGTGCGGTCGTCCCAGCGGTAGGCGCCGCCGATGTCGGTGCGGGCGTAGGCGAGGCCGCGGACGGAGGGATGGAAGAGGACGCCGGTGATGAATCCGGTGCCGCCGATGACGGCGTTGCGCCAGCGGTAGACGGGCGCGGAGGCCGGGGCGGGCGCGGAGGCCGGGGTGGGCGCGGAGGCCGGGGTGGGCGCTGCCGCCCGCGCGGTGCCCGTGCCCACGGACAGGGCGGTGAGCGCGGCGGCTCCGGCCAGCACGGTGCGACGACGTGGACGGGGCAGAGGGGATGGGGACGGGGACGATGGGGGCAGGGGCGATGGGGACGGGGGCAGGGGCATGACACACACCTCGCTGAGGGGGAATGGGGGATCGCTCGTCCGAGGGGCGCGGTCAGCCCTTGACCGCGCCGGTCAGCATCCCCTTCTTGAAGTGCCGCTGGACGAAGGGCGAGAGAACGGCCACGGGGAGCAGCGCCATCACCATCACGGCCATCTGCACGGCGAGCCCGGACAGTTGCCCCGTCTTGATCGCCTGGCCGAGACCCACCGGTGCCTCCTGTTTCTGCACCAGCTGGATCATCACGTTCTGCAGCGGCATCATGTCCTGGTCGTTGAGGTACAGCGAGGCGTTGAACCAGGCGCTCCAGTACCCGACCGCGTAGAACAGGGTGATCACCGCGACGACCGCCCGGGACAGCGGCAGGACGATCTGCCACAGGATGCGGAAGTCGCCGGCGCCGTCGATCCGGGCGCTGTCGGTCAGCTCCGGGGAGATCCCCATGAAGAAGCCGCGCAGTACCAGGATGTTGAAGACGCTGATCGCGCTCGGCAGGATCAGCGCGAGATAGCTGTCGGTCAGGCCGAGCGTCTGCACCAGCAGGTAGGTCGGGATCAGGCCGGCGCTGAAGAACATCGTGGCCAGCAGGGTCATCAGGATCCACCGGTGGCCGAGCGAGCCGCCGCGCGAGAGGCCGTAGGCGCACAGCACGGACACCGTCATCGAGAACGCCGTACCGACCAGCGTGACCAGCACGCTGACGATCGTCGCCCGGGTCACCTGGCCGCCGCTGAGCAGTTCCTGGTAGGCGACGAAGGTGATGTCCTTCGGCACCATCACCAGACCGCCGGCCTCGTCGATGGTCTGACGGCTGGACAGGCTGGTGACGACGACGATCCACAGCGGGAAGAGGATGGCGAGGCAGGCGAAGCCCAGGACCAGGGCCTTGCTCGCGAGGCCCGCCTTGGTCGGGGCTTCCTCCCAGACCGGGCGGGGCGGGGCGGCGAAGCGGCGCCGTACCGGCTTGTCGACGACCGTGGTCATTTCTTGTACACCCCCTGCTCGCCCATCAGATGGGCCACCTTGTTCGCGGCCAGGACGAGTCCGATGCTGATGACGCCCTTGACGAGGCCGGCGGCGGCCGCGTAGCCGAAGTCCTGGTTGCGGACGCCGTTCCACCACACGAAGGTGTCCAGCACTTCCGCCGCGCCCGGTCCCACCGCGTCGCGTTGCAGCAGGATCTGCTCGAAGCCCACGGTCAGGGCGTCACCGACGCGCAGCACCAGCAGCAGCGCGATCACCGGGCGCAGCGCGGGCAGGGTGACGTGCCACATCCGGCGCCAGCGGCCCGCGCCGTCCATCGCGGCGGCCTCGTACAGGTCGGGGCTGACGGCGGCCAGCGCGGCGAGGAAGACGATGATCCCCCAGCCCGCGTCCTTCCACACGGCCTGCGCGGTGACCAGGAACTTGAAGGTGCTCGGGTCGGTCATGATGTCCAGCCCGTCGTACCCGTGGTCCCGCAGCAGCTGCGACAACAGCCCGGCGCCGCCCAGCAGTTGCTGGAAGACCGAGATCACCAGCACCCACGAGAAGAAGTGCGGCAGATACAGCACGGCCTGTGCCACCGCCCGTACCCGGGGCCGGATCACGCTGTTGATCAGCAGCGCGAGGGCGACCGGGATCGGGAAGAACAGCACGAGCTGGAGGAAGAAGAGGACCAGCGTGTTCTGGACGGCCTGCCAGAAGGCGGAGTCCTCGAAGATCCGCCGGAAGTTCTCCAGGCCCACCCAGGGGCTGTGCCAGATGGAGACGACCCCGTTGTCGCTGATGTAGGGGTCGTACTCCTGGAAGGCGACCACGTTGCCGAGGATCGGCACGTAGTTGAAGAGCAGGACCAGGATGAGGGCGGGCAGGGTCATCAGGAGCAGGACGCGGTCGCGCCTGAACCTGTGCCGCAGGCCGAGCCTCCCCTTCGGGGGTGTGCCACCTGGCCCGACGGCGTCGTCGGACGCCGCCGGGGACTTCGCCGTCGTTTCGGCCTCGGCCCTGCTCCGAGGCACCGTGCTGTGCGACACGGCCGTTCTCCTTGCCTCGGTGCCCGATCAGTTGGCGGCGGAGCCGTTCTCGTCGAGGATCTGCTTGTACCAGTCGCGCAGCTTGTCGCCGCCCTTGCTCTTCCAGTCGGAGACGGCCTGCTGCATGTCGCTGATCTTCTTGCGGCCGCGGACGATGTCGTCCTCCAGCTGCTCGAAGTCGTTGGAGAGGTTGGTCCAGCGGCTCGGCTCGGTGATCTGCATGCCGTAGAAGGAGGACTTCTTGGTGAAGGCGCCCATCCGCTGCTGCCACTCCACCTGCCCCTTGGCGACCTCGGGGAAGTCGGGGTGGGCGATGGTCGCGGCGGGGCTCGCCACCATGACGTAGGCGTTGCTGACCTCCAGGTTGCCCTGGTCGGTCTTGGTGGGGACGCCGTCCTTGACGGTGTAGTGGGTGCCCTCCACACCGTAGTTGGTCATCATGTATTCCTTGGTGCCGTACGGCGCCGCGGTGGTGTTGGCGACGGCGAGGACCTCGCGGATCACCGACTCGGAGGCCTTCTTGTTGACGAAGGCGAAGATGCCGGCGGGCTGTTCGGCCCACAGGGTCGGTTCGCCCCCGTCGTGGCCCCACACGTCCATCCCCCAGATCCTGAACTCCGGGTTGGTCGCGGCCTGTTCGGCGGTGCGGCCCCACCACTGGGAGATGTTGTTGGGGTAGATCAGGAACTCGCCCTTGGCGAACTTGGGGCCTGCGTCGGGGGCGTTCTTGCCCATCTTGGAGTCGGGGTGGACGACGCCCGCCTCGAAGAGCTTGCGGGACCACTCCAGGGCTTCGAGGTACTCCTCGGTCTCCACGCGGTAGATCAGCTTGCCGTCGACCAGGTTCCAGCCGAGCGGCTTCTCGCTGCCGGAGAGGACACCGAAGGCCTGGAAGGCGGTCCACTTCATGTCCAGGCAGGCCCAGCGCTTGGCCCTCGCGTTGGTGATGTCCTTGGCGAGCTCCATGAACTCGTCGCAGGACGTGGGGACTTCGTAGCCCTCCTTCTCGAAGATGTCCCGCCGGTACAGCGGCACCATGCTGGGCGCCCAGGGCGCGGGCATGGGCAGTCCGCGCAGCTTGCCGCCGAAGATGGAGCGGCGCCAGGCGTCGGTGGGGATCGCGGCGAGGTTGGGGTACTCCTTGACCTTGTCGCCGGAGAGGTAGGGGCCGAGGTCGGCGAACTTGCCGATGATGGCGCTGGGTATCTTGCCGTTCATGTTCCAGCCGGGGACGACCACCACGTCCGGGACGTCGCTGGAGGCCAGTACCGCGCCGAGCTTCTGCTCGTAGGTGTTGCCGTCCTGGTTCTGCCACTGGACGTCGACGCCGATCAGCTCGTTCATCGCCGTGTAGTAGTCGTTGTCGCTCTTGGGCGGGGAGCCCCAGAACGGCGACATGATCGTGACCTTGCCGCCCTTGCCGAGCTTCTCGGGCACCGAGGTCTTCAGGCCGGCCAGGTCCAGCTTGCCGGTGAAGCCGATCGCGGAGCCGTTCCTCGCGGGGATGTCCGGCTTGACGACGTTGCTGGCGACGAACGCCGGGAGGATCTTCTTCGCGTCCTTCGCCGACGTGGTCCCCTCGCGCGAGCTGTTGTCCGAGTCGCCGCACGCGGCGAGCAGCGGCATCCCTCCGGCCACCGCCGCGGCGGCGACCGCCGAGGAGGCGAGGAAGCTTCTCCGGCTGGGCGCGGACGGGGCGGAGGAGGCGTTCGGCGTCATTGCGTCAACCCTTCATGGCGCACCTGGACACCCGGCGGTGGGCCGTCGGCTGCGGTGTCTTGAGAACTGGCCGAGCTTGAGTAACTGGCCGAGCTGAAAGCAGTGCTCCGACCGATGGGGCGCGGATCGCAGTCGAAGCGCTTCGATGTTGCTGCGAGGTTAAGTGAACACCCAGGGGCGCACAAGGGTCGTTCGCAAGATTCCTCGTGCCGGGGGGACTCGACCTTTTCTATGTGCTGCTTGAACTGACCGGGCACGTCTCTTGACACCTCACCCCGCCTCGAATGAGCATCGAAGCGCTTCGAAAGCATTGAGTCGATCCATCGCAAGGGGATCCCCACGTGACCGCACACCCGCCATCCGTTCCGCCGTTTCGCGATCCGCGGCTGCCGTTCGCGAAGCGCGTCGACGACCTTCTCGCGCGGCTGACCCTCTCCGAGAAGATCGGCTGGCTGCACCAGTTCGCCCCCGCCGTGGAGCGGCTCGGCGTCGCGGCGTTCCGCACCGGCCAGGAGGCCCTGCACGGTGTGGCCTGGATGGGCCCGGCGACCGTCTTCCCGCAGGCGGTGGGCCTCGGCGCCACCTGGAACCCCGACCTCCTGCGCCGGATCGGCGAGGCCGTCTCCCGGGAGGCCCGCGCGATGCGCGCCAAGGACGACCGGGTGGGCCTGAACGTCTGGTCCCCCACGGTCAACCTGCTGCGCCACCCCTTGTGGGGCCGCAACGAGGAGGGCTACTCGGAGGACCCGCGGCTGACCTCCGCCCTCGCCACCGCCTACACGCGGGGCCTGCGCGGCGACCACCCGGTGTACTGGCGCACCGCGCCGGTCCTGAAGCACTGGCTGGCCCACAACAACGAGACCAACCGCGACACCACGTCCTCCTCGGTCCGCCCCCGCGTCCTGCACGAGTACGACCTGCGCGCCTTCCGCGGCGCGGTCGAGGCGGGCGCCGTGGCCGGGGTGATGCCGGCGTACAACCTGGTCAACGGCCGCCCCAACCACGTATCTCCGTACCTGCGCGAGCAGTTGCGCACCTGGACCGACGAGGAGCTGCTGGTCTGCTCGGACGCGGGCGCGCCCTCCAACCTGGTCGACTCCGAGCAGTACTTCGACACCCACGAGGAGGCGACGGCGGCGGCCCTGCGGGCGGGCGTGGACAGCTTCACGGACCACGGCACGGACAGCTCGAAGATCGTGGAGCGCGTGCGGAGGGCTTATGAGCGGGGCCTGTTGACCGAGGCCGACATCGACGCCGCGGTCCGCCGCCAGCTCTCGGTCCGGTTCCGGCTCGGCGAGTTCGACGACCACGACGACCCGGGCGCCTTCGACACCCCCGAACACCGGGCGCTGGCCCAGGAGGCCGCCGAGCAGGCCGTGGTCCTGCTGCGCAACGACGGCGTCCTGCCGCTGATCCCCGGCACCCGCGTCGCCGTGGTCGGCCTGCTCGCCGACGAGTGCAAGCTCGATTGGTACAGCGGCAGCCTCATCCACCGCTCCACCCCGCTGGAGGGCCTGTACGAGCGGTTCGGCGCCGAGAACGTCACCTTCGCGGAGGGCGTGGACCGGGTACGGCTGCGCACCTCCACCGGGGCCTTCCTGTACGTCCCCGAGGGCGGCGCCGACGACGAGGCGCCCGGCGCCGAGGGCGCCCTGGACCCGGCGCTGCTGGCGGGCCGTACCGATCTGCCGCCGCTCACCACGGACCCGGTGGGTACCGAACTGGCGCTGGTGGACTGGGGCGAGGGCGTGCTGACGCTGCGGGCGCCGGACGGCCGTTATCTGTCGGTCGCCGAGGACGGGCACGTGCGCGCCTCCGCCGACCAGCCGGGCGGCTGGGTCGTGCAGGAGACCTTCCGGCTGGAACCGCACGGCGCGGGACACCTCCTCAGGCACATCGGCACGGGTCACCACGTCTGTGTCGCCGCCGACGGCCTGCGGGTTGCCGAGGAGGACGGGGAAGTCTTCGAGCTGGTCCTCGTCGAGCGCGGCGAGGACGCGGTGGCCCGCGCGGCGGCGGGCGCCGACGTGGTGCTGGTGGTCGCCGGGAACGACCCGCACATCCACGGCCGGGAGACCGAGGACCGTACGACCCTGCGCCTGCCCGCGCACCAGGAGCGGCTGCTGCACGCCGCCCGCGCCGCCAACCCCCGCACGGTGCTGGCCCTGGTCTCCGCCTACCCCTACGCCTTCGAACCGGGCGCCCTGTCCGCCGTGCTCTGGACGGCGCACGGCGGACAGGCGGCCGGTACCGCGCTGGCCCGTGTCCTGGCCGGTGACATCTCCCCCGCCGGACGCCTCCCGCAGACCTGGTACGCGAGCGACGCCGACCTGCCGGACCTGCTGGACTACGACGTGATCGGCGGCCGCCAGACCTACCTGTACTTCGAGGGCACCCCGCTCTACCCCTTCGGCCACGGCCTGTCGTACACGTCCTTCGCCTACGACGACCTGACCACGGAAGTGAGCGGGGAGACGGTCCGCGTGACCTTCTCGGTGACCAACACCGGGCGGATGACGGCCGACGAGGTCGCCCAGCTGTATGTACGGGCCATGAACCCCTCGGTGCCGCGTCCGCGCCGCGAGCTGCTGGACCACCGCCGGGTCACCCTCGCCCCGGGCGAGCGCGCCGAGTTGGTCTTCGAGCTGCCGCTGTCGGCCTTCGCGTTCTGGGACGTGGCGCACGGCCGGTGGCACCGGGAGCCGGGGCCGTACGACCTGATGGCGGGCGGTTCCAGTGAGGACGTGCGGCTGCGGACGACGGTGGTGTTGGACGGTTCGCGCGTGTCTCCGCGCCCGGTGCGCGAACGCGGCCTGGACGCAGCCGACTTCGACGAGCAGAGCGGCACGGCGATCGTGGACCGCACCAGGACGGCGGGCGACGCGGTGACCCCGGCCGGGGACCGGGCGGGCGAACTCCTCTACCGGGCCTGTGACTTCGGACCAGGAGTCGCGGAGGTATCGGTGACGGTGACCGGGGAGGGCGCGGTGGAGGTGGCGCTCGACGGCGGCCCTGTGCTCGCCGCCTTGGCGACCGACGCCCCGTCAGGCCCGTACGAGTACGCCGAACTCACCGCCGACTTCACCGCCACCGGCGTCCACGACGTCCGGATCGGGCTGCGCGGCCCGCTGCGGCTCGCGCACGTCGGCTTCTCCGGTTGAGGGTCCGGAGCGAGCCGGCGCACAGGAAGGGGCCCGGCACCGGAAGGCAACGGTGCCGGGCCCCTTCGACCCTGCGGGAGACGTACTCCCCCCATGGATGACGGCCGGAGCCCCCGCACAGTGGGCTCCGGCCGTCGAGCCGGGGTCAGGTCGGCTCAGAGGGCGAGGCCGGTCAGGACCAGCACCCGCTCGTAGGTGTAGTCGTCCATCGCGAACTTCACGCCCTCGCGGCCCACACCGGACCGCTTGGCGCCGCCGTAAGGCATCTGGTCGGCGCGGTAGGAGGGCACGTCGCCGATGACGACACCGCCGACCTCCAGCGCCCGGTGCGCGCGGAAGGCGGTCTGCAGGTCGTGGGTGAACACGCCCGCCTGGAGGCCGTACTTGGAGTCGTTGACGGCCGCGAAGGCCTCGGCCTCGCCTTCCACCTTCTGCACCGACAGCACCGGGCCGAAAACCTCCTCGCAGGCCAGCGTGGTGCCGGCGGGCAGGTCGGTCACGACGGTCGGCGCGTAGGAGGCGCCGTCGCGCTTGCCGCCGGTGAGCAGCGTGGCGCCCGCCTCGACGGCCTCGTTGACCCAGGCCTCGACGCGCTTGGCGGCGTCCTCGCTGACCAGCGGGCCGACGTCGGTCTTGTCGTCGGAAGGGTCACCGGTGACCTGGGCCTCGACGGCGGAGACGATGCGCGGCAGCAGCCGGTCGTAGACGGCGGCGTCCACGATCACGCGCTGCACGGAGATGCAGGACTGGCCGCCCTGGTAGTTGGAGAAGGTCGCGATGCGGGTCGCGGCCCAGTCCAGGTCCTCGTCGCTCGCCCAGTCGGCGAGCACGACGGCCGCGCCGTTGCCGCCCAGCTCCAGCGTGCAGTGCTTGGTCGGCACCGACTCCATGATCGCGTAGCCGACCTTCTCGGAGCCGGTGAAGGAGATCACCGGCAGCCGCTCGTCCTGGACGAGGGCGGGCATGCGGTCGTTGGCGACCGGCAGGATCGACCAGGAACCGGCGGGCAGCTCGGTCTCGGCCAGCAGCTCACCGATGATCAGGCCGGAGAGCGGGGTGGCCGGGGCCGGCTTGAGGATGATCGGCGCGCCGGCGGCGATCGCGGGGGCGATCTTGTGGGCGCACAGGTTCAGCGGGAAGTTGAACGGCGCGATACCGAGCACGACACCCTTCGGGAAGCGCCGGGTCAGCGCGAGCCGCCCCTGGCCGCCGAGGTCGGTGTCCAGGCGCTGGGCCTCGCCCCCGTTGAAGCGGCGGGCCTCCTCGGCGGCGAAGCGGAACACGGAGACGGCGCGGCCGACCTCGCCGCGCGCCCACTTGATGGGCTTGCCGTTCTCGGCGGAGATCAGCTGGGCGATCTCCTCGGTGCGCTCCACGAGCCGGCGGCTGACGTGGTCCAGGGCGGCGGCCCGGACGTGCGCCGGGGTGGCGGCGAACTCGTCCCGCACGGCGTACGCGGCGGCCACGGCCTCCTCGACCTGGGCGTCGGTCGGCACGCTCACCTTGCCGACGACCCGGCCGTCCCAGGGGGAGGTGACGTCGAAGGTGTCCTCGCCGGAGACCTGGCGGCCGGCGAGCCAGAAGGCGTGGGTGGAAGTCATTGTGGAGTCCCGGCCCTTCCGCGTTGGGGGTGGAGTTCTTGGTTCGAGGTCCACGGTAGGGGCGCGGGGGCGCGGTGGCGTTTGTCCGAGCCGTAGTAGTGCGGAGGGGCCGTGCTACGGATTGGCGCGGTGGGCTATTCGGCGGAGGTCGCCTTCAGCGCCAGCCACAGCTCCATCCGTACGTCCGGGTCGTCCAGGGAGCGGCCGAGGATCTCCTCCACGCGCCGCATCCGGTAGCGCAGGGTGTGCCGGTGGACGCCGAGGTCGGCGGCGGCCGCGTCCCACTGGCCGTGCCGGGACAGCCAGGCCCGCAGCGAGGCGACCAGGTCACCGCGGCCGGTGGCGTCGTGCTCGTACAGGGGCCGCAGCAGCCCGTCCGCGAACGCCCGTACGGCGTCGTCGGCGAGCAGCGGCAGCACCGAGCCGGACGCCAGCCGCTCGTGCTCCACGAAGACCCTGCCGCGCCGCCGGGCCACCGACAGCGCCTGCTCGGCCTGCTTGTAGGCGGCGGCTGCGGCGATCGGACCGGCCGGGGCGGAGAGCCCGACGACGAGTTCGTCCTCCTCACCGGGCGCTTTCTCGCGTACGGCGCCGCCCGAGCGGGCCGCCTCCAGCGCGGTGGCGTAGTCGGCGCAGGCGGTGACAGCGGCGCCGCCGTCCGCGGCCAGCACCACCAGGCGCTCGCCGTCCGGAACGACCAGCACGGCCTCCCCGGCGCGCGCGGCGGCGGACTCGACGATCTCGGCGAGGGCGCCGAGCGGGTCGCCGTCCGGGTCGGAGGCGGCGGCGAGAACGGCGGCCGAGGGCTTGGCCGCCGGAGCCGCCTTGGGCGGGTTCTCCACGGCGGCGAGGGCGGCGGTGGCCGAGCCGGACACGGCGACCGTCTCCGCGACGATCATCCGGAAGGGCGCGTCGAGCAGTCCGCCGTACAGGTCCCCGGCGACCGCGCGGGCGTGGTCCGGCTCCCCGGCGAGCAGCATGCGCAGGACGGCGGTGCCGACGCGCTGCTCGGCCGCGTGCAGGGAGCGGGAGCGTTCCGTGGTCAGGGTGAGCAGGGCGATCGCGGAGTGGACGGCGTAGCGCTCGGCGGTGCCGAGGGCGGCGGCCGTGCCGACGGCGAGGGCGGCGCGGGGTCTGCGGCCGGTGCCGAGGGTGTGCAGTTCGACGCGGTCCTCGTTGTCCGGTCCGCCGACGACGGAGGAGGCCGGCGCCGGGCGTTCGCGCAGCCGCTCCACGTCCGGGGTGAGCCGGGCGGCCCTGCGGCCCGCCCACTCGGGGGCGGTGGCGACGACGGCGCCGGAGGCGTCGTAGAGCGCGGCCCAGCCGTCGACCTGCGCGGCGAGCGCCGCCAGCAGGCCCTCGGGGCCGTGGGTGAGGGCCTGCTTGGTCAGCTCGCGCTGGGCGGCGAACCCGGCCGTGACCGCCCGGTACTGGTCGGCCGCGATGGCCGCCGAGACGGCCTTGCTGATGGCGAGGAAGGGGGTGCGGCGCGGCACCTCCAGCAGTGGCAGCCCTTCCTTGCGGGCGGCGTCGACCAGGGCCTCGGGGATGTCGTCGTAGTTCACGCCGACGGCGAAGCCGAGCCCGACCACTCCGGCGCCCACCAGCCGCTTCACGTAGCGGCGCATCGCCTCGGGGTCCTCGGCGTCCAGCTTCAACGCGGTGATCAGCAGCAGCTCGCCGCCCTCCATGTAGGGGACGGGGTCGGCCAGCTCGCTGACGTGGGCCCAGCGGACGGGCACGTCCAGCCGGTCCTCGCCCGCGCGCACGGTCAGCTTGAGCGCGGAGTGGTGGACGAGCGAGGCGAGCGTGGGAGGCATGGGGCCTTCAGGTCGGTGACGTCGGTGCGATCGTGCTGATCTTTTGGCCGCCGCGTATGAACGGCCTGTGCCGATTCTGCCTCACCGTACGGTAGTGGGATCACTCCCGCAGATCGACCAGGAGCGGCGGCGCGTGCTCCCCGCGCACGGTGGTGAGCGACAGCACCGCGTGTCCCGGCGGCAGCGCGTGCGCAAGCTCGGAGGCGGACCAGCGCTCCCGCTCGACCTGGCGGACGGTAACGGCGCGGGCGGTCGGAGCATGGCCGGTGATGACCCGGCGCACCGCGTGCAGGGCCTTCCCGGCCGGGGTCTCGGCGATGATCTGCCGGTCGGTGACGTCGCGGGCCTCGGTCCACTCCTTGCCCCACACCTCGGCGAAGTCCTGCCCGTCCCACGGAGTGAGCCCGGACAGCGCCATCCGGCACCCCGTCGCGCCGAGCAGCGGTCCGCGCAGGGGCCTGGGCACGTCGTCCAGGGTGCGCAGGGTGAGGACGGCGCCGGCGTTGCCGGAGCGCAGACGCTGGATGCCGCGGACGGCCTCGGGCGTGATGACGCCGGTCGCGTCGTCGAGGACCAGGCAGGCGAACAGGGACCGGTCCTCGCGGACGGCGACGCTCGCCGAGAACTGGGCGAGCACCAGCCGGGCCAGGATCCGGGAGGCGTCCGCGTGCCCGCGCGCGGGCAGGTCGATACGGACCCGCACCGGGTGGTCGAGGGCCTTGAGCGAGAACGGCCGGGACTGCCCGGAGGTGTCGAAGAACCCGGCGAAGGCGGGCCGGTCCAGCAGCGCCACCCGGTCGGCGAGCACTCCGGCCACGTCACCCGGGTGCGCCAACTGCCGCTCCCGTGCGTCCAGTTCGCGCAGCAGCGATTCCTGTCCGGAGCCTTCGAGGGCGGTGCGCAGGGCGGCCAGGGGGGCGGGGGCTCCGTCGAGGAGCTGGCGCAGCTCCGGGACGGACGGGAAGCGTCCGTGCACCGCCCGGAACGGGCCGAGCAGCTGGGCCAGCACGGTGGTGGAGCGGCGGCTGTCGTTGCCGGGGTGCGGGTCGGCGAGGTCCCCGACCAGCGCCTCGGCGAGGACGGCGGCGGCCTCGTCGGGGTCGGTGGTGCCGCCGTACAGGTCGAGGTCGTACACGGACTCGGGGTTGCCGATGCGGACGACCACGTCGTAGGCGTCCGCCGGGCCGATCCCGGCGCCCGCTGCGCCGACCACCACGACAGCGGCCCGTCCGGCGAGCGCGTGCAGGCACAGCGACTCCGTGAGCGGCCGTACGACGGTCCCGGTCTTCCCGGACCCCGCCGGGCCGACGGCCAGCAGTGAGGTGCCGAGCAGCTCGGGGCCGAGGGCGAGGCCGGTGCCGCGGTAGGCGTACGGGTTGCGGGCGTCGTCGGCGGTGGTGCCGAGCCGCACCTGCCCGGTGAGCAGATCGTGCCGCGCCAGCCGGGTGGGCAGATCCCGCTCCCCGGAGGGGTGCAGACAGGCGGCGGCCCCGTCCTTCAGCACGGCCCCGGTGAACGTCGCCAGACTGTGCCGCCCGCTCTTCACGCCCTGCCAGGCCCGGCTGATCCGGGCATGATCGACGTCCCGCATCAGCCCGGCCCTGGCCTCCTGCGCCAGCCGCTCGGCGGCGTCGACGGCACCGGCGGCGCGGAGCTGGGGCCACTGAGCGGGGTCCTCCTGCGGCGGCGGGGGCGCCTGGCCGGGCTGCGGGGTGGTGAGGCGGCGCAGGCCGGGGGCGAGGTAGCGGCGCCAGATCTCGGACCAGCGGCCGAGGCGGCCGACGCTGATCATGATCGTCAGGGCGACGATCACGTACCAGGCGTAGCTGAGGACGACCCGGCTCATCGAGTGGGGGTCGGTCCACGAGTCCGTCATGGCGGTGAGCGGCAGCACCCACCAGCCGCCCAGGTAGCCGTTCCACAGCAGCGACCACACCAGCCAGCCCACCAGGAACGCGATCAGCGCCCCGCTGAAGAGCTGACGTGCGGGAATGACCTCCGGCTCCTGCTCGGGCCGGGGCACATGGCCGAACCGCCAGACCCCGGGCGCGGCCTCCGGGCGGGGGGTGCGCAGCCAGGACAGGAAGGCCGAGCCGTCCGGCCTGGGCGGTGTCGTGGGCATCGGCGGTACAGCGGAGCGTGATCGCGGCACCGGGTTCGCATGAGTACCCCGAGCCTCCTGCGTCCCGTCGCTGTCCATGTGCCCTTTCCCCCTGACCAGCCGTTCCGTACGTACGTCAGCGAGTCAATCTAACGCCCCGGCAAAGGGAGTTCACCGTTTGGCGCCCCGGCGCGCTGGACGGGGCCGGAACCCCGCTATGTCCACCACGGACAACCCACTCCCCCGACAACGCCCACATGGAGCATGCCCACCCCCCGCTCGCCGTCCTAGCCTGCGAGAAAAGAGAAAACAAGCGTCCGCGAAACACCCAGGAGCCCCCCATGACCGACCTTCCGCAGGAGCGCCGCGTCGTCACCGCCATTCCCGGCCCGAAGTCGCAGGAGCTGCAGTCCCGCCGCCTCGCCGCGGTGGCGCAGGGTGTGGGCTCCGTGCTGCCGGTGTTCACCGCGCGTGCGGGCGGCGGCATCATCGAGGACGTCGACGGCAACCGTCTGATCGACTTCGGCTCCGGTATCGCCGTGACCTCCGTCGGCGCCTCCGCCGAGGCCGTCGTCCGGCGCGCCTCCGCCCAGCTCGCCGACTTCACCCACACCTGTTTCATGGTCACGCCCTACGAGGGCTACGTCGAGGTCGCCGAGGCGCTCGCCGAGCTGACCCCGGGTGACCACGCCAAGAAGTCCGCGCTGTTCAACTCCGGCGCCGAGGCCGTCGAGAACGCCGTCAAGATCGCCCGTGCGTACACCAAGCGCCAGGCCGTCGTGGTCTTCGACCACGGCTACCACGGCCGTACGAACCTCACGATGGCGCTGACCGCGAAGAACATGCCGTACAAGCACGGCTTCGGTCCCTTCGCGCCCGAGGTCTACCGCGTCCCGGTGGCCTACGGCTACCGCTGGCCGACCGGCCCGGAGAACGCCGGACCCGAGGCCGCCGCGCAGGCCATCGACCAGATCACCAAGCAGATCGGCCCGGAGAACGTCGCCGCGATCATCATCGAGCCGGTGCTCGGCGAGGGCGGCTTCATCGAGCCCGCCAAGGGCTTCCTGCCGGCGATCGTGAAGTTCGCCAACGACAACGGCATCGTCTTCGTCGCCGACGAGATCCAGTCCGGCTTCTGCCGTACCGGCCAGTGGTTCGCCTGCGAGGACGAGGGCATCGTCCCGGACCTGATCACCACCGCCAAGGGCATCGCGGGCGGTCTGCCGCTCGCCGCCGTCACCGGCCGCGCGGAGATCATGGACGCCGCCCACGCCGGCGGCCTCGGCGGCACCTACGGCGGTAACCCGGTCGCCTGCGCGGGCGCGCTGGGCGCGATCGAGACGATGAAGGAGCTGGACCTCAACGCCAAGGCGAAGAACATCGAGGCGGTCATGAAGGCCCGTCTCACCGCCATGGCCGAGAAGTTCGACATCATCGGCGACGTCCGCGGCCGCGGCGCCATGATCGCCATCGAGCTGGTCAAGGACCGCGCCACCAAGGAGCCCAACCCGGAGGCCACCGCCGCGCTCGCCAAGGCCTGCCACGCGGAGGGCCTGCTGGTCCTGACCTGTGGCACCTACGGCAACGTGCTGCGCTTCCTGCCCCCGCTGGTGATCGGCGAGGACCTGCTGAACGAGGGCCTCGACATCATCGAGCAGGCGTTCTCCCACATCTGACCGCCTGCGAACCGCTACCGCTCGGTGGCAGAGGGTGTGAAGAACGTGTGCGGGGTGTCTGTCAGGTCTCGATTCCGGCTGTCACGGGCACACCCCCTGTCGTAGGTTCTACCCAGATGAGAGATACACCCCGCCCACAGGGGACTGTGGGCGACTTCAGGACGGGGCCTCCCCAGCTTCGGCCTGGTCGTGCCCTCGCGCACACAACCGGGGCCTCCGGTCCCGGATCTCCTCACCGATCGGACAGTCGCCCGCCCCAAACCCCCCGGGGCGCGCGACGACCCGGTCCGGACGGCTGCCTCGGAACTACCCCCCCTGTTCCGGGGCGGCCGACCTCCCTCCTCGGACTTCTGGCAGTCCCTCTTCTTCTCTTCGCGGTGATCACCTGGCAGGTCGTGGCCGACGGCCCGCTGGTGCGGCTGGACGAGCGCCTGAGCAGGGCACTCGTCCACCCCGACCGCCTCTCCGAACTCCTCTCCGACCTGGGCGACATCCCGGTCGCCGTACCGGTCCTGGCCCTCGCCGCGCTCTACGCCGCCCTGCGCGCCCGGCGCACCGGTACAGACCGCTGGTGGTGGCCGCCCACGGCCGCCCTGCTGCTGATGGCCCTGGTCCCGGCGCTGGTCGTCCCGCTCAAGGCGCTGACCGACCGCCCCGGCACCCCGGCCGTGCCACCGGCCACCGGCTACTTCCCCTCCGGCCACACCGCGACCGCCGTCATCGCCTACGGCGCCACCGCCCTACTCCTCCTCCCCCGACTGCGGTCCACGGCGGCCCGCCGCGCCCTGGTCACCGTCTGCGCCGCCCTCGTGCTCGGCGTCTCCTACGGACTCGTCCGGCGCGGCTACCACTGGCCACTGGACGTGGTGGCCAGTTGGTGCCTCGGCGCGGTGCTGCTGACGTCGTACGTCCTGCTCGTCAGCCGAAGTAGCCGTCGAACGTCCGCTGGAACTCCCAGTTCGAGTACCGGTCCCAGTTGATCGACCAGGTCATCAGACCGCGCAGTTCGGGCCAGGTGCCATGGGTGGCGTACGAGCCGCAGTTCGCCTTCCTCGTCAGGCAGTCCAGGGTCTTCACCACCTCGGCGGGCGGCACATGGCCGTTCCCGGCGTTGGTCGAGGCCGGCATGCCGATCGCCACCTGGTCCGCCCGCAGCGGCGGGAAGACGTTGTTCGCGTCGCCCGCGACCGGGAAGCCGGTGAGCAGCATGTCGGTCATGGCGATGTGGAAGTCGGCGCCGCCCATCGAGTGGTACTGGTTGTCCAGGCCCATGATCGGCCCGGAGTTGTAGTCCTGGACGTGCAGCAGGGTCAGGTCGTCGCGCAGGGCGTGGATGACCGGGAGATAGGCCCCGGCCCTCGGGTCCTGGCCGCCCCACTTGCCGGTGCCGTAGTACTGGTAGCCGAGCTGCACGAAGAACGTCTCCGGGGCCATGGTGAGGACGAAGTCGTCGCCGTAGCGGGCCTTCAGGGTCTTCAGCGCCGAGATCAGGTTGACGATCACCGGGGTCTTCGGGTTCTTGAAATCGGTGTCGTCGGCGTTCAGGGACAGCGAGTGGCCCTCGAAGTCGATGTCGAGGCCGTCCAGTCCGTACTCGTCGATAATCCGCGAGACCGAGGAGACGAAGGTGTCGCGGGCCTGGGCCGTGGTCAGCTGGACCTGCCCGTTCTGGCCGCCGATGGAGATCAGCACCTTCTTGCCCGCCGCCTGCTTGTCCCTGATGGCGGCCTTGAACTCGGCCTCGCTCTCGACGCCGGGGCATTCGGTGGCCGGGCAGCGGTCGAAGCGGATGTCCCCGGAGGTGACCGAGGTGGGCTCGCCGAAGGCCAGGTCGATGACGTCCCAGCTGTCGGGGACGTCGGCGAGCCGGGTATAGCCCGAGCCGTTGGCGAAACTGGCGTGCAGATAGCCGACGAGGGCGTGCGGCGGGAGGTCGGTGTTCCCGCCTCCGCCCGCCGTGGTGGTCGCGGTGACCGTGGCCGACTTCGCGGACTCCCCGGCGTCGTTGACCGCGGTGACCTGGAAGGCGTACGCCGTCTGCGGGGCGAGGCCGGTCACGGTGGCCGAAGTGCCGCTGACGGTACGGACCTTGGTGCCGTCGCGGTAGACGGCGTAGGAGGTGGCGCCGGGTGAGGCGGTCCAGGACAGGGCCACGCTCGTGGAGGTGACGGTGCCGGTCTTCAGGCCGGTCGGCGGGGCCGGGGGCTGACCCGGGTCGACGGACGGGCCGACCAGGGAGACGTCGTCGGCGTGATAGGCGCCGGTGCCGTACCAGCCGTGGGTGTAGATCGTGACCTTGGTGGTCGACGGGCCGGTGCGGAAAGTCGTCGTGAGCTGCTGCCAGTTGGGCGCCGACTGGGTCCAGGTGGAGACGTCGGTGGTGCCGGTGCCGCTCGCGCCGAGGTAGACGTAGGAGCCCCGGACATAGCCGGAGAGCGTGTACTGGGCGTCCGGTTTCACCGTCACCGTCTGCGCGCACCGGGCGTTGTCGCTCCCGGCCGGGGTCGCCTGGAGCGCCGAACTGCCGCTGTGAACGGGCGAGTTGACGGTCGTACCCGCCGTACAGCTCCAGTCGCCGAGGCCGGATTCGAAGCCGCCGTTGCGGACGAGGTCGGCGTCGGCCGCACGGGCGGCCGACGACAGCGCGGTGACGCCGGCTGCGGCCAGCAGGGTGGCCGTGAGCACGGCGACGGCGGATCTGGGGCGAGATGGTCTGGTGCGGTCCACAAGTGCCTCCGGACATGGGGGAATTGGAGGGTGGATCGCACCCAACTTGGTCCAGACCAATCAGCTTGTCAAGACCTGCCGTCCTCCTCGCTCGCCAGACCCGCCGCCGCCTCGTGCATGGCCAGTTCGAGCAGTGCCGGATCGGTCAGCGTCCCGGAGCCGTCCGGCGCGACCAGCCAGCGCACCCCGCCGGTCGAGCGCCCGGGGTAGGGCACCACGATCCAGGTGCCGGCGCCCGCGGTGCGGATCCCGGTGCCGAGCCAGCGGGCCGCGGTGCCCGGCGGTACGAAGAACCCCATGCGCGAGTCGCCGAAGTCGACCAGCACCGGCCCGGGTTGGTCGAGGATGCGGGTCAGTACGTCGAGCGTCGGATAGCCCAGTTCGGCGGGCAGGATCAGTACGTCCCAGGCCCGCCCTGCGGGCAGCAGGGCCACGCCCTGGGCGTTGCGCTCCCACTCCCAGCGGCAGGCCTCGGGGTCCGGTGCCACGGACGCGAGCCATTCGAGCGCCGTCTTCGCCCCTGTCATGACGGGGACCTCCCTTTCCTTCGTGGACGCCTTGTGCGTCACGAGGGAGAGCGAGGTCCCCGCCTGCCATTACGCGACTTCTCCTCCCCCGTAGGAGTGAAGTGAGTCACAGTCACATGTCATCGGGCTCAGCTGTCGAAGCCCAGCCCCAGCCGGTCCATCGTCTTCAGCCACAGATTGCGCCGTCCCCCGTGCGCGTCGGCGCGGGCCAGCGACCACTTGGTGAGCGCGATCCCCGTCCAGGCGAACGGCTCGGGCGGGAACGGCAGCGGCTTCTTGCGGACCATCTCCAGTTCGGTGCGCTCGGTGCGCTCCCCGGCCAGCAGGTCCAGCATCACATCGGCGCCGAAGCGGGTGGCACCAACGCCGAGCCCGGTGAAGCCCGCCGCGTAGGCGACCCGGCCCTGGTGGGCGGTGCCGAAGAACGCCGAGAACCGCGAGCAGGTGTCGATCGCGCCGCCCCAGGCGTGGGTGAAGCGCAGCCCCTCCAACTGCGGGAAACAGGTGAAGAAGTGCCCGGCGAGCTTGGCGTACGTCTCGGGCCGGTCGTCGTACTCGGCGCGCACCCGGCCACCGTAGGGGTAGATGGCGTCGTAGCCGCCCCACAGGATCCGGTTGTCGGCGGAGAGCCGGAAGTAGTGGAACTGGTTGGCGCTGTCACCGAGGCCCTGCCTGCCCTGCCAGCCGATCTCCTTGAGCTGGTCGTCGGTGAGCGGCTCGGTCATCAGGGCGTAGTCGTAGACCGGCACCGTGTAGGGGCGCACCCGCTTGACCAGGTTCGGGAAGATGTTGGTGCCGAGGGCGACCCGGCGGGCCCGGACCTGTCCGTACGGTGTGCGGACGGCCATGCCGGCGCCGTACTGCTTCAGGGTGAGGGCCGGGGTGTGCTCGTAGACGCGGACGCCGAGCCGGACGCAGGCCGCCTTCAGCCCCCAGACCAGCTTGGCGGGGTTGAGCATGGCGACGCCGCGGCGGTCGTACAGGCCCGCCTGGAAGGTCGGTGAGTCGACCTGTTCGCGCACAGCGTCGGCGTCCAGGTACTCGATGCCCTCGGCGAGGCCCCGGCGCTGGATCTCCTCGTGCCAGTCGCGCAGTTCCGACGCCTGGTAGGGCTCGGTGGCGACATCGATCTCGCCGGTGCGCTCGAAGTCGCAGTCGATGGAGTGGCGGGCGACCGCCGCCTCGATCTCGTCGAGGTTGCGGGCGCCCAGCTCCTCCAGCTTGTGGATCTCGTCGGGCCAGCGGGTCAGCCCGTTGGGCAGCCCGTGGGTGAGGGAGGCGGCGCAGAAGCCGCCGTTGCGGCCGGAGGCGGCCCAGCCCACCTCGCGGCCCTCCAGCAGGACGACGTCCCGTGCGGGGTCGCGCTCCTTGGCCAGGAGCGCGGTCCACAGTCCGCTGTACCCGCCGCCGACGACCAGCAGGTCGCAGGTCTCGGCGCCGGTCAGGGCGGGCTCGGGGCGGGGCCTGCCGGGGTCGTCCAGCCAGTACGGAACCGGCTGCGCTTCGGAAAGTGCCTTTGTCCAACGGCTCATGGCGCTTGGGGCCATGATTTCAACTCCCTACGGGAATGGGCGTACGGGAATGGGCGGAAAGGCGTTATGCCTTCTGCTTGTTGCGGCGGTTGCTGATCACCATGGAGACCAGCACCAGCAGGACGGCGATGATGAACATCGCGGTGCCGATGACATTGATCTGAACGGGCGTTCCGCGCTGGGCCGAGCCCCAGACGAACATGGGGAAGGTGACGGTGGAGCCCGCGTTGAAGTTGGTGATGATGAAGTCGTCGAAGGAGAGCGCGAAGGCGAGCAGCGCGCCCGCGGCGATGCCGGGTGCCGCGATCGGCAGGGTGACCCGGACGAAGGTCTGGAACGGTCCCGCGTACAGGTCCTGCGCGGCCTGCTCCAGCCTCGGGTCCATCGACATCACGCGCGCCTTGACGGCGGTCACGACGAAACTGAGGCAGAACATGATGTGGGCGATGAGGATCGTCCAGAAGCCCAGCTGGATGCCCATGTTGAGGAACAGGGTGAGCAGCGAGGCGGCCATGACGACCTCGGGCATCGCCATCGGCATGAAGATCAGCGAGTTGACCGCGCCACGCGCCCGGAACCGGTAGCGGACCAGGGCGAAGGCGATCATCGCGCCGAGCAGAGTGGCGGCCAGCGTCGCCCACAGGGCGATCTGGAGGCTGAGGCCGAGCGAGTCGCACAGCCCCGAGACGCCGCACGGGTCGGTCCAGGCGTCGGTGGAGAATTTCTGCCACTCGTAGTTGAAGCGGCCCTTGGGGTCGTTGAACGAGAAGATCGTCACGATCACATTGGGCAGCAGCAGGTATCCGAGCGTGATCAGGCCCGCGATGACGACGAAATTGCGCTTGAGCCAGTTGACGAAGGCCATTTAAACCAGATCCTCCGTCCCCGACTTGCGGATGTAGAGCGTGACCATGATGAGGATCGCGAACATCAGGATGAAGGAAAGGGCGGCGGCTGTCGGGTAGTCGAGAATCCTCAGGAACTGCGACTGGATGACATTGCCGATCATCCGGGTGTCGGTGGAGCCGAGCAGATCGGCGTTGACGTAGTCACCGGCGGCCGGGATGAAGGTGAGGAGCGTGCCGGAGACCACGCCGGGCATCGACAGCGGGAAGGTGACCTTGCGGAAGGTCGTGCTGGGCTTGGCGTACAGATCGCCGGCGGCCTCGTGCAGCCGGGGGTCGATCCGCTCCAGCGAGGTGTACAGCGGAAGGATCATGAACGGCAGGAAGTTGTACGTCAGACCGCACACGACCGCGAGCGGCGTGGCCAGTACCCGGTCGCCGACCGTCATGCCGAGCCAGCTGGTGACGTCCAGGACGTGCAGCGTGTTGAGCGCCTCCACGACCGGGCCGTTGTCCGCGAGGATCGTCTTCCAGGCCAGGGTGCGGATCAGGAAGCTGGTGAAGAACGGCGCGATCACCAGGATCATGATCAGATTGCGCCAGCGTCCCGCGCGGAAGGCGATCAGGTACGCCAGCGGATAGCCCAGCAGCAGACACAGGATCGTCGCGGACCCGGCGTACAGCACCGACCGCAGGAACTGCGGGTAGTACTCGGTGAGCGCGTCCCAGTAGGTGGCGAAGTGCCAGGTGACCTCGTAGCCCTCTTCCAGCGAGCCGGTCTGGATCGAGGTCGACGCCTGGTAGACCATCGGCAGCGCGAAGAACACGAACAGCCAGGCCAGACCGGGCAGCAGCAGCAGGTACGGCGTCCAGCGGCCCCGCTTGCGCGGGGGCTTCTTCTCGGGGGCTGGCGCCAGCGGCGGCGCCTCGGTGACCGTCGCCATCAGACCGCCTCTTCCTGGATGCCGGCGTCGATGTCCTGGGCGGCGTCCAGACCGAAGGTGTGGGCCGGGGCCCAGTGCAGGACGACCTCGGCGCCGGGGACGAGCCGGGCGTCGCGGTCGACGTTCTGGGCGTAGACCGCGAGCTCCGGGCAGACCGGGCTGTCGATGACGTACTGCGTGGAGACGCCGATGAACGAGGCGTCGGCGATGGTGCCGGTGATCCGGTTGCGGCCCTCGGGGATCTCGCCGGCGTCGTCGGCGTGGGCGAGGGAGATCTTCTCCGGGCGCACCCCGACCAGCACCTTGCCGCCGGTCGTGGTGGGCGCGGAGCAGCGTGCGGCGGGCAGGACGAGCTTGCCGCCGCCCGCCTTGAGGACGATGTCGTCGCCGCTCTTGGTGTCGACCTCGGCCTCGATGAGGTTGGAGGTGCCGAGGAAGTTGGCGACGAAGGTGGTCTTCGGGTTCTCGTAGAGGTCGGCGGGGGCGCCGAGCTGTTCGACGCGGCCCGCGTTCATCACGGCGACCGTGTCGGCCATGGTCATGGCCTCCTCCTGGTCGTGCGTGACGTGCACGAAGGTGATGCCGACCTCGGTCTGGATCCGCTTGAGCTCCAGCTGCATCTGGCGGCGCAGCTTGAGGTCGAGGGCGCCGAGCGGCTCGTCGAGGAGGAGCACCTTGGGGTGGTTGATCAGCGCGCGGGCGACGGCGACGCGCTGCTGCTGGCCGCCGGAGAGCTGGTGCGGCTTCTTGCGGGCCTGCTCGCCGAGCTGGACCAGCTCCAGCATGTCCTCGACCTGCTTCTTCACGCTCTTGATGCCGCGCCGGCGCAGGCCGAAGGCGACGTTCTCGAAGATGTCGAGGTGCGGGAAGAGGGCGTAGGACTGGAAGACGGTGTTGACCGGCCGCTTGTAGGGGGGCAGCCGGGTGACGTCCTGGTCGCCGAGGTGGACGGTGCCGGAGGTCGGCTCCTCCAGGCCCGCGATCATGCGCAGGGTGGTGGTCTTGCCGCAGCCGGAGGCGCCGAGCAGGGCGAAGAAGGAGCCCTGGGGCACGGTCAGGTCCAGCGGGTGCACGGCGGTGAAGCTGCCGTACGTCTTGCTGATGCCGCTGAGGCGGACGTCGCCGGTGTTGTCGTTCTTGTTCGTCACGTCGGTCACGCCCCCGTCAGCTTCGCGAACTTCTCTTCAAATGCGGTCTCTTCCTTCGAGCTCAGCGAGCGGAAGGCGCGGGACTTGGCGGCCATGGCCTTGTCCGGGATGATCAGCGGGTTGTTCGCCGCGTCCTCGTCGATCTTCGCCAGCTCCGCCTTGGCGCCCTCGACGGGACAGACGAAGTTGATGTACGCGGCGAGCTGGGCGGCCGCCTTGGGCTCGTAGTAGTAGTCGATGAGCCGTTCGGCGTTCTTCTTGTGCCGGGCCTTGTTGGGGATCAGCAGGTTGTCGGTGGACGTCATGTAGCCGCTGTCCGGGATGACGAAGTCGATGTCCGGGCTGTCGGCCTTGAGCTGGACCACGTCACCGGCCCAGGCGATGCAGGCGGCGAAGTCGCCGCTGCTCAGGTCGGAGGTGTAGTCGTTGCCGGTGAAGCGGCGGATCTGCCCCTTGTCGACGGCCTTCTGCAGGCGGGCGATGGCCGCGTCGAAGTCGTCGTCGGTGAAGTCGCCCGGGTCCTTGCCCATGTCCAGCAGGGTCATACCGACGGTGTCGCGCATCTCGGACAGGGCCCCGACCCGGCCCTTGAGCTTGGGGTTGTCCAGCAGGTCGGAGAGCGTCTTGACCTCGACCCCGTCGAGCGCCTTCTTGTTGTAGGCGATGACGGTGGAGATGCCCTGCCAGACGTAGGAGTACGCCCGTCCCGGGTCCCAGTCCGGGGAGCGGAACTGGGGGGAGAGGTTGGCGTAGGCGTTCGGCAGGTTGGCCGGGTCCAGTTTCTGGACCCAGCCGAGGCGGATCATCCGGGCGGCGAGCCAGTCGGTGACGCAGATCAGGTCACGTCCGGTGTCCTGACCGGCGGCGAGCTGCGGCTTGATCTTCCCGAAGAACTCGACGTTGTCGTTGATGTCCTCGGTGTATTTGACCTTGATACCGGTCCGCTCGGTGAACGTGTCGAGGGTGGGGTGGCGCTTGCCGCTGTCGTCGACGTCCATGTACTCGGTCCAGTTGGAGAAGTTGACGGACTTCTCCTTGTCCGAGCGGTCGTCGGTGGACTCCCCGCCCTCGGTCCGGCCCGCGGCCGGGATGCCGCAGGCGCTCAGCGTCCCCAGACCGCCGACCGCGAGAGCCCCGCCGGCGGAGGCGCGCAGCATCGAACGGCGGCTGAGGGAGGCCCTGCCGTTACGGAGACTGCGCCGCATGGCGGCCACTTGGGCCGGGGACAGGCGGTCGGGCTCGTACTGCTCCATGCGCTTGGTGCCCTTTCGGGTGGGCGGCCGCGGGTCGGGCGGCCTGGCTGCTAACGGTCCCCGAAGATGGTGCGGTGCCAGTCCTTTCTGGCCACCGCCGTGTTATCGAACATAACGTGCTTGATCTGGGTGTACTCCTCGAACGAGTACGCTGACATGTCCTTGCCGAAGCCGGACGCCTTGTACCCGCCGTGCGGCATCTCGCTGATGATCGGGATGTGGTCGTTCACCCACACGCAGCCGGCCTTGATCTCCCGGGTGGCACGGTTGGCCCGGTAGACGTCCCGGCTCCAGGCGGAGGCGGCGAGACCGTACGGCGTGCCGTTGGCCAGCGCGATCCCCTCGTCGTCGGTGTCGAAGGGCAGCACCACGAGGACGGGCCCGAAGATCTCGGACTGCACGACCTCGCTGTCCTGGGCGGCGTCGGCGATGAGGGTGGGCAGGTAGTAGGCGCCGTTCTTCAGTTCCCCCTGCGGCGCCTCCCCTCCGGTCACCACGCGCGCGTAGCCTCGCGCCCGGTCGACGAACCCGGCGACCCTGTCCCGCTGCACATGCGAGATCAGCGGGCCGAGGTCGGTCCCTCCGGCGAAGGGGTCACCGAGCCGGACGCTCTCCATGAGCGCGGCGGTCCGCTCCACGAACGCCTCGTACAGCGGCCGCTGCACGTACGCGCGCGTGGCGGCGGTGCAGTCCTGCCCGGTGTTGATGAGGGCGCCCGCGACGGCGCCGTTGGCGGCGGCCTCCAGGTCCGCGTCGTCGAAGACCACGAAGGGGGCCTTGCCGCCGAGCTCCAGGTGGATCCGCTTGACGGTGGCGGTGGCGATCTCGGCGACCCGCTTGCCGACGGCGGTGGACCCGGTGAAGGAGGTCATGACGACGTCCGGGTGCCCGACGAGGTGTTCCCCCGCCTCCAGGCCCGTCCCGGTGACGATGTTGACGACACCGTCGGGGATACCGGCCTCGGTGCAGGCCTCGGCGAACATCAGCGAGGTGAGCGGGGTCAGCTCGGCGGGCTTGAGCACGATGGTGTTGCCCGCGGCGATCGCCGGGAGGATCTTCCAGGCGGCCATCTGGAGGGGGTAGTTCCAGGGCGCGATGGAGCCGACGACGCCGATGGGTTCCCGGCGTACGTACGAGGTGTGGTCGCCGGAGTACTCCCCCGCCGACTGCCCCTGCAGATGCCGGGCGGCACCCGCGAAGAACGACGTGTTGTCCAGGGTCCCCGGCACGTCGAACTCACGGGTGAGCTTCAGCGGCTTGCCGCACTGCAGGGACTCCGCGCGGGCGAAGTCCTCGGCGCGCTCGGCGAGCACGGCGGCGAGCTTGTGCAGCGCGTCGGAGCGCTCACCGGGGGTGGCACCGGACCAGCCCGGGAAGGCGGCCTTGGCCGCGGCCACGGCGGCATCGACATCCGCCGCACCGGCCAGCTCGTAGGTCAGGACCTCCTCCCCCGTGGCCGGGTCGACGACCGCGTGGGTGCGGCCGGAGGTGCCCTTGGTGTAGCGGCCCGCGATGTACTGCGCGCCGGCGGCGAAGCGCTCGCGCGCGGGGAATCGTTCCGGGGTGCTGCCCGGGTTGTGCATGTCGCTCTCCTCCGCCTTCGCCCCGCCGTCGACGGGGGCGGGTGGCGTAGCTCCAGCTCGATTTGACTGCCGATCCTGACAGAGCAATGAGACTCCAACAAGTGATTCCGTTGTTGCCTTTTGGTTACGCGACGGAATCTGTCGACCAGGTGTCGAGTGAACGCGAAAAAGCAAGTACGGAGTGTCAGTGGTGCGTGCCACACTCGCGTGCATGGAAAAGATCGACTCTCGGGATGCCCTGATCAGGGAGGTCCGTAAAGGTACAGAAGTTAAGTATCTGCACTTTTGGGGCCATCGTCCCCATCCCGACGGCCGCATCACCGCGAGTTGCCTGAGCCAGTGGTGGCCGTCGCCCTTCACGGTGTCCGGCGTGACCTACCCGACGGCGGAGCACTGGATGATGGCGGAGAAGGCCCGCCTGTTCGCCGACAAGGAGGCGGAACAGGCCGTCCTGTCCGCGCCCCATCCCTCGGAAGCCAAGAACGCGGGCCGCCTGGTCAAGAACTTCACCGAGGAGCTCTGGACCCGCGAACGCTTCCGCATAGTCGTGGAAGGCAGCGTCCACAAGTTCGCCTCGAACGACTCCCTGCGCAGCTACCTCCTGAGCACAGGCACGCGTGTCCTTGTGGAGGCCAGCCCGGTGGACCGCATCTGGGGCATCGGCCTCTCGGCCAAGGACCCCGGCGCCTGGAACCCGGAACACTGGAAGGGCCCCAACCTCCTGGGCTTCGCGTTGATGGAGGCACGGGAGAGGCTACGGGGGCAGGGCTAGGCACCAAACGCAGCCCGGCAATACCAGCCCGTCCGACGCTTGAGGACGAGGCCCCTCCAGGACCAACCCCCACCCACCCACAGGCAACCACCCAGCCCGGCCACCTCCAGCCCATCCGACGCTTGAGGACGAGGCCCCTCCAGGACCAACCCCCACCCACCCACAGGCAACCACCCAGCCCGGCCACCTCCAGCCCATCCAGCGCCCGAGGGCAAGGCCCCTTCAGAACCGACCCCCACCCACCCACAGGCAACCACCCAGCCCGGCCATCACCAGCCCGTCCGACGCTTGAGGACGAGGCCCCTTCAGGGCCGATGGGGGTCCAGGGGGCAAAGCCCCCTGGTGGGGTCGAAGGGGCGAAGCCCCTGGAGGACGGGACGGGAAGGGGCGGCGGGGGCGAAAACCCCCGAAAACCCCTACCGCGTCGCGATCACAAAGGCCAACGTCGCGAACCCCAGCACAACCCCCACCGCCCCACAGATCGTCCCGGCCAACGCCTGCCCCGCATTCGTGGCCACCCCCCGCCGAGCCTTCCCCTGCCCGATCACCCCGAAGATCAGCGCAAGCACCCCCAGCAGGATGGACACCGGCCACGCACAGAACACCACGGCCGAGATGATCCCGAGCACAAGGGCCGAAGTCCCCAGCCCGTTACTGGGCGCAGGCACGGCCGCCATCCCCGGCCACCCGTACCCCCCGGTCCCCGCACCCACGGTTCCCGGATACCCATAACCCCCACCGGTCCCCGCACCCCCAGCCCCCGGATACCCGTACCCCCCACCGGGATACCCGTACGGCACCTGCCCGGGCCCGTCCGGCGCGACAGGAGGCGGCGGCACAGGCTCCCCCTGCCCAGGCGGCGCCGGAAAGCACGGCCCCGTAGGCACCGGCACCCCCAGCCCCTCCATCGAGGTCATGGTCGGCTGATCATGCACGGACGGCACAGGCGGCGCGGACGAGGACGGCACCGACCACACATCCGACCCGGACAGCGCCGTGGAGCCGGGCCCGTCCGTACCCCCCGCAGGAGGCGCCCAGGGATCCGCGGCCCCGCCAACCCCGGCCCCGCCACTCTCCGCCGCCCCCGGCGTCTGCGCGTCGTCGGACATGCGCGGCCCCCCTCTGTCTACGTCCCGCCATGCTAAGCCGCCGACCCGCACCCCATCTCCCGTCCTACGATGATCCCGGAGTCACCGATCAGCCGATCACCCGCGCCCCGCCGCACCGCACCGCAACCGCCAGGCCGCGGTCGCGACCGGGCCGCCGTTCCCGGGGAGGAACCTTGCCCGACCACACCACCACAGGCCGCACGCACGCCGACGCGAACCGCGACCTGCACGCGTTCGTCGCCGGACTGCCCAAGGCCGAACTGCACGTCCACCACGTCGGCTCCGCCTCCCCGCGCATCGTCTCGGAACTGGCCGCCCGCCACCCCGACTCCAAGGTGCCCTCCGACCCCGAGGCCCTGGCCGACTACTTCACCTTCACGGACTTCGCGCACTTCATCGAGGTGTACCTCTCCGTCGTGGATCTGATCCGCACCCCGGAGGACGTCCGTCTGCTCACCTACGAGGTGGCCCGCGACCTGGCCCGCCAGCAGGTCCGCTACGCCGAGCTGACGATCACCCCGTTCTCCTCCACCCGCCGCGGCATCGACGAGCGCGGCTTCATGGAGGCGATCGAGGACGCCCGCAAGGCGGCGGAGGCCGAGTTCGGCACGGTGCTGCGCTGGTGCTTCGACATCCCGGGCGAGGCGGGCCTGGAGTCGGCGGAGGAGACGGTACGGCTCGCCACCGACGACCGGCTGCGCCCGGAGGGCCTGGTCTCGTTCGGCCTCGGCGGCCCCGAGATCGGCGTACCGCGCCCGCAGTTCAAGCCGTACTTCGACCGGGCGATCGCCGCGGGCCTGCGCTCCGTGCCGCACGCGGGCGAGACCACCGGCCCGGAGACGGTCTGGGACGCCCTCACCCACCTCGGCGCCGAGCGCATCGGCCACGGCACCAGCTCCGCGCAGGACCCCAAGCTCCTCGCGCACCTCGCGGAGAACCGCATCCCGCTGGAGGTGTGCCCCACCTCCAACATCGCCACCCGCGCCGTGCGCACCCTGGAGGAGCACCCGATCAAGGAGTTCGTCGAGGCCGGCGTCCTGGTCACGGTCAACTCCGACGACCCGCCGATGTTCGGCACCGACCTGAACAAGGAGTACGCGGTCGCCGCCCGCCTGCTGCGCCTGGACGAGCGGGGCCTCGCCGGCCTCGCCCACAACGCCGTCGACGCCTCCTTCCTCGACGGGCCCGCGAAGGCCCGTATCAAGGAGGAGATCGACACCTACACGACCACCTGGCTCGCCCCGTGACCGACGAACTGACGGCTGTCGCCCACCGCGGCGACCCCTACCTCCACCGCGAGAACACCCTCGCCTCCCTGCGCTCGGCCATCGCGCGCGGCGCCGACGCCGTGGAGATCGACGTACGCCTCACCAAGGACGGCGTCCCCGTCCTCCTGCACGACGCGACGCTGAAGCGGCTGTGGGAACTGGACCGCCCGCTGCGCGAGCTGTCGGCGGACGAGGTGCGCGGGGTCACGGACGGCGGTGTGCCCACCCTGGCCGAGGCACTGGCCGCGACCGACGGGCACCGCGTGATGCTGGACCTGCCCGGCGCCCCCGACCCGCGCAGCACGCGCCGGATCGTGGACGTCGTACGGGAGTCGGGGGCGGCGGACCGCGTGTACTACTGCGCCGGCGCCCCCGCCATGCTCTCCGTACGCGCCGCCGACCCGGACGCCGAGATCGCGCTGACCTGGACCACGCTGGCGCCCCCGCGCCCGGCACTGCTGGCGGCGGTCCGGCCGCGCTGGCTCAACTACCGTTTCGGGCTGGTCGACCGGGCCCTCGCCGACCGGGTCCACCGGGACGGCTATCTGCTGTCGGTCTGGACCCCGGACACCCGCCGCTCGATGCGCCGGCTGATCAGAATGGGTGTCGACTCGATCACCACGAACCGCATCGACGTACTCCGCTCGCTCACATCTGGGCAGCGGGAGCGGGGGTGACCCCGACGACCGCCCCCTCCGTCAGCGCCTCAAGCCGCTTGATCCGGCGCCGGACGACGTAGAGCGGGATCACCCCGAACACCCCGAACGCCATGTCGATCACGCTCCACCAGAAGGGGATGCCGCGGATCGGTCCGCAGATCAGGGCGAGCGGGATGATGCCCGCGCAGGCGATCATCCCGAACTCGATCACCCAGATGTTGCGGACCGGGTCCCGGTAGGGCCCGTAGAAGGCGACGGCGATGACGAGGTGGGCGAAGGCCAGCCAGTCGGTGCCGTACAGCAGGAAGGGGTAGTCGGCGTCGGCGGTGTCGAGGCCGAGCCGCACCCGTTCGATCCACTCCATGAGTCCGGGCAGGTACTCCGGCACCGACAGCGACCGCAGCACGCTCTCGGTCCAGCGCAGTTCGTGCACCAGCGGGAAGGCCGTGGCGCCGCTCAGCACCAGGCACACGACGAAGAAGACCAGCCAGCCGCGAATGCCCCTCAACAGGGCGGCTCTGTCGCTCATGGCAGCAGACTACGCCCCTGTTGAACGCGTTCAAAAACCACCCCCGCGTACCCGGATCCGCCCTACAGCCCCACGATCCCGTTCCACTTCTTCGCGAACTCCACCCGCTCCTCCGCCGTGATGTCCCGCGCGATGGCCAGCCGCTTGCGCATGGCCGCGTCCGGGAAGATCAGCGGGTCCTCGGCCAGCGCCGCCGTCTCCTCGTCCTTGGAGGAGGCGAGGACGTCCTGCGCGGCCGGGACCGGGCAGACGTAGTTGACCCAGGCGGCCAGCTCCGCCGCGACCTCGGGCTCGTAGTAGTAGTCGATCAACCGCTCGGCGTTGGTCTTGTGACGGGCGAGGTTGGGGATCATCAGGGACTCCGACCACAGCTCGGCGCCCTCCTCGGGGACGACGAACTCGATGTCCGGGTTGTCGGCCTGGAGCTGGATGACGTCGCCGGAGTACGCCTGGCAGGCGAGCACATCGCCGGTGGAGAGGTCCTTGATGTAGTCGTTGCCGGTGAAGCGGCGGATGTGGCCGCTCTTCACATGCCCTTCGACCTGCTCGCAGACGGTGTGGAAGTCGTCCGCGGTCCAGCGGGTGATGTCGACGCCGTTGCCCTGCATCAGCAGCGCGAAGGCCTCGTCGAGCCCGGACAGCAGGGTGACCCGGCCCTTGAGGTCGTCCGCCCACAGGTCGGAGACCTGGCGGATCTCCCGGCCGAGGCGGCGCTTGTCGTAGGCGATGCCGGTGATGCCGGACTGCCAGGGCACCGTGAACTTGCGGCCGGGGTCGAAGGCGGGCTCGCGCAGCAGCGGGTCGAGGTACCGGGTGACATGGGGCTGGCGGGAGCGGTCCATCTCCTGCACCCAGCCCAGCCGGACGAACCGCGCGCACATCCAGTCGCTGATAACGACGAGGTCGCGGTCGGTGCGCTGGTGGTTCATCAGCGCGGGGCTGATCTTCCCGAAGAACTCGTCGTTGTCGTTGATCTCCTCGACGTACTCGACGGAGATGCCGGTGCGCTCCTCGAAGGCGTCCAGCGTGGGCCGCTTCGTCTCGTCCTCGTCGTCGACGTCGATGTACAGCGGCCAGTTCGCCCAGGTCAGCCGGTGGTCCGAGGCGGACAGATCGGCTCCGGCGCGGTCGCCGGGCTCGACGTAGGCGGCGGGTACCCCGCATCCGGCGAGCGCGGCGCCGCCGAGGGCGAGCAGCACGGAACGGCGGGTGGGACGGAAGGCGTTCCGGGTGGGACGGAAGGCGTTCGGCGAGGTCGGCTGCATCTGCGCAGCATGCCGCCAGGCCCCGGGGCCGGGCAATGGACGCCTCGTCAAACGAAACCGCGGGCACCCGACAGTGTGTCGGGTGCCCACGGCGGGAAAACCGGGCGTCAGCCGTCCAGCGACGTCATCACGTGCTTGATGCGGGTGTAGTCCTCGAAGCCGTAGCCCGACAGGTCCTTGCCGTAGCCGGACTTCTTGAAGCCGCCGTGCGGCATCTCGGCGACCAGCGGGATGTGCGTGTTGATCCACACGCAGCCGAAGTCCAGCGCCTTGGACATGCGCATCGCGCGGGCGTGGTCCTTGGTCCACACCGAGGAGGCGAGGGCGTACTCGACGCCGTTGGCCCACTCCACCGCCTGCTCCTCGTCGGAGAAGGACTGGACGGTGATGACCGGGCCGAAGACCTCCTTCTGGATGATCTCGTCGTCCTGCTTGAGGCCGGAGACGACGGTCGGCGCGTAGAAGTAGCCCTTGTCGCCGACGCGCTGGCCGCCCGCCTCGACCTTGGCGTGCGCGGGGAGGCGCTCGATGAAGCCGGAGACCTGCTGGAGCTGGTTGGGGTTGTTCAGCGGGCCGAAGAGCACGTCCTCGTCGTCCGGCTGACCGGTCTTGGTCTCGGCGGCGGCCTTGGCGAGCGCGGCGACGAACTCGTCGTGGATGGACTCCTGGACCAGCACGCGCGTGGCGGCCGTGCAGTCCTGGCCGGCGTTGAAGAAGCCCGCGACCGAGATGTCCTCGACGGCCTTGGCGATGTCGGTGTCCTCGAAGACGACGACCGGCGCCTTGCCGCCCAGCTCCAGGTGGACCCGCTTGAGGTCCTTGGACGCGGACTCGGCGACCTGCATACCGGCGCGCACCGAGCCGGTGATGGAGGCCATCGCCGGGATGGGGTGCTCGACCATCATGCGGCCGGTCTCGCGGTCACCGGTGATGACGTTGAAGACGCCCTTGGGCAGGATCGAGCCGAGGATCTCGGCGATCAGCACGGTGGAGGCCGGGGTGGTGTCCGACGGCTTGAGCACGACGGTGTTGCCCGCGGCGAGGGCCGGGGCGAACTTCCACACGGCCATCATCATCGGGTAGTTCCACGGCGCGACCTGGGCGCAGACACCGACCGGCTCGCGGCGGACGATGGAGGTCATGCCCTCCATGTACTCGCCGGCCGAGCGGCCCTCCAGCATGCGGGCCGCACCGGCGAAGAACCGGATCTGGTCCACCATCGGCGGGATCTCCTCGGACCGGGTGAGCCCGATCGGCTTGCCGGTGTTCTCCACCTCGGCAGCGATCAAGTCCTCGGCGCGCTCCTCGAACGCGTCCGCGATCTTCAGGAGGGCCTTCTGGCGCTCGGCGGGAGTGGTGTCGCGCCAGCCGGGGAAGGCGCGGGCGGCGGCCTCCATGGCGGCGTCGACGTCCGCCTGCCCGGACAGCGGGGCGGTCGCGTACGCCTCGCCGGTCGCGGGGTTGACCACCTCCGTGGTCCGTCCGTCGGCGGCGTCCCGGAACTCACCGTCGATGTAGTTGCGCAGACGACGCAGCTCGGTGCTCACTGCCGGCCTCCTGTGTCAGGGTCGAACTGTCCAATAGCTGAGACACCCACCCTAATCGTCAGCCCCACGTTTTCAACACCCCCGATCCGGCCGTTGCTGCGAAATCCGCACGTCTTGCTCATGTAAACAACGAATTTCATCGCCCGGACCTTGCGAAACTGTCGAGACCTCGTGCACAGTGACGTCGTGGCCAGTCGAAGCGCAGACCCAAGGGACTCCCGGGACAGCCGGGAGTCCTCCCGCGAATCCAGGAACGGCAGCACGCCGCACCTGGACGCCGTCTCCCTCGCCATCATCGAACAGCTGCAGGAGGACGGCCGCCGGCCGTACGCCGCCATCGGCAAGGCCGTGGGCCTGTCCGAGGCGGCCGTGCGCCAGCGCGTCCAGAAGCTGCTCGACCAGGGCGTGATGCAGATCGTCGCCGTGACGGACCCGCTGACCGTGGGCTTCCGGCGCCAGGCGATGGTCGGCATCCATGTGGAGGGCGACGTGGAGTCGGTCGCCGACGCCCTGACCGGCATGGCCGAATGCGAGTACGTGGTGATGACCGCCGGCTCCTTCGACCTGATGGTGGAGATCGTCTGCGAGGACGACGACCACCTGCTGGAGGTCATCAACCGCCGCATCCGCGCCATCCCCGGAGTGCGGAGCACCGAGAGTTTCGTTTACCTGAAGCTCAAGAAGCAGACCTACATGTGGGGAACCCGATAGCCGTGAGGACCCGATAACCGTGAGCTCCAAGGACCTCAGCCAGACCGCGTACGACCACCTGTGGATGCACTTCACCCGCATGTCCTCGTACGAGAACTCCCCCGTCCCCACCATCGTCCGGGGTGAGGGCACCTACATCTACGACGACAAGGGCAAGCGCTACCTCGACGGACTCGCGGGCCTGTTCGTGGTCCAGGCGGGCCACGGCCGCTCCGAGCTGGCCGAGACCGCCGCCAAGCAGGCGCAGGAGCTGGCCTTCTTCCCGGTCTGGTCCTACGCCCACCCCAAGGCCGTCGAGCTGGCCGAGCGCCTCGCGCACGAGGCCCCGGGCGACCTGAACAAGGTCTTCTTCACCACCGGCGGCGGCGAGGCGGTCGAGACCGCCTGGAAGCTGGCCAAGCAGTACTTCAAGCTGACCGGCAAGCCGACCAAGTACAAGGTCATCTCCCGCGCGGTCGCCTACCACGGCACCCCGCAGGGCGCCCTGTCCATCACCGGCCTGCCGGGCCTGAAGGCCCCGTTCGAGCCGCTGGTCCCCGGCGCGCACAAGGTGCCGAACACCAACATCTACCGCGCCCCGATCTTCGGCGACGACCCGGAGGCGTTCGGCCGCTGGGCCGCCGACCAGATCGAGCAGCAGATCCTCTTCGAGGGCCCGGACACGGTCGCCGCGGTCTTCCTGGAGCCGGTGCAGAACGCGGGCGGCTGCTTCCCGCCCCCGCCCGGCTACTTCCAGCGGGTCCGCGAGATCTGCGACCAGTACGACGTGCTGCTCGTCTCGGACGAGGTCATCTGCGCCTTCGGCCGCCTGGGCACCACCTTCGCCTGCGACAAGTTCGGCTACGTCCCGGACATGATCACCTGCGCCAAGGGCATGACCTCGGGCTACTCCCCGATCGGCGCGTGCATCGTCTCCGACCGCCTGGCCGAGCCGTTCTACAAGGGCGACAACACCTTCCTGCACGGCTACACCTTCGGCGGCCACCCGGTCTCCGCCGCGGTCGGCCTCGCCAACCTCGACCTGTTCGAGCGCGAGGGCCTGAACCAGCACGTGCTGGACAACGAGGGCGCCTTCCGCGCCACGCTGGAGAAGCTGCACGACCTGCCGATCGTCGGCGACGTCCGCGGAAACGGCTACTTCTACGGCATCGAGCTGGTGAAGGACAAGAACACCAAGGAGTCCTTCAACGAGGAGGAGACCGAGCGCGTCCTGTACGGCTTCCTCTCCAAGGCCCTCTTCGACAACGGCCTGTACTGCCGGGCCGACGACCGCGGCGACCCGGTCGTCCAGCTGGCCCCGCCGCTGATCTCCAACCAGGAGACGTTCGACGAGATCGAGCAGATCCTGCGCGCCACGCTCACGGAGGCGTGGACCAAGCTGTAACGCCCGTGGCACGACGGCCCGGGTGCACCCGAACGAGTGGGAAGGGTGCACCCGGGCCGCGTGCTGTCCGGCGTTTCTGCCCGTCATCCTTAGCGTTCCTGGTAACCGATCGGCCCTGCTTTCGTTCCCCCGCACGGGGGACTGCTTGGCACTACGGACCAGAACGAGGTGTGACGCGCATGGAGGCCCCGCCCGACAACGATGTGCTCTGGGCGCGTGCCCTGCACTTCACCCACCCCGACGGCTCGCCCGCGCTCGCCGGTGTCTCCATCGGCGTCCGCGAGGGCGAGATCCTCGCCGTCAGCGGCCCGAGGGGCAGCGGCAAGACCACCTTGCTGCGCTGTCTGTCCGGCCAGCTGCCCGCCCAACAGGGCGAGGTCTGGTTCAACAGCGTCCCCGTGCACACCATGGGCCCCGTCCACCGCGAACGGCTGCGCCGCGACCGCTTCGGCTGGATCGACCCGGAGCCGGTGCTCGTCCCCGAGCTGAACGTCTGGGAGAACGCGGCCCTCCCCCTGATGCTGCGCGGCACCGGACGCCGCCGCGCCAAGACCGCCGCGCTGGAGTGGCTGGAGCGCCTCGACATCGGCGACTGCGCCCGCAAGCGGCCCCACGAACTGACCCAGGCCCAGCGCCAGCGCGTCTGCATCACCCGCTCCCTGGCCCCGGCGCCCACGGTCCTGTTCGCGGACGAGCCCACGGCCCCGCTGCACCGCGCCGACCGCGCCCACGTCCTGCGCACCCTGACCACCGCGGCCCGGTCCCACGGCATCACGGTCATCCTCGCCACCCATGACGCCGAGACCGCCTCCCTGGCCGACCGCACGGTGTCCCTGCTGGACGGCCGCCGCGTGAACACCGTCCACCTGCCGCCGATGGCCGAGTCGGAGGAAGGCCGCACCGCGTGCTCGCTCTCCGCCTGACCCACCGCGCCCGTCCCGCCGTACAGCTGCGCCGCCTGCTGGTCGCGTCGGCCTCGGCGGGCACGGGGTTCCTGCTCCTGTGCACCCTGGGCCACGCGATGACGCACCCCGACACCCCGGGCGCGTCCGCCCTGCGCCTGACGTGGTGCGCGGCACCGCTGGCGGCGACGGTCCACTTCGCGGTGGCGGTGGCCCGCACGGACCCGGGCACCCGCCCCCGCCCCGGCCTCGCGGCGATCGGCCTGGGCCCGATCCGCCTGATGGCGGTGGCGGCAACGATCACCGCCCTGTCGACGACCTTGGGCTCGATGCTGGCCCTGCTCTTCTTCCTCCACCTCCGAGGCGACCTGACAGGCATGCCCTTCGACGGCGCGGCAACAGACTTCCTGGCCGCCTCGGAGCCACTACCCCTACCAGCAGCCCTGACCCTGCTGGCCCTGGTCCCAGCAGCAGCGTCCCTGGCAGTGGCCTTCAACCACCGCCCACAGACAACGATCCGCCCAGCCCGGCACCTCGGCCGTCTCACCACCCCACCCACCCAGCCCGCACGCACCGGCCCCACCCGGCCCGCGACCACGAGTCCCACCCGGCCCGCAGGCACCAGCCCTACGCAGCCTGCGAGCACCCCTCCCACCCAGCCCGCGGGCACCAGCCCCACCCAGCCCGCGGGCAGTCGTGCCGCTGGGGCGGCACGGGTGGGCGCTGGGGGTCCCCCCTCTGGGGGAGGCACCCGGCAAGCGCCGGCAAGCGACACCCACCCCCCGGCACAGT
Source organism: Streptomyces sp. NPDC110618 (assembly GCF_055657065.1). NCBI lineage: Bacteria > Bacillati > Actinomycetota > Actinomycetes > Kitasatosporales > Streptomycetaceae > Streptomyces > Streptomyces sp. NPDC110618. Next base: position 176,983 of record NZ_JBVKBN010000011.1, on the reverse strand, counting down.
CCCCACAGGACAGGCCCCCAACTCCGGCCCCCACCGGCCTCCCCTGGGGCATCGCCATCCTCGCCGCAGGCCTGACCGTAGAGGCGTACACCAGTACGGCAAAGACCGGCCCCGCCACTCTCCCAACCGGCCTCCCCACCGCCCCCACGGCAGTGCTCGTCGGCTGGGCCCTCACCGCCGCGGGCCTCGCCCTCGCCGGCCCCGGCCTCACCCACCTCTGCGGCCGCCTCCTCCAGTCCGTCCGCCCCGGCGCCCTCCGCCTCCTCTCCGGCCGCATCCTCATGGCGGAGTCCACCCGCATCGGCCGCCCCCTCGGCATCGTCTGCGCCGTGGCCTCCGCCGCGTACGCCATGGCCGTACTCCACGACCCGGCCGCCGACGGCCGCACTCCGGGCCCGCTGACCACGCTCGGCGCGACCGTGGTCGCCACCTGCGCGGTCGCCACCCTGCTCACCGCCGCGGTGGAGGCACGCCAGGCCAGGGCTGACACCACGGCCGCCCTGCTCCGCCTGGGCGCCCCGGCCGCCGTACTGCGCGGCGCCGCCGCCCTGCGAGCGGGCGCGCTGCTCCTCGTGTTCGGCCCGCTGACCCTGGCGGTCGCCGAACTCGCCGCGCTGCCACTGGCCCGCTAGCCCGCCAACCCTCCAGCCCGCCAACCACGCCCGCGAACCGGCCCCGGCACCCGGCACCCGGCACCCGGCACCCGCGAAAGCCGTACGGAAAAGTTCGACGCACCGCGATGAGTTCCGCCCCGCCCGCCGGTCTACCCCATCGAACAGACCGACCCCGTTGGGAGAAACCTCGCATGTACCAGCAGATGATCTTCGTGAACCTGCCCGTCGCGGACCTCGACGCCGCCAAGAAGTTCTTCACGGAGCTGGGCTACTCGATCAACCCCCAGTTCAGCGACGAGAACGCGGCGAGCGTCGTCATCAGCGACACCATCGTGGCCATGCTCCTCACCAAGCCGTTCTACTCGACGTTCACCGACAAGGAGATCGCGGACGCCACGAAGACCAGCGAGGTGCTGATCTGTCTGAGCGCCGAGAGCCGCGACAAGGTCGACGAGCTGGTGGAGAAGGCGATCGCGGCCGGCGGCAAGGCCTCCGACAAGATCCAGGACATGGGCTTCATGTACGGCCGCGCCTTCGACGACCTCGACGGCCACACCTGGGAGGTCGTGTGGATGGACCCCGCCGCGGTCGAGGGCTGAGCAACCACTCTGTCTAGCATGGGCGGGTGCAGACGATGCCCGCCCATGCGGCGAACCACAACGACCGTGAGATCGAGACACTCCAGGAGTTCGACGCCACTGTCTCCGCGCGCGGCACGCTCTCCGGATACAGGATCCAGGCCGTCGATCTGACGGACCGTACGCGCGAACTGCTCGCCACGGACACCGCGGGCGCCGTCTTCCTCGGCTGCCGGATGCGGGACAACGCCGCCGCGAAGGTCCGCGCCGACGGCGCCATGGTCTTCCCACCGGTCCCGGAACTGTCCTTCGACCCGTACCGGGGTCTCCTCTACACCCCGGACGAACTGTTCACCGACCTGGACCAGGGCTACGACCGCACGCCGGACGCGCTCACCTACGCCTGGTTCCAGCAGACCAAGTCCGACGGCGACATACTCGCCTCGATGCTCCGCTCCGTCCACGACGACTCCGTCTCCGACGCGCTGGACGAACTGGTGCGCGGCGCACGCGTGGTGGGCGTGATGGGCGGCCACGCGATGGCCCGCGGCTCGGACGCCTACGCAGGCGCCGCCCGGCTCGGCCGTGAACTGACCCGCGAGGGCTTCACGGTGGCCACCGGCGGCGGCCCCGGCGCGATGGAGGCCGCCAACCTCGGTGCGTACGCCGCCCCTTACGGCGACGAGATGCTCGCCGAGGCCCTCGACATCCTCGCCAAGGAACCGTCGTACACCCCGTCCGTCACCGCCTGGGCGACGGCCGCCTTCGAGGTCCGCACCCGCTGGCCCCGGGGCGGCGGCTCCATCGGCATCCCGACCTGGTTCTACGGCCACGAGCCGCCGAACGCCTTCGCCGCGCACATCGCCAAGTACTTCGCCAACGCCCTGCGCGAGGACGGCCTGCTGGCCCGCTCCACCGCGGGCGTGGTCTTCCTGCCGGGCGCCGCCGGGACCGTACAGGAGATCTTCGACAACGCGACGCCCAACTACTACGAGTCGCGGGGCGAACCCACGCCGATGGTGCTGGTCAACAAGGAGCACTGGACGGAGCGGCTGCCCGCCTGGCCGCTGCTGCGGTCGCTGGCACGGGAGCGCTCAATGGAGTCCCGTATCGCCCTGGTTGACCGAATCGATGAGGTCCCGGAGGCGTTGAAACGCCTCGGCGGTTAATAAGGTGGCAAAGCCAAGAAGGTTGACGCGCATATGCGTTGACACTACTTACGCGGCACTTATAAACCTGTGAGACTCCTGGGAGTGGAGTTGCCCCGCGGCTCCACTCCTCAAACCCCCCTCATCTGCGCAACATGTGAAGGACCAACGTGGCAGTCCTGTCCATATCCCGCCGTACCGTCGCCCGCTCCGCACGTGCGCTCGGCCTCGCCTCCGCCTCGGCGGCGCTCGTGCTCAGCGCGACCGGCAGCGCGTTCGCGTGCGACATCAAGGATTTCTCCGCCGAGGCCAAGTGTGACGGCGACAAGGGCGTCATCACCGTCACCGACGTGGACCCGGGCGGTGTCCCGGCCACGGTCACCGTCTTCCTCCAGAACAACGGCGCCGACCTGAAGAAGGTCGGCGAGCAGGTGGTGAAGGGCTCCGCCGAGGGCGTGACCATCACCTTCGAGGAGGACTGGAAGCCCAACGCCGAGTACCGCATCCACGTCAAGGCCGCGGACCTGGTCGACGAGGACATCAAGCCGAACCTGACGACCCCGTCGACCGCGTGCAAGAAGGAGGAGACCCCGACCCCGTCGGACAGCGCGACCCCGACGCCGTCGGAGTCCACCCCGGCCGAGGAGGAGTCCTCCCCGGCTCCGGAGCCGTCCGAGGAGACCAGCACCACCCCCGCGGACACCTCCAGCAACGCCCCGTCCCCGGCCGGTGAGTCCAACCTCGCCGAGACCGGTGCCAACTCCAACACCGGTCTGATCGCGGGCATCGCCATCGCCCTGGTCGCGGCCGGCGGCGGCGCGGTCTTCTTCGGCCTGCGCAAGCGCAGCAGCACCCGCTGACGCCCGGAGCGGGCCATCGCACGGGGTTACCCGAAGGTGGCCCGCTCCAGCCAGAACTCCAGCAGCTCCCGCTCGCCCAGGATCTCCAACTCGGCGCTGTCCAGCGGCAGACGACGGTAGAAGGCGAGCAGTACGGCGGTCAGCGGTCCGCGCAGCGCGACGTCCGCCTTCTCATGGCCCCGGCGCCACCGCACCCCGTCCTCGGCGAGCTCGATCACCCACTCCGCGTTCAACTCCGGCGCGCCGTCGGTGGCGTGCAGATGGATGGTACGGCCGGTGCCGCGCAACTCCCGTGCCGAGTCCTCCGGTTGGCTCCGCTGCACGAACTCCACGATTTCCAGCCATTCGTCGATCGCGTCGGCGGCCACTTCCGGCGCGACCTCGTACGGCAGCCCGGCGGCGAGCGTGGCGTCCGCGCGGTGGATGGTGATCTCGTGGGTCATACGGCGGGCCCAGAACCCGGCGGTGTGGGTCTCGGCCCAGCTCCAGGCCTTCGCGTCCGGGCCTGCGGCGCGCAGGGTGTCGACGAGCATCCGGCCGGTCTCGGCGAGCCAGGCGTCCAGCGCGGCGGCGTCCCCCTTCGTGTCGGGCCCGCCGATGTGCGGCACCTTGTCCTCGGGGATGTCGTCCCCGGCCCGGGTGCGCACCAGCAGCTCCGACCAGCGGAAGGCGCCGCCGTTGTGCCGTACCAGGTCCTCCAGGGACCAGTCCGGGCAGGTCGGGACGGTGCGGGAGAGGTCGGTGCCGGAGGTCACCACGGCCCTCAACTGCTGGACCTGGCGGTCGATTTCATCGCAGTAGCGATCGTGCGCGAGAAGCGTCATTCGCACACCTTAAGATCACTCCGCGCGATCGAGCACCACGATTTCCGTCGCGTCGAACTCCACTCCGACCTCGTCCCCGACCTCCGGCGCCTCCCTGAGCGCACACGCGGCCTCCAGCCGGGGCGCGTCCTCGGGCTGGAGGTGTACGGCGACATGGGTGCCCTTGAAGGTGCGGGCGGCCACCGTGCAGCGCAGGCCCTGGTCGGCGGCGACCAGGCGGACCCCGGCGGGCCGGACGAGGAGGGTGCGGGGGCCCTCGGGGGTGCCCTCCGGTACGGGAAGCTTGCCCCAGCGGGTGGCGGCGGCTTCGCCGGCGACCGTCGCGGCGATGACGTTGTCGAAGCCGAGGAAGCGGGCCACGAACTCGTCCGCCGGGCGCTGCCACACCTCCAGGGGCGTCCCGGTCTGGGCGATCCGCCCGTCCCGCATCACCACGACCCGGTCGGCCAGCGCGAACGCTTCCCCCTGGTCATGCGTCACCGCCAGCACAGTCGTGCCCAACTCGCTGAACAGCTCCCGCAGTTCCACCACGAGCCGCTCCCGCAGCGAGCGGTCGAGCTGGCCGAGCGGCTCGTCGAGCATCAGCAGCCGGGGCCGGGGCGCCAGCGCCCGCGCGAGCGCCACCCGCTGCTGCTCCCCGCCGGAGAGCGCGCCCACGGCCCGGCGAGCGGCCCCGGGCAGCCCGACGAGATCCAGCAACTCCTGGACTCTGGCGGCCTGTTCCGCCTTCCCCGCGCCGTGCATGCGCAGCCCGAAGGCGACGTTGCCGCCGACATCCCGCTGCGGGAAGAGCTGGTGGTCCTGGAACATCAGCCCCACGCCGCGCCGGTGCGCGGGGATGCCGCGCTGGTCGCACCCGTCGAGCGACACCCGCCCGGCGTCCAGCGGCTGGAGCCCGGCGACCGCCCTGAGCAGGGTCGACTTGCCGCTGCCGCTCGGCCCGAGGACGCACACCACCTCGTGCTCGGCCACCGACAGATCGACCGCGTCGAGGACGGCCCGGCCACCGAACCGCACGGTGGCGTTCTCCAGGCTCAGCAGCATCAGAACTCCCCCGTCCGGTCGGTCCGCAGCCGCTCCAGCACCAGCAGCGCCACCGCGCACACCACCATCAGAATCGTCGAAAGGGCCATCGCCTGGCCGTAGTTGAGCTCGCCGGGCCGCCCCAGCAGCCGGGCCACCGCGACCGGCAGCGTCGGATTGTCCGGCCGCGCGATGAACACCGTCGCCCCGAACTCCCCGAGCGACACCGCGAAGGCGAACCCAGCCGCGATCAGCAGCGCCCGCCGCACCAGCGGCAGATCCACCTCCCGCCACACCCGCCACGGCGAGGCTCCCAGCACCGCCGCCGCCTCCCGCAGCCGCTGGTCGACGGCCCGCAGCACGGGCAGCATGGTCCGTACGACGAAAGGGACCCCGACCAGCGCCTGGGCCAGCGGCACCAGAATCCAGCTGGCCCGCAGATCCAGCGGCGGCTCGTCCAGGGCGATCAGGAACCCGAACCCGACGGTCACCGCGGACACCCCGAGCGGCAGCATCAGCAGCGCGTCGAAGCCGCGTACGAACCGTCCGGCGTCGCGCCGGGTGAGCGCGGCGGCGGCCAGTCCTCCGACGAGTACGGCGATGGCGGTGGCGACGACCGCGTAGGACAGGGAGTTGCCGATCGCGTCGATCGGCGGGACCAGGAAGATTCCGCTGTCGTCGCTGGTCAGCTCGCGGTAGTAGGCGAAGTCGGGGGCGCCGAAGGAGCGCTGCACCAGCACCGCGAGCGGCAGGACGAGCAGTACGGCGATGGTGGTGAGGACCCCGGCCAGCAGGGCCCACTGTCCGGCGCCGCGCGGACGGCGGGCGGTCTGTGCCGGGTCCACGAGCCGCAGCGCCGCCTCCCGGCGCCGTACCGTCCAGGCGTGCAGGGCGAGGATGGCGCCGACGGCCGCGAACTGGATGAGGGTGAGGACCGCGGCCGTGGAGAGGTCGAAGATCTCCGAGGTCTGGCGGTAGATCTCCACTTCGAGCGTGGAGAAGGTGGGCCCGCCGAGGATCTGCACGACACCGAAAGAGGTGAAGGTGAACAGGAAGACCATCAGGGTGGCGGCGGCCACGGCCGGACCGAGGGCGGGCAGAGTCACCTTCCGCCAGGCCGTCCAGCGGGACGCCCCGAGCATCCGGGCCGCCTCCTCCTGCCGCGGGTCGAGTTGCGCCCACAGGCCGCCGACGGTGCGTACGACGACGGCGTAGTTGAAGAAGACGTGCGCCAGCAGGATCGCCCACACGGTGGTGTCCAGCCGCAGCCCCCACAGCTCGTCGAGCAGCCCGCGCCGCCCGACCAGCGCCATGAAGGCCGTACCGACCACGACGGTCGGCAGCACGAACGGCACTGTCACGACGGCCCGCAGCACCTGCTTGCCCGGGAACTCGTAGCGGGCGAAGACATACGCGCCGGGCAGCGCGACCAGCAGGGTGAGCGCGGTGGAGGCGAGGGCCTGCCAGGTGGTGAACCACAGCACGTGCCGGATGTCGCTCTGCCCGAGCACATCCAGGATCCGGCCGAACTGCCAGACCCCGTCCACCTTGAGGCCGCGCGCGAGGATCGCGGCGACCGGGTAGGCGAAGAAGACGCCGAAGAACGCGACGGGCAGGGCCAGCAGACCCAGCCGCGCCGCGTGCCTCCGCGCCGGGCGGCCTACTTCAGTACGAGCGAGGTCCACGACTTGACCCAGTCGTCGCGGTTGTCGGCGATCTTCTCGGGGGCCATGGTCCGCGGGTCCTTCGCCTGGGGCCCGTACTTCACGAACTCCTCGGGCACCTCGGCGCCCTCGGTCACCGGGTAGACGAACATGTTGAGCGGCATGTCCTCCTGGAAGGTCTTGCCGACCAGGAAGTCCAGCAGCGCCTTGCCGCCCTCGGGGTTCTTGGCGTTGCTCAGCAGTCCGGCGTACTCGATCTGCCGGAAGCAGGTGCCCTCGGCGACGCCGGTGGGCGCGGTCTTCGGCTTCGGGTCACCGAAGATCACCTCGGCGGGCGGCGAGGAGGCGTAGGAGACGACCAGCGGCCGGTCCGCCTTCGCGGCCTTTCCGCCGGCGGAGCCGGAGAACTCCTCGTTGTAGGCCTGGTCCCAGCCGTCGACCACCTTCACGCCGTTGGCCTTGAGCTTCTCCCAGTAGTCCTGCCAGCCGTCGTCGCCGTACTGCGCGGCGGTACCGAGCAGGAAGCCGAGGCCCGGCGAGGAGGTGGAGGCGTTCTCGGTGACGAGGAGGTTCTTGTACTCGGGCTTGATCAGGTCGTCGAAGCTGGAGGGCGGCGTGAGCTTGTGATCGGCGAAGTACTTCTTGTCGTAGTTGACGCAGATGTCGCCGGTGTCGATGGGCGTAACCCGGTGCTTACCGCCGTCCACCCGGTACTGAGGCAGAATCCGCTCGGCCCCCTTGACCTCGTACGGCTGGAAGAGCCCGTTGTCGAGGGCGCGGGAGAGAAGGGTGTTGTCGACGCCGAAGAAGACGTCGCCCTGCGGGTTGTCCTTGGTGAGGATGGCCTTGTTGACGGCCTGCCCGGCGTCGCCGTCCTCCAGGACCTTCACCTTGTACCCGGACTGCTTCTCGAACGCGGCGATGACGTCCTTGGAGGCGGCCCAGGAGCCATGGCTGACCAGGGTGACGTTCTTGGACGTGCCGCCGCCGCTGCCGCCGTCCTCGGACCCGCAGGCGGCGAGGGCGGGCAGGGCGACGAGCCCCAGCCCCACGGCCAAGGCAAGGACCTTCTTCTTGCTATGCACTGATTCCTCCTGGAGTGACCAGGAAGAGACGCGGCCCTGCTCCGGACCGAGTGGGTTCCGGAGCAGGGCGCAACAGCTTGAGTGACGACCGATCTCCCTACCCAGAATGACCTGGGCGAGGTTCAGAGGGTCTGCGGACTCTCCCGCACTCTCAGCGCTGTGGCGCTCCCCTGTCGGAATATGAAGATGTACGTACGGATGTACGGGCTCAGACTACCGCTCGGTGGCCGCGAGCTGACCACACGCCCCGTCGATCTCCTGACCACGGGTGTCCCGGACCGTCACCGGCACACCATGGGCGGCGATGGCCTCCACGAACGCCTTCTCGTCCTCGGGCCGCGAGGCGGTCCACTTCGACCCCGGGGTCGGGTTGAGCGGAATGAGGTTGACATGCACAGGCTTGCCCTTGAGCAGCCGCCCGAGCCGGTCACCTCGCCAGGCCTGGTCATTGATGTCCCGGATCAGCGCGTACTCGATCGACAGCCGCCGCCCCGACTTGGCCACGTACTCGAACCCGGCGTCCAGCACCTCGCGCACCTTCCACCGCGTATTGACGGGCACGAGGGTGTCGCGCAGCTCGTCGTCGGGGGCGTGCAGCGAGATGGCCAGCCGGCACTTGAACCCTTCATCGGCGAACCGGTGAATAGCGGGCACAAGCCCGACAGTGGAGACGGTGATCCCGCGCTGCGAAAGCCCCAGCCCATCGGGCTCGGGATCGGTGAGCCGCCGAATGGCCCCGACAACGCGGTTGTAGTTGGCGAGCGGCTCGCCCATCCCCATGAAAACGATGTTGGAAAGCCGAGCAGGCCCCCCAGGCACCTCCCCGTCCCGGAGCGCCCGCATCCCATCCACGATCTGATGCACGATCTCAGCGGTGGACAGATTCCGATCAAGCCCCGCCTGCCCAGTGGCACAGAAGGGACAGTTCATCCCACACCCGGCCTGCGAGCTGATGCACATGGTCACCCGGTCCGGGTACCGCATCAGCACCGACTCCACGAGCGTCCCGTCGAACAGCCGCCACAGCGTCTTACGGGTGGTCCCCTGGTCGGTCGACAGATGCCGCACGACCGTCATCAGCTCGGGAAACAACTCCTCCCGCAACTTCCCACGCGCCCCGGCAGGGATGTCCGTCCACTGCTCGGGGTCGTGCGTGTACCGCGCGAAGTAGTGCTGCGACAGCTGCTTGGCACGAAACGGCTTCTCCCCGACCGCCGCGACAGCGTCCTTGCGCTCAGCAGGCGACAGATCGGCAAGATGCCGCGGCGGCTTCTTGGCTCCGCGCGGCGCTACGAATGTGAGTTCTCCGGGCTTCGGCATAACCCATCCAGTGTCGCAGATCGTTCCGGGTAGCCGGTCCCGCCGGATTTCCCGCCCCCGAACACGAACGGGCCCCCGCCGAAGCGGAGGCCCGTTCGGGATCACAAGCCCGTCAGCCCGACCCCACGAACAGCACCAGCAGGAGCCACACCACCGGTGCCGTCGGCAGGAGGGAGTCCAGGCGGTCCATGATGCCGCCGTGGCCGGGGAGGAGGGTGCCCATGTCCTTGATGCCCAGGTCGCGTTTGATCATGGACTCGCCGAGGTCGCCGAGCGTGGCGCTCGCCGCGACCGCGAGGCCCAGGAGCAGGCCTTGCCACCAGGAGCCGTCGTCGATCAGGAACTGCATGCACAGGGCGCCCGCGACCATGGCGAAGGAGACCGCTCCCAGCAGGCCCTCGCGGGTCTTGCCGGGGCTGATGCGCGGGGCGAGCTTGTGCTTGCCGAAGCGCCAGCCGACGGCGTACGCGCCCGTGTCGCTGACGACCGTCAGCACCAGGAAGGTCAGGACGCGCCAGGCGCCGTCGTCCGCCGCCAGCATCATCACGACGAACGTCGCCAGGAACGGGACGTAGAACGCCGCGAAGACACCCGCCGTGACGTCCTTGAGGTAGCCCTCCGGCGGCTCGGCCATGCGCCAGACCAGGACGGCCAGCGCGGTGAGCGCCATCGCCACCCAGGCTCCCTCGGCGCCCCGGACGTACCCGGCGATCACCATGGCGGCGCCGCCGAGGGCGAGCGGGACGAGGGGTGCCTTGATCGCCTTGCGTTCCTGAAGGCGTGTGGTCAGCTCCCACAGGCCCACGACGACGGCGACCACGACCACACCGACGAACACGGCCTTCACCACGAACAGCGAGGCCACGATCACCGCGCCGAGACCGACGCCGACCCCTATGGCCGCGCCCAGGTCACGTCCCGCGCTCTTCTTCTGCGGGCGCGGCGCCGGCTGCGGGGCGTCGGGCATGGGCTCCGGATTCTGCGGCGCGGTCCGAGGGGCCTGCGCCTGCGGCGTCTCGTCGCGGAACAAGGGGCCGCTCAGCCGAGCAGCCCCCCGGTCGTCATCCTGGTCTCCGCCATACGCGGGTACGTCGGGCACGATGGGCATGGGGCGAGTGTGCTGCGCCTCAGGCGCATCGTACGCGGGACCCGCCGGGGCAGCCCCCTGGACAGGCCCCTGGTCGGACGGTCCCCAGTACCCGGGATGTGGCCCGGAGTGTGGCGGAGCGCCCCAGGAAGAGTCGTTCATCAGACCTCGAGCAGCTCCGCTTCCTTGTGCTTCAGGAGCTCGTCCACCTGCGCGACGTACTTCGCGGTGGTGTCGTCGAGCTCCTTCTCCGCACGGCGGCCCTCGTCCTCGCCGACCTCGCCGTCCTTGATCAGCTTGTCGATGGCGTCCTTGGCCTTGCGGCGGACGGAGCGGATGGACACCTTGGCGTCCTCGCCCTTGCCCTTGGCGACCTTGATGTACTCGCGGCGGCGCTCCTCGGTCAGCTCGGGGAACACCACACGGATGATGTTGCCGTCGTTGCTGGGGTTGACGCCCAGGTCGGAGTCGCGGATCGCCTGCTCGATGTTGCGCAGCGCGCTCTTGTCGAACGGGGTCACGACGGCCATGCGCGGCTCCGGCACGGAGAACGAGGCCAACTGGTTGATCGGCGTCGGCGCGCCGTAGTAGTCGGCCACGATCTTGTTGAACATCGCCGGGTGCGCACGGCCGGTGCGGATCGCGGCGAAGTCCTCCTTGGCGACCACGACGGCCTTCTCCATCTTCTCCTCGGCTTCGAGGAGGGTCTCTTCGATCACCACTTGCTCCTGCGTGTCTTGAGTAGGCCCGGCTGCGGTTCCTTGCGAGGGGGCGGCGGCCGGCTGCGTCGCGTCTTCTTCCTGCACGGTTCCCGACCGTTGGACCATTGTCCATCCCCCGGTCAGGGTCCGAAGGTGTTGCCTGTCAGTCCCTGCTGCCCTGGTCACCCACAAGCGTGCCGATCTTCTCACCCTTGACGGCGCGGGCGATATTGCCCTCCGCCAGAAGCTCGAACACCAGGATCGGGAGCTTGTTGTCACGGCACAGCGTGATGGCGGTGGCGTCGGCGACCTTGAGGTCCCGGGTGATGACCTCGCCGTAGCCGAGGGAGTCGAACTTGACCGCGTCCGGGTTGGCCTTGGGGTCGGAGTCGTAGACGCCGTCCACGCCGTTCTTGCCCATCAGCAGCGCCTCGGCGTCGATCTCCAGGGCGCGCTGGGCCGCGGTCGTGTCGGTGGAGAAGTACGGCATGCCCATACCGGCGCCGAAGATGACCACACGGCCCTTCTCCAGGTGGCGCACGGCGCGCAGCGGGATGTACGGCTCGGCGACCTGGCCCATGGTGATGGCGGTCTGGACCCGGCTGTCGATGCCCTCCTTCTCCAGGAAGTCCTGGAGGGCGAGGCAGTTCATCACGGTGCCGAGCATGCCCATGTAGTCGGAGCGGGCGCGGTCCATGCCGCGCTGCTGGAGTTCGGCGCCGCGGAAGAAGTTGCCGCCGCCGATGACGACCGCGATCTGCGCGCCGTCCCGGACGACGGCCGCGATCTCGCGGGCGATCTTGTGCACCACGTCAGGGTCCACGCCCAGGCCCCCACCGCCGGAGAAGGCCTCTCCGGACAGCTTCAGCAGAAACCGGCCGTGTACTTTGCCGTCGTCGCTCTTCTGGGCCTTGGTGGTCATGGAGATCCCGCCTCTTTCACGTGTTGCACATACGAAGAAGGCCATTGCCGGTGGGGTGTTGGCATCCCATGCGCGGCAATGGCCTCCTCGTCAGATCTGCTGTCGTCCGTCACGCCGGTGACGGCGTACCGGGACGACTGCTGTCGACCCTATCGGGGTCGCGCGTCGATCGCGGTACGGACTCAGATGCCGACCTTGATGCGCGTGAAGCGCTTCAGGGTGACACCGGCCTCCTGCAGGACCTTCTCGACCGACTTCTTGTTGTCGAGGGCGTAGGGCTGGCCCAGCAGCGTGGCGTCCTTGAAGAAGCCGTTGAGGCGACCCTCGACGATCTTCGGCAGGGCGGCCTCGGGCTTGCCCTCGGCGCGGGTGGTCTCCTCGGCGACGCGGCGCTCGGACTCGACGACCTCGGCCGGGACGTCGTCCTTGGAGAGGTACTTCGGCGCGAACGCGGCAATGTGCTGGGCAACGCCCTTGGCCAGGTCGGCGTCGGCCTTGTCCAGCTCGACCAGGACACCGATCTGTGGGGGCAGGTCGGGCATGGTGCGGTGCATGTAGGCGTAGACGAAACCGTCGGCGAACTGCGCGAAGCGGTCCAGGACGATCTTCTCGCCGAGGTTGGCGTTGGCCTCGTCCACGAACGCCTGGACGGTCTTGCCGGCCTCGATCTCGGAGGCGAGCAGGGCGTCGATGTCGGCCGGGGAGGTCTTGGCGACGTGCTCGGCGATGGCGGCGGCGACGGCCTGGAACTTCTCGCCCTTGGCGACGAAGTCCGTCTCGCACTTCAGCTCGACCAGGACACCGGAGGTGTTGTCGTCGGCGATGAGGGAGACCACGGCGCCGTTCTCGGCGGAGCGGCCCTCGCGCTTGGCGACGCCCTTCTGGCCCTTGATGCGCAGCGCCTCGACGGCCTTGTCAACGTTGCCGTCGGCCTCGTCCAGCGCCTTCTTGCAGTCCATCATGCCGGCGCCGGTGAGCTCACGGAGCTTCTTGACGTCGGCGGCGGTGTAGTTCGCCATGAGTCGTTGAGTCTTTCTCGAAGTCGGGAGATCTACCCGGTCCGAGCCCCACACGTAGATGCGGATCTCGGACCTACGGGTGAACGGCGGGGGCGTTCAGGATGTCGCCGCCCCCGCCGTCAACGCTGACTGATCAGGCGTCGGTGGCCGGAGCCTCGGCCGCGGGGGCCTCGGCGGCCGGCGCCTCGGCGGCAGGGGCCTGCTCGGCGGCGGGGGCCTCGTCGGCCTTCTTCTCGCCCTCCAGCAGGTCGCGCTCCCACTCGGCGAGCGGCTCGCCCGCGGCCTTCTCGCCCTTCTCGCCGGTGGCGACGCCGGAACGGGCGATGAGGCCCTCGGCGACGGCGTCAGCGATCACACGGGTGAGCAGGGTGACGGAGCGGATCGCGTCGTCGTTGCCCGGGATCTTGTAGTCGACCTCGTCGGGGTCGCAGTTGGTGTCGAGGATCGCGACGACCGGGATGTTCAGCTTCCGGGCCTCACCAACGGCGATGTGCTCCTTCTTGGTGTCCACGATCCAGACGGCGCTGGGCACCTTCTGCATCTCGCGGATACCGCCGAGGGTCTTCTCCAGCTTGGCCTTCTCGCGGGAGAGGACCAGGAGCTCCTTCTTGGTCAGACCGGAGGCCGCGACGTCCTCGAAGTCGATCTGCTCAAGCTCCTTCAGGCGCTGCAGACGCTTGTAGACGGTCGAGAAGTTGGTGAGCATGCCGCCCAGCCAGCGCTGGTTGACGTAGGGCATGCCGACGCGGGTGGCCTGCTCGGCGATGGCCTCCTGCGCCTGCTTCTTCGTGCCGACGAACATGACCGTGCCGCCGTGGGCGACGGTCTCCTTGACGAACTCGTAGGCGCGGTCGATGTACGACAGCGACTGGAGCAGGTCGATGATGTAGATGCCGTTGCGCTCGGTGAAGATGAAGCGCTTCATCTTCGGGTTCCAACGACGGGTCTGGTGACCGAAGTGGACGCCGCTCTCCAGCAGCTCCCGCATCGTGACGACGGCCATGGCCGTATCTCCTTGAATTTCTCGGTTGTGCCGCGGGTGCCGGACGGCTCCCGCGCCTGACGCCCCGAATGCGCCGTGCCACGAAGGACCGAGGAGCGCTGACCCGGGTCGTTTTGTCGACCTGAGTCGGGGCGTGCGAAGTCGACCCGGTGACCCGGATCGCCATGAGAAGTGTACGGGACCGGGAAGGTCCCGGGTGACGCCGCTGTCCACAAGCCGCCGGTCGTCCACAGATCGCGCCAAGATCGGCGGGGCGCGGGGAGCCTGGGCGGATGCGAGCGAAACGATGCGCGGTGCTGCTGGTACTGGCCGTAGTGGCCCTGTTCTGCCCCCGTGCCGAACCTCCTCTGTCCCCCGCGGCGGCGGTGTCCGCCGCGCCCTGGCCGGTGCCCGGGGCCACGGTGCTGCGCGGCTGGGAGCCCCCGCCGACGCCGTACGCCCGGGGCCACCGGGGGGTGGATCTCGCGGCACTGGTGGGCACGCCGGTACGGGCGGTGCGGGCGGGCCGGGTCTTCTTCGCGGGGCGGGTGGCGGGGCGGGGCGTGGTCTCCGTGGAGCACCCGGGGACGGGGAGCCCACCACTGCGGACGACGTACACGCCGATGGATCCGCGGGTGGAGAAGGGGGCGGAGGTCAGGGCCGGTGAGGTGATCGGCACGGTCGGCACCGGGCCGCCGCACTGCGCGGTGTCCTGTCTTCACTGGGGCCTACGACGCGGAGAGACCTACCTGAACCCGCTGACCTTGCTGTACAGGGGCCCGTCGAGGCTGCTGCCCGTCCTTGGGGTGCCGCTGCCGTAGGGGCTTGGCCCCGAGCGGGGCTCGTGTCGTAGGGGCTCGGTACCGAGCGGGGCTCAGCCCCGCACTCCCCGCAGTGCCATGGAGACCGCCGCCTCCGTGATGGCCTCCGGCTCCTCCGCCGCGCCCAGCTCGATCCGGCGCACCGCCGCGTCCACGACGCCCTGGAGCAGCATCGCCGCCAGCCGGGGCTCGGCGTGGCCCATCTCCCGCAGGGCTTCGGCGATCATCGTGACGAGCCCGCCGTGCGCGGCGCGGATCTTCTCCCGGGCGCCGGCGTCCAGCTCGCTCGCGGAGATGGCGACCACGGCCCGGTGCCGCCGGTCACCGACCAGCGCGAGCTGGGTGCGCACATACGCCTCGATCGTGGCCTCGGCCCCGTCCGCGGCGGCCATCGCCGCCTCGACCTCGGCCGCCCAGACCGGGAAGTCGACCGCGCACAGCTCCTCGACCACGGCGGCCCGTGACCGGAAGTACTCGTACACGGACGACCGCGCGAGGCCCGTCCGCTCGGCCAGCGCCGGGAACGTCAGCGCCTCCGTACCGCCCTCGGAAAGCAGGGAGCGAGCCGCGTCCAGCAGGGCGGCTCGCTGCATCGACCTGTGCTCGGCCACGGAGGCCGCTCGAATCCTTGGCACGTCGTCCACTGTACGGACGCACCGCGCGGTACGGGAGTAGCTCCCCAAGGTCCGCCGCCCGGTCAACGGCCGAAACTGGCCAGCTTCGCCCGGAGCTGCAGGACCGACTTGGTGTGGATCTGGCTGACCCGGCTCTCGGTCACGCCCAGCACGTTGCCGATCTCGGCGAGGGTGAGTCCTTCGTAGTAGTAGAGCGTGACGACGGTCTTCTCGCGCTCGGGGAGGGTGTTGATCGCCCGGGCGAGGAAGCGGCGCAGCTCCCGGTCCTCGGCCACCTCGACGGGGTTGTCCGCGGCGGTGTCCTCCAGCGTGTCCATGACGCTGAGTCCGTCGCCGCTCTCGCCGCCCACATGGAGCAGCTCCTCCAGCGCCACCACGTTGGCCAGCGACAACTGGCTGAAGACCGAGTGGAGTTCGTCCACCGCGATCCCCATCTCGGCGGCGACCTCCACCTCGGTCGGGGTGCGCCTGAGGCGTGCCTCCAGCGTCGCGTACGCCCGCTCCACGTTCCGGGCCTTGGTCCGCACCGAGCGCGGGATCCAGTCCAGGGCGCGCAGTTCGTCGATCATCGCGCCGCGGATCCGGGTGATCGCGTACGTCTCGAACTTGATCTCCCGGTCGATGTCGAACTTCTCGATGGCGTCGATCAGCCCGAAGACTCCCGAGGAGACGAAGTCGGCCTGCTCCACATTGGGCGGCAGGCCGACGCTCACCCGTCCCGCCACGTATTTCACGAGCGGCGAGTAGTGCAGGATCAGCTGCTCGCGCAGTCGCTCGTCCCCCGTCGCCTTGTACGACCGCCACAACTCGTCGAGCGTCGAGGGAGCGGGCGGCCGCACGCTGCCACCGTCGCGGGCGGCTGGGGGGATCGCCGCCCGGTCGGACCCGGAGGTGTGCTGGGGCATTCGTCGCCTTGTGCCGTTCTGCCGTGAAGTGCGGGTGCCTGGGTGAGCTGTCGGTCTGGTACGCGTCTGGTGCCGTGGTGCCGGTCTGCACCGGAATCCCCGTGAGCGTAGCGTGACTGGAGTGTTGCAGTGTGCGAAGTACAGGGCTCGGGGCGTGCGCAGATACGTTCCGCTGGACGTCCCCCCGAGGCATCCCGATCGCTCTGCGTGATCGGCCCCGGGTATCAACTCCGGGAATTCCCAAGGGCATCGCGGTTCCCCCGGACGGCCGAACACGCTCGGTCAGCATCGGCCTCGATCGTCACGGACCGGCATCACCGCCTGGCGTGTCAACTTCCAGCCGTCGCCGTGTCGTTCGACGTAACCAAGTGCTCGGAGTTCGTACAGCCGGGCGATGGCGTCGTCGCGGGTGGTCTGCGCGCCGCGGGCGATCTCGTCGGGCCGGGCCGCGCCCTGTGCAGGCAGTGCGTTCAGCACCCGGCGGGTGTCCGCGGCCAGCAGGTCCCGGGGCAGGACGGGCCCGCGCCGGTCGGGCGCCAGCTCCCCCATGTCCCCGACGAGTTCTACGACGTCGGCGGCGTCGCTGACCAGCACGGCGTCCCCGCGCAGCAGCTCGTGCACCCCGGCGGACAGCCCGCTGGTCACCGGCCCCGGTACACCTATCGTGTGCCGCCCCAGCCGCTGTGCCGCCCGTGCCGTGGCCAGCGAGCCGCTGCGGTGCGCGGCCTCGACCACGACGGTCCCCCTGGTCAGGGCGGCGATCACCCGGTTGCGGACGATGAATCTGCTGGGGGTGGGGTGGTCACCGGGCGGCAACTCCCCGATGACCAGCCCCTGTTCCGCGATTCGGGTGATCAGCTGGGTGTGCCCGCGCGGGTAGGGCCGGTCGACCCCGCAGGCCAGCACGGCGACGGTGGCCCCGCCGGCGGCGAGGGCGCCGCGGTGGGCGGCGCCGTCGATGCCGTAGGCACCCCCGGACACCACCACCCAGCCCCGCTCGGCGAGCCCCGCCGCGACCGTGGTCGCCGTGTGCGCCCCGTACTCCGTGCAGGCCCGCGCTCCCACGACCCCGACGGACCTGAGGGCCCACATCCGCAGGTTCGGGCTTCCGCGCACCCACAGCCCCAGCGGCCGGGCGTCCCCCAGGTCGTCCAGCTGCCGGGGCCACTCCCCGTCCCCCGGGCACACGAACCGCACCCCCGCCTCGCGGGCGTCCGCCAGGTCCCGCTCCGGATCGGCCTTCTCCGCCCGGGCCAGCAGCCCGGCCCAGCGCCGCTCGCTGATCCCCTCGAACCGGCGCCCCTTCCCCCGCAGCCGCCCGACGACCTCCCGCACCCCGGCCTCCCGCAGCCACCGCCCGGCCACCTCGTCCCCGGGTTCGAGCACCCGCGCGAGAAAGACCCGCTCGTGCAGCTCACCGCCGGGGCTCACGTCAAGGCCCCGATCGCCGTGGATGCCGCAGGGAGCACCCCGGAATACCGCAGCCGAGCCAACGCACCGCCCGCCGCACCGGGCTGACCGAACCCGCAGCCGGTCAGCCCGCCCCGCTCCACGGCGCCCTCGGCAATCCGCCCAGGGAAGTCCAGGCCCCGCTCCACGGCGCCCTCAGCCACCCGGAGCGGAACGACCCGGCCCCGCACCTCACCACTCCGCCTCACGTCAACGCCCCGATCGCCATGGGCACCCCGCGGGGCACCCCGGTGCGCAGTTGGAGCGCCAGGGCGACGTCCGTCGCGTCGGGGCGGTCGTGGCCGAGGAGGTCCGCGACCGTCCAGGCGACCCGCAGTACCCGGTCGAGTCCGCGGGCGGTCAGCACGCCCCGCTCCAGGTGGCGCTCGGCCTCGTCCATCGCACCGGGCGCGGCGTACCAACGGCTGCGCAGCTCCCGGCCCGGGATCTCGCTGTTGGTCCGCCACGGTGTGTCGGCCAGGCGGGCGGCGGCGCGTTCCCTGGCCCGCAGCACCCGGGCGGCCACGGTCGCCGTGGACTCGCCGCGGGCGCCGCGTTCGGTCAGTTCGGCGCGGGTGACCCGGTCGACCTCGACCCGCAGGTCGACCCGGTCGAGCAGCGGCCCGGAGAGCTTGGCCTGGTAACGGCGGATCGCGGCGGGCGGGCACTCGCACATGTCGTCGGTGCGGGAGAATCGGCCGCAGGGGCAGGGGTTGGCCGCGAGCACCATCAGGAACTTCGCCGGGAACCGGACGACGCCCACGCTGCGCGCGATCACCACGTGCCCGGACTCCAAGGGCTGCCGGAGCGCGTCCAGGGCATGGCTGCTGAACTCGGGGGTCTCGTCCAGGAACAACACGCCCCGATGGGAGAGCGAGACGGCACCGGGGCGGGCGACGCCGGGTCCGCCGCCGACCAGGGACTGCATGGTCGCCGAGTGGTGCGGGGCACAGTAGGGCGGGAGGTCGATCAGGGGCTTGCCCGGCGGGAGCAGTCCCGCCACCGAGTGCACCGCGGTGACCTCCAGGGACTCCTCCCTGACCAGCCGGGGCAGGATAGCGGGCAGCCGCTCGGCGAGCATGGTCTTCCCGGCACCGGGCGGGCCCTCCAGGAACAGGTGGTGGCCGCCCGCCGCGGCGACCTCCACGGCCGTGCGGGCCGAGTGCTGGCCCACGACATCGGCGAGGTCGTGTCCGCCGTCCTGCTGGGCCGCTCCGGTGCTGTGCATCGCCGCGGCCGCGCCGGTTCCGGGCACCCGCAGTCCGGCCAGCAGCGGATCGGGGCGGCCCGGCTCCTCGGGTGTCTCGTCGGGGACGGGTTCGTCGGCCAGTACGGCGATCAGCTGGCGCAGGCTGCGCACGCCCAGCACGGAGACCCCCGGCACGAGGGACGCCTCGGGGGCGGCGCACTCCGGCACGACGACCTGCTCGTACCCGGCGCTCGCCGCGGCGAGGACGGCCGGGAGGATGCCGCGGACGGGCCGCACCCGGCCGTCCAGGCCCAGCTCCCCGATCATCACGATGTCGGCGAGCACCCGCGGATCGATCCGCTCCGCCGCGCCCAGCACCGCACAGGCGACGGCGAGGTCGAAGCCGCTGCCGGCCTTGGGCACCGAGGCCGGGCTGAGCCCCACGGTCAGCTTGCGCTGCGGCCACTCGGCACCCGAGTTCACCACGGCGGCCCGGACCCGGTCCCGGCTCTCCGTGAGGCTCTTGTCCGGCAGCCCCACCAGGGTGAAGGCCGCGACGCCGGGTTCCAGGTCGGCCTGGACCTCGACGACCACGCCCTCCACACCGACCAGGGCGACCGAGCATGTACGGGCGAAACCCATCACGCCACCCCCCGCACATGCTCGACGAGGGGCGCGCCGCGCTCGGGGAGCAGGACGCCTACGACGTCGATGCGCACATCGCCGGGCGGGGCTCCGCCGTGCGTCTGGATCCAGCGTTCGGCCAGGTCGCGCAGGCGTCGCGCCTTCTCCGGGGTCACCGCGGCCATCGGGTGCTCGAACCGGTCGCCCCTGCGGGTCTTGACCTCGCAGACGACCAGCGCGGTCCCGTCCCGGGCCACGATGTCGATCTCGCCGGTCCGGCCGCAGCGCCAGTTGCGCTCCAGGACCGTCATCCCGGCCTCGGCCAGCCGGCGGGCGGCCAGCCCCTCTCCGTACTTGCCGAGTGCACTGCGTGCGTTCATGTCGGCACCACCTCCGGCACCGACGATCACGCACTCTCCGCCAAGAAAAGGATCTTGGTGGATCGCTCACTGCTTGTGGATAACTCCGTCACCCACTCGGGAATCCAGGACGCCCACTCGAAAACCCAGGGAGCCCGCTCGGGAACCCAGGACACCCAATCGGGACCCGAGACCGGCTCACCCGCTCGGAAGCTCCAGATCGCTCTTGTTCAGCTCCTCGATGTTCACGTCCTTGAACGTGAGTACGCGCACCTGCTTCACGAAGCGGGCCGGCCGGTACATGTCCCAGACCCAGGCATCCGCCATGGACACCTCGAAGAACACCTCGCCCTGGACCGAGTGCACCTGCATCTCGTAGTCGTTGGTCAGGTAGAAGCGCCGCTCGGTCTCGATCACGTATTTGAACAGGCCGACGACATCGCGGTACTCCCGGTAGAGCTTGAGCTCCATCTCGGTCTCGTACTTTTCGAGGTCCTCGGCGCTCATGGCATGTTCCCCTTCAGGCGTGCGATCCCACCATTGTGCGCCAGTCCCGCGAGCCCCTAGACGATTTCGGTGTCCAGGGTCACGGGCCCGGCCGGGGGACCTTCCGCGAGCAGCCTGCGCAGCAGCTCGGCGAGTCTGGTCGGATACACCGTCTCATGTGCCCGGGTCAGTTCCTGGCACGTCCACCAGCGCGCTCCGGCGACACTGCGCCGCTCCAGCTCGGTCAGCCCGGCGGCCGCGATCTCCGTCTGCGTCGTACGCGCCAGGTAGTACCACTCGTCCTGGTCCCAGCGCCGCCCGGCGAACGGGAAGGAGCACGTGCGCCGCCAGAGCACCGGGCCGAGGTCGACCTCGGTGATGCCGGTCTCCTCGGCGAGTTCCCGCAGAGCGGCCTCTTCACGAGTCTCGTCGCCCTCGACCCCGCCGCCCGGGGTGAACCACCAGTCGTCGGTCACGTCCTCCGGCTCGTGCCCGTGCAGCAGCAGGATCCGGTCCTCGGGGTCCAGCAGGACGACCCGGGCGACCTTGCGCACCCCGCCCGTGTCCAGGTTTTCAGCGGACACCCGCGGACTCCGTCCTGGCGCGGGAGCGGCGGCCCAGTACCTTCGCCACCGGGCCGTAGGCGCCACCGCCGAGCACCAGCACCGCGCCCACCACGATCAGCGTGACCATCGTGCGCAGCGGGCCCGGCGAGGAGAGCGCGCCCAGCTTCTCGAACCCGGTGGGGCGCTCCAGCATGCCGTCCATCGGCCAGACGACGGCGTCCACCCGGCCGGTGACCGTGTTCTGCGACACCGTGCCGCCCGCGGCGTCCGTCAGATGCGCGGTGGAGTCCAGCGAGCCCTGCCGCTCGTCACCGAGCAGGAACAGCCGCCCCTTGGGCACGTCCACCGTGGGGAAGTCGGTGATCTCGGCGAGGCTGCCCTCGGGCAGATACGGTTCGTCGATCTTCTTGCCGTTGACCGTGAGCTTGCCGTCCGTGCAGCAGGCGACGGTGTCCCCGCCCACGGCCACCACCCGCTTGACCACGGGCGAGTTCGCCCAGTTCGGGTCCTTGAAGACCACGACGTCCCCGCGGCGCACGTCCGCCCCGTCGATCCGCTCGGCCAGCACCCGCTGACCGGCGTCGATGGTCGGCGTCATGGAGCTGGTGGGCACGGTGTACGGCCGGTAGACCACCGCCGCCCAGGCGAAGCCGCCCAGGAACAGCAGCAGGCCCAGCGCGACCGCGACGCCGGACAGTCGCTGTCCTGCCTTGCTGCCCGCCGGGCCGTTGCCCCCGCCGCTCGGCGGGGCCGTACGTGTGGTGCTCTGACCGCTCATGGGTCCGCACCCTACCCGGGGGTAGGCCCCCGGGTCAGCCCTTGGCCGGGATCACTCCGCGCCCTGACGGGACCGCTGCCGACGCCACAGCACGAACGGCACCGCACCGACGAGGGCGAGGCCGGAGGGCGCGGCGACCGCCGCCTGCGCGCTGAGGTTCTGGTCGAAGGTGTCCGGCACCGGCAGGGTGTCCCAGCGGTTGATCGGCCAGGCGACGACGACGGCGCGCCCGACGACCTCATCGACCGGGACCATGCCCTTGTGGGCGTCCTGCTGGTTGTAGCGGGAGTCCCGGGAGTTCTGCCGGTGGTCGCCCATGACCCAGATGAAGCCCTCGGGGACCTTCACCTTGAACTGGCCGCCCTGGTCGTCATTGCTGCACGGCGTGTTGCCGGGGTAGATGTACGACGCCTCGTTCAGCGCCTTGCCGTTGACCTTCAGCGGACCGGTGCCCTTGCACTCGACCGTGTCACCGCCGACCCCGATGACCCGCTTGATCAGGTCCTTCTCCTCGGAGGACGGCATCAGGCCGATCCAGCTGAGGAAGGTCTGCAGGGCGTTGGGGTCCGGCGTGGGCTCGCCGGCCAGCCAGTTGTCCGGGTCGTGGAAGACGACGACCTCGCCGCGCTCGGGCTCGGAGCCGAACCAGGGGGTGAGCTTGTCGACCAGCACCCGGTCGCCCTGCTGGAGGGTGTTCTGCATCGAGTCGGACGGGATGGAGAACGCCTGCACCAGGAACGTCTTGATCAGCAGCGCCAGCACCAGCGCGATACCGATCAGGATGGGCAGCTCCTTCCAGAAGGAGCGCTGCTTCTTCGCCGTGGGGGTCGAGTCGCCCGGCCCCTGCCCGTCCGTGCGGTTCTGCTCCGCCGTGCCCTCGTCGGTCCGGCCGGATTCACTCCCGGAGGACCCGGCGCCGTCCGCGCCAGGGGCGGCCGCTTCCACGGGGCGTCCGTGGTCCTCGCCGTCCTGCCCGGATCGTGCGCCTACCGCCACATCCCCCACGCCAACTCCTTACTCTGTGCCGCTGCCTGCCCCAGAGTCGACGCAGGCCCACCACTCCCATAACGAGCGGGAGTTCCGCAGGGCTCGGGAGTCGGACGGTTCCGATCGAATCGTCCTGGGCAACCCTATGCGACAGCTCGGGAGCCGCGGTCGACCCGGGCACCGAGTCGGTGACGGATGCATAGGTTTTCGGTTCGTCCAGGGTGCCCCAGCGGCCGAAGGGCCAGGCGATGACCATGGCGCGGCCCACCACCTCGTCCTCGGAGACGGTGCCGCCGTTCTGGTCCTGGTGGGCGCGGGAGTCGGCGGAGTCGGCCCGGTGGTCGCCCATCACCCACAGGCGCCCCTCGGGCACCGTGATGTCGAACTGGGTCTGCGAGGGGGCGTTGCCGGGGAAGAGGTAGTCCTCCTGGAGAGGGACGCCGTTGACGGTGACCCGGCCCTGGGCGTCGCAGCATCTGACGCGGTCGCCGCCGACCCCGACGACCCGCTTGATGAGGTCCTTCTCGTCCTCGGAGGGCAGCAGACCGATGAAGGTGAGACCTTGCTTGATCTGCTTGATGACGACCGGGTCCTCCTTCTTGGGCGTGGTCTGCTCGTCCTGCAGCCAGCCGCCCGGGTCCTTGAAGACCACCACGTCCCCGCGCTGCGGCTTGGAACCGAACCACGGGGTGAGTTTGTCGACCAGCACCCGGTCGCCGATCTGGATCGTCTGCTCCATCGAGCCGGACGGGATGACGAACGCCTGGACGAGGAAGGTCTTCAGGACCAGCGCGATGAGCACCGCGACACCGACCAGGAGCGGGATCTCCTTGACCGCGCTGCGCCTGCGGCGGCGCTTGACCTTGCGCTGGAGCTTGCGGCGCTCCGCGCGGGTACGGCCCGCGCCCGGCGCGGAGGCGCGCCGGGAGCCGGTGGGCAGGAGGTTCTCGGCGGGGCTGGCGGCGACCCCGCGCGGCTTTCCGCGGTTACCCATGCGCACCGTCCGGCTCGGGCACGCGCGCGTAGGCGTCCGGGCGCTCCAGGCGCGTCCAGTGGTCGGTGGGCCACGCGATCCAGTCGGCGCGGCCGATGACGTCGTCGACGGGGATCATGCCGCCGCCCGGGGAGCCCAGGTGGTCGCGCGAGTCGCTGGAGGCGCCGCGGTGGTCGCCGAGGACGAAGAGGGTGCCGTCGGGTACGACGACGTCGAAGGACACGCTGGACGGTACGTCCCCGGGGTACAGGAACGCCGACTCGTCCACCGACCGGCCGTTCACCTGAATCCTCCCCTCTGTGTCACAGCAGACCACATGGTCTCCCCCCGTACCGACAACGCGTTTGATGTAGTCCCCGTCCCCGAAATACCCCGTTCCGTCGAAGACGACGACATCTCCGCGCCGGGGCTGGGCACCGAAACGGTACGCCAACTTATTTACGAGAACGCGGTCCCCGATCCTCAATCCACGCTCCATTGATCCGCTCGGGATCTGGAACGGCTGGACCACGAATTGGCTCAGGAGCAGCAGGAAGAGCAGGCACAGCAGCAGGGTGAGGGTGATCCGCCCGCCGGGCAGCCAGGCCGCGACCCGACCCACCAACGCGAAACGCGACCGTCCCTCCGGCCCCCGCGGTGCCGAGGCGTGCTCGGTTGCGGAAGGGTCGGAGGAGCGGTCGCGCTCCGTGTGCTGTGCTTCGGTGTCCATCGGGGCCAGATGCTATCCGGCCCCGGCGTGACGTACCGAAAACGCTCAGCTCTCGCGCTTCTCCTTGATCTTCGCGGCCTTGCCGCGCAGCTCACGGAGGTAGTAGAGCTTGGCGCGGCGCACGTCACCCTTGGTGACGAGCTCGATCTTCTCGACGATCGGGGTGTGCACCGGGAAGGTGCGCTCGACGCCGACCGAGAAGGAGACCTTGCGGACCGTGAAGGTCTCGCGGACACCGGCGCCCTGGCGACGGATCACCACGCCCTTGAACTGCTGCACACGGGAGCGGTTGCCCTCGATGACGCGGACGTGGACGTTGACGGTGTCGCCCGGACGGAAGGCCGGGATGTCGCTGCGCAGCGACGCGGCGTCGACGGAGTCGAGCAGGTGAGACATTTCGTCTGCTTTCTTCGCCCATGCCACAGGTCATAGGCGGGAGGAGGTTTCCAGAGGATGCCGTGCGTGTCGGGGCGGGCGTCGTGTCCCCCTGTGGCAGGGGCGCACGCCGGACAGCGCACAACAGCGACCTATTCTTCCACGGGGTCGAGCCGACGCCAAAATCGGCCGTACGGTTCGCCCTCGGGATCGGGTGCCCAGCCCAGGATGGAGAGCATCTCGCGGTCCTTCTTGTCGAAGGCCTTCGGGTCGCAGTGCTCGATCAGGTCGGGGCGGTGGGCGGTGGTGCGCCGCAGCGCCTCGTCGCGCCGCCAGCGGGCGATCTTGCCGTGGTGCCCGCTGAGCAGCACCTCGGGGATGCCCCTACCGCGCCACTCGGGCGGCTTGGTGTAGACGGGCCCCTCCAGCAGGTTGGCCATGGCGCCGGGCGCGAAGGAGTCGTCGCGGTGGGACTCGGCGTTGCCGAGGACGCCGGGCAGCAGCCGGGCCACGGCCTCCGTGATGACCAGGACGGCCGCCTCGCCGCCGGCCAGGACGTAGTCGCCGATGGAGACCTCGTAGACCGGCATCCGGGTGGCGTACTCGTCGATGACCCGCCGGTCGATGCCCTCGTAGCGGGCCGGGGTGAAGATCAGCCAGGGGCGCTCGGAGAGCTCCACGGCGAGTTCCTGGGTGAAGCAGCGTCCGCTCGGCGTCGGGACGATCAGCGCGGGTTCGTGGGAGCCCGTCTCGTAGCCGTCGGCGAGGACGGAGTCCAGCGCGTCGCCCCAGGGCTCGGTCTTCATGACCATGCCGGGCCCGCCGCCGTAGGGCGTGTCGTCGACGGTGTTGTGCCGGTCGTAGGTCCAGTCCCGCAGGTCGTGCACCTGGACGTCGATCCGGCCACGCGCGCGTGCCTTGCCCACCAGGGAGACATTCAGCGGTTCGAGGTACTCGGGGAAGATCGTGACGACGTCGAGGCGCATCAGGACTCGTCCCCGGACTCAGGCGCGGACTCGGCCTCCGGCACGGACGCGGTCTCCGGCGCGGACGAGGCCTCGGCATCCCGCGTGGAGGCGACCTCGGCCCGGTCGTCGATCAGTCCGGGCGGCGGGTCGATGACGGCCTTCTGCTCGGCGAGGTCGATCTCGGTGACGATCTCCTGCACGAACGGGATCATCACCTCGCTGCCGTCGGGCCGCTCCACGATGAACAGGTCCTGCGAGGGCAGGTGCGAGATCTCGGTGATCCGGCCGACCTCCGTGCCGTCCTTGGTGACCACGTCGAGGTCCATCAGCTGGTGGTCGTAGTACTCGTCCTCCTCCTCGGGCAGTTCGTCGGGGTCGACGTCGGCGATGAGGAGAGTGTTGCGCAGTGCCTCGGCGGCGGTGCGGTCGCGCACGCCCTCGAAGCGCAGCAGCAGCCTGCCGCTGTGCACCCGGCCGCTCTCGATGGTAAGGGGACCCACCGACGCGGGGTCGGTGGCCAGTACGGCGCCGGGGCCGAGCCTGAGTTCCGGCTCGTCGGTGCGTACCTCGACGGTGACCTCGCCCTTGATGCCGTGGGCGCGGCCGATCCGGGCGACTACGAGCTGCACTTTTCGAAGATCTCCTGTCGGACGTACGACTGCGGGCCGGGGACGGCACAGTGGCCCTCCCCGGCCCGAGCCGGTGTTGCGTTCGGCGTCAGCGGACGTGGTCCACGTCGACGAGGTCGACACGGACACCGCGGCCGCCGATGGCGCCCACGACGGTGCGCAGAGCGCGGGCGGTACGGCCGTTGCGGCCGATCACCTTGCCGAGGTCGTCGGGGTGGACCCGGACCTCCAGCACGCGTCCGCGGCGCAGGTTGCGCGAGGCCACCTGCACATCGTCAGGGTTGTCGACGATGCCCTTCACGAGGTGCTCAAGCGCCTCTTCGAGCATGCTGCTCAGGCCTCGGTCGACTCGGACTCGGCGGCCGCCTCGTCCTTCTTCTCAGCCTTCTTCTTCTGGGTGATGGCCTCACCCTTGCCCTCGTCGTCGCCCCCGAGGGACTCGAACGACGGGCGCGCCTTCTTCGGCTCGGCGACGAGCAGCGGAGCCGGGGCGGGCTCGCCCTTGAACTTCTGCCAGTCACCGGTCTTCTTCAGAATGGCGAGGACGGGCTCGGTCGGCTGCGCGCCGACACCCAGCCAGTACGCCACGCGCTCGGCGTCCACCTCGATGACCGACGGGTTGTAGGTCGGGTGGTACTTGCCGATCTCCTCGATCGCACGACCGTCACGACGGGTACGGGAGTCGGCGACGACGATGCGGTAGTGAGGCGAACGGATCTTGCCCAGACGCTTCAGCTTGATCTTGACTGCCACGGGAGTGGAATCTCCTGGATTTGACGTGGTTGGGCACGGCGAGAGAGCCGCGTGGGGTTGCGGTACCCGAGTGCCCGATGGACGCGTCAGCCGGAGGAGAGAGGGGTCCTGTGCGGCTGTCGAGTACAGCTAGCCATTGTGCCACACCCCGGGCACGGCCTCGGACCGAGGGGTGCGGCGGGCATGGCTGAGCGGCACCCGGCGTGGAGGTGACCGACGACGGGTGCGCGGCACAGCGCGTCGGGGTGCCGCGCTCACGACACCCCGGCGTCGCCCACCGCACCGGCAGCCACGAGTTGCCGGTACGACGGGTTACGCGGCGCCCGCGACCTCCGGGATCCGGAACGGCTTGCCGCAGCCGCCGCACACGATCGGGGCCTGGGCCAGGACCGAGGGGACGACGCGGACATTGCGGCCGCAGTCGCAGACCGCCTTGACGCGTACGCCGCCGCCGGACGAGCCGTGCCGGGCCGCGGGACCGCGGAAGGTGCGGGCGGTGTCCGCCGAGGTGGCCGCCGTGTGCGCCTTCAGGGCCCGCTGGAGGCGCTCGATCGTCGGCCGGTAGCGGCGCTTGGCCTCGGCGTTGAGCGTCACCAGCGAGAACCCGCTGCTGGGATGCGGCTCGTCGGGGTGGTCCAGGCCCAGCTCCTCGGCGATCGCGAGGAATCTGCGGTTGTGGTAGCGGCCGGCCCGGGAGGTGTCGCGCACTCCGCGGGCGGCGGCGATGCCGTGCACCGCCTCGTGGAGGAGGCGCTCGAAGGAGAGCTCGTGCCCGCACGCGGACGACGACTCCCCGATCAGGGACTCTGGCGCGGCAAGATCGGGCAGCTCGGGGTGGTGCCGCTGAATGTCGGCCCACGCCTGTGCCAGCTCTGCGGCGAGAACAGGTGGTGTCTGTGTCGTGCTCACGTAATGACAACGAGCCGGGGTGCCCGTGTGTTCCGATTCCGGGCCATCCCAAATAATTTGCACGTACCCGTCAGTTGGCACTGATGCGTCCCGACGAGGGCGGGTGCGCTGATCTGCGGATAACCCTCGCAGCTCAGGCCAAGCCGGTGCGTAGTCTGACGTACGCACCGGCGCGTAGGCCGTCTCCGTGCGCCGGGGTGCGAGTGTCACGCCGGAACGCAAGAGCCCTTTCGGTCGCTCTCGCGTCTACCGTCCCGTATCAGTAAGCGCGCGCGACGATCGCGACGTTACCGGGCGCCTTGTCGTCGTCCGGCACCGACCCGTCCTCGGCGACCAGACACCGTACGGTCACCGCGTGCTCGGCGAGCCGCGCCTCGCCCTCTTCGCCGAGGTCGGCCCAGGGAATGCGGGCCCAGCCGGTGGCGGCCGCCTCCACCGCCTCCTCGATCGTGGAGACCTCGGCGGTGCGCGACTCGCGGCGCTCCCGGGACTGCCGCAGCAGCAGCGCCTGGTCCTCGTCCAGGAACCCCGGAACCAGTTCCACGAGGGCGTCCACCGCCACCGGCTCCTTGCCGCCCGGGATGCGGCGCGCCACCATCGCGGTGCCGTTCTCCAGGTCCCGCGGACCGACCTCGACGCGCAGCGGCACGCCCTTGAGCTCCCAGTCCACCGCGCGCCGCCCGAACGGCGTGTCCGTGCGGTCGTCGACCTGGACGCGGATGCCCGCCGCCTTCAGCCGGTCGCCGATCTCGCGGACCTTGGCCAGAACCGCCTCGTCGCCCTTGATCGCCAGCACGACGACCTGGATCTGCGCCAACCGCGGCGGGACCCGCAGACCGTTGTCATCCCCGTGAGTCATCACCAGGGCGCCGATCATCCGGGTGGTCGAACCCCAGGAGGTCTGCCAGACCAGTTCCTGGCGGCCCTCCTTCGACAGGTACGAGGTGTTGAACGCCTTGGCGAAGTTCTGCCCCAGCTCATGGCTGGTCGCCATCTGCAGCGCCTTGCCGTCGCCCATCATCCCTTCCAGGGTGAGGGTGTTGATGGCGCCCGCGAACCGCTCCTTGACCGTCTTGCGGCCCGGGACGACGTCCATGGCGAGGACGTTCACCATGAAGTCCTCGTACACCTTGCGATGAATGTGCGCCGCGAAGTCCCGGGCGTCCTCATAGGTGGCGTGAGCCGTATGGCCCTCCTGCCACAGGAACTCCGTGGTGCGCAGGAACAACCGGGGCCGCAGCTCCCAACGCACCACGTTCGCCCACTGGTTGATCAGCAGCGGCAGATCGCGGTAGCTCTGCACCCACTTCGCGAAGTAGTCATTGATGATCATCTCGGAGGTGGGGCGGACCACCGCCGGCTCCTCCAGCTCCTTGCCGCCGCCGTGCGTCACCACCGCCAGCTCGGGCGCGAAACCCTCGACGTGGTCGGCCTCCCTGACGAAGTACGACTGCGGGATCAGCAGTGGGAAGTACGCGTTCTGGGTGCCCGTCTCCTTGATGCGGGCGTCCATCTCCGCCTGCATCCGCTCCCACAGTCCGTACCCGTACGGTCGGATCACCATGGTGCCGCGCACCGGCCCGTTGTCGGCCAGCTCGGCCTTGTTGATCAGATCCTGGTACCAGCGCGGGAAGTCGTCGGCCCGCGGGGTGAGAACGGGTGCTTTTGCCATGGCGCGATCGTACGGGCCCAGGTTGCCGGAATGTGAATTCTCGCCACAGACGCTCCCCGGCCACAAGCAGGGCCCGACAACCCCTGGACGCCGGGTCGAGCGCGGAGTTACCTGACATACGGGGGGAGAGCGAGCGCACGTCACGGGGGCCAAGGAAACGGGCACATCAGCAACTCTCGGCGGATTGGGGCGCTTTCGATGACACCTACGCTCGTGCGACACCACCTGTCCCACGCGGGGCCCGCGGCCCGTGTGGACCTGTGGGCACGCGCGCGTGACTGGTCCGAGATCCAGGAGCGGATGCTCGTCCCGCTCTACGAGGCCGTCTACGAACGGCTCGAAGTGGGCCCCGGCACCCGGCTGTTGGGCCTGGGCTGCGGCTCCGGGCTGGCCCTGGTGATGGCCGCCGCGAGAGGCGCCGCGATCACCGGCGTCGAACCCTCCTCCCCCGAGCGGTTCGCGCTAGCCCGGCAGCGCCTGCTCCCCGACACCTGGGACGCACGCGCGCGTGAGGCCCGGTTGGTACGCGGCACCCCCCTGGACGCGGCCGACGCGGAGACGCCCGCGTACACCCTGGTGACCGCCTTCGAACCGATCGGATGCCTCGCGGGCGACGCGGAAGGACTCGGCGAACTGCTTCAAGGGGCGAAGCCGCTCGCCGAGCGCGGAGCGGCCGTGGTGCTGGCCGGCTGGGGTCCGCCGGAACGCTGCACCACGGCGTCCGTGCTGCACGCCACCACGGGACCGGCCGAGCCGGTACGCGCCTCCTGCCGCGACGACCTGGAGGAGGTCGTCCGGGAGGCCGGGCTGCGCCCCGACGGCTCCGGACGGGTGGCCTGCCCCTTCGGCTACGCCGACCTCGACAGCGCGGTCCGCGGACTGCTGTCCACCGGGCTGTTCGACCCGGCCCTCGCCGCGAGCGACCCGGCGCAGGTGGAGAAGGAACTCACCGAGGCACTCCACCCCCACCAGCGCCCCGACGGCACCGTGTGGATGCCGAATGTGTTCCGGTACCTGATCGCCCGCGTCCCCTGACCCGACGCCCCCGGTACGCACCGAGGGCGCCCCTGCCGGAACAGGGACGCCCTCGCGTACGGCCGGATGTCAGCCCATGAACTTCTTGAACTCGTCCGGGAGCTCGAAGTCCTGACCGGCCTGCTGGCCCGGCAGCCCGAAGGCGTTGCCGCCCTGGGCCGCGGCCGCGCGCCGGGCGGCCTCCTCGGCCTCCTGCTGCTTGCGCTTCATCGGGTTGCCCGAGCGCTGCTTGCCCTTGGCCTTCTTCGGCTGCTTCTTCGAACGGCCGGGGCCGCCGCCCATGCCCGGCATCCCCGGCATGCCCGGCATACCGCCGCCCTGGGCCATGCGGGACATCATCTTGCGGGCCTCGAAGAACCGCTCGACCAGGTTCTTCACGGCGCTGACCTCGACGCCGGAGCCCTTGGCGATACGGGCGCGGCGCGAGCCGTTGATGATCGTCGGGTCCTGGCGCTCGGCCGGGGTCATCGACTTGATGATCGCGGCGGTGCGGTCGACGTCCCGCTCGTCGAGGTTGTTGATCTGGTCCTTGATCTGCCCCATGCCGGGCAGCATGCCGAGCAGCTTGCTGATGCTGCCCATCTTCCGGACCTGCTCCATCTGGGCCAGGAAGTCGTCCAGGGTGAAGTCCTGGCCCTTCTTGGACGCCAGCTTGGAGGCCATCTTCTGGGCCTCTTCCTGGCTGAACGTCTTCTCCGCCTGCTCGATCAGGGTGAGCAGGTCACCCATGTCGAGGATGCGGGAGGCCATCCGGTCCGGGTGGAAGGCGTCGAAGTCGTCCAGCTTCTCGCCGTTGGAGGCGAACATGATCGGCTTGCCGGTGATCTGCCGGATCGACAGGGCGGCACCACCGCGGGCGTCACCGTCGAGCTTGGAGAGCACCACGCCGTCGAAGCCGACGCCGTCGCGGAACGCCTCGGCGGTGTTGACGGCGTCCTGACCGATCATGGCGTCGACGACGAAGAGGATCTCGTCGGGGCTGACCGCGTCCCGGATGTCCGCGGCCTGCTGCATCATCTCCTGGTCGATGCCCAGGCGGCCGGCGGTGTCGACGATCACGATGTCGTGGACGCGGGACTTCGCGAAGTCGATGGAGTCCTTGGCGACCTTCACCGGGTCACCGACGCCGTTGCCCGGCTCCGGCGCGTACACCGCGACACCGGCGCGCTCGGCGACGACGCTGAGCTGGTTCACGGCGTTGGGCCGCTGGAGGTCGCAGGCGACCAGCAGCGGGGAGTGGCCCTGCTCCTTCAGCCACCGGCCGAGCTTGCCCGCGAGGGTGGTCTTACCGGCACCCTGCAGACCGGCCAGCATGATCACGGTGGGCGGCTGCTTGGCGAAGCGCAGCCGGCGGGTCTCGCCGCCGAGGATGGTGACCAGCTCGTCATTGACGATCTTGAGCACCTGTTGCGCGGGATTCAGCGCCTTGGAGACCTCGGCACCGAGCGCACGCTCCTTGACGTTCTTGATGAACGTCCGCACGACGGGGAGGGCCACGTCGGCTTCGAGGAGCGCGATACGGATTTCGCGCGCGGTGGCGTCGATGTCCGCCTCGGAGAGCCGTCCCTTGCCGCGCAGGTTCTTGAAAGTCGCTGAGAGGCGATCGGAGAGAGTATCGAACACGGCGCTCGCGGTCCTCGGGGTCGGTGGCAGCTGGGAATCGCCCTCAAGGGTATCCCGGCGACAGGACTCGCCGGGATCCCCGTTCAGCCACGCAGTGTCTCCTCCAGCTTCCGGGCCACGGCCGCCGCCTCCTCGCGGGGCAGGGGCTCGCCTTTGGCGCCTGTGACATAGAACGCGTCCACGGCGTTGGCGCCCAGTGTGCTGACGTGGGCGCTGCGGACCCGGACCTTGGCGTCCTCCAGGGCGCGGCCGATGCGGAACAGCATCCCGGGCGCGTCCTGGGCGCGGACCTCGATCACCGTGGCCAGGCGGGAGGCGGCCGGGTGGACGGTGACGCGAGCGGGCGGGGCCACCACGCCCCGGCGGCGCGGATACGCCGCGTCCCGCTCCGCCAGCCGCCCCGCGATGTCCAGGGAGCCGTCCAGGGCGCGGACCAGGTCGGCGCGCAGCCGGGCGGCCTGCGGCAGGGAGCCGTACTCGGCGGCGACCCGCCAGTTCAGCAGCAGGACGGAGCCCTCGACGCCGTCGGGGAGGTCCATGGCGCGCAGCTCGGCGGTGCGGACGGTCAGGCGGTGCATGGCGAGGACGCCGGCCACCGCGGGCAGCACGCCGGGCTGGTCGGGCACGGCGATGAGCAGTTCGACGCCGAGCGGCTCGGGGTCGCCGGAGGGCTGGTCGTCGGCCGGGGGCTCGGTCTGGGCACGCAGGGCCAGGACGGGGCTGCCGGTGGCGACCGATTCGATGGCGAGCCGTTCCTGCTCGGCGGTGGGCGCGGCGGCCTCCGGCTCCTCCTCGGGGATGTCCCCGGCGAGCAGTGCGGAGACGCGTTTGACGAGGTCGGCGACGAGGGAGCCGCGCCAGGAGGACCAGGCGGCGGGCCCGGTGGCCAGCGCGTCGGCCTCGGTCAGCGCGTGCAGCAGCTCCAGGGTGCCCTGGGTGCGGACGGCGTCGGCGACCGAGCGGACGGTGGCCGGGTCCTCCAGGTCGCGCCGGGTGGCGGTGTCGACGAGCAGCAGGTGGTGGCGTACGAGGGTGGCCAGTACGGCGGCGTCCTCGCGGTCGAAGCCGATGCGGGCGGCGACATCGCGGGCGATGATCTCGCCGGCCACCGAGTGGTCGCCGGGCCAGCCCTTGCCGATGTCGTGCAGCAGCGCGGCGACCAGGAGCAGGTCGGGGCGGTGGACGCGGCGGGTGAACTCGGAGGCGCGTACGGCCGTCTCGATCAGGTGCCGGTCGACGGTCCAGATGTGCACGGCGTTGCGCTGGGGGCGGCAGCGCACCCGCTCCCAGTCCGGCAGCAGGCGGGTGATCAGGCCCTCGGCCTCCAGCGCCTCCCAGACCTCGATGGTGGGGCGGCCGGAGCCGAGCAGGGTGACGAGCTGTTCGCGGGCCTCGGCGGGCCAGGGCGTGGGCAGCGGGCGGGTGGTGGCCGCGAGGCGCCGTACGGCGTGCAGGGACAGGGGCAGTCCGGCCTGGGCGGCGGCGGCAGCGGCGCGCAGGGGGAGCACGGGGTCGCGTTCGGGGCGCGCGGCACGGGCGAGCACGACCTCGCCGTCCTGTTCCACGACGCCCTCGGCGAGCGGCGAGCGCTCCGCGGTCTGCTTGCCCCCGCCCAGCATGGCGCGCAGCCGGGGCCGCACGGCGCGCGAGCGCAGTACGCGCCCCACTTCGCGCCAGGTGACATCGCTGGCGTAGGAGATGACCCGCGCCGCCTCGTACACCTGGCGGAGCAGGGTGTCGGCGTCGAGCAGGCCCATCTCGGCGGCGACCTGGTCCTGCTCCTGGAGCGCGAGCCGGTCGGTGGCGCGCCCGGTCGCCAGGTGCAGGGCGTCGCGTACGTCGAGCAGTCGGCGCCGGGCGTCGTCGAGGCCCTCGCGGGGGGCGTCGGCGAGCCAGGAGGCGGCGACGGCGCGCAGGATGGTGGCGTCGCGCAGACCGCCGCGGGCCTCCTTGAGGTCGGGTTCGAGGAGGTACTGCAGTTCGCCCTGGCGCTGGGCGCGCTCGGTGGACAGTTCCAGCAGTTCGGGCAGGCGCTTGGGCGCCTGGTTGCGCCAGTCGGCGAGGACGGCGGTGCGCAGTGAGGCGGTCAGTCCGAGGTCGCCGGCGATGTGGCGGGCGTCCAGCAGTCCGAGCTGGACCTTGAGGTCCTCCCCCGCCGTCTTGCGGGCCTCGGCCGGGGTGCGTACCGAGTGGTCGAGGGCGAGGCCCAGGTCCCAGACCGGGTACCAGATCCGGTCGGCCAGGGCGGCGACGGCGTCCGCGTCGCCGCCGTCGTGCAGCAGGAGCAGGTCCAGGTCGCTGCGCGGGGACAGCTCGCCGCGGCCGTAGCCGCCGACGGCCACCAGGGAGACCCCGCGCATGCCCTCCGCCCCGGCGGCGAAGAGGCCGGTGAGCCATTCGTCGGTCAGGTCCGCGAGGGCTGTACGGCGCGGCGGCCCGGACCGCGCCCCCTCGGTGAGGAGGCGCAGCCGGGCCGCCGCGTAGCCGCTGGGTCCCGAGTCATCTGCTTCTTTCCGCATGTCCGTACTCGTCACCCAGCGACTCCCGTCTTTACTTCTCTGCTTGCTTCCGTCAGAGCGCGTCGGGGCCGCGCTCGCCGGTGCGGACCCGTACGGCCGTCTCGACCGGCAGGGACCAGACCTTGCCGTCACCGATCTTGCCGGTTCGGGCGGCCTTGACGATGACGTCGATCAGCTGCTCGGCGTCGTCGTCCTCGGCCAGGACCTCGATGCGGATCTTCGGGACCAGGTCCACGGTGTACTCGGCACCGCGGTAGACCTCGGTGTGGCCGCGCTGCCGGCCGTAGCCGCTGGCCTCGGTGACCGTCAGGCCGTGCACTCCGAAGGCCTGGAGGGCTTCCTTGATCTCGTCGAGCCGGTGGGGCTTGACGACGGCGGTGATGAGCTTCATGCGTCAACCTTCTTGTTGTCACCGGCCGGGGCACTCGGCGCGGGCGTGGCGGAGGAGGAGATGTGGGATCCGGCCGCGCTGCTGAAGTCGTATGCAGTCTCCGCGTGGGCGGCCTGGTCGATGCCCGCGATCTCGTCGTCCTCGGCGGCACGGAACCCTATGGTCTTCTTGATCAGGAAGGCCAGGATCCAGGTGACCACGAAGGTGTAGCCCATGACCGCGAAGGCGCCGATGGCCTGCGAGAGGAACTGGTCCCCGCCGCCGACCCCGCCGATGGCGAGGAAGCCGACCATCAGGGTGCCGATGAGGCCGCCGACCATGTGGACGCCGACGACGTCCAGGGAGTCGTCGTAGCCCAGCTTGTACTTGAGGCTGACGGCCCAGGAGCAGACCGCGCCGGCGACGACACCGATGAGCATGGCGCCGAAGGCGTTGACGTTGCCGCCGGAGGGCGTGATCGCGACCAGACCGGCGATGGCGCCGGAGCAGGCACCGAGGGTGGTGAAGGCGCCGTGCCGGATGCGCTCGTAGATCAGCCAGCCGATGACGGCGGCGGCGGTCGCGATCTGGGTGTTGATCGCCATCATCGCGGTGGTGCCGTCGACACCCAGCTCGGAGCCCGCGTTGAAGCCGAACCAGCCGAACCACAGCAGGGCGGTGCCGAGCAGGACGAGCGGCAGGTTGTGCGGCCGCATCGGGTCCTTCTTGAAGCCGACCCGCTTACCGACCACGAGGACCGCGGCGAGGGCGCCGACGCCGGCGTTGATGTGGACGGCCGTACCACCGGCGAAGTCGATGATGGCCGGGTCGAGCTGGGCCAGCCAGCCACCGCCCCAGACCCAGTGGGCGACCGGGAAGTAGACCACGGTGACCCAGAGGGCGATGAAGACCATCCAGGAGCTGAACTTGACGCGGTCGGCGAGGGCGCCGCTCATCAGAGCCGCGGTGATCACGGCGAACAGCATCTGGAAGAGGATGAAGGCGAAGACGGAGATCTCGTTGCCGGTGAAGCTCTCCATCGTGCTGTCGGCGTTGATGCCCTTCAGCCCGATCAGGTCGAAGTTGCCGATGAAGCCACCGACGTCACCACTGAAGGCGAGGGAGTATCCGTACAGCACCCACAGGATGCTGACGATGCCCAGCGAGATGAAGGACATCATCAGCATGTTGAGGACGCTCTTGGAGCGCACCATGCCGCCGTAGAACAGGGCCAGGCCAGGCGTCATCAACATGACGAGCGCTGCACTGATCAATACGAATCCGGTATCTGTGCCGTTCAATGCCGGTATCTCCTCGTCTTGGATACGGCCCCGTGCGGGCGAAGCCTGAGCGGATTGAGGGGTGGGCCGGTTATGCGCCATGAGATTGGCGCAGCGCGGTTTCGGTAGAAGCCCCTCGTTGTTTCGCCGCCGTGACGAAGGCACCGTGTGTGTTACGCGTCGATGAACTGCCGGATTGAGGCGGTCTCGATCGTTATCGTGGCGCAACCTTCGCAGGAAGGTATGGGCCGGCCGCGGGCGGCCTTCCGATGACCTGGCATGGGGGAGCCGAGTCGGGCAGTTCGGGAGGGCCGGCCGCGGCCGGGGTTCACGGGGTGATCAGACGGCTTCCGCGGTCTCCGGGAGTTCCACGGCGAGCCGGTCGGTGAGGTCGACGATCTCGTGCACGTCACCGAAATCGCGTACGGCCGTGTCGACCGTCTTGCGGATACGGGTGTTGACGCGCTCGGAGCGGACCTTCTTGGCGATGCGCATGGCGTCGGTGGCGTACCGCGCGCTGTGCTCCGGCTCGCGCTGGAGGAGGTGGACGGTGGCCATGCCGATGAGGTTGAGCGCGTAGGAGCGCTGGTGTTCGGCGTCCTGGGCGAAGAGGTCGACGGCCTTGGTCATCAGGGGTTCGGCCAGGGAGGCGTAGCTGGGGCTGCGGCCCGCGACATAGGCGAGGTCGCGGTAGGAGTGGGAGTTCTCGGCGTACAGCTCGGCCTCGGAGAAGAAGCGGATCCAGTCGGGGTCGGGCTCGTCCCACTCCTCGGCCTCGGTGAAGGTGTCCTCGGCCATCCGTACCGCGCGCTTGCACTTGCCGGGCTGGCCCATGTTGGCGTAGGCGCGGGCCTCCATCGCATACAGCATGGCCTGGGTGCGCGGGCTCGCGCAGTCGCGGCTGCCGTACTGGGCGAGGTGGATCAGTTCCAGGGCGTCGTCGGGGCGGCCGAGGTGGATCATCTGGCGGCTCATGCTGGACAGCACATACGAGCCGAGGGGGCGGTCGCCGGCCTCCTTGGCGGCGTGCAGCGCCAGGACGAAGTACTTCTGGGCGGTGGGCTGCAGGCCGACGTCGTAGGACATCCAGCCGGCCAGCTCGGCGAGTTCGGCGGCGACCTTGAAGAGCTTGCGGCCGGTGGCCTCGGGGTGGGGTTCCTGGAGCAGGTCGGTGACCTCGTGCAGCTGGCCGACGACCGCCTTGCGGCGCAGTCCGCCGCCGCACTGGGCGTCCCACTGGCGGAACATCACCGTGGTGGACTCCAGCAGCTCCAGCTCGGGCTTGGAGAGGCGGCCGCGGCGGGGCTGGAGGACCGGTTCGGGTTCGCTGCGCGGGGCGGACGGGGCCGGGACCAGCCAGCGCTGCATGGGCTCGATGAGGGACGGGCCCGCCGACAGGCCCAGCGAGGTCCCGAGGAAGCCGCGCCGCGCCAGCATCAGGTCGCTGCGCGAGAACTCGCTGAGCAGGGCCACGGTCTGCGGGCCCGTCCAGGGCAGGTCCACGCCGGACACCGAGGGTGACTGGCGGGCGGCGCGCAGGCCGAGGTCCTCGACGGAGACGACACAGCCGAACCGCTCGGAGAACAGCTCGGACAGGATCCGCGGGATCGGCTCGCGCGGGTTCTCGCCGTCCAGCCAGCGGCGGACCCGCGAGGTGTCGGTGGAGATGTGGTTGGCACCCAACTGGCGGGCCCGGCGGTTGACTTGGCGGGCGAGTTCGCCCTTCGACCAGCCGCTGCGCACGAACCAGGACGTGAGCAGTTCGTTCGGGCGCTTGTCAGCGTTCATAGCGTTCGTGCCGCTTCCGCTGGTGCCGCTCACTGGAAGCCCCCATCCCTTGGACCACTTGTCACCGAGTGCGCCAAGCCCTATCAGAATGCCGGTAAATACGGCCGCCCGTCCGGGAGTTCTCACCCTTCGAACGGAAAGCCGAGTTGCCTCCGGCATACCCACGAGTGCATGTGCCCCCGGGAGTCGTGCACTCAAAGTAGTCCTACGATCACCCGTCCAGCCATGGCGTTCGCGGAAACGCCACCATTCGCCACCCCTTCGAATGAACTCACGGGCGGCTCCGCACGATTCACTTGACATAGACAGACCGGGAGTGGGCGGAGCGATGCACTCAGGGGCGCGCACCGTCGGCGCACGACCCGGGATGCTTCCGAGCGCCGCCTGGAATGCGTGGAGGCGGGCACGGGAGAGCGCAGGGTGAACACAGAGGGTCACGTTCCGCATTCGCGTCGTAACCACTGACGCGCCGGGCCCGTTGGAGGGGGCATGGGCTTCACGATCGCCGGCATCCGCGACATCCGCTCCGGCACGCGCCGACGCGGCCGTTCGTCGGAGTGCACCGCCGTCGCCGAGTTCACCGGACTGTGGGGCTGGGACGTGGTGCCGGGCGCACGGGCGGCGGCGGGCTCCTGCTCCTGCGGCCGCGCGGACTGCCGGGCCCCGGGCGCCCACCCCCTGGACTTCGCCCCCGTGATCCCGGCCGGCGCCACCCTCGACGAAGTGACCCGCGCCTGGGCGGAGTTCCCCGGCGCCGCGGTGATGCTGCCGCTCGGCCGCGCGTTCGACGTGATCGAGGTCGCCGAACCGGCCGGGCGCCGCGCGCTGGCCCGGCTGGAGCGGATGGGCCTGCCGGTCGGCCCGGTCACCGCCACCCCCGACGGCCGCGCCCACTTCTTCGTCGCCCCCGGCGCCGCCGCGGAACTCCCCGAGCTGCTCTACCGCATGGGCTGGGACGACCCGGCCGCCCTGGACCTGCGGGGCCTCGGCCCCGGCGAGCACATCACGGCCCCGCCGTCCGACCGCGGCGGCCTCGGCCCGGTCCGCTGGCTGCGCTCCCCCGCCCTGGACGCGGCGACGAAACCCCCGGCTGCCCGCCTGCTGCTCGGCACGCTGGCGTACGTCGCGCACCGGTCGCGCGCGTAGCGTTCCGTCCGTACGACGAAGCGCCCGCCCCCAGCCGGACTGGGAGGCGGGCGCTTCGCGTGGGCGGGTATCCG
The DNA here is from genome assembly GCF_055657065.1 of Streptomyces sp. NPDC110618. Taxonomy (NCBI): domain Bacteria; kingdom Bacillati; phylum Actinomycetota; class Actinomycetes; order Kitasatosporales; family Streptomycetaceae; genus Streptomyces; species Streptomyces sp. NPDC110618. The sequence continues at coordinate 137,513 of NZ_JBVKBN010000011.1, read as the reverse complement.
GGCGTCACTCCCCGATAAGGGCGTCAACGAACGCCTCCGGCACGAACGGGGCCAGGTCGTCCGCGCCCTCGCCGAGGCCGACCAGCTTGACCGGCACGCCCAGCTCGCGCTGCACGGCGATCACGATGCCGCCCTTGGCCGTGCCGTCCAGCTTGGTCAGCACGATGCCGGTGATGTCCACGACCTCGGCGAAGACCCGCGCCTGCACCAGGCCGTTCTGTCCGGTCGTGGCGTCCAGCACGAGGAGCACCTCGTCCAGCGGCGCGTGCTTCTCCACGACCCGCTTGACCTTGCCCAGCTCGTCCATGAGGCCGGTCTTGGTGTGCAGCCGGCCGGCGGTGTCGATGAGGACGACGTCGGAGCCCAGCTCCTTGCCCTCCTTGACCGCGTCGAACGCGACGGAGGCCGGGTCGCCGCCCTCCGGACCGCGCACGGTGTGGGCGCCGACCCGCTCGCCCCAGGTCTGGAGCTGGTCGGCGGCGGCGGCCCGGAAGGTGTCGGCGGCGCCCAGGACGACGCTGTTGCCGTCGGCGACCAGCACCCGGGCGAGCTTGCCGGTGGTGGTGGTCTTGCCGGTGCCGTTGACCCCGACAACCATCACGATCCCGGGCTTGCGGTCCTCCGGCTCGGTCCGCACGGTGCGGTCCATGTCGGTGCCGACCAGCTTGAGCAGCTCCTCGCGCAACAGGCCGCGCAGCTCCTCGGGGGTGCGGGTGCCGAGCACCTTCACCCGCTCGCGCAGGCCGTCGACCAGCTCCTGGGTGGGCTGCACACCGACGTCGGCGGTGAGCAGGGTGTCCTCGATCTCCTCCCAGGTGTCCTCGTCCAGGTGCTCGCGCGAGAGCAGCGTGAGCAGGCCCTTGCCGAGTGCGTTCTGGGAGCGGGAGAGCCTGGCGCGGAGCCGCACCAGACGGCCCTCGGTGGGCTCGGGGACCTCGATCTCGGTCGGCGGGAGCTCCTCGACGACCGGTGGTTCCTCGACGGCGACCCCGGTCGAGCCGTCCGGTAGGTCCACCTCCTCTATCGTCCGGCGCGGCTCGTCGCGCGGCGTCTCGGCCTCGTCGCCGACGTGCGGCTCGGCCGGAGGGGCGGTGATGTCGGGGGCTGCGGGGGGCGGCGGGGGCAGCTGCTTCTTGCGCCGGCTGCCGACGACGAGCCCGCCGAGCACGCCGAGCACGACCACGGCGATGACTACAGCAAGGATGACGATGTCCATAACGGGTCCAGTATCAGCCATGGAGTACGACGACACCGCTCTGGATGTCTGACACACCGTCAGCTAACGTCCTCCCCCACACCCGCCAGGTGAAGGGGGACCCCCATGCCCGTCACGGTCGTCCGCTTCAACCTCGTCGCGCCCGGCGCGACCCCCGCCGAGCTCTCCGCGCGCTACAGGGCCGCCCTCACGATGGCCGCGTACGCCGACGAGCACGGCGTGACCACGGTCCAGACGGAGGAGCACCACGGCGTCGACAACAACTGGCTGCCGTCCCCGTTCGCCTTCGCGGCGGCCGTCTTCGGCGCCACCGAGCGGATCGCGGTCACGGTGTCGGCGGTGATCGGCCCGCTGCACGACCCGCTGCGGCTGGCCGAGGAGATCGCCGTACTGGACCTGATCAGCGGCGGCCGTCTGGTGACGGTGGCCGGGATCGGGTACCGCCCCGAGGAGTACGCCCTGTTCGACGTGGACTGGAAGCGGCGCGGCAGGCTCCAGGACGAGCTGCTGGAGACCCTGCTGCGGGCGTGGACGGGTGAGCCGTTCGAGTACCGGGGCCGTACGGTACGTATCACTCCGCGCCCGTTCACCGAGCCGCACCCGCTGCTGCTGGTCGGCGGCTCCTCCAAGGCCGCCGCACGCCGGGCCGCCCGGCTCGGCCTGCCGTTCTTCCCGAGCGCGCACCTGCCTCAGCTGGAGGCGTACTACAAGGAACGGCTGACCGAGTACGGCACCGAGGGCTGGACGATGATGCCGGCCGCCGAGACGCCGCTGCTGCACGTCACCGAGGACCCGGACCGGGCGTGGGCCGAGTACGGCGGGCACTTCCTGCACGAGGCGCGCACGTACGCCTCCTGGCAGTCCGGGGACATCCGCTCGGCCGTCCGGTCGGCGGCGGGCACGGTGGAGGAGCTGCGCGCGGAGGGCGTGTACCGGATCGTGACGCCGGACGAGTGCGTGGCGCTGGGCCTGGACAACCTGGTCCTGCATCCGCTCGCCGGCGGCATGCCCGAGAATGAGGGGTGGCGCAGCCTCAGGCTGTTCTGCGAAGACGTACTGCCCCGGCTCACCTGACCTGAACCGGGGCAGTACGCGTCCTCAAAGGGACGAGGAGAGGGGCAGCGGGGACTTGGCCCTTCTCCTCGGGCTTGTGGGGAGTCCCCTCGGGCTCGTGGGGAGCCGTGCGGGACTCAGCCCATGTCCTCCAGCTTCTTGCCCTTGGTCTCGGGCACGAACTTGAGGATGAAGGGGATGGAGAGGAAGGCGAACACCGCGTACATGACGTAGGTGAGCGACAGGTTCCACTCCGCCAGGTCCGGGAACGTGATCGTGATGACCCAGTTGGCGATCCACTGGGCCGAGGCAGCGACACCGAGGGCGGCGGCGCGGATCTTGTTCGGGAAGACCTCGCCGAGCATGACCCAGACCACCACGCCCCAGGACAGGGCGAAGAAGAGGACGAAGGCGTTGGCGGCGATCAGCGCCGTGGCGCCCTGGAGGGTGGGCAGCGGGTCGTTGCCGTTCTGGTAGGAGAAGGCCCAGGCGGCGGCCGCCAGCGAGACGCCCATGCCGACGGAGCCGATCAGGGCCAGCGGCTTGCGGCCGATCCGGTCGACGAAGATCATCGCGATCACGGTGCCGATGATGTTGATGATCGAGGTCTCGAACGAGTAGAAGAACGAGCTCGACGGGTCCACGCCGACGGACTGCCAGAGCAGGTTCGAGTAGTAGAAGATGACGTTGATGCCGACCAGCTGCTGGAAGACGGAGAGTCCGATACCGATCCAGACGATCGGCAGCAGCCCGAAGCGGCCGCCCAGCAGGTCCCGGAAGGTCGACTTGTGGTCGCCGCGCACTGCGTCGTCGATCTCGGCGACCCGGGCGTCGAGGTCGATGTCGCCCTCGACGTCGGCGAGCACCTTCTTGGCCTCGTCGACCCGGCCGACGCTGATCAGGAAGCGCGGGGACTCGGGGATGGCGAACGACAGCAGGCCGTAGACCAGGGCCGGGACGACCATCACGCCGAGCATCCACTGCCAGGACTCAAGCCCCGCGACCGTTCCGCGCTCGTCGCCGTCGGCCATGTTGAGGATGGCCCAGTTGACCAGCTGGGAGACGGCGATGCCGATGACGATGGCGGCCTGCTGGAAGGAGGCGAGCCGGCCGCGGTAGGCGGGCGGGGCGACCTCGGCGATGTAGGCGGGGCCGATGACGGAGGCCATACCGATGGCTATGCCGCCGAGCACGCGCCAGGCGGCCAGGTCCCAGGCGGCGAAGGGCAGACCGGAGCCGACGGCCGACACGGCGAACAGCACCGCCGCGATCTGCATGACCCGGATACGGCCGATGCGGTCCGCGATCCGGCCGGCGACGGCCGCACCGACGGCGCTGCCGAGCAGGGCGCAGGCGGCGACGGTTCCGGTGGCGCCCGAGCTCAGGTCGAACCGGTCCTGGATGCCGCCGTTGGCGCCGTTGATGACGGAGCTGTCGTAGCCGAACAGGAAACCGCCGAGGGCGGCCGCGGCCGTGATGAAGACGACGTGCCCGAGATGTTCGGGGTGCGTCGCCTTGGCTCCTGACTGGGGTGCCTGCGCAGTGCTGGTCACGTAGTACTCCTCGGGCCACCGGCAGCATCGCCGGATGGGGGTAGCCCTTCCTGTGGCCCGACGACTGCGCGCCACCACCTGAAGGTAAAAGCAACGTTGCAGACCCTATGTCTTCAAGTTTCGAAGTCAATAGGCAATCAGGTGTGAGATTGAGGGCAGGTGGAGTCCACTTGTGTTCACGACTTGAATGTAGGGGGAAGCCAGTGGGGATTCAGCGCAGCCGCTGTGAGATGACCTTGGACACACCGTCGCCCTGCATGGAGACGCCGTACAGTGCGTCGGCGACCTCCATGGTGCGCTTCTGATGGGTGATCACGATCAGCTGGGAGGCCTCCTGGAGCTCCTGCATGATGCGGATCAGCCGCTGGAGGTTGGTGTCGTCGAGGGCCGCCTCGACCTCGTCCATGACGTAGAACGGGCTGGGCCGGGCCTTGAAGATCGACACCAGCATGGCGACGGCGGTCAGTGACCGCTCGCCGCCGGAGAGCAGGCTCAGCCGCTTGACCTTCTTGCCCGGCGGACGCGCCTCCACGTCCACGCCGGTGGTCAGCATGTTGTCGGGGTCGGTCAGCACCAGGCGGCCCTCACCGCCGGGGAACAGCCTGCTGAAGACGCCCTCGAACTCCCGGGCGGTGTCCCGGTAGGCCTCGGTGAAGACCTGCTCGACGCGCTCGTCGACCTCCTTGACGACCTGGAGCAGATCGGCGCGGGTCTTCTTCAGGTCCTCAAGCTGCTCGCTGAGGAACTGGTGCCGCTCCTCCAGCGCCGCGAACTCCTCCAGCGCCAGCGGATTGACCTTGCCGAGCTGCTGGTAGGCCCGCTCGGCCGCCTTCAGCCGCTTCTCCTGCTCGGCGCGCACGAAGGGCCGGGGCCTGTTGCGCGGGTGCTCGGGGTCCTCGGGCAGCTCCTCGCCCTCGGCGGGCGGGGAGGGCGGTACGAGCTGGTGAGGGCCGTACTCCTCGACCAGCCCCGCCGGCTCGACGCCCAGCTCCTCCAGTGCCTTCGTCTCCAGCTGCTCGATCCGCAGCCGCTTCTCGGCGCCGAGCACCTCGCCGCGGTGCACCGAGTCGGTGAGCTTGTCCAGCTCGGCCTTCAGGTCGCGGCCGGTGGCGCGGGCGGCGGCCAGCTCCTGCTCCCGCCTGGCCTTGGCCGCCTCGGCGGCGGTGCGCTCCTCGGCGGCCCGCGCGAGGGACACCTCGACGTGCGCCAGCAGCTGCCGTGTTCCCGAGGCGACGGCCTCGGCGACCGCGGCCTCGTGCCGCAGCCGCGCCCGCCGCTGCTCGGCACGCGCGCGCGCCTCGCGTTCCGCGCGGGCGGCCCGGTCGAGCGAGTCGGCGCGTCCGGCCAGCCCCTTGACGCGCTCCTCGTGCGTACGGACCTGGAGGCGGGCCTCCATCTCGGTCTGGCGGGCGTTGGCGCCGTCGGCGTTCAGCCGGTCCCGCACGGAGGTGTCGGGCTCCTCCTCGACGGGCATCTCCTCGGCCACCGCCAGCCGTTCGGCGAGGATCTCGACCTCTTCGAGCGCCTTGTCCAGAGCCTCCTGGGCCCGCGCGGCGGCAGCCACGGCACGTTCCGCCTCTCCGGCCGCGCCCCGGGCCTGCCCGGCGAGACGGCCGAGCTGCTGGGCCACGGCCGACTTCTCGCGGTCGGCGGCGCGCCGCCGCTCGGCCAGCTCCTCCACGCGCGCCGCGCACTCCTTGCGGCGCTCCTGGGCGGCGCGCTGGGCCTCGGCCAGCTCCTCGCAGCGGACCGCCAGCTCCTCAAGCTCGGCGGCGGCCTCGTCGACCGACGCCTGCACCTCCAGCAGGCTCGGCGCCCCGGCGGAGCCGCCCTGCGCGAAGTGGGCGCCCAACAGGTCCCCTTCGCCGGTGACCGCGGTGAGGTGGGGGTGGGCGTAGACCAGGTCCTCGGCGTCCTCCAGGGTGCCGACGACGACGATCCCGGCGAGCAGGCGCCGTACGGCCGGCATCAGCTCGGCGGGGCCGCGCACGAAGTCGGCGGCGCGGGGTGCGGGCGTGTCGGCGCCCTCCGCGGCCGGGGCCTCCGGCGCCCCGGTGAGCAGCAGGGAGGCGCGGCCCGCGTCCTGCTTGCGCAGCAGCCGGATCGCCTCGGCCGCAGCGGACGGTGTCGTGGCCGCGAGGGCGTCGGCCGCAGCGCCGAGGGCGGAGGCCAGCGGGACCTCGTAGCCCGGGGTGATGGTGAGCAGTTCCGCGGCCGGGCCGAGAAGTCCGGTCAGGCGGTCCCGGGCGCCCAGCAGTGCCCCGGTGCCGTCCTTGCGGCGCAGCCCCAGGGCCAGGGCCTCGTGGCGGGCCTGGGTGGCGGCGCGGGCGCGCTCCGCCGCGGTGGCCGCCTCCCGAGCCGCCGAGAGGGCCGTCTCCGCCTCGGCGAGGGCTGTTTTCGCGGCCTCGTGCTGTTCGGCGAGTTCCGAGTCGTCCGCGTCGAGGCCGTCGACCTCGGCCTTGAGCGCCTCGTACTCCTCCTGGGCGGCGACCGCCCGCTCCTGGGCCTCGTCGCGGGCGGCGGCGAGCCGGTCGATCTCGGCCTGGGCGGCGGCGGCGCGCGAACGGGCCGCGTTGACCTGGCCGTTCAGCCGGGCCAATCCCTCACGGCGGTCGGCGATGGCGCGGGCCGCGTCCTTCAGACGCCGCTCCTCCAGGGCGAGTTCGCGCTCCAGTTCGGCGCGGTGGGCGACGGTGTCCTCCAGCGCGCGCTGGGCCGCCTCCAGGGCCGCTTCCAGCTCGGCCTCCTGCTCGCGGATGCGGGCGGCCTCGCGCTCCATGTCCTCGGGGTCACGGCCGCGCCGCTCCTCGGGCGGTGCGGAAGTGGCGCTCTTCACACGGGCGTCGGCGAGGGAGATCGTGCCGCGGACCCGCTCGGCGAGCTGGGAGAGCTCGTACCAGGTCTGCTGGGCCCGCTGGAGGCGCGGGGTGAGCTGCCGTACCTCGTCCTCCAGGAGGGCCTCGCGCTGGAGGGCCTTCTTCAGCTCCTGTTCGGCGGCTTCCTTGCGCTCCTTCAGGGCGGCCTCGTCGGCGACCTCCGCCTGAAGGGCCTCGCGCAGCCGGACGAGGTCGTCGGCGAGCAGGCGCAGGCGGGCGTCGCGCAGGTCGGCCTGGATGACGGCGGCCCGGCGGGCGACGGCGGCCTGGCGGCCGAGCGGCTTGAGCTGGCGGCGCAGTTCGTCGGTGAGGTCCTGCACGCGCGCGAGGTTGGCCTGCATCGCGTCGAGCTTGCGCAGCGCCTTTTCCTTGCGCTTCCTGTGCTTGAGGACGCCGGCGGCCTCCTCGATGAAGGCGCGGCGGCCCATGGGGTCGGCGTGCAGCACGGAGTCGAGCTGGCCCTGGCCGACGATGACGTGCATCTCGCGGCCGATGCCGGAGTCGGAGAGCAACTCCTGGATGTCGAGCAGGCGGCACGTGTCACCATTGATCTGGTACTCGCTGCCGCCGTTGCGGAACATGATCCGCGTGATGGTGACCTCGGAGTACTCGATGGGCAGCGCCCCGTCGGAGTTGTCGATGGTCAACGACACCTCGGCGCGGCCGAGCGGCGGACGCCCGGTGGTGCCCGCGAAGATGACGTCCTCCATCTTGCCGCCGCGCAGCGACTTCGCGCCCTGCTCGCCCATGACCCAGCTGAGCGCGTCCACGACATTGGACTTGCCCGAACCGTTCGGTCCGACGACACACGTGATGCCCGGTTCGAACCGGAGTGTGGTCGCCGAGGCGAACGACTTGAACCCGCGGAGGGTCAGGGCCTTGAGGTGCACGCCGCTGGACTCTACCTGGCGCGGATGTCTCACTCCATGAACGCGCGGTTTCACCCTTGAACATGCAGGGCACACCAAACGTTGAAGAGGCTGAAAGGATGCGTGGGGGAAAGAAAGAAGGGACGCCGAGGCGTCCCTTGCAGTTTCTGACAACTCAGCGGTTGATACGGGCAGCCCGACCGCCGTGTGTGCTGTCGTGGAGCAGTGCAGCGATCAGGTGAGCGCAGGCTCCGCCTGGTGTGCGTCGATGCTCTCCATGATCCTGTCGTGAGAAGCGGCAGCCGTCAGCGCGTCGTTCTCCGCCTGGATCCGTACGAGCTCGGATTCCAGGTCCTGTACGCGCTGCTGGAGCCGTCGCATCTCGGCGAGGAGTCGCGGGTCGGAGCCGCCGACGTAACCGAGAAGCGCCTTTGCCATGATGGATGGTCCTCCACAATGAGTGACCGACCGAAGCGGTGTGGGTCGTGAGGGATTCGCACCCACGGTGCTTGGCACTCTTGAGTTCTTGCTGCCGTTCTTACATGCCAAACAGCTAAGGTGCGCGGGGCTTTCAGCGTCTCACCAAAAAGTTTGACGGTCAACACGATCACGCCCCGTATTGACGGGCGCACCGGGGGCGCGCGGCCTGTTCGGCGGCGCTGCGACTCCTGCGGGGCCCTGAGGGCGTGGCGATCATCCTTGCGTGCGGAGCATGCCAGCGCAAGCGTTTCTCGGCAACCACCTGGACCTTTCTGTTTCGGGCAGGTTCCACCGGCATGGTCCGCGGGCGTGGCGGGGGCGGGCGGTGCCCCCGGATCACCGGATGGCGAAGCCGTCGTAGCCGCCGCGGGGTGTGTCCCATATCTCTGTGACACCGTCCACGCGCCCGGGCGTGTCGTCACCCTGGAGCCACTCCAGCAGACTTTCGCAACCGGAGCGGGGACCCTCGGCGACCACTTGGACGCGTCCGTCGTCCAGATTGAGAGCAAAACCACTCAGGCCGCCGATCTCCAGCGCCTTGGCACGCGTGAACCAGCGGAAACCCACACCTTGGACACGTCCGCGCACCCAGGCAACCAGCCGAACATCCTCGCTCATGACTGCAACCTAACCGCCCAAAGTCCCACGGGGCACTTCCGCATCCGGCGCCATGCGGTACCGTCCCCACCCAATGAATCTCATATGAAACTCACTCGATCGAGTGAGTGGTTGATCGCCAGAGGACGAGTCGACCGCACGGACGAGGGAAGGCCAGGACATGGGACGCCACCGACGCTCCGCCGCCGGCCGCGCCGCCACAGGCCGCGCCACGGGGGTCAGTCATACCGACGGTTCCGCACAGTGGAGCCATGACCCGCTGGACCCGCACTCGGACGAGACGGTGGGCATAGCCCCCTATCTGCACCAGGACGCGTACGCCGGTGCCTACGCGCAGACGGAGGCCTATCTGTTCGCCTCCGAGGGCCGTCAGGGTTTCGGCCGCGGCGAGGACTACACATGGGAGCCGGAGACCACCGTCTTCGCGAGTGAGGGCCTCTTCCCCGCCGACGGTGACGGGCGCGCGCGGGGGCACCGCAAGAAGAAGAAGGCCGCGACTCCGGTGCGTACCGGGCTGCTCGGGGTCTCGGCGGCGGTGGCCATCGGCACCGTCGCGGTCGCCACGGGCGTGCTGCCCGGCGGGGACACCTACACGCTCGGTGGCGGCGGCAGCAGCGACAAGGTGCGCACCGCCGACTCACCGACCAGCTCGCCGAGCGAGCAGGGCGGCACCTCCGGCAGCGCGGAGAACCGCGACGACAGCACCCCGGCCAGCCGGGACCAGGAGCGGGAGGCCTCGCCGGCGGCGTCCCCGTCGCCGTCGACCTCCGAGGCCGCGCCGACGAAGGCCCCGGAGAAGAAGAAGCCGAAGACCACGCCGAGCAAGAAGCCGAAGACGACCCCCTCCAAGCCCGAGACCAAGGCACCGGAGAAGAAGCCCAGCGCACCGGTGACCCTCTCGGAGGAGGCCGCCGCCGCGGCCGAGGTGCTCAAGCTGGTCAACGAGGAGCGCGCGAAGGTCGGCTGCAGCCCCGTGGCCGCCAACAGCGCCCTGTCCGACCTGGCCTCCGCCTTCAGCGAGGACATGGCGGCCCGCGGCTTCTTCGACCACACCAACCCCGACGGCGAGAGCCCCTGGGACCGCGCGGCCGAGGCCGGCATCACCACCCTGGGCGGCGAGAACATAGCCCGCGGCCAGGCCGACGCCGCTGCGGTCATGGAAGCCTGGATGAACAGCCCCGGCCACAAGGCCAACATCCTGAACTGCGACTTCAAGACCCTGGGCGTGGGCGTCCACATGGCCCCGGGCGGGCCTTGGTGGACGCAGAACTTCGGGTACTAGTAGCACGCACGCATCCACAAGGGCTCCCCGTCCGGCTGTCGGACGGGGAGCCCTTGTGCGTGTGCCCGGCGGACGCCTTAGGCGGCCGCGGCCGTGCGGCCCGTCACGAAGGTGCGGGCCGCCTCCGCGACGCGGCGGCCGAGGTGTTCCGCCGTGGCGATGTCCGCCTTGTGGACGGCTTCCGGGCCCTGGTCGACGTTGGTCTGGGCGGCGGCGCCGGCGAAGACGCCGAGGCGGTTGAGGTCGTGCTCGGAGCCCTCGCTGTTGTTCCAGCCGGGGTGCAGGCCGAGGTTGATCCAGTGCATGCCGTGCTGCGCGGCGAGGATCTGGAAGAACTGCAGCGTGTGCAGCTTGTCGCCGCTCTTGGAGCCGGAGTTGGTGAAGCCGGCCGCCAGCTTGTCCTTCCAGTCCTGGCCGAACCAGCGCTTGGAGCTGGCCTCGGCGAAGACGTGGAAGGGGCCGGAGGCGGTGCCCATGTAGGTGGGCGAGCCGAAGACGATGGCGTCGGAGCCGTCGAGCACGGCCCACTCCTCATCGGTGATCTCGGCGACGTTGATCAGATGTACCTCGGCACCGGCCTGGGCAGCACCGGTGCGGACGGCCTCGGCGAGCACGGCGGTGTGGCCGTAGCCGGAGTGGTAGGCGATGGAGACGACGGGGGTGGTCACGGGGCGTACTCCTGGAGTCGGCAGGTCAAGCGACGTCAATTACGGTGTGGAAATGAAAGCACTAACCATGAGTTAGTGCAATCTGCGGGTTAGCGCTGTGGTCGAGTACGCTTGTGATATGGACACCGCACAGGAGCGCACGGCGGAGCAGGACCTGCCGTACAACGTGTTCGCGAAGGCCTGCCCCTCGCGCGGCACGCTGGAGCACGTCACCGGACGCTGGGGCGCGCTCACCCTCGGCGCGCTGCACGACGGATCGCTGCGCTTCAACGAGCTGCGCCGACGCGTCGACGGCGTGAGCGAGAAGATGCTGTCCCAGACGCTGCACGCGCTGGAACGCGACGGGCTGGTGCTGCGCGAGGCGCAGCCGACCAATCCGCCGCGGGTGGACTACGAACTGACGCCGCTGGGCCGTGAGGTGGCCGGCCGGCTGCTCGGCCTCATCCACTTCGTGGAGGGCCGTATGGACGATGTGCTGGAAGCCCGCGAGCGCTACGACGCGGCCCGCGGCGGCCTCTGACACTTCGGGCAGAAGTAGCTCGACCGGTTCATCCACGGCCGCCGCCGCATCGGCGTGCCGCACCTCTTGCAGGGCAGCCCTTCACGGCCGTACGCGTCCAGGGACCGGTCGAAGTAGCCCGACTCGCCGTTGACGTTGACGTACAGGCTGTCGAAGCTGGTGCCGCCGACCGCGAGGGCCGCGTTCATCACGTCCCGTACATGGCCGAGGAGTTCGAGGGTGCGTGGGCGGGTGAAAGTCGCCGTCGGGCGCTCGTAGTGCAGGCGGGAGCGCCAAAGGGCCTCATCCGCGTAGATGTTGCCGACGCCGCTGATCAACGACTGGTCCAGCAGGGCCCGTTTGACCGTGGTCCGCTTGCGACGCAGAGCCTGGTGGAAGGCCTCGTCGTCGAAGAGCGGGTCCAGCGGGTCGCGGGCGATGTGCGCGATGACGTCGGGCAGTCCGTCGGGGGTGTTGTCGTGCAACGACAGTCCGCCGAAGGTGCGTTGGTCGACGAAGCGGAGTTCGGTGCCGAGGGCGTCGGCGAAGCGGACCCGGATGCGCAGGTGCTTCTCGGCCGGTGCCTCGTGCGGCTGCACCAGCAGTTGGCCGCTCATGCCGAGGTGGGCCAGGACCGATTGGTGCGTGTCCTCCAGCGGCAGCCACAGGTACTTGCCGCGGCGGCTCGGCACGCCGAACCGGTGACCCTTGAGGCGGTGCGTGAAGTCGTCGGGTCCGGCGAGGTGGCGGCGCACGGCGCGCGGGTGCAGCACCTCGGCGTCGGCGACCGTGCGATGGGCGACCCAGCGCTCCAGTCCGCGCCGGACGACCTCGACCTCGGGCAACTCGGGCATCGCATCCCCCGTACACACCGGTTCAAGGACCGAGCGCCCGTCCCGTGGCGGGAGCGGGCGCTCGGCGTGGCCTGTTTCGCTCAGGCGGAGGCGGATGCCTCGTCGGCGTCCGCGGCGGCGTTCTCCGCCGCTTCGGCCGCCTGCTTGGCGCGCTCGTCCGCTGCGGCCCGGATGGACCGCCAGGCGGACTCGGCGGCCTGCTGCTCCGCCTCCTTCTTGCTGCGGCCGGTGCCGGTGCCGTACGAGACGCCTCCGACGCGGGCGGCAGCAGTGAAGGTCTTCTCATGGTCGGGGCCGGTCTCCGTGACCAGGTACTCGGGAACGCCGAGTCCTTCGGTCGCGGTGAGCTCCTGGAGACTGGTCTTCCAGTCCAGGCCGGCTCCGAGATTCGAGGACTTTTCGATCAGGGGATCGAACAGGCGGTGCACCAGCTCCGCCGCCGAGTCCAGGCCCTGGTCGAGATAGACCGCGCCGATCACCGCTTCCAGGGTGTCGGCGAGGATGGACGCCTTGTCCCGGCCGCCCGTGCCCTCTTCACCGCGGCCGAGCCGGATGAAGGAACCCAGGTCCAGCCCGCGGCCGACCTCCGCAAGCGCACGAGAGTTGACCACCGCGGCCCGCAGCTTGGCCAGTTGGCCCTCGGGCAGGTCCGGGTGGGTGCGGTACAGCGTGTCCGTGACCACGAGGCCGAGCACGGAGTCCCCGAGGAACTCCAGACGCTCATTGGTCGGCAGACCGCCGTTCTCGTACGCGTACGAGCGGTGCGTCAGCGCACGCACCAGAAGGGCGGACTCGACCTTGTAGCCGAGCCGCCCTTCCAACAGCGTGTGGGACGAGGCCGTGTTCTCCGCAGAGTTCTTCTTCGGCGTGGACACAGTGCCTCTCACCAGCCGCTCAGACCTCGAGGACCTGGCGCTTGTTGTAGGTGCCGCAAGACGGGCACGCGATGTGCTGCTGCTTGGGCTCGTGGCAGCGCTCGCACGCAACCAGGGTGGGGACCGCAGCCTTCCACTGCGACCGGCGGTGGCGCGTGTTGCTGCGCGACATCTTCCGCTTCGGAACAGCCACGGCTACTTCTCCTGCTTCTCGTCGACGCCCGGTTCGGCGCCGCTCATCTCGTCCTTCTCGCCGTCTTCGAGTGAACCGGCGAGTCCCTGCAGTGCCGCCCAACGGATGTCGACGGCGTCATGGTGGTGGTCCGGGTCGTCCGCGAGGCGCACGCCGCACTCGGCGCACAACCCCGGGCAGTCTTCCTGGCACACCGGCTGCATCGGCAGTGCGAGCACCACCGCGTCCCGCAGCACGGATTCGAGGTCGAACAGGCCGTCCTCGACAAAGAGCCTGTCCTCGTCGTCCTCGTCGTCGGCGGCGTCTTCGTCGGACCGCGACTTGGCGCGGCCCCGCTCGTCGGCTTCGGGGTACGAGAACATCTCCTGGAAGTCCGCTTCGAGATCCAGCTGAAGCGGCTCCAGACACCTTACGCACTCCCCCTCGGCCTGTGCACGGGCGGTGCCTGTGACAAGCACCCCTTCCATGACCGACTCAAGGCGGAGTTCGAGCTCCACCGGAGCGCCTTCCGGCACCCCGATGACGTCCTTCAGACCGAGGTCCTTGGGCGCGTCGATCGTGCGGTTCAGGCGCTGGAGCGCGCCAGGACGCCGACCCAGCTCGTGCGTGTCGAACACGAGGGGGTTGCGGTGGTCGAGGCGGGCGTTCAGGGCCATTCCTGCTTTCGATCTTCTCAGCTCAGGGGACGCTGCCCCCGGTGTCCCCGGGCAGCGCTGATCGCGGACGTACGCGCGACCGAAGAGCCAGGATACTGGACCATTCGCTCACAGCCCAATCCGGTGGATCCCCTACGGACCGCGACCGCCGGAGCGGGCTACTGACCGCGCCCCTGTTCGTAGGCGCGCAGCTGCTCCGCGCTGATCATGCTGGTGTCGAAGAGGCTGGTCTCGTCCAGGGCGTACCCGGGCTGCTGCTGCGGGGCCTGCTGCTGCGGCTCGTACGCCGGCTGCTGGGCGTCGTAGCCCTGGTAGGCGTAGGGGTCGGCCTGCTGGTAGCCGTAGGGGTCCTGCTGGGCGTAGGCCGGCTGCTGGTAGCCGCCGTAGGTGTCGTACGAGGGCTGTTGCGGGGCGTACGCGGGCTGCTCGGGCTGCTGCGGCTGGACCGGCTGGGCGGCGGCGTCCTGTTCGGCGAGGGCGGCCAGGTCGGCGAGGTAGTCGGCGTCGCTGGAGTGCTGGACGGTGGTGCCGTCGTCGGCGAGGGCGCCGAGGTCGTCGGTGGCGATCCGGCCGTGCAGCTTCTGCCGGCCGCGGCCGACCGCCTCCAGGGTCTTGGCGAGCACCGCCTCGAAGGCGCCGAGTTTGACATCGACGTATTCGTCCGCACTGCGGCGCAGGGTCTCCGGGTCGTGGCTGCGCTCGGGGGCGTCCTCGTCCTCGTAGCCCTGCTCGTCGAGGCCGGGGCCGGTGCCCAGCAGCTTCTCGCGGCCGCGGCCGACGGAGCCGAGGGTCTTGGTGAGGACGACCTCGAAGTTGGCGAGTTTGGAGTCGACGTAGTCGTCGGCCTCCGCGCGGATCTCCTCGGCCTCCTTGCGGGCCTCGGCGAGGATCCGGTCGGCCTCGGCCTGGGAGCGGCGGGCGACCTCGGTGTCGGAGATCAGCGAGCCGCGCTCGGCGTGCGCGCCCTGGATGATCCGCTCGGCCTCCTGGCGGGCCTGCTCGACCATCTGCTCACGGTCGCCGATCAGCTCCTGCGCCTGCGCGAGGGAGCCGGGCAGGGCCTGGCGGACCTCTTCGAGCATCGAGAGCAGCTCGGCGCGGTTGACCACGCACGAGGCCGACATCGGCATCGACCGGGCACTGGAGACCGCCGCGACGATCTCGTCGAGCTTCTTCTGCACGTCCATCGTGTGCTCGCCACTCTCTACAGCTGTTCCGGGGACGGACGGGACGACTGTAGCCCCCTCGGCCCCCGCTGTAGCCCCGTCAGTCCTTGCGCAGCCGCTCGTTGAGGGCGTCCAGCACGATCGGCGGGACGAGGTGGGAGACGTCGCCGCCCCAGGTCGCGACCTCCTTGACGAGCGAGGAGGACAGGAAGCTGTAGGTCGGGTTGGTCGGCACGAAGAGGGTCTCGACGCCCGAGAGGCCGTTGTTCATCTGGGCCATCTGCAGCTCGTAGTCGAAGTCGCTGACCGCGCGCAGGCCCTTGACGATGGCGGGGATGTCGCGCTGCTTGCAGAAGTCGACGAGGAGTCCGTGGAAGGCCTCCACGCGCACGTTGGCGTACTCGGCGGTGACCGCGCGGATCAGGTCGAGGCGCTCCTCGACCTCGAACAGGCCCTTCTTGGCCTTGTTGATCATCACCGCGACATAGACCTCGTCGTACAGCCTGGAGGCGCGGGAGATGATGTCGAGGTGTCCGTTGGTGATCGGGTCGAACGACCCGGGACAAACGCAGCGGCGCACTTGAGTTCCCTCGCTCTCCGGTCCGGTCATCGTGCGTCTTCGCACGTAGAGGCGGCGCGACCGTACCAAAACGTTCCCTCGCCGTAGCGACGGGCCCGGATGGCCTCGAAGCCGTCCGGCCAGTGGAATTCCCCGCCTCTGGTGCTGCGCTCCACGGTGACGAGCGCTTGCTTGGCGAGCCACCCCTGCGTGCGGAGTGTGAGGAGAATCTCCCGAAGATCGTCGTCCGTGACGGCGTACGGCGGGTCGAGGAAGACGATGTCGTACGGCTCCGGCGCGGGCGCCTTGATGATCTGCTCGGCCTTGCCCGCGCGCACCTCGGCGCCGGGGAGGCCGAGGCTCCTGACGTTCTCCCGCACGACGCGGGCCGCGCGGGCGTCCGCCTCGACCAGGAGGGCGTGGCTCGCGCCCCGGGAGAGGGCCTCCAGGCCGACGGCGCCCGATCCCGCGTACAGGTCGAGGACCCGTTCGCCGTCGAGGGGGCCGCCGAGCAGGGACTGCCAGGTGGACATCAGACCCTCGCGTGCGCGGTCGGAGGTCGGGCGGGTGCCGTTGCCCGGTGGCACTGCGAGGCGACGGCCGCCGGCGGTGCCGGCGATCACGCGGGTCATCTTGGGTCCTTGGTGGTGGGCGGCTGGTTGGTATCAGTGTGGCCGGTCGGGCGGCTCTCCGCGCCCCTCGGGGGGCGCCTTCACCCCTTCTCCAGGTACTGCTCCCTCTCCTCGTCCAGGAGCGCGTCCAGGGCCGTGCGCAGGCCCGGGAGCCCGGTCAGCTCCGGGTCGGCCGCGACCACGGCCGTGGCCTCCTCGCGGGCCTCGGCGATGATCTCCTCGTCCTCGATGACCGCCAGCATCCGCAGGCTGGTGCGGGCGCCGGACTGGGCCTGGCCGAGGACGTCGCCCTCGCGGCGCTGTTCGAGGTCGATACGGGAGAGTTCGAAGCCGTCGAGGGTGGCGGCGACGGCGTTCAGGCGCTGGCGGGCGGCGCTCGCCTCGGGCATCTCGGTGACCAGCAGGCACAGTCCGGGCGCGGAGCCGCGGCCGACCCGGCCGCGCAGCTGGTGCAGCTGGGAGACGCCGAAGCGGTCGGCGTCCATGATCACCATCACGGTGGCGTTGGGGACGTTGACGCCGACCTCGATGACGGTGGTGGCGACCAGGACATCGGTCTCCCCGGCGGCGAACCGGCGCATGACGGCGTCCTTGTCGTCGGGGTGCATACGGCCGTGCAGCACCTCCACGCGCAGGCCGCTGAGCGGGCCCTTGGTGAGCTGGTCGGCGACGTCGAGGACGGCCAGCGGCGGGCGCTTCTCCGCCTCGTCCTCGGCGGACTTCTTCTTCGGGTCCGGTTCCTCGTCACCGATGCGCGGGCAGACGACGTACGCCTGGTGGCCGTTCTCCACCTCCTCGCGCACGCGCTCCCACGCGCGGGCGAGGAAGTGGGGCTTGTCGGCGGCCGGGACGACATGGCTGGCGATCGGGGAACGGCCGGCCGGGAGCTGGTCGAGTACGGAGGTCTCCAGGTCGCCGAAGACGGTCATCGCGACCGTGCGCGGGATGGGGGTGGCCGTCATGACCAGCAGGTGCGGGGGCTGTTTGCCCTTGCCGCGCAGGGCGTCGCGCTGCTCCACGCCGAAGCGGTGCTGTTCGTCGACGACGACCAGGCCGAGGTCGTGGAACTGGACCTTGTCCTCGATGAGCGCGTGCGTGCCGATGACGAGGCCGGCCTCGCCGGTGACGAGGTCGAGCAGTGCCTGGCGGCGGGCGGCGGCCCCCATGGAGCCGGTCAGCAGGACGACCTTGGTGGCGTGCTCGGCGCCGCCCAGCATGCCGCCCTCGGCCAGTTCGCCCATCATCTCCACGATCGAGCGGTGGTGCTGCTGGGCCAGCACCTCGGTGGGCGCGAGCATGGCGGCCTGGCCGCCCGCGTCGACGACGGCGAGCATGGCGCGCAGGGCGACCATGGTCTTGCCCGAGCCGACCTCGCCTTGCAGCAGCCGGTGCATGGGGTGCTCGGTGGCCAGGTCGCCGAAGATCTCCTCGGAGACGCGGCGCTGGCCGTCGGTGAGGGTGAAGGGCAGGCGGGCGTCGAAGGCGGCGAGGAGGCCGTCCGGCTTGGGTTTGCGGGCCACCGCGGGGAGTTGGCCGTCGGCGTGGCGGCGGCGGGCGAGGGCGACCTGGAGGACGAACGCCTCGTCCCACTTCAGGCGGGCGCGGGCGTCGGCGATGTCGGCCTTGGTGTGCGGGCGGTGGATCTTCTCCAGCGCCTCGGACAGCGGGAGCAGGCCGCGGCCGGCGCGCAGGCTCTCCGGGAGGGGGTCGACCGCGTCCTTGGCGGCGGGGAGGACCGTCTGGAGTGCCTTGCCGATCTTCCAGGACTCCAGTTTCGCGGTGGCGGGGTAGAGGGGAATCAGCGCGCCCGCCCAGGTCTCCACGGTCTCCTCGCCGTCGCCGCGCAGGAGTTCGTAGGCGGGGTGGGCGAGCTGGAGGCGGCGGTTGAAGACGGAGACCTTGCCCGCGAACATCGCGCGTGTGCCCGGCAGGAGTTCCTTGTGGGGCTTGTGAACGCCGTGGCCGAAGAAGACCAGTTGGAGCCGGCCGCTGCCGTCGGTGATGGTGACCTCCAGCCGCTGGCCCTTGCCGCGCGGGGCCTTGGCGGAGGCGAAGGTGTGCAGCCGGGCGTCGGCGACCTGGGCGACCACCGTGACGTGCTCGTCCATGGGGAGGTCGGCGAGGTGGGTGAGCTGGCCGCGCTCCTCGTATCTGCGCGGGTAGTGGTGCAGGAGGTCGCCGACGGTGTGCAGCCCGAGGTGCTCGGCCATGACCTTCGCGGTGGCGGGGCCGAGCTGCGACTTCAGTGGCTGCTGGAGCGGTTCTTGCGGTGCGGGCACGAGATCCATTGCACACCACACCACTGACAACGGCACCGAGTGCCTGCCCCGCAGCACCGTAAAGTCCTAGGAAAGCCCTGGTCAGACGCCAGGTTGGGCTCTAGGATGACGCGTCCTACGGCCATCCTTCGCGGTCACCGCCTCACCGGACCGCCCGACCCCGCGCCGCCACACACCCCCACCGGCGCAGCGACGATGGACTCCCAGACCTCACAGGCATCCCAGGCACCCCAGTCCCCTCATACGTTCCAGGTCGACCTGCGCGGCCTGGTGGACCTGCTCTCCCACCACCTCTACTCCAGTCCGAAGGTCTACCTGCGCGAGCTGCTGCAGAACGCGGTGGACGCCATCACCGCCCGGCGGGCCGAACAGCCCGACGCCCCGGCGCGGGTACGGCTGTATGCGCGGGACGGCGGGCTGCGGGTGGAGGACTCGGGCATCGGGCTGACCGAGTCCGATGTGCACAGTCTGCTGGCGACCATCGGGCGCAGTTCCAAGCGGGCGGAGGGCATTCAGGCGGCGCGCTCGGAGTTTCTCGGCCAGTTCGGGATCGGCCTGTTGGCCTGTTTCGTGGTCGCCGAGCGGATCCGGGTGGTCAGCCGCAGCGCGCGTACGCCCGAGGCGCCGCCAGTGGAGTGGACGGCGACGGACGACGGCTCGTACACCGTGCGGACGCTGCCGGACGCCGAGCGTCCGGAGCCCGGCACGACCGTGCATCTGGTGGCGCGGGCCGGTGCCGGGGAGTGGCTGGAGCCGGAGCGGGTGCTGGCGCTGGCGCGGCACTTCGGTTCGCTGCTGCCGTACGACGTACGCGTGGGCGAGGAGGCGGTCACCGATCTGCCGGCGCCCTGGGACCGCGCCCACTCCTCCCCCGCCGGGCGGCGGGTGGCGCTGGCCCGGCACTGTCACGAGCTGTTCGGGTTCACCCCGCTGGACTCGATCGAGCTGAACGTTCCGCTGGCGGGGATCCGCGGCGTGGCGTACGTGCTGCCGTCGGCGGTCAGTCCGGCCCAGCGCGCCGGGCACCGGGTGCACCTGAAGGGCATGCTGCTGACCGAGCGGGCCGAACAGCTGCTGCCGGACTGGGCGTTCTTCGTGCGCTGCGTACTGGACACGGACAGCCTGCGGCCCACCGCCTCGCGCGAATCGCTGTACGAGGACGAGACGCTGGCGGCCGTACGGGAGGCGCTCGGGGAAAGGATTCGCTCCTGGCTGACCGGGCTCGCGGCCGGTGATCCGGAACGGCTGGCGGCGTTCCTGTCGGTGCACCACCTGGGCGTGAAGTCGCTGGCGCGGCACGATCGGGAGATGCTGCGCACGATGCTGCCGTGGCTGCCGTTCGAGACCAGCGACGGGCGGCTGTCGCTGGAGGAGTTCGCGCAGCGGCACCCGGTGGTGCACTTCACGCGGACCGTGGAGGAGTACCGGCAGGTGGCGCCGATCGCGTCCGCGCAGGGCGTCGGGGTGATCAACGGCGGTTACACCTACGACAGCGAACTGATCGAGGCGCTGCCCTCGGTGCGGCCCGGAACCGTGGTCGCCGAGCTGGACGCGGACACCGTGACCGCGCACCTGGACGCGGTCGATCCGGCCGAGGAGCTGGCGCTGGCCGGGTTCCTGGCGGCGGCACGGGCGAAGCTGGACCCGCTGGGCTGCGATGTCGTCCTGCGCGCCTTCCACCCGCTGTCCGTGCCCGCGCTGCACCTGGACGACCGGGCGGCCCGGCACGAGCAGGCCCGCGCGGAGGCCGAGGAGCAGGCCGACGACCTGTGGGCGGGCATTCTCGGCTCGCTGCGCGGCAGCGCGCCCCGCGCGCGTCTGGTGCTCAACCACCTCAACCCGCTGATCCGGCGGATCAGTTCGCTGGGCGACCCGGAACTGATCGGCACCGCCACGGAGTCCCTGTACGGACAGGCCCTGCTGATGGCGCAGCGGCCGCTCAGGCCCGCAGACTCGGCGCTGCTGAACCGGGCCTTCATGGGTCTGCTGGAGTGGGCCACGAACGGCGAGGAGGGTCGCTGATGAGCGGGATCACGGACTTCGACGCGCTGCGCCGGGCCCTGGCGGAGAACGCCGAGCAGCCGGAGGGACCGGCGCGCAACGCGCGGGCGGAGCAACTGCTCGCCGAGGCCGAGAAGCTGGGGATCCCGCTGGCCGTGATCGAGGCGCTCGGGCATCAGCTGTCGGTCTACAACTACAGCTCCGAGAAGGACAAGATGTTCGTCCCGTTCGCGCGGCTGCTGCGCATGTGGGACGAGCGGCCCGAGGACTTCGACGCGCAGGAGACGCATTCCCTGCACTGGGTGTTCAAGTGGATGACGTCCGGCATGCTCGACCAGCCGCACATCCCGCTGGCGTCCATAGAGAAGTGGCTCGGCGAGATGGAGCACCGCTACCGGCTGGCCGGTCACTCCGAACGCGCCGTGCGTTCCAGTGAGTTCAGCGTGGCCGCGCACATCGGGGACCTGGAGCGGGCGGAGCGGGCGTACGCGGCGTGGCTGGCCGCCGACCGGGACTCCATGGCCGACTGCCACGCCTGCGAGCTGCGCAGGCAGGGCTGGTGGCAGGCGGAGCGGGGCCGGGACGAGGCGGCGCTCGAACTGTGGGAGCCGGTCCTGGAGGGCGAGTTCGCCTGCGCGCACGAGCCGCACACCGTGCTCGCCTCCTCGCTGCTGCCGCTGCTGCGGCTGGGCCGGGTGGACGAGGCGCGCGCCCACCACTTGCGCGGGTTCCGGCTGGTGCGGCCGATGGAGAGCATGCGCGGGGCGTACGCGGATCATGTCGAGTTCTGTGCCCTGACCGGAAACGAGGCGCGTGGACTTGAGTTGTTGGCGGAGCGTCCCGCGTACTTCACCGACAGCGGGCATCCGCGCAGCCGGCTGGACTTCCTGTCGGTGGTGACACTGCTCATGGAGCGGCTGACGCTGCTCGGGTTCGGGGAGCAGCGGGTGCCGGGTCCCGCGGGGCGGACCTGGACGGCGCGCGAACTGGCGGCACACGCGCGTGCGGAGGTGCTGGAGCTGGCCGCGCGGTTCGACGCGCGCAACGGCACCGCGTACGTCAGTGAGTCGGCACGCGCGCGTATGGCGCAGGAGCCGCTGGTGGAGCGGTTGCCGCTCGGGGTGCGGTCGGCACGGGCCGCCGTGGCCCCCGTGGCGGTTCCGGTGCCGGAGGTTCCGGCGCAGGATGAGCCCGTGGAGGCGGACTTGCGGACCTTGCTGGCCGAGGCCCGGCGGCTGTCGGACACGTTGCAGCCGGACGCCGTCGCGGCGTGGGCGGCGGTGGCGCGGGCGGCCGAGGGCATGGAGCTGGACGCCCGGGACCGTGCGGAGATCGCCGACCACCGGGCGATGGAGCTGGGCCCCGAGGGCGTGGAGCTGTTCGAGCGGGCGGCGGAGCTGTACGCCGAGGCGGGCGACCCGGGCGAGGCGCTGGCGGCACGCACGCGTGCGGCGTACGTACGGGCGCTCACCGGGCACCTGGAGGAGGCGCTCGCCGGGGTCAACGGCCCCTACGACGAGGTGCTCGCGCTGTACGCCGAGGACGGCACGGGGCTGCGGCAGACGGCGGCGGTGCTGACGGGGCGGGCCCGGGTGCTGATGCGGCACGTCCACGAGGCGGACGAGCCGGTGGACCCGGGGGTCGTGTCGGCGGCGGAGGCGGCGGCCCGCGAGGTGCTGGCGCTGGTGGACGGGCGGACCGGGGACGACGTACGGCTCGCCGCGCGGTCCGCGGAGGCGCAGGCGATGCTCGCCGAGCTGGCGGCGCTGTCGGGGGACGTGGCGGGCGCGGCGCGGCTGTTCGCGCGGGCGTCGGCGGCGTTCGTCGAAGCCGGGCTGCCGTGGTTCGCGGTGGAGTACGAGGCACGGCTGGCGGGGCTCGCCCACCATCTGGGTGACACGGCGGAGGCGGAGCGGGCGCTGCGGGCGGCCCTGGAGCACGGCGGGCCGTACCTGGAGGCGCCGGGCCGGGCACAGCTGCACCTCCAGCTCGCCGAGGTGCTGGGCGGCCGGGGCCTGTCCGACGAGGCCGCCGAGCACGCCCTGGAGGCGGCGCACTGGGCCGACGAGGCGGGCGAGGGGCCGACGCTGGGCGCCTGGGCTCGGCACCAGCTCGGCGGGTTCCTGCTGCGGCAGGGGCGCTGGGCGGAGGCCGCGGAGGTGCTGGAGTCGGCGCTGCCCGACCTGAGCGCGGAGACGCACGGGGACGGGGCGGTCGTCCAGACCCAGTGGTGGCTCGGGGACTGCCTCAGCGAGCTGGGCGAACACCGGGAGGCGGCGGAGCGGCGGCTGCAGGCGGCGGAGATCGCCCGGCACTGGCCCGAGCAGCACGACCACGCCACGCTCGCGCACCTCGCCGCGGAGTCGCTCGGACAGGCGGGCCTGCACGACGAGGCGGACAAGGCCTACGCGCGGGCGGGCGATCTGTGGCGCCGGCTGGGCAACGTCCACGGGCTCGTACGTTCCCTGCGCGCCCGCGCGTGGCTCGCGCTGCGCGCCGAGGACGGCGCGGACCCGGCGCGGGAGCTGATGTCGACGGCGGTACGGGAGTGCACGGCGGCCCTGGAGGCGGCGCCCGACGAGGAGGCGCGCGCCCGGCTCACCGCCGAGCTGGGCCACACCCACCGCCAGTTCGGTGACCTCCTCGCCCGCTCCGCCGCCGAGGACGACGGCGACGAATCGATCCGCTCCGCCCTGGACGCGGCCCTGGCCCGTATGTCGGAGGCGGTCACCGTCTTCGCCGAACTCGGCGAGGAGGGCCGCGACGCCCGCACCTCCGCGGAACTGGCGGCGGGCTGGCTCGCCGCCGACCTGGGCCGCCCCACAGAGGCGGCGGCCCGCGCCCGCGCGGTCCTGGCGGCCTACGCGGACCTCCCCGACACCGAGGGCGCGGCCCAGGACCGCCGGGCGGAGGCGGAACAGCTCCTGGACGTGGTGCGGGAGGACGAGGAGACCTGAGCGGGGGCCGGCCCCTCGGCCCCGGCGTCGGCGTCGGCGTCGGCGGCACCCACGCATGCGACGCCAACGAGCGCCACACCCCACCACGAAGCCCCCGGACCGCACGACACACCCACGCACAGCGCGCGGCCCCCGGGAGACAAACGAGGGCATACCCCACACGCCGACCCGCACCACCCGGCAGCGAACCCCTCGACCCGGCCGAAAACGCGGCACCCACGCGCGCGACGCCAACAGGCGCCGCACCTGGCGAAGGAGCCCCCGATCCACACGCGTGCGGCGCAGGACACCCCCCGGGGTCCGAGCCCCGGCAGGACCGGCTTCGGGCGGGGGGCGTACAAGGAGCGGCACCCTGCCTCCTGCCACCGCCGGAGGCACAGACGCGCCCCGCGCGTGCGGGGACCGCGCCCCTACTCCACCCCGATGAGCAGCAACGCCCCCTGGCGGCCGCCCCGGTACACCACCGTGTCCACCGCCAGGTACGACTCCCTCACCCGGGCCTGGAGGCGGTCGGCGATGCCTTCGGGGGCGTCGTCGCCGAGGACGAGGGTGACGAGTTCGCCGCCTGCGGCGAGCATGCGGTCGAGGACGGCTTCCGCCGCCGTCGTGACGTCCGTGCCGATGACGGCCACGTCGCCGTCGATGAGGCCGAGGACGTCGCCGGCCTGGCAGATACCGGCCATGGTCCAGGACTGGCGTTCGGCGACGGCGACCTCGGCGTAGCGGGTGGCGCCGGCCGCCGAGGTCATGGAGACCACGTCCTCGTCGAAGCGGCGGTCCGGTTCGTGCACGGCGAGCGCGGCGATGCCCTGGACGGCGGAGCGGGTCGGGATCAAGGCCACGCGGATGCCCTCCGCGCGGGCCTGCTCGGCGGCCGCGGCGGCGGTGTGGCGCAGGTCCGCGTCGTTGGGCAGCAGCACGACCTCCCGCGCGTGGGCGCGCCGCACGGCCTGAACCAGCTCCCCGCTCGCGGGCGGCTCCCCGGGCCGCGCGAGCACGGTGGTGGCACCGGCCTCGGTGTAGAGCCCGGCCAGGCCCGGCCCCGGGACGACGGCCACGACCGCGCGCTGCACCCGCTCCCGGGGCGGCCGTTCCGCCCCGGTGGTGTGCACGTCCCCGGCGCCGAAGTGGGTGATGCGGATCCGGTACGGCCGTCCCGCCTCGACGCCCGCCTCCACGGCGGCACCCGCGTCGTCGACGTGCACATGGACGTTCCACAGGCCGTCCCCGCCGACCACGACCAGCGAGTCCCCGAGTTCGTCCAGGCGCTCGCGCAGACGGGCCACGGCCTCGTCCGAGGCCTCCAGGAGGTAGATCACCTCGAAGGCGGGCCCGCCCTCGCTGACCGGCGCGCACTCCCCGGGCGCCTCGACCGGCACGCGCGCGTGGGCCGCCGTGACCACCGGCTTCTCCCCCGTGAACGTCTCCACCAGCGCGGCCAGCACCGTCACCAGCCCCCGTCCCCCGGCGTCCACCACCCCGGCGCGCTCCAGCACCGCGAGCTGGTGCGGGGTCGCGGCGAGTGCGACGCGCGCGCCTTCATAGGCGGCCCGGGCGACCGCCCCGCAGTCCCCCTCCGCCCCGTCGGCGGCGTCCGCCGCGGCCGAGGCCACCGTCAGCACCGTGCCCTCGACCGGGTGGGCCACGGCCTGGCGGGCGGAGTCGGCGGCCCGCCGCAGCGCCAGCCGGAGCGCTCCGGCCTCGGCGTGCGGCCGGTCACCGTCGGCGGACAGCACCTGGGCCATGCCGCGCAGCAGCTGCGCCAGGATCGTCCCGGAGTTCCCGCGCGCCCCTATGAGCGCGCCGTGGGCCATCGCGCGTACGGCGTCGGCGAGGGAGGGCACGGTCCCCTGGGAGCCCGCCTCGTGCCCGAGGAACACCGCGTCGACGGCGGCCGCCGCCGACTCCACCGTCAGATACAGGTTGGTGCCGGTGTCCCCGTCGGCCACGGGGTAGACGTTGATCGCGTCGATCTCCTCCCGCGCCCGCCCCAGTGCCTCCAGCGCGAGGCCGCACCAGGTGCGTACCGCGAGAGCATCGAGGAATGTCTGCGGCACCTGGGCCACCTGCGCCTCCTTGAGCTGCCGGACGTGGGACGCAGCGTAGACCCAGGGACCGGGGGCACCGGAAGAGGGCCGGGAGCGGGGCCCTGAGCAGCCATGGTAGTTTCGTTCTACTGGCGCAGTCGTTGTATGCTGCTCCGGTTGCCCGATCCAGATCGGGCCATTCCCCTGGCAACGCCACTCAGATCTTTGATCCTGCGATCTCGATCCCGGCCTGCCGGGATCAACCGTAAGTGCATCTGAAGTCTTTGGAGTGACCCGTGGCTGCCAACTGCGACGTCTGCGGCAAGGGGCCGGGCTTCGGCAACAACATCTCGCACTCGCACCGCCGTACGTCCCGTCGCTGGAACCCCAACATCCAGCGCGTCCGTACCGTGGTCGGCGGGACGCCGAAGCGCGTGAACGCTTGCACCTCGTGCATCAAGGCCGGCAAGGTCTCGCGCTGACGCACAGCTAAGCGCGCGGCCACAGCTGGTTCGCTGCACTGAGCCGGTCCACCTCACGGTGGACCGGCTTTTTGCCTGCCCAAAAACGCCCTGACCCGGAACCCTCAGCGCGCCTTCAGCGCCCACGCGTGGTCCACCGGCCCGATTCCGCCGCCGAGCGCGAACCCGGCCGCGATGGCCCCGGTGACGTACTCCTTGGCCGCCGTCACCGCCTCCGGCACGCCCCGCCCCTTCGCCAGTTCCGAGGCGATGGCGGAGGCGAGCGTGCAGCCCGTGCCGTGGGTGTGCCGGTTGTCGTGGCGCGGCGCCCGCAGCCAGTGCTCCTCGGAGCCGTCGGTGAGCAGATCGACGGCGTCGCCCGCGAGATGGCCGCCCTTGATCACGACCCAGCGCGGCCCGTACTCCAGTACGGCGGCCGCGGCCCGGCGCAGATCGTCCTCGGACTCCACGCGCACGCCGGTGAGTTGGGCCACTTCGTCCAGGTTCGGGGTGGCGACCTCGGCCACCGGCAGCAACTTGGTGCGCACCGAGTCCAGCGCGGACGCGGCCAGCAGCGAGTCCCCGTGCTTGGACACCCCGACCGGGTCGACGACCGCCGGGGCGTCGGTACCGGCGATCAACTCGGCCACCGCCTCGACCAGTTCGGCGGAGGCCAGCATCCCGGTCTTCACCGCCCGCACACCGATGTCGTCGACGACACTGCGGTACTGCGCCCGCACCGCCTCCACGGCCAGCGGCCAAGCGCCCTGCACACCGAGCGAGTTCTGCGCGGTGACCGCGGTGATCACACTCATGCCGTGCACGCCGAGCGCCAGCATCGTCTTCAGGTCGGCCTGGATCCCGGCCCCGCCCCCGGAGTCGGAGCCCGCGACCGTGAGTACCCTCGGCGGCGCGGTCACGACTCGATGTCCCCGAAGTGGTCCCAGCCGCCCTTGCTGGTCCACGGCGCCCCGTCGACCGTCACCTGGGGCAGCGCGGAGGGGTTGAGGACCTCGCCGATGACCTTCCAGCGGGCGGGCAGCTTCACATCCGGCGGGAAGGTCGCCACGATCGCGTGGTCCTCTCCCCCGGTCAGCACCCACTGCATGGGGTCGACACCGACGGCCTGCCCGATGTCGTTCATCTGCGAGGGGATGTCGATCGCCCCGGAGCGGATGTCGATACGGACCTTGCTGGCCTCCGCGATGTGCCCGAGGTCGGCGATCAGCCCGTCGCTGACGTCGCACATGGCCGTCGCCCCGAGCCCGGCCGCCGCGGGTCCCGCGTGGTACGGCGGCTCCGGGCGCCGGTGTGCCTCCACGAAGGCGCGCGGCGAGCGGAAGCCGCGGGAGAGCACCGCGTACCCGGCCGCGGACCAGCCCAGCCAGCCGGTCACCGCGACGAGGTCGCCGGGCTGGGCGCCGGCCCGGGTGACGGGCTCCTGGTTGCGCAGATCGCCGAGCGCGGTGATCGACACCGTGATGGAGTCACCGCGTACGACGTCACCGCCGACCACGGCCGCGCCGGCCACCTGGCACTCGTCGCGCAGGCCGTCCATCAGCTCGCTCGGCCAGGTCACCGGAAGCTCGGCGGGGACGACCAGCCCGAGCAGCAGGGCGGTCGGTACGGCGCCCATGGCCGCGATGTCGGCGAGGTTCTGCGCGGCGGCCTTGCGGCCCACGTCGTACGCCGTGGACCAGTCCCGGCGGAAGTGCCGCCCCTCGACGAGGATGTCGGTGCTCGCCACGACCCTGCGGTCGGGCGCGGCGACCACCGCGGCGTCGTCGCCGGGGCCGACCCGGACCGCCGGGGTGGTGGTGAGACGGGAGGTGAGCTCCCTGATGAGCCCGAACTCCCCTAGCTCACCGACAGTGCCCTTCATTGCCCTGGTGCCCCTTCTGTCCCTGTCCGTTCCCGGTCGCGTGTCTCTACTGTCCTCGATACGGTCGAGGTGGCCGTCAACCAATGGCGTGCCTGCACCCCGGCGCGGGACCACGGCCCCCACGGGTCTCCCCGTGACGAGCGACAACGCGATACCGTGGCGTTCCTTTTCCCCACATGATCCTCGTGGCCGCCCTGGAGGTTCCGTGGTACAGGCGTACATCCTGATCCAGACGGAGGTCGGCAAAGCGTCGACCGTCGCCGAGACGATCAGCAAGATCCCTGGAGTGATCCAGGCCGAGGACGTGACGGGACCCTATGACGTAATCGTCCGCGCCCAGGCCGACACCGTCGACGACCTGGGTCGCATGGTGGTCGCCAAGGTCCAGCAAGTGGACGGCATCACACGCACCCTGACCTGCCCGGTCGTCCATCTGTAGCCCCCGTCCACCCCTTGACCGGTGATCTCTTCGCATCACCGGTTCACCAGTCCTCCCGCGCTCGTCCTGTCGATCGCCGTCGCGGGCTGCCCTTCAGCAGACGACGGCGGATCGACGGCGGTTCCCTCCCCGGGGGCCGAGACCACCAAGCTGTGTCAGAACCTGGACAGGCTCCCGCCTGCGAAGGACGCTGACCGCGGGCTGGGGAAGCCCGGAGATCATACTGCGCTGCGGTGTGAAGCCGGCCCCGGCACCGAAAGGAGGCCATCCCCGAAGGGAATGGCCTCCTGGCAGTCGGCGTGCGGTGCGTTCAGCGCAGCCCCGTCGAGCGGCGCAGGGCCGCCTGGATGAGGCGGTCCACCAGCTCGCCGTAGGCGACTCCGCTGGCCTGCCACATCTGCGGGTACATGGAGATGGGCGTGAAGCCGGGCATCGTGTTGATCTCGTTGATCACGAACTCGCCGTCCTCGGTGAGGAAGAAGTCCGCGCGCACCAGGCCCTCGCAGGAGGCCGCCTCGAAGGCGTCCACGGCGAGCCTCTGCACCTCGGCGGTCTCCGCCTCGCTCAGCGGGGCCGGGACGATGCCGGGGGTGGAGTCGATGTACTTGGCCTCGAAGTCGTAGTAGGCGTGCGCCTCGGGCGGCGGGATCTCGGCGGGCACCGACGCGCGCGGGCCGTCCTCGAACTCCAGCACCCCGCACTCGATCTCCCGGCCGCGCAGCGCGGCCTCGACGAGGATCTTGGGGTCGTGGCGCTGCGCCTCGGCGATCGCCTCGTCCAGGCCGGAGAGGTCGTCGACCTTGGTGATGCCGATCGAGGACCCCGCGCGGGCGGGCTTCACGAACAGCGGCCAGCCGTGCTCACCGGCGAAGTCGACGATCTTCTTGCGGGCCGCCGACTCGTCCTGCCGCCACTCGCGCGGCCGGATCACCACGTACGGGCCGACCTTGAGCCCGAAGGAGGTGAACACCCGCTTCATGTACTCCTTGTCCTGGCCCACGGCCGAGGCGAGCACCCCCGCGCCCACGTACGGCACACCGGACAGCTCCAGCAGCCCCTGGAGGGTGCCGTCCTCGCCGTACGGGCCGTGCAGGACGGGGAAGACGACGTCGACGTCGCCGAGCGCCTTGGGCACCGAACCCGGCTCACTGTAGACGACTTCGCGGGTGCCCGGGTCGACGGGGAGCACCACCGTGCCCTCGCTGGACTCGGCGAGTTCCGCCACGTTGGGCGTACGGCGGTCGGCGATCGCCATGCGCTCCGGTTCGTCGGCGGTGAGCGCCCAGCGGCCGTCCTGCGTGATACCGATCGGCAGGACGTCGTACTTGGTCCGGTCGATGGCCTTGAGGACGGCGCCGGCCGTGACCACGGAGATCCCGTGCTCGGAGCTGCGGCCGCCGAACACGACGGCCACACGCGGCTTGCGAGGCGGCTGCGGAGGGCTCTGGGGGCTGTTCTCGGTGCTCATATCGCGTTGAGAGTACCCGTTGGTAGAGGCCTGATACAGCGCCGCGAACCTGCGTCGCTCACCGTCGTTCCGGCTTCGCGCTGCGCGACATCAGCTCCTTGACGGCGACCACCGGGGGCTTGCCCTCGTGCACGATGGCGACGACCGTCTCGGTGATCGGCATGTCGACGCCGTGCCTGCGGGCCAGATCCAGCACCGACTCACAGGACTTGACGCCCTCGGCGGTCTGCTTGGTGACCGCGATGGTCTCCTGCAGGGTCATGCCCTTGCCGAGGTTGGTGCCGAAGGTGTGGTTGCGCGACAGCGGCGAGGAGCAGGTGGCCACCAGGTCGCCGAGCCCGGCGAGTCCGGCGAAGGTCATCGGGTCGGCGCCGAGCGCCACCCCGAGCCGCGCGGTCTCGGCGAGGCCGCGGGTGATGAGCGAGCCCTTGGCGTTGTCGCCGAGCCCCATGCCGTCCGCGATGCCGACGGCGAGCCCGATGACGTTCTTCACCGCCCCGCCCAGCTCGCAGCCGATGACGTCGGTCTCGGTGTACGGCCTGAAGTACGGCGTGTGGCAGGCGGTCTGGAGCCGCTGGGCGACGGCGGCGTCGGTGCAGGCGACCACGGCGGCGGCCGGCATCCGCGCGGCGATCTCCCGGGCCAGGTTGGGCCCGGTGACGACGGCGACCCGGTCGGCGCCGACCTTGGCGACGTCCTCGATGACCTCGCTCATCCGCATCGCGGAGCCCAGCTCGACGCCCTTCATCAGGGAGACCAGGACCGTGCCCGGGGCGAGCAGCGGGGTCCACTCGGCGAGGTTGCCGCGCAGCGTCTGCGAGGGCACCGCGAGGACGGTGAAGTCGGCGCCGCGCGCCGCCTCGGCGGCGTCGGTGGTGGCCCGCAGGTTCTCCGGCAGCTCCACGCCGGGCAGGTAGTCGGGGTTGGTGCGGGTGGAGTTGACCGCTTCGGCCAGTTCCGGTCGCCGCCCCCACAGGGTGACCTCGCAGCCCGCGTCGGCGAGCACCATGCCGAAGGCGGTGCCCCACGAGCCGGTGCCGAAGACGGCCGCCTTGACGGGCTTGCTCACGTGCTCTTCTCCTCGTGCCCGGTCTGTGCCTGCCGTCCGTTCTGCGCCTGGCTGCGGCGTCGCTGCTCGATCCGCTCCTTGCGCGGGTCGTAGGGCGTCAGGGGCGCCTTCTCGCCGCGCAGCTCCTCCAGCTGCCGGGTGATGGCGGCCATGATGACCTCGGTGGCCTCCTTCAGGAGCTCCGGAGTCATCTCCTTGTCGTAGAAGCGCTCCAGGTCCACCGGCGGGCCCGCGAGGACGCGGGAGGTCTTGCGGGGAAGGAGACTGGGCTTCTTCGCGTACGGCGGCAGCAGTTCGTTGGCGCCCCACTGGGCGACCGGAATCACCGGGCACTTGGTCTGCAGGGCCACGCGCGCGGCACCGGTCTTGCCGGTCATGGGCCACTGGTCCGGGTCCCGGGTGATGGTGCCCTCGGGGTAGAAGGCGACGCATTCGCCCCGGTTCACGGCGTCGATCGCGGCCCGGAAGGCGCTGAGCGCGTCCGTGGTCTCGCGGTAGACGGGGATCTGGCCGGTGCCGCGCATGAAGGCGCCGACGAATCCCTTCTTGAAAAGACCGCTCTTCGCGAGGAATCGCGGAACTCGGCCGGTGTTGTACTGAAAGTGCGCGTAGGCGAAGGGATCGACGTGCGAATTGTGGTTCACCACGGTGATAAATCCGCCCTGGGCCGGAATGTGCTCCATTCCGCGCCAGTCCCGCTTGATCAGTACCACCAGCGGTGGTTTGGCGATCACCGCTGCCAAGCGATACCAGAAGCCGATTTTGCGGCGGGGCACGCGGACACCTTCCTCTAGGGCCTTGGGGGGCCGCACAAGTGTCACCCCAGGCCGACCGTCTGTCGAGAACACCGTACGCCCCACGCACCGGACCGCCAGATGGCCAAGGGTGAGAGCCGGGTGACAATGGCCGCGACAAGAGAGGTGCGAACGTTCGTGCAGTGGACCCTGGTCATACCCCTGAAGCCTCTGGCGCGGGCCAAGAGCAGGCTCTCGGACACCGCGGCCGACGCCCTGCGCCCGGCGCTCGCCCTGGCCTTCGCGCAGGACACCGTGGCGGCGGCGCTGGCCAGCGCCGTGGTACGGGATGTGGCAGTCGTCACGGACGATCCCCTGGCCGGCCGTGAGCTGGCCGCCCTCGGCGCCCGCATCGTGCCGGACACCCCCGGCGCCGGTCTGAACGCGGCCCTGGCGCACGCGGCGGCGGTGGTCCGCGCTTCCCGTCCGGAAAGCGCCCTCGCCGCCCTCAACGCGGATCTACCCGCACTGCGCCCGCCGGAATTGACCCGGGTACTGGACTCGGCCGCGCAATTCCCGCGCGCTTTTCTGCCGGACGCGGCGGCGATCGGCACCACACTGCTGACGGCCGCGCCGGGCCGGGAATTGGACCCGGAGTTCGGCCCCGATTCCCGCGCCCGCCACCGCGCCTCGGGGGCCGCGGAACTCCCCCTCACCGATGTCGATTCGGTACGCCAGGACGTGGACACCGGCGACGATCTGCGGGCGGCGCTGACACTGGGGGTGGGACGGTGGACGGCCGAGGCGGCGGCGCGGTTGATCAACGCGGGGCGGTAGCGGAGCCCGCTTCGCGCGGCCGGGATCGAGCGGCAGCGGATTCACCCGCGACCGGGTCGGCGTAGGCTGACCGTCATGCAGGCCACCGCATACACGTACGACGCCGAGACCCGCAGCGGACAGGTACTCCTGGACGACGGCACCCCCGTGCCGTTCGACACCGCGGCCTTCGACGCCGGCGGGCTGCGGCTGCTGCGCCCCGGTCAGCGGGTGCGCGTGGAGGTGGAGGGCCCGAAGGACAAGCCCCGCATCACCCTGGTGACGCTCCAGACCTTCTGAGAGGCCCCGAAAGGCCCCTGAACGCGCCGCGGGCCGGGCTCCCTGGGGAGTCCGGCCCGGCGCGTGAGTACCTCTGCGCCTCTACCTCTTGCGGGCGGTGGTCTTCTTCGCCGTGGTCTTGCGGGCGGTCGACTTCTTGGCCGGGGCCTTCTTGGCGGTCGCCTTCTTCGCGGGGGCCTTCTTCGCCGTCGCCTTCTTGGCGGTGGTGGTCTTCTTCGCCGCGGTCTTCTTGGCGGCGGCCGTGGTCTTCTTAGCCGTCGTCTTCTTCGCCGTGGTCTTCTTCGCCGCCGCCGTGGTCTTCTTGGCGGTCGTCTTCTTCGCCGTGGTCTTCTTGGCGGTGGTCTTCTTGGCCGCGGCCTTCTTGACCGTCGCGGAAGCGCCGCCGCTCAGGCTGCCCTTGGGGGCCTTCTTGACGGCCACCTCGCCGCCGCGCGGGAGCTTCTTCGAGCCGCTCACCAGGTCCTTGAAGCCCTGGCCGGCCCGGAAGCGCGGAACGGAGGTCTTCTTGACCCGAACCCGCTCGCCCGTCTGGGGGTTGCGGGCGTAACGGGCGGGGCGGTCGACCTTCTCGAACGAACCGAAGCCGGTGACGGAGACCCGCTCACCAGCGACGACCGCGCGGACGATGGCGTCCAGTACGTGGTCGACAGCATCGGCGGCCTGCTGGCGGCCGCCCATCTTGTCGGCAATCGCTTCTACGAGCTGCGCCTTGTTCACGTCTTCCCCTTCGGAGACATCGCCAGAACGAAAGTGTTCAAGCTTTTTCGCACGTTAGGCAGATATATACCGCAAATCAAACACGAAACGGGCTTATCACCCTTGTGCCGCAACGGACTCGGCGATCTTCGGAGCCTCAGCGTTCCTCGTCGGGGAGTCGACCCGCTTCGAGGTCCACCTTGAACGCCTCCAGACGCCTTGCCGCGTCGGCGAGATCGTGCTTGGCCGCGGCCGTAATGACCAGCAGCTTCCGGGTCAGCGCCATCCGTACGCCCTCCGGGACTTGCAGTGCGCGCACTGTTGTGTGCGCTTCCTTGAGTTGGTCCGCGACTGCCGCATAGAGCTCGAGTTGGCCGTCGTGTTCCATGCACAGATTGTGCCATCTGGGGCGAGTTGTCGCCTGCTCAGGGTGCAACTGCCGCCTCAAACAGCCGCCCGAGCACGGGCGGAGGCCACGGCCTCAACGCTCGACTACCCCGACAACAACCCCTCTAACGTGGGAAGTTGTGCGCCCCCCGGCGCACGCGCGCGGCGATTCGGGCCCGGACATGGCTGTACCCCCGATCGGGCCGATCGGGGGTACAACGGGGGTGTTGGGGTGGCCGAATCTCGACCTGTTCAGTTGCGGCGGACTCCGCCCGGCGTCACGCCTGCAGCGTCTGCGGCTTGAACGACGGCCGCTTCGCCTCGTACGCGGCGATGTCGGCCTCGTTCTGGAGCGTGATGGAGATGTCGTCCAGGCCGTTCAGCAGCCGCCAGCGGGAGTTCTCGTCCAGCTCGAAAGCGGCGGTGATGCCCTCGGCGCGCACCTCGCGGCTCTCCAGGTCGACGGTGATCTCGGCCTCGGGGTCCTGCTCGGTCAGCTCCCACAGGGCGTCCACGATCTTCTGCTCCAGAACCACCGTGAGCAGGCCGTTCTTGAGCGAGTTGCCGCGGAAGATATCGGCGAACCGGGAGGAGATGACGGCCTTGAAGCCGTAGTTCTGCAGCGCCCAGACCGCGTGCTCACGGGAGGAGCCGGTGCCGAAGTCGGGGCCGGCGACCAGAACGGTCGCGCCCTTGCGCTCGGGCTGGTTGAGGATGAACTTCTCGTCCTTGCGCCAGGCCTCGAACAGCCCGTCCTCGAAACCGTCCCGGGTCACCTTCTTGAGCCAGTGAGCAGGGATGATCTGGTCGGTGTCGACGTTGGAGCGGCGCAGCGGGACGGCCCGGCCGGTGTGCGTGGTGAATGCTTCCATGACTGATCAGACTCCAGCGGCGACAGGGGCGTCGGACAGGTCGGCGGGCGAGGCCAGGTGGCCCAGTACGGCGGTCGCGGCGGCGACCTGCGGCGACACCAGGTGGGTACGGCCGCCCTTGCCCTGCCTGCCCTCGAAGTTGCGGTTGGAGGTGGACGCGGAGCGCTCACCGGGGGCGAGCTGGTCGGGGTTCATGCCCAGACACATGGAGCAGCCCGCGTGCCGCCATTCGGCGCCGGCCTCCTTGAAGACCACGTCCAGACCCTCGGAGACGGCCTGCAGACCGACCCGCGCGGAGCCCGGGACAACCAGCATCCGTACGCCGTCGGCGACTTTGCGGCCCTTGAGCAGCTCGGCGGCGGCCCGCAGGTCCTCGATGCGGCCGTTGGTGCAGGAACCTACGAAGACGGTGTCCACCTTGATGGAGCGCAGCGGCTGACCGGCCTCCAACCCCATGTATTCCAGGGCCTTTTCGGCGGCCAGGCGCTCCGAAGCGTCTTCGTACGAAGCCGGGTCGGGGACGGACGCCGAAAGCGGCGCGCCCTGGCCGGGGTTGGTGCCCCAGGTGACGAACGGCGACAGTTCGGAGGCCTCGATGACGACCTCGGCGTCGAACTCGGCGTCCTCGTCCGTCTTCAGCGTCTTCCAGTACGCGACGGCGGCGTCCCAGTCCTCGCCCTTGGGCGCGTGCGGGCGGCCCTTGAGGTACTCGAAGGTGGTCTCGTCCGGGGCGATCATGCCCGCGCGGGCGCCGGCCTCGATCGACATGTTGCAGATGGTCATCCGGGCCTCCATCGAGAGCTTCTCGATGGCGGAGCCGCGGTACTCCAGGACGTAGCCCTGGCCGCCGCCGGTGCCGATCCTCGCGATGATCGCCAGGATCAGGTCCTTGGCGGTGACACCCTCGGGCAGTTCGCCGTTGACCGTGATGGCCATGGTCTTCGGGCGGACCATGGGCAGCGTCTGGGTGGCCAGCACATGCTCCACCTGGGAGGTGCCGATGCCGAACGCCAGGCCGCCGAAGGCGCCGTGCGTGGAGGTGTGGGAGTCGCCGCAGACCACGGTCATACCGGGCTGGGTCAGACCCAGCTGCGGGCCGACGACATGCACGACGCCCTGCTCGACGTCGCCCAGCGGGTGCAGCCGCACCCCGAACTCGGCGGCGTTCTTGCGCAGCGTCTCCAGCTGGACCCGGGAGACCGGGTCGGCGATGGGCTTGTCGATGTCGAGGGTCGGGGTGTTGTGATCCTCGGTGGCGATGGTCAGGTCGAGCCGGCGCACCTGGCGGCCGCTCTTGCGGAGGCCGTCGAACGCCTGCGGGCTGGTCACCTCGTGCAGCAGGTGCAGATCGATGTAGAGGAGGTCGGGCTCGCCCTCGGCGCGCCGGACGACGTGGTCGTCCCAGACCTTCTCCGCGAGTGTCCTACCCATCGCTTTCCCTCCGGCCGGCAAAGGTGTGCCCGGCCCAACTAGAGATCTTCCGTAAGCGGCGCCCGGCCCCCTGGATTTCCGGGCAGCCGCCGCCAGGCCCGTTGGTCTGCGGGCCGCTGTGTCTCCAAGGGTTGCGCGTCTCACGAAAAAAGGAACTTGCGTTTCACAGAGTGAGACGTGAGTATCGTTGCATGGACAACAGTAGCGGCGTCGGCGTTCTGGACAAGGCAGCCCTTGTCCTGAGCGCTCTGGAGTCCGGTCCGGCCACCCTCGCGGGGCTCGTGGCCGCCACCGGACTGGCACGGCCCACGGCCCATCGTCTGGCCGTGGCCCTGGAACACCACCGTATGGTGGCGCGTGACATGCAGGGCCGTTTCATTCTCGGCCCTCGGCTCGCTGAACTGGCCGCGGCGGCCGGTGAGGACCGTCTCCTCGCCACGGCCGGCCCGGTGCTCACGCATCTGCGTGACGTCACGGGCGAGAGCGCCCAGCTCTACCGCCGCCAGGGCGACATGCGGATCTGTGTCGCGGCGGCGGAGCGGCTCTCCGGCCTCCGGGACACCGTCCCGGTCGGCTCCACGCTCACGATGAAGGCGGGCTCCTCGGCCCAGATCCTGATGGCCTGGGAGGAGCCCGAGCGCCTGCACCGCGGTCTGCAGGGCGCCCGGTTCACGGCGACGGCGCTGTCGGGCGTACGGCGCCGCGGCTGGGCCCAGTCGATCGGCGAGCGCGAGCCGGGCGTGGCCTCGGTCTCCGCGCCCGTACGCGGCCCCTCCAACCGCGTGGTGGCCGCCGTCTCGGTCTCCGGCCCCATCGAGCGCCTCACGCGCCATCCGGGCCGTATGCACGCCCAGGCGGTCATCGACGCCGCCGCCCGCCTCTCCGAGGCCCTGCGCCGCAGCGGCTGACGCCCCCCGGAACGGCAAGCGGGGAGGACCTGCCTCAACGCCGCGGCAGGCCCTCCCCGTCCCCCGATCCCCCGTCAGCCTGTCCCCTCGGGCACCTTCGCCTGCTTCGACCGGTACGCGAACCGGTCCTTCGCGGTGCGCCCGCGCCGCTCCACCGGCACCTGGCCGTGGGCCGCCGCGAGCCCGAAGGCCGGCATGTCGAAGTAGATCGCCTCGTAGGACCCCTCCGGCACGACGTACGCCTCGTGCCACAGCCCCACGTGCCGGTTCGCCTTGCCCTGCTTCTCCTTGCGGTTGAGGATCTGCCAGGCCCGCCGGTGGAACATGTCCGGCGCGTGCGCGTAGGCGTAGAGCTTCTCCTTGGACTCCCAGTACTGGACGACGTAGTACGTCCGCGGCGAGGCCGTCAGCAGGACGTGGCCGAGCAGTCCGCGCTCGGGCTCCTTGCCCAGCTCGCGCAGCATCCGCGGCATGGCCGTCAGCACCGGCAGCCAGTGGTGCACGGCCCAGAAGTGGTTGATGCGCATGCCGATCAGCAGGACGACCGCGTCGCCCTCGACATTGGCGGTGGTCCGGCCCGAGACGGGCTTGGCGAACATGACGAGCCCCCGTTCCCCGCGTTGGATAGCGGCGCTATCCTTCTGTTCGGTGCTTGGATAGTGACACTCCCCAACGAAAGGCGCAAGAGATGCGGCTGGCCGAACTGAGCGAGCGCAGCGGGGTGTCCACCGCGACGATCAAGTACTACCTGCGCGAAGGGCTGTTGGCGCCCGGCCGCCAGGTCAACGCGACCACCGCCGAATACGACGAGGAGCATCTGCGCCGGCTGCGGCTGATCCGCGCGATGATCCAGGTCGGCCGGATCCCGGTGGCCACCGTGCGCGAGGTGCTGACCCACGTCGACGACGACTCCCTGCCCCGCACCATTCGCCTGGGCGCCTCGGTGTGGGCGCTGCCACAGGTGCCGGAGCCGGACGCCGACGACGAATTCGTACAGGGCTCGCGGGCCGCGATGGAGGAGTTGCTGGGCACGCTGGGCTGGACCCACGCGCAGTCCCTGGCCCCCCTCTCCCCCGCTTTCCGCTCGCTCGTGGTCGCGGCGGCGGCGCTGCGCCGGCTCGGCTACGACTGGGGCGCCGAACGTCTCGTGCCCTACGCCCGGTTGATGCACCAGGTGGCCGAGCTGGACCTGGACTTCATGGAGGCGCATGTCTCGGAGGCGGAGGTCGCGGTGCTCGGCGTGGTCCTGGTCGAGCCGATGCTGCGGGCGCTGCACCACCTGGCACAGGAGGAGGAGTCGGCGCGCAGGTACGGCCTGGAGTGAGCGCCCCGGGAACGCCGAAGGCCCTCCACCGAAGTGGAGGGCCTTTCGTGATGCGTACCCCCGACCGGATTCGAACCGGCGCTACCGCCTTGAGAGGGCGGCGTGCTAGGCCGCTACACAACGGGGGCGTGGAGCCTGCGTTTCCGCAGGTCCGAGCTGGTCTACCTGGACTCGAACCAAGACTAACTGAACCAGAATCAGTCGTGCTGCCAATTACACCATAGACCAATGTGGTTTAGACCAGTCAGTACCCCCGACCGGATTCGAACCGGCGCTACCGCCTTGAGAGGGCGGCGTGCTAGGCCGCTACACAACGGGGGCCCTAGCGATCCTGCATCAGGTACGGAGGGAGCTACCCGAACCGTTCCCGCGGGAAGGATCTGTACCCCCGACCGGATTCGAACCGGCGCTACTGCCTTGAGAGGGCAGCGTGCTAGGCCGCTACACAACGGGGGCTTTGCAGATGAGCTCTGCGAGCTGGCCTACCTGGACTCGAACCAAGACTAACTGAACCAGAATCAGTCGTGCTGCCAATTACACCATAGGCCACTGGAACGCAAGCCCCGAAGGGATCTTGTTCTAGTTCGCGCTTCCGGTCACCGGCCTTTCGGCCCGCTCCCCGGCGGCGCAGGAAGAACATTACCCGAAGGTGGACGGGGCTCCAAAACGGGTATCCGCGCCGAGCAGCGCGGGGAGTTCGGCGAGGGTCGCGATGCGGTGCGGGCCGACGGGGGCGTCGGCGGCGCCGGGCAGGGCGCCCCGGTCGATCCAGACCGACACCAGGCCCGCCTCGGCGGCACCGCGCGCGTCGATCTCGGGGTGGTCCCCGACGTAGGTCACCTCGTGGGGTGCCGGCGGCCAGGGACGTCCCGAGCTCGGCGCAGGGGCGCCCGGCACGGCCTGCGGGCGGGCAGGCAGGGGGTCCGGGAAGGGTGCCCGGCGCCGCGGCACGGCTGACACACTGGTGCTCATGAGCGCGTACCGTGTCCAGTTCACCGTCGAGGCCCGTGCGACATTCGACGGCCTGCCTGAAGAACGCCGGGCACAGTTGGACACGGCCGTACGGATACTGGCCCGGGACCCGTTCCGGAAGAACTCGACAGCGCAGCTCGGCCCGGACGAGCATCTGCGCAAGGCCTATGTCGCCCCCGGCATGATGCTTGAGTACATGGTGGCCGGAGCGATCATGGTCGTCGTCGTACTGGAGGTCTTCGACGAGAGCGCCTACCTGATCGACGAGGCGGACGCGCGCTGAGTTCAAGCAGTGAGGGGCGGCACCCGGACCGGGTGCCGCCCCTCACTTGTGCTTCAGCTCACGCGGAGAGCTTCGCCAGCGCCGCGTCGATGCGGGCCAGCGTCGTCTCCTTGCCGAGGATCTCCAGGGACTCGAAGAGCGGCAGGCCGACGGTGCGGCCGGTGACGGCCACCCGGACCGGCGCCTGGGCCTTGCCGAGCTTGAGGCCGTGCGCCTCGCCGGCCGCCAGGACAGCCTCCTTGAGGGACTCCGGGCTCGTCCAGTCGGCCGCCTCCAGCTTCTCGCGGGCCGTGCGCAGCAGGGCGTCGCTGCCCTCCTTCATCGCCTTCGTCCAGCTCGCCTCGTCGAAGACCGGCTCCGGCAGGAACAGGAAGTCGACGTTGTCGGTGATCTCCGACAGGACCTTCAGGCGGGTCTGGGCGTGCGGGGCGATCGCCTGCCACTTGGCCTCGTCGAAGTCCTCCGGGGCCCAGGGGGCGAAGGGGGCCTTCAGCCAGGGGGCGCAGCGCTCGGTGAAGTCCTTCACATCGAGCATGCGGATGTGGTCGCCGTTGATGGCCTCGCACTTCTTCAGGTCGAAGCGGGCCGGGTTGGGGTTGACGTCCTGGACGTCGAAGGCGGCGACCATCTCGTCCATCGTGAAGATGTCCTGGTCGGCGGAGAGCGACCAGCCGAGCAGCGAGAGGTAGTTGAGCAGGCCCTCGGGCAGGAAGCCGCGCTCGCGGTAGAGGTTGAGCGAGGACTGCGGGTCACGCTTGGAGAGCTTCTTGTTGCCCTCGCCCATGACGTAGGGCAGGTGGCCGAAGGCGGGGGTCTGCTTGGCGATGCCCAGGTCCTTGAGCGCCTTGTACAGGGCGATCTGCCGGGGCGTGGAGGAGAGCAGGTCCTCGCCGCGCAGGACGTGGGTGATCTCCATCAGGGCGTCGTCGACCGGGTTGACCAGCGTGTACAGCGGCGCCCCGTTGGCGCGGACGATGCCGTAGTCCGGCACGTTCTCCGGGGTGAAGGTCAGCTCGCCGCGGACCAGGTCGGTGAAGGTGATCGTCTCGTCGGGCATGCGGAAGCGGACGATCGGGGCGCGTCCCTGGGCCTGGTACTCGGCGACCTGCTCGGGGCTCAGCTCGCGGCAGTGGCCGTCGTAGCCCGACGGCTTGCCGGCGGCGCGGGCGGCCTCGCGGCGGCTGTCCAGCTCCTCCTGGGAGCAGTAGCAGTGGTAGGCGTACCCGCCGTCCAGCAGCTTCTGGGCCACGTCGCGGTAGAGGTCCATGCGCTGCGACTGGCGGTAGGGCGCGTGCGGGCCGCCGACCTCGGGGCCCTCGTCCCAGTCGAAGCCCAGCCAGCGCATCGAGTCCAGCAGCTGCTCGTAGGACTCCTCGGAGTCGCGGGCTGCGTCGGTGTCCTCGATGCGGAAGACCAGGGTGCCGCCGTGGTGCTTGGC
This sequence comes from Streptomyces sp. NPDC110618, assembly GCF_055657065.1. Taxonomy (NCBI): domain Bacteria; kingdom Bacillati; phylum Actinomycetota; class Actinomycetes; order Kitasatosporales; family Streptomycetaceae; genus Streptomyces; species Streptomyces sp. NPDC110618. Next base: position 96,720 of record NZ_JBVKBN010000011.1, on the reverse strand, counting down.
GAACGCCCAGTTGAACAGGGCGGTGCGGACCAGGCCCACGTGGGGGTTGCCGGTCGGCGACGGGCAGAAACGGACGCGGACGGGGGAGGCGGGTGCGCTAGCCACGCTTGACAACCTTGTTGGTGAGAGTGCCGATGCCTTCGATGCTGACGGAGACCTCGTCGCCGACAGCCAGGGGGCCGACCCCGGCGGGGGTGCCCGTGAGGATCACGTCGCCGGGGAGCAGCGTCATGGCCTCGGTGATGTTGACGATCAGATCCTCGATGGAGTGGATCATCTCGCTGGTGCGGCCGAGCTGCCGCTGCTGCCCGTTGACGGTGAGCTGGACGGTCAGGTCGGAGGGGTCCAGGTCGGTCTCGACCCAGGGGCCCAGCGGGCAGGAGGTGTCGAAGCCCTTGGCCCGCGCCCACTGCTTCTCGCGCCGCTGTACGTCGCGGGCGGTGATGTCGTTGGCGCAGGTGTAGCCGAGGATCACGTCCTTGACCCGCTCGCGCGGGACCTCCCGGCACATCCGGCCGATGACCACGGCCAGCTCGGCCTCGTGGTGCAGTTCCTCGGAGAAGGCGGGGTACTGGATCTCGTCGCCCGGTCCGATCACGGAGGTGGACGGCTTGAAGAAGGCGAAGGGCGCGTCCGGGACCTCGTTGCCCAGCTCGCGGGCGTGCTCCGCGTAGTTGCGGCCGAAGGCCACGACCTTGTTGGGGAGCACCGGGGGCAGCAGCCGTACCTTGCTCAGCGGGACCTTGGTGCCGGAGAGCTCGAATTCCGCGAACGGGATGCCCTTGATGATGTCGAGGACGAGCTCGTCAGGCTTGTCGCCCTCGACCGCGCCGAAGGCGACGTTCCCGTCGATGGAGAATCTGGCGATGCGCACGGGATGCTTGGCCCCTTGACTGAACCGGCTGGAGTCTGACGCTCCAGGCTAGCGCGGTCGGGGCGGCGCACCTCGCGGCATTACTCCGCGGCGGTGGCGCTCGGGATCGTGTCCAGGACCGTGCGGCGCGGGTTGGCCGTCTGGGTCGGCAGCTCGACGGGGTGCTCCGGCAGTTCCGGGGTCTGCAGTTCGTCGGCTCCGTCGAGGTGGGCCAGCGTCGTGCGCCGCGGGTTGGCTATGGTGCGGAACATCATCGTCGTCTTCACGGTGGTACGAACCCTGTCGTCTGTGGTGGGGTGAGTGGGCAGATCGCGCCCTCTTGTAAAGCGTCAGGCTAAACATCCGTTTCCCCGGAGAAGACGTGAAGACCCCATGATCTGTATGTGAGTTTGCTCACGGGTTCAGGCTCAAACCGGTCAAATCCGGCCCCCAAGCCACCCCAACGAAACGGACATTGCGCACCTGAAGCAGTCATTCCGCTCCTGATCATGTCGACTGGGACACGGGACGTACCCTTGCAACTCGCTCTTATAAGTCCGTTTTGGGGTGAATCACTTTCTACACACCGTGACTCAGCACCCACAAGGTGTCACCTAGGTCACGGCTCGGTCCACGGCCCTTGTTGGAGTTCCTGCACTGTGCTGGAATTCCACGGACCGCCGCAGGTTCGTACCGGCGCGCAAGGGCGCAACAGCGCCGAGTGGCGGCGGAAGGGGGAGCCAGCGCCGGTCACTCAACGACCATCAGAGGACGTAATTCAGGTACGTCTTCTACTTACGCCGACACCGTCCTGTCCGTTCAACCGGCGGGGCGCCTGGTCCAGAGGTTGCGACGCTAGTGCAGGGACGTTTCAAGAGGGATGGCAGTGCTTCGGCGGAGCCGGAGCTGCACGGCGGGACTGGCCCCAATGCCGGCAGTCCCTCGCCCCAGCACGCCCAGAGCCCGGGTCAGGCCCCGTCCGCCGACGGCGGTGCGGCCTCCTCGGGCCAGGCGAGCCCCACGGCCCCGGCGGTGAAGCCGCCGCAGGGTGCCCCCAACCCGGGTCCGCGAATAGCCCTGCGCAACTGGCGTATCTCCACGCGCCTGGTGTCGCTGCTGGCTCTTCCGGTCGTCGCGGCCACGTCGCTGGGCGCTCTGCGTATCAGCGACTCCATGGACGACATGCAGCAGCTCGACAACATGAAGCTGCTGACGGACATGACCAAGCAGGCGACCGAGCTGGCCGCCGCGCTCCAGGAGGAGCGCGACCAGTCCGCCGGTCCGCTCTCGCACGGTGAGAAGGCGACCGGCTACACGGTCAAGGGCTTCACGGACAAGACCGACCGGCTGCGCGAGAACTTCATCGAGTCCGCGGAAGAGGTCGACACCTCCGACACCAACCTCCAGGGCGTCCACGACACCCTCGTCGGTGTCGTCCGCGACCTGCGCACGCTGACCAACATCCGCCGCGACGCCTACCAGGCCAAGGACAACTCCACCCAGACGGTCGAGGCGTACCACCGGCTGATCGAGAACCTGCTGGACCTGTCCCAGGACATGGCGCAGGCGACCAGCAACCCGGACATGATCCAGCGCACCCGCGCGCTCGCGGCCTTCTCCTCCGCCAAGGAGTACGCCTCCATCCAGCGCGCGGTGCTCGCCTCGGCGCTGCCGGTGAACAACAAGTCCGCCGGCTCCCTCTCCGACAACGACCGGCTCTACGCCCAGTCGGCGCTGACCAGCCAGACCTCCGAACTCGCCTCCTTCAAGGCGATCTACGGCGGTGACGAGGCGGCCGAGCTGCTCAAGCCGGTCCAGGAGGGCAACTCCACGATCCAGGCCACCGAAACCTACGGCGAACGCGCCATCACCAGTGGTCTGGCCACGGTGGACCGGCGCTCGTACAAGGACTGGGTGGACGACAGCTCGATCAAGATCGAGCAGATGGGCAACATCGAGCGCACGCTCCTGGAGCAGATGGAGCAGAAGGCCCGCGAGCTGCGCAACGAGTCCGAGCGCGACGCGATCATCTCCGGTGCGCTGATCCTGCTCGTGCTCGGTGTCTCCCTGGTCGGCGCCTTCGTGGTGGCCCGCTCCATGATCCGCTCGCTGCGCCGTCTGGAGGAGACCGCCACCAAGGTCGCTTCGGACCGACTGCCCGAGCTGGTCAAGCAGCTGTCCGAGTCCGACCCGCAGGACGTGGACACGTCCGTGGAGTCGGTCGGTGTGCACTCCCGGGACGAGATCGGCCGAGTGGCCGCGGCCTTCGACGACGTGCACCGCGAGGCGGTCCGCCTCGCCGCCGAGCAGGCCCTGCTGCGGGGCAACGTCAACGCGATGTTCACCAACCTCTCGCGCCGCTCCCAGGGTCTTATCCAGCGTCAGCTCTCGCTGATCTCCGAACTGGAGTCCCGCGAGGCCGACCCGGACCAGCTGTCCTCGCTGTTCAAGCTCGACCACCTCGCCACCCGCATGCGCCGTAACGGTGAGAACCTCCTCGTTCTCGCCGGTGAAGAGCCCGGCCGCCGCTGGACCCGCCCGGTCCCGCTGGTCGACGTGCTCCGCGCCGCCGCGTCCGAGGTGGAGCAGTACGAGCGCATCGAGCTGGCCTCCGTGCCGTCCACCGAAGTGGCCGGACGCGTGGTCAACGACCTCGTGCACCTGCTCGCCGAGCTGCTGGAGAACGCCACCTCGTTCTCCTCCCCGCAGACCAAGGTCAAGGTCACCGGTCACGCCCTGCCCGACGGCCGGGTGCTGATCGAGATCCACGACACCGGTATCGGCCTGTCCCCCGAGGACCTCGCGGCGATCAACGAGCGGCTCGCCTCGCCGCCCACCGTGGACGTCTCCGTCTCCCGCCGCATGGGTCTGTTCGTGGTCGGTCGTCTGTCGCAGCGGCACGGCATCCGCATCCAGCTGCGCCCGTCCGACTCCGGTGGTACGACCGCGCTGGTCATGCTCCCCGTCGACGTCGCCCAGGGCGGCAAGAAGCCCGGACCGGGCAAGCCCGGCCAGGGCGGCCCGTCCGGCGGTCCCGCCGCCGCGCAGGCCGCCGCCGGTGCGGCCGCCGCCCGCCGCCAGGCCGCCGCGGGCGGTTCGCTCGGCGCCGGTTCGCCCTCCGGCGGACTGCTCGGCGCCGGTCAGGGACCGCGTGCCGCGCTGCCCGGCCGGGACGGCGCGGGCCGCCCTGCCCCGCGGGCACCGCAGCAGCCCCCGGCCGGTCCCCCGCCGGGCCGTCCGGCCCCGCAGACCGCCTCCGCCTTCGGGCAGGCGCCCGCCGCGCCGCAGGGCCTGCAGTCCTCGGGCAACGGTGCCGGCCAGGACGCCTTCGGCAACAACCGTCCCGCCCCGTCCGCGTCCCAGGGTCAGGACGCCTTCGGTGGCGGTCGCCCGACGCCCCCCGCCCCGCAGCAGCAGGCGGGCGGCAAGTCGGAGCAGGGCAACACCGGCCGCCGCCGTCGGCCGCAGCTTCCCGGGGCCCGTCGCGGCCCGCGGGCCGAGCTGCCGGGCGCCGGCGCGGGTGCCGGTCAGCCGCGCACCCCGAGCTGGAGCGACGAGAACGCCCAGCCGTCCGTGCCGCGTGCCTCGCTGGACGCCCCGCGCGGCCACGACGAGCAGGACCCGGCGCAGACCTCCCGGATGCCGCGGATCGACGACCGTCAGGGCCCGGCCGCGACGGCCGAGATGCCCGCGGTCCCGCGCGACGGCGGCCGCCCGGTCCCGTCGTACGACTCCGGGCAGAACACCGGCCAGTTCCCGCAGCCGGGCGTGCCGCAGAACACGGGCCAGGACACGGGCCAGTTCGCCCGCCAGGACCTCTACGGTCCGGCCGCGAGCCAGTCCACGGGTCAGTTCCCGGCCCCGACCGGCTACGACAACGGCTCGACCGGCCAGCACCCCCTGCCGCCGCGGCAGGACCCGTCGAGCACGGGTCAGTTCGAGCGGCCCCAGGTGGGCGGCCCGGCCGACTACAGCCCGCCGCGTCCGGCCACTCCGCCGCGTCCGCCGGCCCGCCGGCCCGAGCCGGAGGCGCTGCCCCCGGCCACCGGTCCCGGTGACGGACGGACGCCGCTGTACGACACGCTGGAGACCAACTGGTTCCGCGGCCAGCGCGGCCAGCAGAACCAGGGCCAGGGCCAGCCGGGCGGTGCCGCGCCCGCTCCGGCCCAGCCGCAGTCTCCGGCACCGCAAGCTTCCGCTCCGCAGCGTCCGGCCGCGACCGGCTGGCGCAGCTCGCCGAACGACGATCTCGTCCGGCAGGCAGAGCGGGTCCGTCAGCCGGCCGCGGGCGGGGTCACCACCTCCGGCCTGCCACGGCGGGTGCCCCGGGCGAACCTCGTCCCGGGCACGGCTCAGCAGCAACAGCACCAAGCCGGTCCGCAGGTCTCGCGTGCGCCTGACGACGTGCGCGGGCGGCTGACCAATCTCCGTCGGGGTATCGCGCAGGGTCGTCAGGCCGGTAACGGCCAGACCGGCAGCTTCCCGAGCCCCACTCACCAGCAGGAGCGTTAGTTGAGCCAGATGAGCCAGGCGGCACAGAATCTCAACTGGTTGATCACCAACTTCGTGGACAACACCCCCGGGGTGTCCCACACCGTCGTCGTGTCCGCCGACGGTCTTCTGCTGGCGCTCTCGGAGGGTTTCCCGCGCGACCGAGCCGACCAGCTGGCGGCCGTCGCGTCCGGACTGACCTCGCTCACGGCCGGCGCCTCCCGGATCTTCGAGGGCGGCGACGTGGCACAGACCGTTGTGGAGATGGAGAGGGGATTCCTCTTCCTCATGTCCATCTCCGACGGCTCGTCCCTGGCCGTACTCGCGCACCCGGAGTGCGACATCGGCCTCGTCGGCTACGAGATGGCGCTGCTGGTGGATCGGGCGGGCGCGGTGCTCACGCCCGATCTCCGTGCCGAGCTGCAAGGCAGTCTGCTCCACTGACCCATCTCGGATCCACCCGCCTCACCAAATCACCGTCAGGCCGACACAAGTCCCCCCACCGGCCCCGTTCCGACGGCACGACTGACCCACTTGCTGTCCCGCCCGGAGGATTCATGACCCCGCCCAACGCCTCTCATGATCCGTACGCGGAGCCGTACGAGGATGAGGGCGACCAGCCGCTGGTCCGTCCCTATGCGATGACCGGTGGCCGGACCCGGCCGCGCTACCAGTTGGCCATCGAGGCCCTGATCAGTACCACGGCCGACCCGGCAGCGCTCATGGGGCTGCTCCCGGAGCACCAGCGCATCTGCCATCTGTGCCGAGAGGTCAAGTCGGTCGCCGAGGTCTCGGCGCTGCTGGCCATGCCTCTCGGTGTCGCCCGGATCCTCGTCGCGGACCTCGCGGAGGCCGGGCTTGTCGCCATTCACCAGCCGGGTGGCGACGAGAACAACGGCGGCGCTCCGGATGTGACGCTGCTCGAAAGGGTGCTCAGTGGACTTCGCAAGCTCTGACGGAGGCCGGGCGACCACCTCCGCGAAGATCGTGGTGGCGGGTGGCTTCGGCGTCGGCAAGACGACGTTCGTCGGCGCCGTCTCCGAGATCAACCCGCTGCGCACGGAAGCCGTCATGACGTCCGCGAGCGCGGGCATCGACGACCTGACCCACACCGGGGACAAGACGACCACCACGGTCGCCATGGACTTCGGCCGTATCACCCTGGACCAGGACCTGATCCTCTACCTGTTCGGTACGCCCGGACAGGACCGCTTCTGGTTCATGTGGGACGACCTGGTGCGCGGTGCCATCGGCGCGGTCGTGCTGGTGGACACCCGGCGTCTGGCGGACTGCTTCCCGGCGGTGGACTACTTCGAGAACAGCGGACTGCCGTTCGTCGTGGCCCTCAACGGCTTCGACGGGCACCAGCCGTACGCGCCCGAGGAGGTGCGCGAGGCCCTGCAGATCGGGCCCGACACCCCCATCATCACCACGGACGCCCGGCACCGCTCCGACGCCAAGAGTGCGCTGATCACGCTGGTCGAGCACGCTCTGATGGCGCGACTGCGGTAAGCGGGCAATTCAGCCATCGCGTACGGCAGTTGCCGTAGGAATTCCGGAGCCGGCTGTGGCCTTTGACACGGTCGGCTCCGGTGTTCATAACGTTTCGGCAGAGGAATCGAGTGGGGCGGCCACGCGTCGCGGTCAACCGGTCTCGCTGTGCGCACGAAGGCCCCGCCTTTTGGCGGGGCTCGTTCTTTATGACCGTTTTATCTGGGGCTTACATCACGTGGAAAGATCGCATTCCCATGTTTGGAACTGCGCAGGTCCACGTGCTGGAATGCCTGAACTGCCCAATAGTCAAAGACGTACTCACAAGTCGATGACGTACTGGGCCTGAGACACTGCGGCACAACGTAGGTGCCGACCGCCGGAAGGTTGTTGGTCGAGTGAGGCGAAGCAAGAACGGTCCCGAGCCGTCGGCGCGGGGCAACTTCACCCCGCCGCCGCGCGGAGCGGCGCCCGCCCCTGTGCCCGGACCCGAGCCGACGGCCGCGCCCGCTCCGAGCGGCGGCCGTCTCTCCCCGCGCAACTGGCGGGTGCCGACCCGGCTGAACGCGATCCTGCTCATACCCGTGCTGGTCGGCCTGGTCATGGGCGGCTTCCAGGTGAAGAGCTCGATCGACACCTGGCAGGAGGCCGAGGACGCCGCGGACACCGCGCGCCTGGTCCGGGCCGCCCTGAACTACGCGGACGCCCTGTACAACGAGCGCGACATCACCGCCGCGCCGCTGCTGAAGGGCAACTCCCAGACCGACAAGGACAAGGCCACCGTCGAGGCCGCCCGCAAGGCGACCGACGAGGCCGGGGACACCTTCGACGAGGTCGCCCAGAACGCGCCGAGCAAGCCGGGCCTGGAGCGCCGCCTGGCTCTGTTCCGCGAGGTGGAGCCGGACCTGGCGAAGCTGCGCGAGGACGCGTACACGACCAAGCTGCCCGGCGTGGACACCGAGGAGGGCTACGTCGAGGTCGCCCACCCGCTGACCGAGTTCGCCAACGAGCTCGGCCTCGGCACCGGCAACGTCACCTCCTACGGCCGTACGGTCTACGCGATCGAGCTGACGAAGGCGGCCCTGTCGCTGGAGCGCTCGATCGGTATGCACATGCTGGTCAAGCCCGGCCCCGGCACCGGCAGCTTCACCAGCCAGAAGGTCGCCCTGTCCTCGTACGCCTACCTGGAGGGCATCGCCCTGCAGGAGTACATCGGCGGTGGCACCGAGGCCGACGAGCAGAAGCTGCTGACCGCCCAGGCGAACCTCAAGACCAAGGGCGCGGCCATGGCCAAGGAGGCCAAGGCCAAGAACCCGGACTACGTGCCGCCGCCGGAGGACCCGGTCGACATGGTGCGGGGCGTCGCGGGCATGGAGTCCACGGACCCGATCGTGCGCCAGGGGCTCGCCACGAAGGGCATCACCGCCGAGAACTGGTGGGCGGTGAACACGCTCAAGTACGACGCCTACCGCCAGATCGAGTCGGACATGGCCGACACCGCGGTGAACGAGGCCGAGGCGATCGCCGAGGACGCCAAGCAGGACACCTTCATCGTGGGTGCCGCCGTCGTCGTCGCCCTGCTCGCCGCGTTCATCCTGGCCGGCATGGTGGCCCGCCAGATGTCCCGCTCGATGCGCCAGCTGCGCAACGCCGCCTTCGGCATCGCCGAGCAGCGGCTGCCGATGCTGGTCGACCAGCTCTCCCGTACCGACCCCGGCCGGGTCGACACCCGGGTGGCCCCGATCCCGATCACCTCCACGGACGAGATCGGCGAGGTCGCCCGCGCCTTCGACCAGGTCCACCGCGAGGCCGTCCGGCTCGCCGCCGAGCAGGCCCTGCTGCGGGGCAACATCAACGCGATCTTCACCAACCTCTCGCGCCGCAACCAGTCGCTGATCGAGGGCCAGCTGACCCTGATCACCGACCTGGAGAACAACGAGGCCGATCCGGACCAGCTGGAGAACCTCTTCAAGCTGGACCATCTGGCGACCCGTATGCGCCGCAACGGCGAGAACCTCCTGGTCCTCGCGGGCGAGGAGCCCGGCCGCCGCTGGGACCAGCCGGTCCCGCTGATCGACGTGCTGCGCGCCGCCTCCTCCGAGGTGGAGCAGTACGAGCGCATCGAGCTGTCCGGCGTCCCGGAGGCCGAGATCCACGGCCGCGCCGTGACCGACCTCGTGCACCTGCTGGCCGAGCTGCTGGAGAACGCCACCACGTTCTCCTCCCCGCAGACCAAGGTCCGGGTCACCGCGACCCGTCTCCCCGACGGCCGCGTGATGATCGAGATCCACGACAAGGGCATCGGCCTGACCGCCGAGGACTTCGCGGACATCAACCACAAGCTGGCCAACCCGCCGACCGTGGACGCCGCGATCTCGCAGCGCATGGGTCTGTTCGTGGTCGGCCGGCTGTCCGACCGGCACGGCATCCGGGTCCAGTTGCGCCCCTCGGGCGAGCAGGCCGGTACCACCTCGCTGGTCATGCTGCCCGACGCCATCACCCACGGCGGTGGCGGCGAGGCGGCGCCGATGCAGGACGAGTTCACCGTCTCGCAGATCATCCCGGAGCAGAACTTCCAGGGTGAGAACTTCAACGGCCAGCCGATGCGCACGGCCGCCGAACTCGGCTTCGACGACAGCCGCTACTCCGATGTGCCGGACGACATCCGCGAGCTGGACCCGGTGGGCCGCTCCCTGATGCGCGAGGAGCGCAGGGCGGCCCTGGAGGCCCAGCAGCACGGGCAGCCCGCCCTGGAGTCCTCCGAGGAGGGCGCGTACAACGAGTACGGCGCGCAGCAGGGCTACGACAACGCCGCGTCGAACGGCCACGGCGGCTACCCCGAGCAGCAGCAGGCGTACGACCCGCAGACGGCGTACGAGGAGCCTCAGCAGCCTGCGTACGAGGAGCAGTACTACGCGCCGAACGGCGGCCTGCCACAGGACGACACCTTCTCGTCGAACGGCGGCTACCCCGAGCCGGCCTATCCGGAGTCGGCTCAGGAGGCCCCCGCGGCCGGACACACGTCCGCCCAGGAGTCCTACTCGGCCTTCGAGGAGAGCCGTCAGCAGGACGACTGGCCGCAGCAGGACGACTACCGCGGTGGCTACTCCGACCAGTACTCTCCGGAACCGGAACCTGTGCAGGCCGCTGACACAAATGAGCGGGACCGCGTAGGCTTCGACCGTCCGGGACCGGCCCCCTCCGCCGCCCACGAGCTGACCGACGCCGGGCTCCCCCGCCGCGGATCCACCGCGAGCGGCGCGAACGGCGCACGGCCCGTACGGCAGGAGACGCCGGCCCCCGCGGAGAACTCCACCGACTCCGGCTGGCGTTCGGCGAACGACGATCGCTGGCAGCAGGCGGCGCAGCTCCGCAAGCCCAAGGCAGGCGGTGTGACCTCCTCCGGTCTACCTCGGCGGGTACCCAAGGCCAATCTGGTCGAGGGAGCCGCCGCAGCCACCCCTCAGGGCGGCCCACAGGTCTCCCGCGCTCCCGAGGACGTCCGGGGCAGGCTGAGCAACCTGCGCCGGGGAGTCCAGCGGGGTCGCAGTGCGGGAAGTGAAACGAACGGCCAGGGCTTCGGTCCTGACAGCACCTACAACCAGGAGCGTTAGTGTGAGCCCGATGAGCCAGGCGGCACAGAACCTGAACTGGTTGATCACCAACTTCGTGGACAACACCCCCGGGGTGTCTCACACGGTGGTGGTCTCCGCCGACGGACTCCTTCTGGCGATGTCCGAAGGCTTCCCGCGCGACCGCGCCGATCAGCTTGCGGCCGTCGCCTCCGGTCTGACCTCGTTGACCGCCGGTGCCTCGCGCATCTTCGAGGGCGGCAGCGTGAACCAGACGGTTGTGGAGATGGAGCGGGGATTCCTGTTCATCATGTCCATCTCCGACGGTTCCTCGCTCGCGGTTCTCGCCCACCCCGAGGCGGACATCGGCCTCATTGGGTACGAGATGGCCCTTCTGGTCGACCGCGCGGGCACGGTCCTTACCCCGGATCTGCGTGCGGAGCTCCAAGGGAGCCTTCTCAACTAACAGAGAGACGGTGCGTTTTGGCGTCCCGTGGCCGTAAGGTTTCGGGACGCGGCTCCACATGATGGGTGCCAGGCACAGTCGGAGGAGGAGAGAAAGTGGCAACACCCCCAGACGGTTCACATCCGGGCAATTGGTCGTACGGCCCTGCCCAGGGTCAGCACGACGGTTCCCAGAACCGGTACAACTTCCCCTCCGCACCGGGTCATCGGCAGCCGTACGCCCCCCAGGGTCCGCAGGGTCCCGGTCCGTACGATCAGCCGCAGTCCCCGCGTATCCAGCCGGTGCAGCCGCAGCGACGTGCCCCCGAGCCGTCGCCCGCCGGGGCGTCGAACAACCCTCTGGTGCGCCCGTACGCGATGACGGGCGGTCGCACCAGGCCGCGGTACCAGCTCGCCATCGAGGCGCTGGTGCACACCACCGCGCAGCCGCACCAGATGCAGGGCCAGCTGCCCGAGCATCAGCGGATCTGCAACCTCTGCCGGGAGATCAAGTCGGTGGCCGAGATCTCGGCCCTGCTGACCATCCCTCTCGGCGTGGCCAGGATCCTCGTCGCCGACTTGGCGGAGGCGGGCCTGGTCGCCATCCATCAGCCCGGCGGCGACGAGAACGCCGGCGGCCAGCCAGACGTGACACTGCTCGAAAGGGTGCTCAGTGGACTTCGCAAGCTCTAGCGGCGGTCCTTCCCGCTCCACCACCTCCGCGAAGATCGTGGTGGCGGGCGGCTTCGGCGTGGGCAAGACCACGTTCGTCGGCGCCGTCTCGGAGATCAACCCGCTGCGCACAGAGGCCGTCATGACGTCTGCTTCGGCGGGTATCGACGACCTCACCCATACCGGGGACAAGACGACCACCACGGTCGCCATGGACTTCGGCCGTATCACCCTGGACCAGGACCTGATCCTCTACCTGTTCGGTACGCCCGGACAGGACCGCTTCTGGTTCATGTGGGACGACCTCGTGCGCGGTGCGATCGGGGCGGTCGTTCTCGTCGACACCCGGCGGCTCGCCGACTGCTTCCCGGCTGTCGACTACTTCGAGAACAGCGGTCTGCCCTTCGTGATCGCCCTCAACGGCTTCGACGGCAACCAGCCGTACAGCCCGGACGAGGTGCGCGAGGCGCTGCAGATCGGTCCCGACACCCCGATCATCACCACGGACGCCCGGCACCGGGCGGACGCGAAGTCGACCCTCATCACGCTGGTCGAGCACGCGCTGATGGCGCGGCTGCGGTAAGCGGTTCGCACGCCAACTGAGCTGCCCCGGACGGATGTTCACCGTCCGGGGCAGTTCTGTTGTGCCCGGGAACGGCTTCTGCGGCCCGCTGGGCGCGCGAAAGGGCCCCTCCCGAACAAGAGGGGCCCTCAGGTTTCGTACGGCGCTCAGCGCCAGCTGTGCGGCGCTCGGAAGCCGGACTCGCGCTCCAGGCGGCGCCAGCCGGCCCTGGCCCGGCCGTGGTGGGCGGCGGGCTCGGGGCGGGCCGCCGCGCGGGCCAGCAGGATGGCGGTGATCGCGGCGACTTCCTCGGGCTCGGCGTGGCCCTTTTCGACGCGGATGTCAGCGTTCATGGGTGTCAGTCTCCGTGAGAGAGGTTTCCGCAGGGGAACCGGTGGGTTACTGCGGGGGGTTGCCGTGCTTGCGGGACGGCAGGTCGGCGTGCTTCGACTGGAGCATCGCCAGCGAGCGGATCAGCACCTCGCGGGTCTCCGCGGGGTCGATCACGTCGTCCACCAGACCGCGCTCGGCGGCGTAGTAGGGGTGCATGAGCTCGGACTTGTACTCCTTGACCATGCGGGCCCGCATGGCCTCGGGGTCCTCGGCGTCCGCGATCTGCCGCCGGAAGATGACGTTGGCGGCACCCTCGGCGCCCATAACGGCGATCTCGTTGGTGGGCCAGGCGTAGGTGAGGTCGGCGCCGATGGACTGGCTGTCCATGACGATGTACGCGCCTCCGTACGCCTTGCGCAGGATCAGCGAGATCCGGGGCACGGTCGCGTTGCAGTAGGCGTACAGCAGCTTCGCGCCGTGGCGGATGATTCCACCGTGCTCCTGGTCTACACCAGGCAGGAAGCCGGGTACGTCCAAAAGGGTGACGATCGGGATGTTGAAGGCGTCGCACATCTGGACGAAGCGGGCCGCCTTCTCGGAGGCCTCGATGTCCAGGACGCCCGCCAGGGACTGCGGCTGGTTGGCCACGATGCCGACGACCTGGCCGTCGAGCCGGGCCAGCGCGCAGATGATGTTGCGCGCCCAGCGCTCGTGGACCTCCAGGTAGTCGCCGTCGTCGACGATCTCCTCGATGACCTTGGCCATGTCGTAGGGGCGGTTGCCGTCCGCCGGGACCAGGTCCAGGAGTACGTCGCCGCGGCGGTCCGGGGCGTCGGTGGACTCGACCCGCGGCGGGTTCTCGCGGTTGTTCTGCGGCAGCATCGACAGGAGGTAGCGCACCTCGGCGATGCAGGTCTCCTCGTCGTCGTAGGCGAAGTGGCAGACACCGGAGGTCTCCGCGTGGACGTCCGCGCCGCCCAGGCCGTTCTGCGTGATCTCCTCACCCGTCACGGCCTTGACCACGTCCGGGCCGGTGATGAACATCTGCGAGGTCTCACGGACCATGAACACGAAGTCCGTCAGCGCCGGGCTGTAGGCCGCGCCGCCGGCGCACGGGCCGAGCATCACCGAGATCTGCGGGATGACTCCCGAGGCCTTGGTGTTGCGTTGGAAGATGCCGCCGTACCCGGCGAGCGCCGAGACACCCTCCTGGATACGGGCGCCCGCGCCGTCGTTCAGGGAGACCAGCGGGGCACCGGCCGCGATGGCCATGTCCATGATCTTGTGGATCTTGGTGGCGTGGGCCTCGCCCAGGGCGCCGCCGAAGATCCGGAAGTCGTGTGCGTAGACGAAGACCGTGCGGCCCTCGACCGTGCCCCAGCCGGTGATGACACCGTCGGTGTACGGCTTCTTCGCCTCCAGGCCGAAGCCCTGGGCGCGGTGCCGGCGGAGCTGTTCGACCTCTCGGAAGGAACCCGGGTCGAGCAGCAGCTCGATCCGCTCCCGGGCGGTCAGCTTGCCCTTGGCGTGCTGCGCCGCGGTCGCCTTCTCGCTGGGACCGGCCAGTGCCTGGGCACGGATCTCGTGCAGCTCGGCGACCCGGCCGCGCGCGTCCGTGGGCTCACCCGTGGTCTCTTCCAAAACGGTCATGTAGCGACCTTACGAAGCCCGCGAAGGAAAGCGGGCCGTCGACTCCGTACAGTCTCCGGCCCGTTTTCCTGGTACCACTGAACAGAACCATCGCCCTATGCAGCCGTTCCGACTGCTCAGGGGGCGTGCCCGTTGTGGGGGTCGTACAAAGCCGTCAGTGGAGAGTCACCTCACAGCGATGGCTCGCACATGCCCTCCCCGGAGTGACACGGACGCGCAGTCGGCGGCCTGTGGAGATCACCTCGACGGTGTCGTCGGCGCGGATCACGGAGCGCACCGGCCGGTCCCAGGTGATCTCCAGTGGGGCTCCGGTCCGGGGCGGCTCGCTCACCGAGAGGGTAGCGGTACGGCCTTCGCGGCGGACCAGGGCACTGGCGGGCGCGGAGGCGGTGAGCGGGCCGGCGGTGCCGGGGCACCAGAAGTTCGCCGCGGTCAGGCCCAGGGCGGGGAGGTGGACGGCCTGGCATGCGGTGTCGTTGGCGAGGACCGACAGCCAGTGCCGGTCGGCGGCGCGGGCGGCGGTGGCGCGGCGGGAGGCGCCGGGGAGCAGGACGTACCGGTAGGCCGCGTCCTCGGGGTCGGTGCCGTGGTCCAGCCAGAGGGTCTGCCAGCGCCGGGTGCGCCGCTCGGTGGCGCCGCCGGTGTTGATGTCGGACCAGGCGCCGGCGCGGTCCTCGCGCAGGGCGCGCAGGCCGCCGCCCGGGACCAGCCAGCCGCCGTGTCCCTCCAGGTGGGCCCAGCCGCGGCCCTGGACGAAGGTCTGCTCGCCGCCCTCCCCCAGGTTCCGGTTGTCGACGACCGTCTCGACGGGGACGCCGTCGGCGCAGGTGATCCCGCCGCCGAGGCAGATGACGGCGTCGTCGACGCAGAACCACGACTTGTGGGCGACCAGGGTGGAGCCGAGCCCCTTCAGGTGCTGGCCGATCGCCGCGTACGCGCCGTCGGTGACCCCGCCGACCCAGCGCGCGTCGGGCTTGGGCTCGCCCCACTCGCCGCCGGCGCGGTCGGGCAGCGGGCGGGTGGAGACCGTGGTGCCCGGGAGCCGGTACCAGTCGACGGTCGGCCAGAACCAGTCGGTGTACTGGCCGCCCTGGCCCGGCACCCACCAGGACAGCATTCCGGCGCCGGTGTGCCAGCCGCGCGGGTTCTCGCCGTTGCCGCACTCGTAGTGGGCGATGCGGTCGCTGGCCATGGCGATATTGGCGACGAAGCCGGGGCGGCGGTGGACGGCGCGGTCCATGGCGGCGAAGAGGTGGTGGCCCACGGGTTCGGGGGTGGCGGGCACCTCCGACTCGGCGACGGCGTGCAGCCGGGCGAGGTCGGCGACCGGGTACTGCGGTGCCATCAGGACCGGGGAGACGGTGTCCCGCTCGATCCAGCCCTTGATCATGCCGTACCAGCGATCCCGCTCGGGCGCGCTCGCCCCGCCCGCGAGCAGCGCGATCGCGGCGATGACGCCCTGGCCGTGGAAGTGGTCGCCGCGCAGGATGCTCCGATCGCCCTTGAGCAGACCCCGGCTGATGGCTCTCCCGTTGACGCTGTCCATGATCAGCCCGTCGTGGATCAGCGGGGCGAAGGCGTGCTCCACGCTGTCCAGGACGATCTGCCGGTTCGGGTCGGTGACCTCCCACGGCGACCCGGCGAGCAGGGCGAAGAGCCGCCCGAGCCCGTCGAGCAGGACCTGGCCGTAGGTACCCGAGTAGGCGACCCAGGTGTGCTGGACGAAGGAGCCGTCGGAGTAGAGCCCGTCCCCTTGCGTCACGTACGGGAAGACCGGGGAGAGCGCGTCCCGGGCGAGGGCGATCTTGGCCGGTTCCCGGCCGAGGATGCCGCGCAGGGCGACCGAGCGGCACAGGTCGACGCGGTTGGCGCCGGTGGAGGTGCCGGAGTAGTCGGCCAGCACCGAGTCCGGCACGAAGTGGTCGACGGCGGCGCAGGCCGCCGCCCGGCGGTCCCCGGTGAGGTGGTCGTACAGGGCGAGGGCGATGTCCATCAGCAGGCGCGGGCTGCCGATCTGCCACTCCCACCAGTTGCCGTAGCGCGTGGTGGTGGGGTTGTAGACGGTGGCGGACAGGTGGTCGAGCCCTCGGACGACGTCGTCCCGCAGTCCCTCGTCCCCGGTCGATCCGGTGCCGGGCTGGAGGTAGGCCTGGGTCATGGTCCACAGGCGGCTGTAGCTGCGGGTGATGCCGGAGGGCGGGTCGTAGGGGTAGCCGGGCCACAGCGAGGTCGGGGTGGGCGCCATCGAGGCGCGGTACCCCCGGGCGAGCACGCCGGTCTCGGCGAGCCGGGAGGCGTACGGCTCGGCGGCGGGGTCGTAGCCGGTCCCCAGGGCGAGGTCGAGCCAGCGGCGCCGGAGGACGTCGTACGGGTCCTCCGCGCGGCCCGCGCCGACAGCGGTGAGACCGAGGGCGACGGCGAGGAGCAGTGCACGGCGATTCATGCGCATGCCTGGTGATGCCCTCGGGCGTGTGGCGGCGAACACTCCACCAAGGTTGTTGAAATCTGAACGGAATAGGTCTACCGTCGTGGGCGTTGGTTAGTTCAACGTTCAACATCAGTGAGCGAGACCCGTCCCCCAAGGAGAACGTGATGAGCATCTTCGGCCGCAAGACCACCGCTGAGACCGAGACCCCCGCCGCCGTCAGCGCCGACCTGGCCGCGCTGACCGGTGAGTACACCATCGACACCGCCCACTCCACGCTCGGATTCACGGCGCGCCACGCGATGGTCACCAACGTCAAGGGCAAGTTCCTGGACTTCTCCGGCTCGCTCAGCCTGGACGGCTCGGACCCCTCGAAGTCCAGCGCCTCCATCGACGTGAAGATGGACAGCATCGACACCGGGTCCGCGGACCGTGACGGCCACCTGAAGAGCGCCGACTTCTTCCGGACGGACGAGTTCCCGGTGATGACCTTCCGCTCCACCAAGGCGGAGGCCCTCGGCGGCGACGACTACCGGATCACCGGTGACCTGACGATCCTCGGCACCACCAAGCCGATCACCATCGACCTGGAGTTCAACGGCGCCGCGAAGGACCCGTTCGGCAACGAGCGCGTCGGCTTCGAGGGCAAGGCGGAGCTCCTGCGCTCGGAGTTCGGCCTGACCTGGAACGCGGCCCTGGAGACGGGTGGCGTCCTGATCTCGGACAAGATCAAGCTGAACTTCGACATCTCGGCCATCCGCAACGCCGCGTAACGCGGCCCCCTGAGCGCGCCCGCCCTTCACTCCCCCGTACGTGAGGGCGGGCGCTCGGCTGTCCGCATCCCTTCCAGCCGAGCGACGGCCGCGTCGAGCCGGGCGGCACACGCCTTCGCGGTACGGGCCTGGAGCAGCCCGAGGACGAGCTGGTACCGCTCGGTCCTCCCGAGCGACTCGAAGGCCGCCGCCGCCCGGGGGTTCCGCTCCAGCGCCGCCGTCAGTTCCGCCGGGACGGCGGCGTTGCGCTGCGACTCGTAGGCCGCCTCCCACCGGCCGTCGGCCTTGGCCGCCTCGATCTCCGCGAGCCCGGCGGGGCGCATCCGCCCCTGGCCGGCCAGTTCCGCCACCCGCCGCACATTGACCATCGACCACAGGCTGCCGGGGCGGCGCGGGGTGATCCGCTGCAGGAAGTACGACTCGTCCAGCGCCCGGCGCCGGCCGGTGATCCAGCCGTGGCACAGCGCCACGTCGTTGACGTCGAGCGAGTCGACGGACGTGATGCCCGAGCCCTTCCTGGCGACCTTCACCCAGATCCCGGGATGCGGGGCCGGGTGTGCGGCGAGCCAGGTGTCGAGGGCGCCGACGGAGGCGAAGAAGAGCGGTTCGTCGGGGGTCATGAGCCGACCGTACGGGCCAATTAGGTCGGTTTCCGCCCTCTTCGCCGACCGTCGGTCTGGCCGGAATTGCCTCCTTGCCGCCCGCTCACAGCGTTTCCATAATCCGAGCACAGGATTGACGTGCCCGCGACAAGCAAGCCGGGCACGCCGGTACGCCTCCATCAACCCCCCACGGAAGGCAACCCCGTTGAAGTCTCTCCTCAAGGCGCTCAAGAGATGCGCCGTGGCCGGTGCGGCCGCGCTCGCCGTTGTCAGTCTCCAGCCCGTGTCCGCCGCGCAGGCGGCCCCGGCGCCCGTCGTCGGCGGCACCCGGGCCGCGCAGGGTGAGTTCCCGTTCATGGTCCGGCTCTCCATGGGCTGCGGCGGGGCGCTCTACACCCAGCAGATCGTGCTCACCGCCGCGCACTGCGTGGGCCGTACCGGCCCCAACACCAGCATCACCGCCACCGCCGGCGTCGTGGATCTCCAGTCCAGCAGCCGGATCACCGTCCGCTCGACCTACGTCTACCGCGCCCCCGGCTACAACGGCGACGGCAAGGACTGGGCGCTGATCAAGCTCGCCCAGCCGGTCAACCTGCCCACGCTGAAGATCGCCACGACCACGGAGTACAACAACGGCACCTTCACCGTGGCCGGTTGGGGAGCCAACCGCGAGGGCGGCGCCCAGCAGCGGTACCTGCTGAAGGCGAACGTGCCCTTCGTCAGCGACGCCCAGTGCCGCTCGTACAGCGGCTACGGCGGTCTCATCCCCAACGAGGAGATCTGCGCCGGTTACACCGCGGGCGGGGTCGACACCTGCCAGGGCGACTCCGGTGGCCCGATGTTCCGCCGGGACTCCGCCAACCAGTGGATCCAGGTCGGCATCGTCAGCTGGGGCATCGGCTGCGCCCGGGCCAACGCCCCCGGTGTCTACGCCGAGGTGTCCACCTTCGCCGCCCAGATAGCCTCCGCGGCGGCCGGTCTCTGAGCACGCCCACGCACCTGACGGGCCCGGCGCCGCGCGCGCCGGGCCCGTACCCGATCCCCGCCCGGCTCCCGGCGCGAAGGACCCGCCCCGGAACCCTCCGCCTCAGACCTCTCCGCCTCAGAACCCTCCGCCGAAGTCCCCGCCCCCGAAGCCCCCTCCGTCGAAGCCGCCGCCGAAGCCGCCGCTGAAGTCGTCGGAGGAGAAGTCGGCGCCCGAGATGTCGCCGCCCTCGTAGCCGCCGAAGTCGCCGTAACCCGCGCCGAAGTCGGCCGCATAGGCAGGGGAGGCCATCATGCTGCCGAGCATCGTGCCGACGAGCAGGCCGGGCAGGATGCCCCCGCCGAAGTAGCCGCCCGCCCAGGGGCCGTAGGCCGGTCCGGCCTCCCAGTAGGGGCGGCGGGCGCCGGTGTCGGTGGTGACCTCGCGGATCATCGGGTCCAGGCCGTCGTCGAGGCGGGCCTTGTCGGCCGCGCACACCGGGACCTCACGGGTGGCGCCGCCCACCGGGGTCCACTCCGCGTCCACGGTCGACGGGCCGTG
This sequence comes from Streptomyces sp. NPDC110618, assembly GCF_055657065.1. Taxonomy (NCBI): domain Bacteria; kingdom Bacillati; phylum Actinomycetota; class Actinomycetes; order Kitasatosporales; family Streptomycetaceae; genus Streptomyces; species Streptomyces sp. NPDC110618. The sequence continues at coordinate 77,327 of NZ_JBVKBN010000011.1, read as the reverse complement.
TCGCGGGTCGAAGAAGCAGGGCGGCCGGCGCTCGGGCAGCGGACGGTGCTCGCGGCGCGCGGCGAGCACGGCGAGGGAGTGGCGGCCGTCGTCCAGGGCCTGGGTGACGGCCTTGACGTCCTCGGGTTTCGCCGCCGCGTCCATCAGGCGCTTGGCCTGTTCGTAGGAGTCCAGGGCGTGTTCGTAGGCGGTGCGCATCGCGTCGTCGGCGCCCGCTTCGCCGGGGTGGAAGTCCAGGCGTTCCAGTTCCTCGCCGAACGCGGTGATGTCCTCGTCGACCACCACGCGCAGCTTCTCCAGCGCCGCGCGCTGTTCCCGCTCGTGCTGAAGCCGCCGGCGCCGTACCAGGGCGTAGGCGCCCGCGCCGCCCGCCGCGACCACCACGCCGGTGGTGACCAGCCCGGCGACCGGGACTCCGCCGTCGGTGGTGGTGCCGCCCCAGGAGGCGGGCGCGGAGCCGCCCGCGTTCAGCAGGGCCGCGTCGACGAAGTCGTTGAGCTGGGCCTTGACGTCGTCGGTGCCCTCGACGGAGGCGACCAGGTTCTCCACGCCCTGGTTGCTCATGACGGAGGAGTCGGCGCGGGCGCCGAAGCGGTCACCGCTGCGCACCGCGTACAGGCCGGTGATGCCGGTCTCGGTGCGGAGCTTGAGGAACAGGTCGTCCTCGGGCTGGTCGGCCGGGAGGACGGCGACGAAGACCGGCTTGTCGGCGTCCGTGATCTTGTCGGCGAGCGCCTCGGCGTCCGAGGCCGAGAGCTGGTCGGAGGCGGCGGGGTCCACGTAGACGGGGCTCTCGCGCAGCGCCTCGGCCACCGTCGACAGGTCGGCTGCAGCGGTGGCGCCGGGCACACCGGCGGTCAGCGCCGCCAGCGTGGCGACGACCGGGACGAGGGCCCAGCGCACAAGGCCCCGGAGCATCGGAGTCCTCATACTTCGACGCTACCCGACGAAACGGGCAAACGTGCCGGGCCCGGCGGGGGCAATCCCGCCGGGCCCGGCAGTCGTACGGCCGCTCAGTCCGCCCGGTAGGCGGTGGTCAGCCGGTCCACGGCCGCGCCGTACCTGCCCTGGGTGAGCAGCCGGTCCGCCTCGGCGAAGGGCTTGGCCAGGGCCGCGGTGACCGGCTTCTGCTGGACGATCAGCCGCGCCTTCTTCACCAGCGCGCGCCCCGCCTCGTCGGCCCCGGCCCGCTCGGCGACCGCGGCGGCGATGCCGAGCGCCTTGAGGGTGGCCGCACCGCCGTGCGGCACCTGGGTCAGCGTGGTCAGGCCCCAGCCGTAGGGGAACTGGGGGTCGTACGAGGCGTCCCCGACGTTGATCGGGAGCTGGGCCTCGGACTTCGGCCAGGTGACGGGGAGCTGCCCGGTGAAGGGCCGCTTGCCGTAGAGCACATCGGCGACGCCGTCGCCCTCGGTGCCGGGCAGCCAGGAGGCGACCAGCGCGTCGATGTCTGCGAGCCGGTCCCCGATCAGCTGCGGGCGCCCGGACACGATCAGCACCGCGCACTTCATCGCCGCGCACACCTTGTCCACGGCTGCCTGATCGGCGGCGGACAGCTCCAGGTCGTGCCCGTTGCCGACATCGCCGACGCCCTCGGCGTACGGGGTCTCACCGACGACGACCACGCCGACATCGTGCCCTGCGGTCGGCGCGGAGGCGTCCTTGGAGTACGTCAGCCGCGAGGTGTTCTTCCTCATGGCCTCCAGGACGGTCGTACCGGGGGTGATGTCGCCGGAGGAGCCCTGCCAGGTGACGGTCCAGCCGCCGGACTGGTTGCCGATGTCGTCGGCGTTGGACCCGGCGACGTACACCTTCTGCGACTTCTTCAGCGGCAGCAGGTTCCCGGAGTTCTTCAGCAGCACCTGCGACTCGGCCACCGCCTCGCGCGCCACCGCCCGGTGCTGCGCGGAACCGATCTTCCGCGCGCCGCTGGTGTCGGCGTACGGCTGCTCGAAGAGCCCCAGCTTGAACTTCTGCGTGAGGATGCGGGACACGGCGTCGTCGATCCGCTTCTGGCTGATCCGCCCGGCGCTCGCCTCGGCGACCAGGGCGGAGTGGAACTCCTTGTAGGAGTAGGGCGCCATCACCATGTCGACCCCGGCGTTGACCGAGGTGCGCACGTCGCTGGCGTAGTCGCCGGGGATCTGGTCGATGCCGTTCCAGTCGCTGATGACGAAGCCGTCGAAGTCCATCCGGCCCTTGAGCACGCCGTTGATCATGTCGCCGCGCGCGTGCATCTTCACCGGGCCCTGACCGTCCCCGATCAGGTCGAGGGAGGAGTACGAGGGCATGACGCTGCCGACCCCGCGGTCGACGGCCTCCTGGTACGGGGACAGGTGCACCGCCGCCAGCTGCTTGCGGGTGACCTTGGTGATGCCCTGGTCGATGGTGTAGCTGCCGGTGGTGGAGGAACCGAACTCGGTGCCGCCGTCACCGACGAAGTGCTTGGCGGTGGCCAGAACCTTGTCGTCGCGGTCCAGGTCCTGTCCGTCGCGGCGGCCCTGGAGGCCCTGGATCACCGTCTCCATGGACTCGACCAGGGCCGGGTCCTCGCCGAAGGCCTCGTAGGAGCGGCCCCAGCGTTCGTCGCGGGTGACGCAGAGGCAGGGTGCGAAGTCCCAGGGGACGCCGGTGGCGCGGACCTCGGCAGCGGTGACCTCGGCGGTGCGCCGGGCGAGCCGGGGGTCGCGGGTGGCGCCGATGCCGATGTTGTGCGGCATGACCGTGGCACCGACCAGGTTGTTGTGGCCGTGCACCGCGTCCACGCCGTAGATCAGCGGGATCTGGAAGCGGGTCGCCTGGGCCCTGAGCTGGTAGGAGTCGATCATCTTCGCCCAGGCCCCGGCGGTGTTGGGCGTCGGGGTGGAGCCGCCGCCGGAGAGCAGCGAGCCGAGGTCGTAGGCGGCGATGTCGCCGGGCTTGCCCATCGCGCCGCGCTCGGCCTGGGTCATCTGCCCGGCCTTCTCCTCCAGCGACATCCGCCCGAGGAGGTCGGCGACCCGCTTGTGCACGGGCAGCTTGCTGTTCAGATACGGCAGCCCGTGGGCGTTCACGACGATCCGCGGGTGCTCGGCGGGGGCCTTGGCGCCGGTGACGGTCAGCTTCAGCGGGACCGTCTCGGCGGGTTCGGCGCTCTTGTCCTTCAGCGTGCGGACCTGGATGGCGCGGGTGGTGCCGGAGGCGGTGCCTGCGGGGAAGGTGAACTCGCCCTTCACGGGTACGTAGTCGCCGCCCGAGGCGGTGCCGCCGGAGGTCTCGTAGGCGACGGTGACGGGCTCCTCGACGGGGGCGGCGCCGGTGGTGGAGAGGGTGACGCGCACGGTGGCCGTGCCGCCCTCCTTCACCGGGTGGACCGCGGCGTCGGTGGTGACGGAGGCGCGCAGCGCCGGATCGGCGCGGCCGTACAACTCCACGTTGTCCATGGCGAATTGGCCGGGCCTGCCGGCCGGGAGGGTGAGGGCGTAGCCCCACATCTCGGTGAGCCCGAGGACCTGGTCGATGCCGCCGACGGGCTGGTAGTCCGTGCGGTACACGAACTCCGTGAAGGGCAGCTCGATCTGCTTCCAGCCGGTGAAGTCGTCGGTGAAGGCGGCCTGCCACAGCTCGGACGCCTCGCCGTTGGCGCCGCCGTCCTTGAGCTCGAAGAGGAACTTCTCGCCGCTGTTCCTCCCGTCCCACCAGAAGCGGATGCCTTTGCTCGCCGACCAGTTGTGGGGCTGCTCGTCGAAGGCGTAGCCGTGGCTGAAGCCGCCGTAGCCGCTGATGTCGTAGGTACCGGAGAGGACCTTCTCGCCCTCGGGTGCGTCGTCGCGCGCGCCGAGTTCGAGGGTGGGCGGGTCGTCGGTGTCGCCGCCCCAGGTGAAGATGCCGTGGGCGGGCGGCTTGGCGAAGGGGACTTCGCCTTCGAAGCGGTCTATGGGGACGGGTGCGGGGTCGGGATCGTCGGCCGCGCGGGCCGTGGTGAGCGGCACCAGGGCGGCGAGCAGAGCGCTGGAGACGAGCAGGGCGGTTCTTCGCATGGACCTTCCCTCGGCTCTCTAGTTCACTCAGGACTTAGATCACGGCGTGAGTTAACTAACGCCACGTAGCCCCGTCAAGACGCCACGTCAGACATTTCGGGAAGGCAGGCAAACGGCGCCCGTGTGCGGACACGTGACCGCCCGGGCGCCGTCGGTTCTCGGTGCGGCCGGACTACTCCGCCGGGGAGACCCCCGCCCGCAGCAGGCCGTAGGTGTAGGCGTCCTCCAGGGCCTGCCAGGACGCGGCGATGACGTTCTCGGCCACGCCCACCGTGGACCACTCGCCGGTGCCGTCCGTGGTGGAGATCAGGACGCGGGTGGTGGACTGGGTGCCGTGCACGCCCTCCAGGATGCGGACCTTGTAGTCGACCAGGTCGAGCTTGGCGAGCTGGGGGTAGATCTTCTCCAGGGCGACCCGGAGCGCGCGGTCCAGGGCGTTGACCGGGCCGTTGCCCTCCGCGGTGGCGACGATGCGCTCGCCCTTGGCGAAGAGCTTGACCGTGGCCTCGTTGGCGTGGCTGCCGTCGGGGCGGTCCTCGACGATGGCGCGCCAGGACTCGACGGAGAAGTACTTCAGCGGCTTGCCCTCGACCTCGGCGCGCAGCAGCAGCTCGAAGCTCGCGTCGGCCGCCTCGTAGGTGTAGCCCTTCAGCTCGCGTTCCTTGACCCGCTCGACCACCCGGCCGACCAGTTCCCGGTCGCCGCCGAGGTCGATGCCGAGTTCCTTGCCCTTGAGCTCGACCGAGGCGCGGCCCGCCATGTCGGAGACCAGCATCCGCATGGTGTTGCCGACCTGCTCGGGGTCGATGTGCTGGTACAGGTCCGGGTCGACCTTGATCGCGGAGGCGTGCAGGCCGGCCTTGTGCGCGAAGGCGGAGACGCCGACGTAGGGCTGGTGGGTGGAGGGGGTGAGGTTGACGACCTCGGCGATGGCGTGGGAGATGCGGGTCATCTCGCGCAGGTGGCCCTCGGGCAGCACCTTCTTGCCGTACTTCAGCTCCAGGGCCGCCACCACCGGGAACAGGTTGGCGTTGCCGACGCGCTCGCCGTAGCCGTTGGCCGTGCACTGGACGTGGGTGGCGCCCGCGTCCACCGCGGCGAGGGTGTTGGCGACCGCGCAGCCGGTGTCGTCCTGGGCGTGGATGCCGAGCCGGGCGCCGGTGTCGGCCAGGACCGTCGAGACGACCGCCTGGACCTGCGCCGGGAGCATGCCGCCGTTGGTGTCGCAGAGGATCACCACGTCGGCGCCCGCCTCCGACGCGGTCCGGACGACCGCCTTGGCGTACTCGGGGTTGGCGCGGTAGCCGTCGAAGAAGTGCTCGCAGTCGACGAAGACCCTGCGGCCCTGCTCCCTGAGGAAGGACACCGTGTCCCGGACCATCTCCAGGTTCTCGTCCAGGGTCGTGCGCAGCGCCAGCTCCACGTGCCGGTCGTGCGACTTGGCGACCAGGGTGACCACCGGGGCGCCGGAGTCCACCAGGGCCTTCACCTGCGGGTCGTCCGCCGCCTTGGCGCCCGCGCGCCGGGTGGCCCCGAAGGCGACCAGCTGGGCGTGCTTGAAGTCGATCTCCTGCTGGGCGCGGGCGAAGAACTCGGTGTCCCGCGGGTTGGCGCCGGGCCAGCCGCCCTCGATGAATCCCACGCCGAAGTCGTCCAGGTGCCGTGCGATGGCCAGCTTGTCCGCGACCGTGAGGTTGATGCCCTCGCGCTGGGCGCCGTCGCGCAGGGTGGTGTCGAAGACGTGGAACGAGTCGTCCAGCTCGCTGGTTTCCGTCATGGTGTGAAGGCTCCTGATGTATGGATCTCGGTCTGTACCGGAATGACCGGCTCCACCGTCCTCCAATGATCCCTCGCGCTGCTCTCCCGGCTGAAGGTGGGCCAGAAATGCGAAAAACCTCTCGCGGGTGCGAGAGGTCTGCGCGCGGGTCGAGGACGACGATGGCCGCCCGTACCTGGTCGTACAAGGCGGTCACTGCGGACCGGCGCGCCTGCTGCCAATAATCATGGCGAACGAGAGCACGGGGGCAGTCTGGCACAGTCCGCCCCGCGTGCTCAGCGCTGTCTCAGTATGCGAACCTCGTCCTGGTCACCTCAGCCGGTACAGGAAGCCGTCGCCGGCCCCGTTGGTGTCGCCGGGGACGAGGTCGGGCGCGGTCGAAAGGACCGAGAGCAGGCTGCCGCCCCTCGCGAACGCACTGGGCGCCGCGAACCCCTCGGTCTGGGGTCCGCCCGCAAGGGTGCGGGTGACGAGCTTCGTCCGTCCCGTCCGCAGGTCCTGGACGTGGACATTCTCCGCGACGACCTCATCGCCCGCCTTGGTCTCGACGCTGTACGCGATCTGCCGGCCGTCGGGGCTGAGCAGGCCCGCGCCGAGCCCGCCCTGGCCCTCGTTAGTGATCCACCGCGTCCTGCCGGTACGGCTGTCGTAGAGGTAGGTCTCCCAGGTGTAGTCCGGCGCCTCGGGGACCACCTCCTCGGCGAAGGACGAGTACGCGACGTACCGGCCGTCCGCGGAGAGGGTCGTGTAGCCCGGGCCGCCGTTGGTGGGCTCGCCCCCGACCTGGTTCACCAGCTTCTGCTCACCGGTGCGCAGGTCGACGTGCCACAGCTCGTGCCGCCCGCCGCGCGGATGCCGCTGCACATAGGCCATATGGCTGCCGTCGGCGCTCAGGGTGACGTACGGGACGTACCAGTCCCCCGGGATGCGATCGCTGACGCGCCTGACGGTGCCGGTGCGGCGGTCGACGACATAGGCCAGCGTCTGGTTGTTCGGCGCCCCCTCCATCCGCTGCGCGGCGAACGCGACGAAGCGGCCGTCCCCGGACATGTCAAAGGCGTCGAACGTCAGGGCGGTTCCGCCACCGACCCCCACGCTGACCCGTTCCGTGCGGCCGGTGCGCCGGTCGTGTACATAGACGTCCGACACACTGCCGCTGGGCGGTTCGGGCCAGTCGACGAGGTTCGTCGCGTCCGACATGAAGGCGACATAGCGGCCGTCGGCGCTGATCCGCACCGCGTGCGAGCCGCTCCAGCCACCCTCCGCCTGCGTCCCGTCCGACGCGACATTGACCCGCTCGACGGCCCCGGTGCGCAGATCGCGCACGAACACGTCGCTGCGCCCGTTGGTGTCACCGGGCACCACATCGGCGTCGCTCGTGGCGAACGCGGTGTAGCGTCCGTCGGCGCTGAGCCGCGCCCCGCCGGACCCCTCCCCGATCTGCTCCCCCGTCGACCGCAGGGTGATCCGCTCGGGCCCCGGCTGCGGCGCCGCCCCCGCCAACGTTGTCGCCCCCGCCACCAGCGCGCCCGCGAGCACGGCGATGGACACTCCACGCATGGTTCTCAACACGTTTCCCCCGTGTGACTGCTTCTCCCCCGGCCCCGCGCCGAGGGGCTCCCATCGAGGCAAACGCACCGCACACAGGGGCGCCAATCCCCCGAATTGAGTACAACCCGGGCGCGGTCTCAGTCGTCCGCGAGGAGGGTCTGCTCGATGAACTCCCGTACGTGGCCGAGAATGTGCGCCCGGTCCGCGCCGCGCAGGCCGATCGCCACGTGGATGGAGAAGCCGTCGAGGAGGGCGCGCAGCCGGGCCGCGTACCGGTCCGCGTCGACCGGGCAAAACTCCCCGCGCGAGATGCCCTCGGCGAGCAGGGCGACGAGGTCGCGGTGCCAGGCGCCCTCGATGGCGGCCTGCCGGTCGCGGGCGGAGTCGTCGGCGTTCTGCGAGCGGTTCCAGACCTCCAGCCAGAGCGTCCAGTGCGGGTCGCGGTGGCCGTCGGGCACGTACAGGTCGACGTACGCTTCCAGCCGTTCCCGGGCGGGGGCGGTGCGGGTGAGCAGGCGGCCGCGTTCGGCGCCGAGCCGGCCCTCGCTCCACTCCAGGGTCTCCAGCAGCAGTTCGTCCTTGGAGCCGAAGTAGTAGAGCAGATGCCCGCTGCTCATTCCGACCTCGCGGCCGAGCGCCGCCATGGTGAGCTTCTCCAGACCGCGCTCGGCGATCATCTCCATGGCGGCGGCGAGTACGTCCTCCCGCGGCGGCGCGTTCTTGCGCGCACCGGCCATCCGACGGCTCCTAGATCCTCGGCTGCTGCTGGGTGATGCAGTGGATGCCTCCACCGCCCGCGAAGATGGTACGGGCGTCGACCAGGGTGACGGTCCGGTCGGGGAACAGCTCCCGGAAGATGCCGGCCGCCACCTCGTCGTGCGGGTCGTCGAAGGCGCACAGCACGACGCCTCCGTTGCACAGGTAGTGGTTGATGTAGGAGTAGTCCACCCAGTCGCCGTCCTCGTCCTTCAAGGCGGTGGGCGCGGGGACCTCGATGACCTCCAGCGCCCGGCCCTTGGCGTCGGTGGCGGCACTCAGCAGCTCCACGTACCGCTGACAGCGGGCGTAGTCCGGGTGGGCGGGGTCGCGCTGGCTGTGGACCAGGACGGTGCCGGGGCGGGCGAAGGCGGCGACGATGTCGACGTGACCCTGGGTGCCGTAGCGGCCGTAGTCGCCGGCCAGGCCGTAGGGGAGCCAGATCGCCTTGGTGGTGCCGAGCCTGGCGTGGATCTCCGCCTCGACCCGCTGCCTGCTCCAGCCGGGGTTGCGGCCGGCGCCGAGCTGGACGGTGTCGGTGAGCAGGACCGTGCCCTCGCCGTCGACGTGGATCGCGCCGCCCTCGTTGACCAGCGTCGAGGAGTGCACGGGTACGTGAGCCAGGTCCGCGACATGGCGGGCGATCTTGGCGTCGTGCTCCCAGTTGGCCCAGTCCTGGCCGCCCCAGCCGTTGAACACCCAGTCCACGGCGGCCAGTTCACGGCCGTTGCTGACAAAGGTCGGGCCGATGTCGCGCATCCAGGCGTCGTCCAGCTCGCGCTCCACCAACTCGATGTCCGGGCCGAGCAGTTCGCGCGCCGACTCGCCCTGGCCGGGTCCGTGCACCATGGTCACCGGCTCGAAGCGGCGCACCGCGCGGGCGACGGCCGCCCAGGCGGTACGGGCCTCGGCCAGCTCCTGGTCGGTGGTGAAGGTGGGGTTGGGGCCCGGCCAGGCCATCCAGGTGCGCTCGTGCGGGGCCCACTCGGGGGGCATGCGGTAGGTCATCGGCGAAAGTCCCGTGTGTCCGGAGGCAGTGGAGGAGGAAGTGTCTGAAGAGAGGTGCCTAGAGGAAGTACAGGCGGTTGAGGGAGACGGAGTCGGCGGGCTCGGAGCGCAGGGGCTCCCCGTCCAGCGTCACCAGACCCGTGTGCCGGTCCACGTCGACGGCTCCGGTACGGGAGTTCAGGCGCAGGTCGGCCGGTCCGATGCCGCGGGTGCCGCGCACGGCGACGCGGCGGCGCCGGGTGGGCATGGTGTCGTGGCCCTGGTCGAGGGCGGCCTGCGCGACGAAGGCGACGGAGAGGTCGGCGGGGGTGGCGCCGTACGCGCCGAACTGCGGTCCCAGGACGAGGGGTTCGCAGGTGTCGGTGGCCGCGTTGGGGTCCCCGGTCACGCCGTAGGCCGGGAAGCCGGCCTTGAGGACGAGCTGCGGTTTGGCGCCGAAGTACTCCGGGCGCCACAGCACGATGTCGGCGAGCTTGCCGACCTCCAGCGAGCCCACCTCGTGGGAGAGCCCGTGGGCGATGGCCGGGTTGATGGTCAGCTTGGCCATGTAGCGCAGGACGCGCTCGTTGTCGTGCTCGTCCGGGGCGCCGAACTCGGCCTTCATCTTCCCGGCCATGGCGAGGGTACGGCGGACGGTCTCGCCCGCGCGTCCCATGCCCTGGGCGTCGGAGGAGGTGATGCCGATGGCGCCCAGGTCGTGCAGGACGTCCTCGGCGCCCATGGTCCCGGCGCGGATGCGGTCGCGGGCCATGGCGGCGTCGCCGGGCAGGTCGGTCTTCAGGTCGTGGACGGAGACGATCATGCCGTAGTGCTCGGCGACCGCGTCCCGCCCGAAGGGCAGGGTGGGGTTGGTGGAGGAGCCGATGACGTTGGGGACGCCCGCCATCTTCAGCACGTTGGGTACGTGTCCGCCGCCGCAGCCCTCGATGTGGAAGGCGTGGATGGTGCGCCCCTCCAGCACGCGCAGGGTGTCCTCGACGGAGAGGCATTCGTTCAGTCCGTCGCTGTGCAGGGCGACTTGGACGTCGTGCTCCTCGGCCACCCTCAGCGCCGTGTCCAGCGCGCGGGTGTGGGCGCCCATGTCCTCGTGCACCTTGAAGCCGCAGGCGCCGCCCTCGGCCAGGGCCTCCACCAAGGGCGCCTCCTGGGAGGACGAACCCCGGCCTAGGAACCCGATGTTGACCGGCCAGGCGTCGAAGGCGTTGAAGGCGTGCCCCAGCGCCCAGGGCGAGTTGACGCCGACGCCCCACACCGGCCCGAACTCCTGGCCGATGACCGTGGTCACCCCGGAGGCCAGCGAGGCCTCCATGATGCGCGGCGACAGCAGGTGGACGTGGGTGTCCACGGCCCCGGCGGTGGCGATGAGCCCCTCGCCGGAGACGATCGAGGTGCCGGTGCCGACCACGACATCGACCCCGTCGAGGGTGTCCGGGTTCCCGGCCCGCCCGATGGCGCGGATCCGCCCCTCGCGGATGCCGATGGAGACCTTCCGGATGCCCAGCACGGCGTCGATCACGACGACGTTGCTGATGACGACGTCGCAGGTCTCGCGCACGGCCGCGGCCTTCAGATGCAGTCCGTCGCGGGCGGTCTTGCCGAACCCGGCGAGGAATTCGTCGCCGTGGCGCTGGGAGTCGGACTCGACGCGGACGACGAGCCCGGAGTCGCCGAGGCGGACGCGGTCCCCGGCGCGGGGGCCGTGGGTGGCGGCGTACTCGTGCGGGGTGAGGCGACGGGCCTCGGCCGCGTGCCCTCCGGGACGGCTCATCGGTCTGCCTCCTCGGTCCGTGTGCCCAGGTATCCGCAGGCGGCGGCCCTCCGCAGGGCCTCCTGCTTCGCCCCCGGCGCGTCCAGCGGCCCGTCCACGAGCCCCGCGAACCCGACGGCGATCCGCGCACCCCCGATCGGCACCAGGCCGACCTGAAGGCTCTCCCCCGGCCCGAACCGCACCGAGGAACCGGCGGGCACCGCCAGCCGCATGCCGTAGGCGCGCTCGCGGTCGAAGTCCAGGCGCGGGTTGGCCTCGAAGAAGTGGAAGTGGGAGGTGACGGAGACGGGCACGGTCGCGGTGTTGGTGACCGCCAGCCGCAGCGCCGCCTCGGGCTCGGCGGGCTCGGGGCCCGGCAGCAGCGCGCCCGGCGCCCGCTCGCCCAGTCCCCCGCCGCCGATCGGGTCGGAGACCACGGCGAGCCGCGAACCGTCGTCGAAGACGGCCTCGACATGCACCTCGGTGACCACGTCGGCGACGCCCGGCAGCACGTCGTCGGGGCCGAGGACCGCGCGGGCGCGCTCGATGGCCTCGGCGAGCCGCAGTCCGTCGCGGGCGGCCTCGCAGACGGTGTCCGCGATCAGCGCAGTGGCCTCCGGCACGTTCAGCCGGAGTCCGCGGGCGCGCCGGGCGCGGGCCAGCTCGGCGGCCCCGAAGAGCAGCAGCCGGTCGCGCTCGGTGGGCGTGAGCCGCATGTGATTCCCTCCTCGATCCCCGCCGTCGATCCACCTTTAGAACGCCACTCTAAATCAGAGCAGCCAACAAACAAACCCTTGACGCCCGCCCCACGGTGACTCACATTGAGTGGCGTTCTAAGCACTGCGCAAGGCGAGGCGAAGGAGAGCGGGCATGCTCAGGGAACAGCGCGGCGTCGACACCATCCCCGAGGAGGAACGCACCAGCGGGCCCCGCGACCTCGTCTCGATCCTGCTGGGCTCCAACCTCTGCCTCGGTGTGATCGTCTTCGGCTGGCTGCCGCCGTCCTTCGGCCTCGGCTGGTGGGCCTCGGTCAGCTCGATCCTGGTCGGCACCGCCGTCGGCACGGCCCTGACCGCCCCGCTCGCCCTGATCTCCCTGCGCACCGCGACCAACCTGTCCACCTCCTCGGGCGCCCAGTTCGGCGTGCGCGGTCGGCTGGTCGGCTCGGTGGTCGGCCTGCTGCTCGCCCTCGGCTACACCGCGCTGACCGTATGGATCGGCGGCGACGTGATGCTCGGCGCCCTGAACCGCCTGTTCGGCCTCCCCGTGAACGACCTCTCCTACGGCGTCGTCTACGGCCTGCTCGCCGCGGCGACCGTCGCGGGCGCGGTCTACGGCTACCGCGTGCTGCTCGCCATGTCCCGCGTCCTCGCGGTCGGGATGACGGCCCTGCTGGTGCTCGGAGTCCTCGCCTACGCCCCGGACTTCACCACGTCCGCGCTCCCCGAGGCGGGCGGCTATCTGCTCGACGGGTTCTGGCCGACCTGGCTGCTGGCCGCCGTGGCCGCGGGCCTGTCCGGCCCGGTCGCCTTCATCACCCTGCTCGGCGACTACACCCGCTACATCTCCCCGGCCCGCCACTCCTCCCGCACGGTCCTGCGCGCGACCTGGTTGGGCCTCGCCCTCGGCCTGCTGGTGCCGCAGCTCTTCGGCACCTTCACCGCGTACGCGGCCCGTGCCGCCCTCGACTACGCCGGTCCCCTGGTGGACGCGGCGCCCACCTGGTACCTGGTGCCGCTGCTGCTCGCGGCGAGCGCGGGCTCGGTGGGCAACGCCGGTCTGATGCTCTACTCCATGGGCCTCGACCTGGACGCCATCCTGCCGCGCGCCTCCCGGGCCACGGCCACCTACACGGTCGCCGCCGTCGCCACGGTGTGCGTCTTCATCGGGCACTACGCCTCGACCGCACAGGACGCGATGACGTCGTTCGTGCTGCTGCTCACCGCGATCGGCACCCCGTGGGCGGTCATCACCCTCATCGGCTTCGCCCGCTGCCGCGGGGTCTACGACGCGGACGCCCTCCAGGTCTTCAACCGCCGCGCGCGGGGCGGGATCTACTGGTACCGGGGCGGCTGGCACCTTCCGGCCACGGCCTCCTGGGCGCTGGGCGCGACAGTGGGCGTGCTGGCGGTGGCGCTGCCGTCGTACGAGGGGCCGCTGGTGGCGTGGACGGGCGGGGTGGACGTGAGCTTCGTGCTGTCGGGGGTGGTGGGGGGCCTGGCCTACGTGGTGTCCACGCCGGGAACCGCCGAGGCCGGGGTGGACGTTTCAGCCCGTCCGGCGTTTGAGGACGAGGCCGTTTAGGCCGAAGCGGGGGCCCGGGGGCGGCAGCCCCCGGACGCCCGCCCCCGGCGCCGGGTGCCTCAGCCCAGCGGGTGCATCCAGCCGTGCTTGTCCTCGGCCGTACCCCGCTGGATGTCGAGCAGGGCCTGGCGGAGCCGGAGCGTGACCTCGCCGGGCTCGCCGCCGCTCTGCTGCCACTCGGCGCCGGTGCGCTTGACCGTGCCGACCGGGGTGATCACCGCGGCCGTACCGCAGGCGAACACCTCGGTCAGGGTGCCGTTCTCCGAGTCGCGCTGCCACTGGTCGACGGAGATCCGGCCCTCCTCGGCCTCGTAACCGAGGTCACGGGCGACGGCGAGCAGGGAGTCGCGGGTGACGCCCTCCAGGATCGAACCGGTCAGCCGGGGGGTGACGATCTTGTTGCCGTACACGAAGTACAGGTTCATGCCGCCGAGTTCCTCGACCCACTTGCGCTCGACCGCGTCGAGGTAGCAGACCTGGGCGCAGCCCTCGGCCGCCGCCTCCGCCTGCGCGAGCAGCGAGGCCGCGTAGTTGCCGCCGGTCTTGGCGTCGCCCATGCCGCCGGGCACCGCGCGGACGTGGTCCTCGGAGACCCAGATGGAGACCGGCTTGACGCCGCCCGGGAAGTAGGCGCCGGCCGGGGAGGCGATGACCAGGAACAGGTACTCGTTGGCCGGCTTCACCCCGAGGCCGACCTCGGTGGCGATCATGAACGGACGCAGGTAGAGGGACTCCTCACCGCCGTGCGCCGGAACCCAGGCCGCGTCCTGCCTGACCAGCGCGTCGCACGCCTCGATGAAGGTCTCGACCGGCAGCTCCGGCATGCCCAGGCGCCGGGCGGAGGCCTGGAAGCGCTTGGCGTTCTTGTCGGGGCGGAAGGTGGCGACCGAGCCGTCGGGCTGGCGGTAGGCCTTCAGGCCCTCGAAGATCTCCTGCGCGTAGTGCAGGACCATGGTGGCCGGGTCGAGCGGGATCGGCGCGTACGGGACGAGCTGACCGTCGTGCCAGCCGCGGCCTTCGGTCCACTTGATGGTCACCATGTGATCGGTGAAGTGGCGGCCGAACCCCGGGTTGGCCAGGATCGCCGCGCGCTCGGCGTCGGCGAGGGGGCTGGCGGAGGGCTTGAGCTCGATCGTGGGCGTCGTCATGAGTGTGTCCTTCACCGGTTGTCGTGACGGGCCGCGCTCACGCCCGTACTGCCAGTGGCCAGTGCTAGGACGTCCGAGCATTCCCTCATTCCGCGGCTCCGCGTTCGATTATCGCGCGCGGGGTGCCACGGAAGAAAACGGCGTGAATGCGGCCCAGGGTTCGATGGTCCCACCCGGCGGCGGACATGGGAAAGCCGCCGGGCGTTCAGGACCCGGCGGCTTTGGTGCGCGACCGGGTCAGCCGGCTACGCGTACCGCGAGCGCGTCACCGATCTCCGCGGTGGAGCGGGCGGGCTTGCCGGTGCGCTCGGCGAGGTCGGCGGAGACCGCCTCCTCGATCCGGGCGGCCTCGGCGTCGTAGCCGAGGTGACGCAGCAGCAGGGCGACGGACAGAACCGTGGCGGTGGGGTCGGCCTTGCCCTGGCCGGCGATGTCGGGCGCGGAACCGTGGACCGGCTCGAACATCGAGGGGTACTCGCCGGAGGGGTTGATGTTCCCGCTCGCGGCGACGCCGATTCCGCCGGAGACGGCGGCGGCGAGGTCGGTGATGATGTCGCCGAAGAGGTTGTCGGTGACGATGACGTCGAACCGCTCGGGCTGGGTGACCAGGTAGATGGTCGCCGCGTCGACGTGCATGTACTCGGTGGTGACCTCGGGGAACTCCTCGGCCACCTGGTTGAAGATGTTGGTCCACAGGTGACCGGCGAAGGTCAGCACGTTGTTCTTGTGGATCAGCGCGAGCTTCTTGCGCGGCCGGGCCTGGGCGCGGGCGAAGGCGTCCCGGACGACCCGCTCGACACCGAACGCGGTGTTGACGGAGACCTCGGTGGCGACCTCGTGCGGGGTGCCCTTGCGGATGGTGCCGCCGTTGCCGGTGTACGGGCCCTCGGTGCCCTCACGGACGACCACGAAGTCGATCGACGGCTCACCGGCCAGCGGGGTGGCCACCCCGGGGAGGAGCTTCGACGGACGCAGGTTGACATGGTGGTCGAAGGCGAAGCGCAGCTTCAGCAGGAAGCCGCGCTCCAGGACGCCGGAGGGGACACTGGGGTCGCCGATGGCGCCGAGCAGGATGGCGTCGTGCTGCTTGAGGGCGTCGAGGTCGGCGTCGGTGAGGGTCTCACCGGTGGCGTGGTAGCGCCGGGCGCCGAAGTCGTAGTCCTTGGTCTCCAGCTTCACATCCTGCGGAAGGACGGCGGAGAGGACCTTGAGACCTTCGGCCACGACCTCCTGGCCGATGCCGTCACCCGGGATCACTGCGAGATTGATGCTGCGAGACATGTCGGCACCCTACTCCTCGTCCCAGGGGATGACATGCCATGTCCGCGATACGGACAGCCGGGTCGAGGCGCGGCGCGCGGGACGAGCCCGGCGCCGCGCCTCGCCCGGGTGCGGCTCCCGGTGGTCAGGGGCGGCGCGGCTCAGTGCCCGGTGGAGCCGCCGTTGTCGCGGCGGTCGAGGGCGCGCTGGAGCGCGGCGGCGGCGTTCTTGCGGTCGGACTCGCTCGTACGGGAGTGGTGACGGACGCGGCGGACGGTCGTCTCGGCCATGAGAAATCGACTCCTTCGAATTCCTGGAGCGCAAAGAGGGGTTACGAGACGCCGGTTGGGCGGGGAGCGGTGCCGCAGGGGTTGCCTGCACGGGGCCCGGCTCTCGACCGCCATTCGCTTGATCGAGCGAGACGTTCGGCTCCTACAAAGTTAAGGGAGGGTGGCTTTTCTGTCTCCACAATTAGTCGGACTTCCTACTATCTGAGACGGCACCACCGGACCCACACCGCTGACCTGCGGTTTCGCCGATGTCGTGTGGGTTACAGCACGTCGCCGTCGCGCCAGTCGAAGACCAGATCCCGCTCCTGTTCCACGTCCAGGGGACCGGCGAGTCCGGGCAGCACAAAGGTGGTCCCCTCCTCGTCGGGCAGCCGGACCACACCCTCCGTACCGAGCGCGCAGATACGCCCGGACCACACCTGCCAGCCCCGCGACGCGTACAGCGCGGCGCCCTCGTCGCTGGCGGAGAGCATCCCGGCGTCGTATGCCTGCGCCACGACCCGCTCCAGTTCCGCCATGACCCGCCCGCCGAGCCCGGCACGCCGCAGGTCGGCGCGGACGCCGACGCCCTCGACGTACCCGACGCGCAGCCAGCGCCCGCCGTGGCGCACCCGGCGCATCACCACGGCCCCGTGCGCAACGGGCCGCCCGCCCTCCTCGTAGGCGATGGTGTGCAGTCCGCCGAGGCAGTGCTCGAAGTCCTCGTCCGCGAAGTCCCCGTCGAAGACGTCGTCCAACAGGGCGCGCAGGGTCTTCAGTTCGGCCGGGGTGAGGTCGGCGGTGTGGACGGTGCGCAGGACGTGGGAGGTGGTCATGACCCCAGTATCGAACGGTGCTGACGGCGACCGATGGGACTCGGCCACTCGACTGATCCCCGGGCGCGGCCGGGGACTACCGTGGGTGCGAGGGGAACGGTGATCGGCATGAACGACACGGCGAAGGTGTTTCTCGAAGGCGGGCCGGACGATCTGCCCGAGCGGATCGTGCCGACCCCGAGCCCGGGCCCGGATGTGAAGGTCGAGCTGCGCAACGGCTACGAGCACTTCCGGCCGACCTCGCGCCGGGCGGACACCCCGGAGGGGGAGCTGCCGGTGTACGAGTGGTGGGAGCGCACGGAGATGCCGGGCTAGCGCCCCCGGGAACGACAGGACAGGGGCCGGGCAGTGTGCCCGGCCCCTGTCCTGTGCGACGGGGTGTCAGCCCATGTGCGGGTAGGTGTAGTCGGTCGGCGGGACCAGCGTCTCCTTGATGGCGCGGGTCAGCGTCCAGCGCATCAGGTTCTGCGGGGCGCCGGCCTTGTCGTTGGTGCCGGAGGCGCGGCCGCCGCCGAAGGGCTGCTGGCCGACGACGGCGCCGGTCGACTTGTCGTTGATGTAGAAGTTGCCGGCCGCGTAGCGCAGCTTCTCCATCGTGTACGCGGCGGCGGCGCGGTCGCCCGCGATGACCGAGCCGGTCAGCGCGTAGTCGGAGACCGACTCCATCTGCTCCAGCATCTCGTCGTACTTGTCGTCCTCGTAGACGTGCACGGCGAGGATCGGGCCGAAGTACTCGGTGGTGAACACCTCGTTCGCCGGGTCGGTGCACTCGATGACGGTCGGGCGGACGAAGTAGCCGACCGAGTCGTCGTAGGAGCCGCCCGCGACGATCGTGCAGGCCGGGTCCTGCTTGGCACGGTCGATGGCGGCCTTGTTCTTGGCGAAGGCACGCTCGTCGATGACGGCGCCGATGAAGTTCGACAGGTCGGTGACGTCACCCATGGTGATGTAGTCGACCTCGGAGGCGAACTCCTCCTTGAAACCGGAGTTCCAGATAGACGCCGGGATGTAGGCGCGGGAGGTCGCCGAGCACTTCTGGCCCTGGTACTCGAAGGCACCGCGGGTCAGCGCGGTCTTCAGCACCGCGCGGTCGGCGCTCGGGTGGGCGACGACGAAGTCCTTGCCGCCGGTCTCACCGACCAGACGCGGGTACGAGCGGTACTTCTCGATGTTGGCGCCGACCGTCTTCCACAGGTACTGGAAGGTCTTGGTGGAGCCGGTGAAGTGGATGCCCGCGAGGTCCCGGTGCTCCAGGGCCACCTTGGAGACCTCGATGCCGTCGCCGGTGACGAGGTTGATGACGCCCTTGGGCAGACCGGCCTCCTCCAGCAGCCGCATCAGCAGCACGGCGGCGTGGGTCTGCGTCGGGGACGGCTTCCACACGACGACGTTGCCCATCAGCGCGGGAGCGGTCGGCAGGTTGCCCGCGATGGCCGTGAAGTTGAACGGCGTGATCGCGTAGACGAAGCCCTCCAGCGGGCGGTGGTCCAGGCGGTTCCACACGCCCGGGGAGTTGGCCGGGGGCTGCTCGGCCAGGATCTGGCGGGCGTAGGCGACGTTGAAGCGCCAGAAGTCGACCAGCTCGCAGGGGGTGTCGATCTCGGCCTGCTGGGCGGTCTTGGACTGGCCGAGCATGGTCGAGGCGGCCATGGTCTCGCGCCAGGGGCCGGCCAGCAGTTCGGCGGCGCGCAGGATGATCGCGGCGCGGTCGTCGAAGGACATCGCGCGCCAGGCCGGGGCGGCGGCCAGCGCCGCGTCGATGGCGTCCTGGGCGTCCTGCTGGGTGGCGTTGCGGTAGGTGCCGAGCACGGCCTTGTGGTTGTGCGGCTGCACGACCTGGAAGACCTCGCCACCGCCCATCCGCTTCTCACCGCCGATGGTGCAGGGCAGGTCGATCGGGTTGTCGGCCAGCTCCTTGAGCTTGGCCTCCAGCCGGGCACGCTCGGGCGAGCCGGGGGCGTAGCCGTGCACCGGCTCGTTGACGGGGGTGGGGACCTGGGTCACAGCGTCCATGAGATCCGTAACTCCTTGTACGTGAGCGGGTGTTTCGGGCTAGCCCTTGCTGACCATCGACCTGAGGAAGAACCGCAGGTTGGCGGGCTTCTCGGCGAGGCGGCGCATGAAGTAGCCGTACCAGTCGGTGCCGTACGCGGTGTAGACGCGCATGCGGTGGCCCTCGGCGGCCAGGCGGAGGTGTTCCTCGCCGCGGATGCC
Organism: Streptomyces sp. NPDC110618; assembly: GCF_055657065.1. Taxonomy (NCBI): domain Bacteria; kingdom Bacillati; phylum Actinomycetota; class Actinomycetes; order Kitasatosporales; family Streptomycetaceae; genus Streptomyces; species Streptomyces sp. NPDC110618. The sequence goes on along the minus strand of NZ_JBVKBN010000011.1, from coordinate 58,438 downwards.
GTAGAGCATCTGGAACTCGTACTCGTCGAGCTTGCGCCCGGCGCGCCGGGCCAGCTCCTGGGCGATGGTGATCAGACGCGGATCGTGGGACCCGATCATCGGGTACCCGGAGCCCTCCATGAGGATGCGCATGATCCGGACGTACGCCTTGTCGATCTCGGCCTTGTCCTGGTACGCGACCTCGGCGGGCTCCTTGTAGGCGCCCTTGACGATCCGGACGCGGCTGCCGTTCTCGGCGAGCCGGCGGGCGTCGGCCTCGGTGCGGAACAGGTACGCCTGGATCACACAGCCGGTCTGCGGGAAGTCCTTCCGCAGCTCCTCGTGGATGGCGAACATCGAGTCGAGGGTGGTGTGGTCCTCGGCGTCGAGGGTGACGGTGGTGCCGATCTCGGCGGCGGCCTCGACGACCGGGCGGACGTTGGCGAGCGCCAGCTCGTGGCCGCCGGGCAGCGCCTGGCCGAACATCGACAGCTTCACGGACATCTCCGCGCGGGTGCCCAGCTCCAGGCCCTTGAGCCGGTCGATCAGCTCCAGGTAGGCGTCCCGGGCGGCCTCGGCCTGCTCGGGGGTGGTGATGTCCTCGCCGACCACGTCCATGGTCAGCTCCAGGCCCTTGGCCGTGAGGTCCTCGATGATCGGGACGATCTCGTCCACGGTCTCGCCCGGGATGAAGCGGTCCACGACCTGCTTGGTGACCGGGGCCGCCGAGACCAGACGTCGCATCCGGTCGCTGCGCGACGCGGCGAGAATCACGGGACCCAGCACGGGGCACCTCCACAAACCATCAGAGACTGGCCGAAACCCAACGCATGGGAAACAGCACGGAGAACCACCGTGAAACCTAAGGATCCCTCCGATCGTCGGCCATCGACAGCTGTCACGCATCCGTGCCGCAGATCTCATACAGATGTATGAGGGCCCTCGGGAAATGAGGGAGAATGCCCGCGTGACGCCTGAATACAAGGCCGACTACCAGGAGCTGGTCGACGAGATCTCTCAGCTGCTGGGCGCCCCGGCGACCCTGGAGAACCGCGACTTCGAGCTGATCGCCTTCGGCGCCTACGACAGCGAGGACGAGCTGGACGCCTCCGCGCTGGACCCGGTGCGCACCCGCTCGATCCTGACCCGCCGCTCCACGGCGGCCGTCCGCACCTGGTTCGAGGGCTTCGGCATCACCCGGGCGACCGCACCCGTCCGGATCCCGCCGACCCCGGAGGCGGGCGTCTACCGTGGCCGGATCTGTCTCCCGGTACGCCATCGGGGTGTCGTGTTCGGCTACGTCTGGCTCCTGGACGACGACCCGGGCCCCACCGACCGCCAGCTCGCCGCCGCGATGGACGTCACCGCCCGGATCGGCGACCTGCTCGCCGACGAGGCCCAGCACGGCGCCGACCTCAGCCGGGAGCTGCGGGCCGTGCTGACCGCCGAGCGGGACTGGCAGCGGGACATGGCGATCGCCGAGCTGCGCACCGCCCTCGGCACCCGCGCCGACTCCCTCCACACGATGGTCTGCGTGGCCCCCTGGCCCTCCGCCGACCCGGACGACGCGCCCTCGGTGCGCACGGTGCCGGGCGCGACGGCCCTGTGCACGGTGCCGTGGGGCGCGGCGGGCCACTGTCTGGCGCTGCTGATCCGGCTGCGGTCCGCGCAGACGCCGACCCCGGCGACCTCGGCGGCCACGCGGCTGCTGGAACGGGTGAGTGGCGGGGGCGCCGGCATCTCCGCCGCGCGCAGCGGGCTCGCGGAACTCGGCGCGGCCTGGCGGGAGGCGTCGGCGGCGGCCCGCGCGGTGCTGGCCGAGCCGCGCCTCGGGCCGGTCGCGGAGTGGGCCCGCATCGGCCCGTACCGCCTGCTGACCGCGCTGCCCCCGCAGACGGCCCAGGACCCGGCGGTGACCCCGCTCCTCTCCCCCGCCCACCGCGAACTGGCCCGCACCGCCGAGGTCTACCTGGACTGCGCGGGACAGGCGGCGCGCACGGCCGCCGAGTTGGGCATCCACCGGCAGACCCTGTACTACCGCCTCTCCCGCGTCGAGCAGCTGACGGGCCTGGACCTGGACGACGGGGAGGACCGGCTGCTGCTGCACATGGCGCTCAAAGGGGCGCGGCTCTAGGAGGCGGCCTCGATGAGCTCCTTGAGCCCCTCCGTGAGGGCGTCGGCGTCGGGGGCGCGCTCGGGGTCGAAGTTCCACTGGACGATCAGGCCCGTCATCAGGGTGGTGTAGAAGCGGCCTAGGGTGTCCAGCCGCTCGTCCGGGATCTCGCCCTCGGGGACGCCCGTGAACAGGGAGACCAGGGCCCGTTCTGCGTCCCGCTGCTGCTTGGCCAAGTGGTCGCGCACGATGGGCAGTTGGTCGCCCATCGCCACGATCTCCATGCTCAGGTGCCACATCGAACCGGGCTCCCGCATGGTGCCGATGATGTTCGACCAGACCTCCCGGAACCGTTCGAGCGAGCCGGGCGGGGCGGTGATGCCTCCGCCCTCCTGGCCGTCGAAGGCGTCGGAGAGGTCGCTGACCAGCGCGAGGTACGCCTCGGCGAGCAGAGCGTCCTTCGAGCCGTAGTGGTAGCCGATCGACGCCAGGTTGGTCCCCGACTCCTTGACGATGTCGCGCGCGGTCGTCCGCGCGAAACCCTTCGCCAGCAGGCAGCGCTTGGCGCCTTCGAGCAGATCCTCACGGTGTCCCATGCGGGCCACCCTACCGCCCGTCCATACAGCCGTCCCATACGACCGTCTTACACAATCGTTCTAGACAAGCGTTTAAGACGCGCGTACATTCACCGCCATGACGACGAACACCACCCCGTCCCTACGCGCCGGACGCCGCGAATGGACCGCCCTCGGCGTGCTGATGCTGCCGCTGATGCTGGCTTCGATGGATGTCTCGGTGCTCTACTTCGCGATCCCGGCGATCAGCGCGGACCTGGAGCCCAGCAGTACCCAGCAGCTGTGGATCTTCGACATCTACGGATTCGTCCTGGCCGGCCTGCTGATGACGATGGGCTCGCTCGGCGACCGGATCGGCCGGCGCCGGCTGCTGCTGTGCGGCGCGGCGGCCTTCGGTGGCGCATCCCTGGTGGCCGCGTACGCCAACAGCGCCGAGACCCTGATCGCCGCCCGCGCGGTGCTCGGCATCGGCGGCGCCACCCTGATGCCGTCGACCATGGCGCTGGTGCGCACGATGTTCACCGACCCCGCGCAGCGCACCAAGGCGATCGGGGTGTGGTCCGGTGTGATGACCTCCGGGATCGCGCTCGGCTCGGTGATGAGCGGGGTGCTCGTGGAGCACTTCTGGTGGGGCTCGGTCTTCCTGGTCAACCTGCCCGCGATGGTCCTGCTCCTGCTGCTCGGCCCGGTCCTGCTGCCCGAGTCCAGGAACCCCGCGCCCGGCCGTTTCGACTGGGTGAGCGTGCCGCTGTCCATGGCCGCCGTACTGCCCGTGATCTACGGGCTGAAGGAGATCGCCGCCAACGGCTGGAGCGCGGCGTACGTCGTCTCGGTCACCGTCGGTCTGCTCTTCGCGGCGCTCTTCGTGCACCGGCAGCGCACCGCGGCCTCACCGCTGATCCCGCCCGCCCTGTTCCGGATCCCCGGCTTCAGCCCGGCGGTCGTGCTCAACCTGGTCTCCGCCTTCGGGATGATGGGCTCGGCGTACTTCACCACGCAGTACCTGCAGTCCGTGCTCGACAAGAGCGCGCTGGAGGCGGCGCTGTGGAGTCTGCTGCCCTCCCTGCCCATCGGGGCGGCGGCGCCGTTCGCGGCCGGGCTGGTGGGCCGGGGTGTGCCGCGCGCCCATGTGGTCGCCGGGGGCTTCGCGGTCGCCGCGTCGGGCTATCTGCTGCTGGCCCTGACCGACTCGGACGACATGTGGCTACTGCTGGCCGCGTGTGCGGTGCTGGCCTGCGGGATCGTCGCCGTGATGTCCCAGCTCACCGACCTCGCGCTGAGCGCGGCGCCGGTGGAGCAGGCGGGCACGGCCTCGTCGCTGATGGAGACCGGCACCGAGTTCGGCGGCGCCCTGAGCATGGCGGCGCTGGGGTCCATCGGTACGGCTGTCTACCGCGCCGATCTGCCGGACGGCACGCCGGAGTCAGCACGCGAGACGCTGGGCGGCGCGCTGGCCGTGGCCGAGCGGATGCCGGGGCGCGCGGGAGAGGCCCTGGCGTCGGCGGCCCGGGAGGCGTTCACGGCGGGGATGCAGGCGGCGGCCGTGGCGGGGGCGGTGCTGCTCGTCGGGGCGGCGGTACTGGGGGCGGTGACGCTGCGGCGGATCAAGGTGCGGGACAGCGAGGACGCTCCGCAGGCCGACGTGCTCAGCCCCTCCGGCGGGTGAGCGGACAACAAAGGACGCCGGACGGGCCGATCTCTCGGTCCGTCCGGCGTCCTCGCAGAACCGGAGCCTCAGACGAGGTTCACCGCGCGGGCCGAGGTGGCCCCGATCTCCTCGGACAGCTCGGCCAGCACCGCCGCCGGAACCGTGTCGTCCACGGTCAGGACGGCCAGCGCCTCGCCGCCGGCCGCCGCACGGGCGACCTGCATACCGGCGATGTTGATGCCCGCCTCGCCGAGGACCCGGCCGACGGTGCCGACGACACCCGGGCGGTCCTCGTAGCGCAGCACCACCATGTGGTCGGCGAGCGCGAGGTCGACGTCGTACTCGCCGACGGCGACGATCTTCTGCAGGTGCTTGGGACCGGCCAGCGTGCCGGAGACCGCGACCTCCTCGCCGTTGCCGAGCGTGCCGCGCACGGTGACGACATTGCGGTGGTCGGCCGACTCCGAGCTGGTGGTCAGCCGCACCTCGACGCCGCGCTCCTGCGCGAACAGCGGGGCGTTGACGTAGGAGACCGTCTCGTCGACGACGTCCTCGAAGACACCCTTGAGGGCGGACAGCTCCAGCACCTTCACATCGTGCTGGGTGATCTCGCCGTACACCTCGACGTCGAGGCGGACCGCGACCTCACCGGCGAGCGCGGTGAAGATCCGGCCCAGGCGCTCGGCGAGCGGCAGACCCGGCTTGACGTCCTCGGCGATCACACCGCCCTGGACGTTGACCGCGTCCGGGACCAGCTCACCGGCGAGGGCCAGGCGCACCGAGCGGGCGACGGCGATACCGGCCTTCTCCTGCGCCTCGTCGGTGGAGGCGCCGAGGTGCGGGGTGCACACGACCTGGTCGAACTCGAACAGCGGGGAGTCCGTGCAGGGCTCCTTGGCATACACGTCGAGACCGGCACCGGCGACCCGGCCCTCCTTGAGGGCGGAGTACAGCGCCTCCTCGTCGACGATCCCGCCGCGCGCGGCGTTGACGATGCGCACGCTCGGCTTGACCTTGCGCAGCGCCTCGTCGCCGATCAGGCCGACCGTCTCGGGGGTCTTCGGCAGGTGGACGGTGATGAAGTCGGAGACCTCAAGCAGCTCGTCCAGGGACAGCACCTTGACGCCCATCTGCGCGGCGCGGGCCGGCTGGATGTAGGGGTCGTAGGCGACGACCTTCATGCCGAAGGCGGACATGCGCTGGGCGACCAGGGCGCCGATACGGCCGAGGCCGACGACACCGAGGGTCTTCTCGGCCAGCTCCACGCCCGTGTACTTGCTCCGCTTCCACTCGCCGTTCTTCAGCGCGGCGTTGGCCTGCGGGATGTTGCGGGCGGTGGCGAGGATCAGACCGCAGGCCAGCTCGGCGGCGGTCACGATGTTGGAGGTGGGGGCGTTGACGACCATCACGCCGGCCTTGGTGGCGGCGGAGACGTCGACGTTGTCCAGGCCGACGCCGGCTCGCGCGACGACCTTGAGCCTGTTGGCGGCTGCAATGGCCTCGGCGTCGACCTTGGTGGCCGAACGGATCAGGATCGCGTCCACGTCGGCGATGGCCGGGAGCAGCTCCGCCCGGTCGGCGCCGTTGCAGTGGCGGATCTCGAAGTCGGGGCCAAGCGCGTCGACAGTCGCGGGCGACAGCTCTTCAGCGATGAGTACGACGGGTTTCGAGCTCACGTGAGTCCTCACATGTGCGATGCGGACGGCCGTCCCGACGGCCGCAGGCGGTGGAGGGGGGCTTGCCGCGTGGAAGACGCACGACGCTGTGGGCCTGACGCGTATGTAGTACGGCAGTGTAGTGCCGTGGCGGAGGCGGTCTCACGCCTCCTCGTAAGGATCACCCGTCCGTGGTTGGACGCGGTGGACAACAGGGCCGGAGCGCTTGCTCCGGCCCTGTTGCGCATGAGGCTTACGCCTCCTCGTTCACCCAGCTCATGAGCTTGCGCAGCTCCTTGCCGGTGGTCTCCAGCAGGTGCTCGGAGTCCGCGTTCTTGTACTCGTTGTACTTCTTCAGACCGCCGTGGTACTCGTCCATCCACGCCTGCGCGAAGGTGCCGTCCTGGATCTCGGCGAGGACCTTCTTCATCTCGGCCTTGGTGGCGTCGGTGATGATCCGCGGGCCGGTGACGTAGTCGCCCCACTCGGCGGTCTCGGAGATCGACCAGCGCATCTTCTCCAGGCCGCCCTCGTACATGAGGTCCACGATCAGCTTCAGCTCGTGCAGGCACTCGAAGTAGGCGATCTCCGGCTGGTAGCCGGCCTCGGTCAGGGTCTCGAAACCGGCCTTGACCAGGGCGGCGGTGCCACCGCAGAGGACGGCCTGCTCACCGAACAGGTCGGTCTCGGTCTCCTCGGTGAAGGTGGTCTTGATGACGCCGGCGCGGGTGCCGCCGATGCCCTTGGCGTAGGACAGGGCGAGCGCGAAGGCGTTGCCGGAGGCGTCCTGCTCGACGGCGGCGATGCAGGGAACGCCGCGGCCCTCCTCGTACTGGCGGCGGACCAGGTGGCCCGGGCCCTTCGGGGCGACCATGCAGACGTCGACGCCGGCCGGGGGCTTGATGAAGCCGAAGCGGATGTTGAAGCCGTGGCCGAAGAACAGGGCGTCGCCGTCGTTGAGGTTCGGGGCGATGTGCTCCTCGTAGACCTGGGCCTGGATCGGGTCCGGGACCAGGATCATGATGACGTCGGCCTCGGCGGCGGCCTCGGACGGCGTCACGACGCGCAGGCCCTGCTCCTCGGCCTTCGCCTTGGACTTGGAGCCCTCGTGCAGACCGACGCGGACGTCGACACCCGAGTCACGGAGCGACAGCGCGTGGGCGTGGCCCTGGCTGCCGTAACCGATGACCGCGACCTTGCGGCCCTGGATGATGGACAGGTCGGCGTCGGCGTCGTAGAACAGCTCGGCCACTTTGGGTTCTCTCCTTGGGTGCAGGTGTTGCGTCCCACCGTATGACGGCGGGCGGAAGGGAAGTTCTAGGGTCTCGGAATGCGGGCGGCCGGTGTGTCCCGGCCGCCCGGATCCGTCGTTATGCCGAACGGTCGAGGGCGCGCAGCGACCGGTCGGTGATCGAACGCGCGCCGCGGCCGATCGCGATGGTGCCGGACTGGACCAGTTCCTTGATGCCGAAGGGCTCCAGCATCTTCAGCATGGCCTCCAGCTTGTCGCTGGAGCCGGTGGCCTCGATCGTCACGGCCTCGGGCGAGACGTCCACGGTCTTGGCGCGGAACAGCTGGACGATCTCCACGATCTGGGAGCGCGTCTCGTTGTCGGCGCGCACCTTCACCAGAACGAGTTCGCGCTGAACGGCCGAACCGGGTTCCAGCTCGACGATCTTCAGCACGTTGACGAGCTTGTTGAGCTGCTTGGTCACCTGCTCCAGCGGCAGATCGTCCACGCTGACCACGATGGTGATGCGGGAGATGTCGGGGTGCTCGGTGACACCGACCGCGAGCGAGTCGATGTTGAAGCCGCGGCGGGAGAACAGGGCGGCGATCCGCGCCAGGATGCCGGGCGTGTTCTCCACCAGGACCGAGAGCGTGTGCTTGGACATGATCTTCTACGTCTCTCTCGCTCAGTCGTCTTCGTTGTCGCCGAAGTCGGGGCGGACGTCCCGGGCGGCCATGATCTCGTCGTTGGAGGTGCCGGCGGCGACCATCGGCCACACCATGGCGTCCTCGTGGACGACGAAGTCGATGACGACCGGACGGTCGTTGACGGAGTTCGCCTCCTCGATGACCTTGTCGAGGTCGGCGGGGTCCTCGCAGCGGATGGCGTAACAGCCCATCGCCTCCGACAGCTTCACGAAGTCCGGGACGCGGGTGCCGCGGGCCTGCGGGTTGACGTCGTCCGGACCGGAGTGCAGCACGGTGTTGGAGTACCGCTGGTTGTAGAACAGGGTCTGCCACTGGCGGACCATCCCGAGGGCGCCGTTGTTGATGACGGCGACCTTGATCGGGATGTTGTTCAGGGCGCAGGTGGTCAGCTCCTGATTGGTCATCTGGAAGCAGCCGTCGCCGTCGATCGCCCAGACCGTCCTGTCCGGCGCGCCGGCCTTGGCGCCCATGGCGGCGGGGACCGCGTAGCCCATGGTTCCGGCGCCGCCGGAGTTCAGCCAGGTGGCGGGCTTGTCGTACTGGATGAAGTGGGCGGCCCACATCTGGTGCTGGCCGACGCCCGCCGCGAAGATCGTGCCCTCGGGGGCGAGCTGCCCGATCCGCTGGATGACCTGCTGCGGGGAGAGCGAGCCGTCCTCGGGCTGGTCGTAGCCGAGCGGGTAGGTCTCGCGCCAGCGGTTGAGGTCCTTCCACCAGGCCTCGTACTCGCCCTTGTGACCCTCGCTGTGCTCCTTCTGCACGGCCTGGATCAGGTCGGCGATGACCTCGCGGGCGTCGCCCACGATCGGCACGTCGGCGGCGCGGTTCTTGCCGATCTCGGCCGGGTCGATGTCCGCGTGGACGATCTTGGCGTACGGGGCGAAGCTGTCCAGTTTGCCGGTGACGCGGTCGTCGAAGCGGGCGCCGAGGGCGACGATCAGGTCGGCCTTCTGCAGCGCGGTGACGGCGGCCACCGAGCCGTGCATACCGGGCATGCCCAGGTGCTGCGGGTGGCTGTCGGGGAACGCGCCGAGCGCCATCAGGGTGGTGGTGACGGGGGCGCCGGTCAGCTCGGCCAGGACCTTCAGCTCGGCCGTGGCGGACGCCTTCAGCACACCGCCGCCGACGTAGAGGACGGGGCGCTTGGCAGAGGTGATCAGCCGGGCGGCCTCGCGGATCTGCTTGGCGTGCGGCTTGGTCACGGGCCGGTAGCCGGGCAGGTCCATGGTGGGCGGCCAGGAGAAGGTGGTCTGCGCCTGGAGGGCGTCCTTGGCGATGTCGACCAGGACCGGGCCGGGGCGGCCGGTGGCGGCGATGTGGAACGCCTGCGCGATCACCCGCGGGATGTCCTCGGCCTTGGTGACCAGGAAGTTGTGCTTGGTGATCGGCATGGTGATGCCGACGATGTCCGCCTCCTGGAAGGCGTCGGTGCCGATCGCCTTGGAGGCGACCTGACCGGTGATCGCGACCAGCGGCACGGAGTCCATGTGCGCGTCGGCGATCGGGGTGACCAGGTTGGTGGCGCCGGGGCCCGAGGTGGCCATGCAGACGCCGACCCTGCCGGTGGCCTGCGCGTAGCCGGTGGCCGCGTGGCCCGCGCCCTGCTCGTGCCGGACCAGGACGTGCCGCACCTTCGTGGAGTCCATCAGCGGGTCGTACGCCGGGAGGATCGCACCACCGGGAATGCCGAATACCGTGTCGGCGCCGACCTCCTCAAGGGAGCGGATGAGGGACTGCGCTCCCGTGACGTGCTCGGGCGCGGACTGCTGTCCTCCGGAACGGGGCCGCGGCTGCGGATGATGGGCCCCGGTGGCCTGCTCGGTCATCGGCATTCTCTTCTCGATGCTGAGGGTTTTTGCGAAGTTTGTGCGGTGTACGACGGGTGCTGGTGCAACAAAAAACCCCTCGTGCCGTAAGGCAAGCGAGGGGAGCGCGCCGGAGTGGGTCGCTGAGCGGTCGTGGCTCAGCGTCAGCCGACGCGCTTTCCAAGTACGAGAATTCGGGTGCGCATGGCACTGACCCTCCCCCCGGCACGCACCGCGTGTCAAGGTGGTGGGACGGGAGTCTCATTATGTGAACGGCCGCCGCCCAGGACGGCGGGCACTCCGCGGGGCTCGCGCACGCCCGCGAACGCGGGTTCCGCGGGGCCGTGCGGGACCGGAAAGTGGCCGGATCCGAGCGCTCTGCGCAAGCGGTACTCGTCCAGCGGGCCGGAGAACGCCATGCCCTGGCCGTGGGTGCAGCCCATGGCGCGCAGCGCCACCACCTGCTCGGGCAGATCCACCCCGTCGGCCACGGACTGCAGTCCCAGGTCGGCGGCGATCCGCAGCAGCCCGCTGGTGATCTTGTGCAGCCGCGCGGACTCCACGACCCCGTCCACGAGCCCGCGGTCGAGCTTGAGGATGTCGACGGGGAGCCTGCGCAGCGCGGTGATCGCCCCGCAGCCGGTGCCGAAGCCGTCCAGCGCGATCCGTACCCCGAGCCGCCGCAGCGCGCTCAGCCTGCGCTCCAGGTCGTCCAGGGACGTACGGACGTCGGTGTCGGCGAGTTCGATCACCAGGCCGCCCGAGGGCAGCCCGAGCCGGGTGAGCAGGGCCTCGATGGAGTCCAGCGGCATCGAGCGGTCCAGCAGGCGGCGTGCGCTCATCCGGACGCAGACCGGTACGGAGACGCCGGTGGCGGTGCGCTCGGCGGCCAGTTCCACGGCCTCCTGGAGCATCCAGCGGCCCAGCTCGGCCGTCTTGTCGCTGCCCTCGGAGACCCGCAGGAACTCGGCGGGCGTGAACAGCACGCCTTGCGAGGACCGCCAGCGCGCCTGGGCGGCGACCGATGTGATCCGGCCGTCCTCCAGGGACACCACCGGCTGGTGCAGCAGGACGAACTCGCCGTCGTGCAGCGCGGCCCGCAGCCGGGTCGCCAGCTCGGCCTTGCGTACGACGTCCTGCTGCATCTGCGGCTTGTACAGCTCCACCCGGCCCTTGCCGGCCGCCTTGGCGCGGTACATCGCCAGGTCGGCGTTGCGCAGCAGCTCACCCGCGCCGAGGCCCGGCTCGGCGAAGGCGACACCGATGGAGGCGGCGACCCGGACATCGTTGCCGTCGATGGTGTACGGCTGCGACAGCGTGACCCGCAGACGGTCGGCGAGCTCCAGGATGTGCCGTTCCCGCGCGGTGCGGTCCCGGGTTCCGTCCCCGACGATCAGCGCGGCGAACTCGTCGCCGCCCAGTCTGGAGGCGGTGTCGCCGTGCCGCACCGCCTCCTGGAGCCGCCGGGCGGCCTGGACGAGCAGTTCGTCCCCGGCCTGGTGCCCGATCGTGTCGTTGACGGCCTTGAAGCCGTCGAGGTCGATGAAGAGGACGGCGGTGCCGCGCAGGGCGGCACCGCGGTCGGAGGCGCGGCGCCCGGACAGGGCCTGCTGCACGCGCTTGGTGAACAGGGCGCGGTTGGGCAGGTCGGTGAGCGGATCGTGCTCGGCGTTGTGCTGGAGCTGCGCCTGGAGGCGGACGCGCTCGGTGACGTCGCGGCTGTTGAAGATGAGTCCACCGTGGTGACGGTTGACGGTGGACTCCACATTCAGCCAGCCGCCGTCCCCGGAGCGGAAGCGGCACTCGATACGGGTGGTCGGTTCCTCGCCCGGGCTGGCGGCGAGGAAGCGGCGCACCTCGTGCACCACACAGCCCAGGTCCTCCGGGTGGATGAGATTGGCCAGTTCGGTACCCACCAACTCCTCGGCGGAGCGGCCGTAGACACCGGCGGCGGCCGGGGAGACGTAGCGCAGGATGCCGTTCGGGGCGGCGATCATGATGACGTCGCTGGAGCCCTGTACCAGGGAGCGGAAGTGGTTCTCCTTCTGGGCCAGTTCCTGGGTGAGGGTGATGTTGTCGATCAGCATGATGCCCTGGCGCATCACGAGGGCGAGCACGACGGTGCCGCCGGTGATGAGCACGACGCGGTCGACGCTGCGGCCGTTGAGGACGTTGTAGAGGATCCCCAACGTGCAGACGGCGGCGGCGAGATAGGGCGTGAGCGCGGCCAGCGAACCGGCGATGGGGCGGGCCGCCGGGTAGCGGCTGTGATCACCTGGCGCGGGCGGGTGATGGTGGCCGCCGCGCGGTCCCTGCTGCCCCGGCACATGCTCGTGCACCACGCGCGTGTACCCCTCGCTCTCCGGCCGCTCGGCGTCGCCGCGCCGGGGGGCGGCCCAGGGGGCGTACGCGAGCAGCAGGGAGCCGGCGAACCAGCCCGCGTCGAGGAGTTGGCCGGAGCGGTAGCTGTTGTGCAGCAGCGGCGAGGTGAACAGGGCGTCGCACACCACGGTCAGCGCGAGCGCGCCGATGGCGGTGTTGACGGCGGTGCGGTTGACCGCCGAGCGCCGGAAGTGCAGCGCGAGCACCATGCTGACCAGGGCGATGTCCAGCAGCGGGTAGGCGAGCGAGAGCGCGGTGTGCGACACGCTCGTCGCCTCGGACTGGGCGGCGGTCTGGGCGAGGGCCAGGCTCCAGGCCAGGGTGAGCAGGGAGCCGCCGATCAGCCAGGCGTCCAGTCCCAGGCAGACCCAACCGGCCTTGGTCACCGGGCGTTTGGCGAGCACCAGCAGGCCCACGATGGCAGGCGGGGCGAAGCACAGGAAGAACAGGTCGGCGTAGCTGGGGCTGGGCACGGGCCGCCCGAGTACGACCTCGTACCATCCCCACACCAGGTTGCCGAGGGACGCCATCAGCGAGGAGAGGCCGAACAGCAGCCAGGCGGGACGAAAGCGGACGCGGCGGCTGCGGGCGTGCAGCAGGCAGCTCACGGCGGCCACCGCGGCGGCGGCACTCAGCCCGAAGTCGCCCATGATCAGGGCCAGTTGCCGCGAACCCCAGCCGAGCGCGGAACCGACGGCGTATCCCGCGCAGACCACGGCCAGGACGAGCTGGGGGACCATGCCGCGCCCGGCGCCGGAGGACGGCGGCCGGGTCAGCACCCCCGACGTGGGACGCACCCGCAACGCGCCGTTGAGGGTGGTGGGAGGCGGCGAGCTCACCGGTCCCTCCCGGTCCGCGCCGCTCCCGGGTCCCGCGGGTCCCGGTGGGCCGGGTGTGTGTTCCTGCGGCGGCCGTTGTGCCTGCGGTGAGGGGTGTGATGGCTGTGCCGGCTGTGGCTGCCGTGGTGGCCTCGTCTGCGCGCGGTCGTGCGCCAGGGTCGCCGTCGGCGGCCCCGCCGCGTCGGATCGTTGGTCCATAGGCCGTGCATCGCCCGTCGCCCCCCTCACAGTCTGAAATGTCCATCCCCGGCGCCGAACGGTGCGCGGCGCAGCCCCTGTCGGGACGATACACCAGTCTCGTCACTCAGGGACATAGGTTCTCTACGCTCCGTGACGACCAGCGGGGATGCGGGCACGGACCGCGTCCGGAGGAATGCGGAGGGTACCCGAACCGGATTACGTGGTTGTTGCGTTGCCCGACGGGCCGGTGGGCGTGCCCGTCGTAAGGATCACGTTGCGCAACGGCTCCCGGTTCACGAAGCGGCGCAACTGGTCGGCCAGCAGCCGCTTGGCGCGGGGCATGAAGGCGGACGTGGGTCCGCCGACATGGGGGCTGATGAGGACGCCGGGCGCGCGCCACAACGGGTGGGCGGGGGGCAGGGGTTCGGGATCGGTGACGTCGAGCGCGGCGGTGATGCGCCCGGTCTCCAGCTCGGCGAGCAGGGCCTTGGTGTCGACGACCGGGCCGCGGGCCACGTTCACCAGCAGGGCGCCGTCCTTCATACGGGCCAGGAAGCCCGCGTCGACCAGGTGACGGGTGGCCTCGGTGAGCGGTGTGGACAGCACGACGACGTCCGCCTCGGGCAACAGGGCGGGGAGTTGGGTGAGTGGGTGCACGGGCCCGCGCGCCGTGGTGCGCTCGGAGCGCGCGACGCGCGCCACCCGCGCGAGCTCGAACGGCGCGAGCCGGTCCTCGATGGCGGCGCCGATGGAGCCGTAGCCGACGATGAGGACGTTCTTGTCGGCGAGGGCGGGCCGGAAGCCGCCGAGCCACTCCCCCTTGTCCTGGGCGCGCACGAAGTCGGGGATGCCGCGCAGCGAGGCCAGGATCAGCGCGAGGGTCAGTTCGGCGGTGCTCGCCTCGTGCACGCCGCGGGCGTTGCACAGCCGGACGCCGGGGCGCAGGTGCTTCAGGCCCGGTTCGACGTGGTCGGTGCCGGCGGACAGGGTCTGTACGACCTCCACGTTGCTCATGTGCGGCAGCGGGCGCTGTCCGAGGCCCGCCGGCTTCATGTAGGGGACGACGTAGAAGGCGCAGTCGGCGGGGTCGGCGGGGAAGTCCTCGGCACCGTCCCAGAAACGGTACTGCGGACCCTCCGGGAGCCCTTCGATCTCGTCCGGCGGAATGGGAAGCCACACGTCAGGAGTCATGCTCCGGAGGCTATGTCAGGTCCGCGGGACGGCAGAGGTTAGGTTGGGGTGCCGGAAGAGGGAGGGTTACGGCCAGGTGGAGCGCAGGACGATCGGCGCGGCGGCGCTCGCGGTGGGGGCTGTCGGACTCGGGTGCATGCCGATGAGCTGGGCCTACAGCACGTCGCGGCAGCGCGGCGGCGAGTCGCTGAGGGCCGTGCACCGGGCGCTCGATCTGGGGTCGACGCTGCTGGACACCGCCGACATGTACGGCCCGTTCACCAACGAGCTGCTGCTGGGGCGGGTGTTGAAGGAGCGCCGGTCGGACGCCTTCGTCTCGACCAAGGTCGGGCTGCTGGTCGGTGAGCAGCACATCGTCGCCAACGGCCGCCCCGGCTATGTGAAACGGGCCTGCGACGCCTCGCTGCGGCGGCTCCAGACGGACGTCATCGACCTGTACCAGCTGCACCGCGCCGATCCCGAGGTCCCCGTCGAGGAGACCTGGGGCGCGATGGCGGAGCTCGTACAGGCGGGCAAGGTACGGGCGTTGGGCATGTGCGCGGTCGGCGCGCGCGGCGGACGCCGGTCGGGGGCCGGCCTGCACGACGGCACGCTCGGGCAGTTGCGGCGGATCCAGCAGGTGTTCCCGGTGAGCGCGGTGCAGGCGGAGCTGTCGGTGTGGTCGCCGGAGGCCCTGGACGAGCTGCTCCCGTGGTGCGAGGCGCGCGGCATCGGTTTCCTGGCGGCGATGCCGCTGGGCAACGGCTTCCTCACCGGCACCCTCACGCCCGGCGAGGGCTTCGAACCGGACGACGTCCGCGCCCGCCACCCCCGCTTCACGGCGGAGATGATGGCCGCGAACCAGCCGATCGTGGCGGGCCTGCGCCGCGTCGCCCGGCGCCACGGCCCCGAGGTCACCCCGGCCCAGGTCGCCCTGGCGTGGGTCCTGTCCCGGGGACGGCACGTGGTACCGGTGCCCGGGGCGAAGCGGGAGCGGTGGGTCGGGGAGAACGCGGGAGCGGCGGAGCTGCGGCTCACGGCGGAGGACCTGGCGGAGATCGGGAGGCTGCCGGGGGCCCGGGGGTCCTGGGACTAGGGCCTGTCTTCAACTCCCGTCGTCGCCCGGAGGGCGGCCCCGCGGCGTCAGGTGCGTGCTCTCGGCGTGCCGGGCGAAGGTGCTCGTAGCGGAGCTACTTGGACCTTTGGTCGGTGCGGCGAGAGTGCGTGCATGGCGGCTCGGGGCAGGCGGGAGTTTGAAGACAGGACCTAGGTCGTGTCCGCGAGGTCGCGTCGTCCGGCGCCGTGGTTCGGGATTTCTTGATCGGGAACCTGTGGGGCGCGAGCGGTGTATGACAGGTAGGAGTCGGGCGCGTCGAAGGGACCATGATCGTGCAACGTCGAGCTGTGTCGGCCGTACTGGCCGCGGCCGCGCTTCTGCTGACGGCCGGGTGTTCCGACGACGGGGACGGCGGTTCGGCCGGGGGCGGTGAGAGTACGGCGCCGAGGGACACGGCGTCGGCGTCCTCCCCCGCCGCGAGCGAGGAGGCCGCTCCCGCCAAGGGGTCGGCCAAGGTCGTGCGTACCGTCGCCGAGGACCTGAAGACGCCCTGGGGCCTTGCCCCGCTGCCCGACGGGGACCTGCTCGTCTCGTCCCGTGACGAGGGGACGATCACCCGGGTCGACGCGAAGACCGGCAGGAAGACCGAGCTGGGCGAGGTGCCCGGGGTGTCCCCGGCCGGGGAGGGTGGCCTGATGGGGCTCGCGCTGTCCCCGGACTACGCCTCGGACCACATGGTCTACGCGTACTTCACCTCCGCCTCGGACAACCGCATCGTCCGCATGCTCTACGACGAGGACAGGCCCGCCGGTGAGCAGCTGGGCGCGCCCGACACGGTCTTCCGGGGCATCCCCAAGGGCTTCATCCACAACGGCGGCCGGATCGCCTTCGGCCCGGACAAGATGCTGTACGCGGGCACCGGCGAGAGCGGTGAGGAGGGTCTGTCCCAGGACAAGGAGTCCCTCGGCGGCAAGATCCTGCGCCTGACCCCGGAGGGCGAACCCGCCCCGGGCAACCCCTTCCCCGACTCCCCCGTCTACTCCTACGGCCACCGCAATGTGCAGGGCCTGGCCTGGGACGACCGGCAGCGCCTGTTCGCCTCGGAGTTCGGCCAGGACACCTGGGACGAGCTGAACGCGATCAAGCCGGGCGACAACTACGGCTGGCCCGAGGTCGAGGGCAGGTCCGACGACCCGGACTTCCACAACCCGATAGCCCAGTGGAGCACCGACGAGGCCTCCCCCAGCGGCATAGCCCACGCCGAGGGCTCGATCTGGATGGTGGGCCTGAGGGGCGAGCGCCTGTGGCGGATCCCGCTGAAGGGCACCGAGGCCGCGGCAGAACCGCAGTCCTTCCTGGACGGCGAGTACGGCCGGCTGCGGACCGTGGTGCCGGCGGGCGGCGACAAGCTGTGGGTGGTTACCAGCAACACGGACGGCCGGGGTGACCCGGAGGACACGGACGACCGGATTCTGGAGGTGCAGGTGAAGTAGACCCGGGCTGCGCGCGGGTCACTCGTCCTCGATCAGCGACCGGTCCAGGACCGCCACCGAGACGAGGATCAGGAACGCCCGGTGGACCATGTAGTCCACGGTCAGTCCGGGGGCCACGGACACCACGCGGATGTCCTCCCCGCTCACGGCCTGCGACACGGGCGTGAACGGGTCCTCGGCGAGCTTCAGGAGGCCGCGCTCCAGGAGCTTGCGGCGGTCCTCGGGAAGCGCGTCCCGCTGGGCCGCAGCACGCTCGGTGTACTCGATCTGGTACAACACGGCTCCTCACTGGTTGCCTTCCGGCATTATCCCGCGCCGACCCGCTCCCCGTCCCCCGTCGTGAACAGGCCCAGCCGGTGGGCGACCGCCGCGGCCTCCCCGCGGCCCGCGACGCCGAGCTTGGCGAGGATGTTGGAGACGTGGACGCTGGCGGTCTTCGGGGAGATGAACAGTTCCTCGGCTATCTGCCGGTTGGTGCGGCCGGCCGAGACCAGGCGAAGGACGTCGTGCTCGCGGGTGGTCAGCCCGAGGCCGTTGGCGGCGGGACGCGGCGGTGCCTCGGCGGTCAGTGGCAACCGGGCCCGCTGGGCGAGCGAGGCGGCCTCGTCGGCCAGGGGGCGGGCGCCCAGGTGCTGGGCGACCGCGTGGGCGAGGCGCAGCAGTTCCGCGGCCGGGGCGCGGTCCTCCTCGCCGCCCGTGGTCAGCAGGGCCTCGGCGAGGCGGTGGCGGACGCGGGCCAGGTCGTAGGGGCGCTGGAGCTGTTCGAAGGCGGTGACCACCGCCGACCACAGGCCGACGGGCGTCTCCCCCTCGGCCCGGCGGAGTTCGGCGCGGGTCCACTGGTCGTAGGCGTGCCAGATCGGGGCGTCGGTGGTGAGGGTCCTCACCGCGGAGAACAGGCGCTCCAGGGTCTCGGCGCGGCCCTCCTGGGCGACGGGCAGGGTGCGGGCGTCGGCCTCGGCGACGGCGGCGTCGAGCAGGACGGGCCAGGCGTAGCGCTGGGTGCCGGGCTGGAAGCCGGTGTCCAGGGTGCGGGCGAGTTCGGCGCGGGCGTCGAGGAGGCGGCCCTCGGCGGCGGCGTGGGCGATGGCCAGCCGGGCGACGGGCAGGTTGTTCTGCGGCATGGGGTCGTGGGTGCCGTAGGAGGCGCGGGCGTCGGCCAAGTGGCGGGCGGCGTCGTTCAGTTGTCCGCGGGCGAGCGCGATGGTGCCCAGGCAGTGGGCGGCGCAGCCGCGGGGCTTGGCGACCTGTCCGGTGCGCCGGGCGCTGTCGGCGGCCTCGACGGCCTCGTCCCAGCGGCCCAGACTGATCAGCGCCTCGGCGAGGTTGGCCCAGATCCAGGCCTCGGAGTCGCGCAGTCCGCGCTCCCTGGTGATGCGCAGTCCGTCCTGGAGGACGTCGAGCGCGTCCTCGGCGCGGCCGACGCCGACGAGTACGGAGCCCAGGTTGATGTGGCTGCGGCCGATCACGGACGGCACGCCGAGGGCCAGGGACTGCTCGCGCACCTCCTGCATCACGGCGAGCCCGGTCTGGCTGTCCCCGGCCTCGACGAGGAGACCGCCGAGGGTGAGGCGGGCGTTCAGTTCGATCTCGGTGGCGCCGACCATGCGCGCGTACTCGACGGCGCGTTCGGCCGCCGTCATGGCCTCGGGTCCGGGTGAGCGGACCATGGCCCAGGACGCCACGGTGGCCAGGACTTCGGCGTGCACCTCGGACGGGGGTGTGCCGCGGACCAGCTCCTGGGCGGTGGCGATCTCCTGCCAGCCGTCGCCGCGGGCCTGGGCCTGGATCAGCCGGGCGCGCTGGGTCCAGAACCACGCGGCCCGCAGCGGGTCGTCCTCCCCCTCCAGGAGGCGCAGCGCCCGCTTGGTGATCTTCAGTGCGCGTTCCCGCTCCCCGCACAGGCGTCCGGCGACGGCGGCCTCGGCCATCAGGTCGAGATAGCTCAGGGCCTTGGTGGCGGGGTCGCATCCGCAGGGCGGGTAGACCTCGGTGTAGTCGACGGGGCGCAGGGTGGCCCGTACGTCCTCGGGAACGGCGTCCCACAGCTCCATGGCCCGCTCCAGGAGTCGCAGTTGCTCGGAGTGGGCGTGCCGGCGGCGGGCCGCGACGGAGGCGTCCAGGACGGCGGGCAGGGCCTTGGCGGGGTCGTTGGCGTGGTACCAGTAGCTGGCCAGGCGCATGACGAGTCCGTCGGCGGGGACGAGGCTCGGGTCGGCCTGGAGGGCTTCGGCGTAGGCGCGGTTGAGGCGGGAGCGTTCGCCGGGCAGCAGGTCGTCGCCGACGGCCTCGCGGACCAGGGAGTGCCGGAAGCGGTAGCCGTTGCTGCCGGGGGCGGGGGTGAGGATGCTGGCGTTGACGGCGGCGCGCAGTGCCTCGATGAGGTCGTCCTCGGGGAGCCCGGCGACGGCGGCGAGCAGCGGGTACTCCACGGTGGAGCCGCCCTCGGCGACGATCCGGGCGACCCGCTGGGCGGTCTCGGGCAGCGCCTCGACCCGCACCAGGAGCAGGTCGCGCAGGGTGTCGGTGAGTCCGGCGGCGCAGCCCTCGTGGGAGGCGACGGCGAGTTCCTCGACGAAGAAGGCGTTGCCGTCGGAGCGTTCGAAGATGGCGTCGACCTGGGCGGGGTCGGGTTCGGCGGCGAGGATCCCGGCGATCTGGCGGCCGACCTCGGCGCGGTTGAAGCGGCCGAGTTCGATCCGGCGGACGGTGCGCAGCCGGTCGAGTTCGGCGAGCAGGGGGCGCAGCGGGTGGCGGCGGTGGATGTCGTCGGCGCGGTAGGTGGCGAGGACGACCAGGCGGCCGGTGCGCAGGGTGCGCAGCAGGTAGGCGAGCAGATGGCGGGTGGAGGCGTCGGCCCAGTGCAGGTCCTCCAGGGCGAGGACGACGGTGCGGTCGGCGGAGACGCGTTCCAGCAGGCGGGCGGTGAGTTCGAAGAGGCGGGCGACGCCGTTCTCGTCGTCGTACCGGCCGGTGCCGGTGGTGCCGAGTTCGGGCAGCAGCCGGGCCAGGTCCTCCTCCTGGCCCTGGGCGGCGGCGGCGAGTTCGGCGGGCAGTTCGTGGCGGAGGGCCCGCAACGCGGTGGAGAAGGGGGCGTAGGGCAGTCCGTCGGCGCCGATCTCGACGCAGCCGCCGAGGGCGGCGACGGCCCCGGCGCGGGCGGCGTGCTGGGCGAACTCCTCGACGAGCCGGGTCTTGCCGACCCCGGCCTCGCCGCCGAGCAGCAGCGCCTGCGGCTCGCCCGCGTCGGCGCGGGCGAGCGCGTCCTTCAGGGCCTGCAACTCCTCGGTGCGGCCGACGAACACCGGGCTGACGAACTGGGTCTCCACGGGCCCGAGCATCGCATGCGGCACTGACGGCGGGGCACCGGTTTTCCCGGTGGTCCCCGCCGTCAGGCCTGTGACGGTCACGCGGTGCGGGCGGTGCGCGGCCGGCCGCGGCGTGCGGTATGTACTTCGCCCTCGGCGGCCCGTCGGGCGGCTTCCCGGCGGGCGGCGCGGCGGCTGCGTACGGCCTCGCGGGCCAGGCGCTCGTTGTCCGCCTCGCGGATCAGGTCGGCGGAGCGCAGGTGGTGAAGCTCGAACTCGAACATGGTGTTCCCCCTGATGAGAGTGGGTTTCGCGGGCTGCGAGGGTTTCGCTCCCTGCGATGCCTCCACTCTCGTCCGCCAGGGGGGTCGGCCACATCGGGAGAGTTCCGCATCTTCGGCGGTGGTGGGGGCCTTAGACGCGGCCGAGGGGCCTCAGGGGCTCCGTAAGGTGCTCACGGATTCCCTAAGACCCCTCAGGACCTGCGGTGTTTCAGGGCGCGGAGGGCAGCCCGAGCAGGACGTCGGTGTACTTCAGTACGGCCATCAGCAGGCCGATCACACCGAGGGCGACGCCCGCCCAGGAGACCGACTTGATCCAGACGGGCTGCGGCTTGCCGGGGACGCCGAAGGCGGGCCTGGCCAGTGTGAGGACGCCGACGATCAGGGCGACGAGCGCGAAGGCGCCGGCCCAGAAGGCGGTGGCCTGCCAGGCGTTGCCGTAGACCCGGTCGATCTGCGTGGCGACGCTGGCGCTGGAGGAGGTCTCCAGCTGGCCGATGAGGGTCTCCCGCGCGGCGGCGACGGTGCCGATCCAGCCGCCGGTCAGCGACACCAGGCCGAGCGCGGCGGAGACGACCGCGGCGGCGCCCTGGCCGACGAAGGAGCTCTCCTTCGTCTCGGGCGTCTCCTCGGTCCCGGCGTCGGGGTCCTCAAGAAGGTCGGTGTCCTCGGGGTCGGTGGCCGCGACGGCCTCCGGCTCTTCGGCGGTGTTCGTCTCGTCCACTGTCTTCGTTCCCATGTCTCGCACCGTACGGAGGCTCTCTGAGAGGTTTCTTAATGATCGTTGTGAGCGAGGCGCGCGCGGGCCGCGGGCCACTCGGGGGCCAGGATCGCCCAGATCTCCATGTCGAGGCGGGCACCCCGGTGCGGGAAGCTCTCGCGCTGCACGCCCTCGCGGGTCATGCCGAGCCTCCGCGCCACGTTGACGCTGGCCGTGTTGGCGCTCGCCGCGTGCCATTCCACCCGGTGCATGCCGCGTTCACCGAACGCCCAGTCCAGCAGGACGCGCGCGGCGCGTGTGACCAGCCCGCGGCCGGTCCCGGCGGGCTCCAGCCAGCAGCCGATCTCGCAGTTGCCGGCCTCGGCGTCGAAGTTCAGGAACAGCACCCCGCCGACGAGCTTGCCGTCCAGCCACAGGCCGTGCAGGGAGCCGGTGTCGGCGGCGCGCATGTCGGCGTAGCGCTGGAGGACCGCGCGGGCGCCGGCGGTGTCGGTGGCCTTGGACGCGAAGGGGATGTACTGGTTGATGAAGTCCCGGCCGCGCTCCAGGTGGGCCAGGAACTCCTCGGCGTGCCAGGGCTCCAGGGGGCGCAGTTCGGCGCCGTCGTCACCCAGCGATATCGCGTACATCGTCCCGCCGCTCCTCGTCGAACTCCTCCACGACCTGGGCCAGCCTCTCATGGGCGGCGCGGCACTCGGGCGGCTCGATGCTGATCCGCGGCAGACGGGCGTCCAGCCAGCGCGGCAGCCACCAGTTGGCGCCGCCGAGGAGGTGCATGAGGGCGGGGACGAGCAGGGTGCGCAGGACGAAGGCGTCCAGGGCGACGGCGGCGGCGAGGGCGATGCCGAACATGGCGATCACGCGGTCGCCGCTGAGCACGAAGGCGAGGAAGACCGAGATCATGATGACCGCGGCGGAGTTGATCACGCGGCTGGTCTCGGCGAGCCCGATGCGGACGGCGCGCCGGTTGTCGCCGGTCTCCAGCCACTCCTCGTACATCCGGCTGACCAGGAACACCTGGTAGTCCATGGAGAGCCCGAACAGGACGGACACCATGATCACGGGGAGGAAGGGCTCGATGGGCCCGGCGCGGCCGAGGCCGAGCAGCTCGCTGCCCCAGCCCCACTGGAAGATCGCGACGACGACGCCGAAGGCGGCGGCCACGGCGGCGACGTTCATCGCGGCGGCCTTCAGCGGGATGCCGACGGACCGGAAGGCGAGCAGGAGCAGCAGACAGCCGAGGCCGACGACGACGCCCACGAACAGGGGCAGCTTGCCGACGATGACGTCGGCGAAGTCGTCGTAGCCCGCGGTGACGCCGCCGACCTGGATGTCGAGGGAGGTGCCGGTCTCGGCGCGGGGCAGCACCTCGGTGCGCAGCCGTTCGACGAGGTCGCTGGTCTGCTGGGACTGCGGCGAGGACTCGGGGACGAGGGTGAGATAGGCGGTGTCCCCGGAGGCGTTGAAGGTCACCGGGGTCGCGGAGGCGACGCCCTCGGTGGACCGGAGGGTCGCGTCCAGGCCTTCCAGGGCGAGCCGGTCGTCGCCGCCGTCGACCTCGGTGACCAGGGTCAGCGGGCCGTTGACGCCGGGGCCGAAGCCGTCGGCGAGCAGGTCGTAGGCCTGCCGGGTGGTGGCGGTCTCGGGGTTGTTGCCCTGGTCGGAGGTGCCCAGGCGCAGGGAGAGCGTGGGCAGGGCGAGCAGGGTGATGACGGCGAGGGCGAGGGCGCCGAGCAGCTTGGGGTGGCGTTCGACGAAGGCGGACCAGCGGGCGGCGAACCCGGTGGGCACCTCCGGTTCGGGGCCGTGCTCGGTGAGCCGGCGGCGTTCGCGGCGGCTGAGTGCGCGCATGCCGATGAAGGAGAGCAGGGCGGGCAGCAGGGTCACGGAGGCCGCGACGGTGAGCACCACGGTGAGCGAGGCGGCTATCGCGACGCCGTTGAGGAAGTTCAGCCGCAGGATGAGCATGCCCAGCAGGGCGATGCAAACGGTGGCACCCGCGAACACGACGGCCCGTCCGGTGGTCGCGACGGCGTTGGTGATGGACTCGGTGACAGGCAGTCCGCGCTTCAGTCCGCGTCGGTGCCGGGTGACGATGAACAGGGCGTAGTCGATGCCGACGCCGAGTCCGATCAGCATGCCGAGCATGGGCGCGAAGTCGGCCAGCGTCATGGCGTGGCCGAGGAGCACGGTGCCCGCGTAGGCGGTGCCGACGCTGACGAGTGCGGTGGCGATGGGCAGCAGGGAGGCGGCGAGGGAGCCGAAGGCGAGGAAGAGGACGACCGCGGCGACGGCCACTCCGACGACCTCGGCGATGTGCCCGCCGGAGGACTCGGTGAGGGCTACGGCGCTGCCGCCGAGCTCCACCTGGAGCCCGTCGGTCTCGGCGTCCTTCGCGGTGTCGACGACGGCCCGGACCTCGCCCGGGTCGATGTTCTCGGCCCGGTCCTCGAAGGTCACGGTGGCGTAGGCGGTACGTCCGTCCGCGCTGACCCGGGTCGCGCCGCTGTCGTCGGAGGCGCCGGACACGGCGGCCACGCCGGGCAGTTCGGCGATCTTCTCCAGGGTGCGGTCCATCGTCTGCTGGACGTCGGCGGCCCGCACGGTGCCGGAGTCGGTGTGCCAGACGATCGTGTCGCTGTCGCCGCCGAGGTCCGGGAAGCCGTCGCGCAGGAGCTGGGTGGCGCGGCCGGACTCGGTGCCGGCGACCTCGTAGTCGTTGGAGTACGCGGAACCCGCGACGGCGGCTGCGGCGCTCACCCCGCCGAGGGCGAGGAGCCACAGCAGTACGGCGACAAGGCGGCGCTGGACACACCAGCGTGCGAGGGCTGCCACGAACGTGCTCCCGGGGGGTGGGGACTACGGATCTTTGACCGGGTTCAGTCGCTCATGGGATGAACGGCCAGCAAAGAACGCATGAGCAATGCGGAGTCCACTCTTGCAGGTGAAAGTGATCGTTTAGCCCGTTCGTGGGCTTATTCACAGGAGTGGGAGGCAGATCACAGGACAGTAACGGCCACCGTGTCAGGTCAGTCGAACTGATCCCCGAACGCCATCACGGACACGCCCCCGACCAGCAGCCACAGCGCCCGGCGGGTGCGTCCACGGGAGCCGAGCAGAGCGGCGAGGGCGCAGACGAGGGCGCCCAGGGCGTAGGCGGCCGGGACGAGCGCCGGGGCGGAGCCGATGGCGCGCAGCGTGGCGGCGGCGAGGCCGGCCAGGGTCAGCAGGGCCCCGGCCGCGACGGCGATCCAACGGGCCCGCCGCGCGTCCCGCACCTCGTCCGGGTCGTCGTCCGGGTCGTCGTCCACGCCGGCCTCGTCGACCAGATCCGCCTCGTCGTCCGGGCCGGTCCTCTCGGTCAGGTCCGCCTGCCCGGCCTGCTCGGTCTCGGCTATGTCCGCGGGGTTCTCGGAATTGGTGCGACCGCTCATGGCCGGGGAGCGTAGCGTGTCCCGTCGAAACGGCCGGAACCCGTCCGGCCCATGATCAAAGCAGGTGTGTTGTTTGAGCGTCGGAGCGAGCTCCTCCGTATCCCTTTCCGTCTTCCAGGACTCAAGGAGCCCGTTCACCGATGTCGGACACCATCACCCCGAGGACCTCTGACCAGGCCCTCACCGAGCGGCTGACCCACGCCCGCTACCCGCGCAGCAACGCCTACGACGCCCGCTGGGTCGTCGAGAACCAGATGGGCCCGAACGCCCTGTGGCTGCTGGAGTGGCTCGCACCCGCCCTGGGTCTGGACGCCCTTCCCCCCGGCGCCCGCGTCCTTGACCTCGGCTGCGGCCGGGCGATGACCTCGGTCTTCCTGGCCAGGGAGTTCCACGCCCAGGTCACCGCGGCCGACCTGTGGATCGCCGCGGACGACAACGCCCGGCGCATCGCCGAGGCCGGTTTCGCCGACCGGGTGCTGCCCGTGCACACCGAGGCGCACGACCTGCCGTTCGCCGAGGCGAGCTTCGACGCGATCGTGAGCGTCGACGCCTACCAGTACTTCGGCACGAACGACCTCTACCTGCCCACCCTGACCCGCCTGCTGAAGCCGGGCGGGCGGGTCGGCATCGTCGTACCCGCCCTGCGCGAGGAGATCGACGGCGTGGAGCCGCCGGGGCATCTGAAGCAGTGGTGGGAGCCGGACTACTGGTGCTTCCACTCCCCCGGCTGGTGGCGCCGCCACTGGACACGCAGCGGCGCCGTCGAGGTGGAGACGGCGGACTGGCTGGAGGACGGCTGGCGGGACTGGCTGCTGTGGTGCGAGGTCGTCGCCGAGGAGAGCCCCGAGGAGTTCCACCGCACGATGGCCCGCCAGGTCGCCGAGATGGTGCGCGCCGACGAGGGGCGGGCCCTGGGGTTCGTACGGGTGGTCGGGCGACGGCTGTAGGTCCCCCGTACCCCCGTACCCCTAGCTCGTGCGGGCGAGGGCGCTCCAGCCCTGTTCCAGGAGGTCGAAGGCCCTGGTGATGGCCTGACGTGGGTCGTCGTGGGCGTAGGCGACGCGGGGGGCTTCGAGGGCGAAGTGGGCCAGGGCCGTGCAGGCCGGGTCGTCCGGGGCCAGGCCGCTCTCCTCGGCGATGACCCGGGCGAGGGCGGTGGCGTGCCGCAGCCACATCTTCTGGCCGTAGTCGCGCAGGGCGGGGGTGCTGGCCGCCAGTTCGAGGAAGGCGGCGAAGCGGGCGTCCCCGCCCTCGGAGGCCAGCCGGGCGCTGAGTGCGTGTTCGCGCAGCGCGGCAGGAATGGACTGCCCCTCGGGCCGCTCCCGCACGGCGGCCAGCAGACTGGCCTCCTGGTCGGCGTCCTCGTCGAAGACAAGGGCTTCCTTGACCGGGAAGTGCTTGAACAGTGTGGTCGTCGACACGTCGGCGGCGTCCGCGATCTCGCGGACGCCGACCGCGTCGTATCCACGCTCCAGGAACAGCCGCAGGGCGGCGTCGGCGATGGCCTGACGCGTGGCGGCCTTCTTGCGTTCGCGGCGCCCGACAGGGGCGGGCGCGGAACCGGTCGCGGGGTCAGTGGTCGAGCTGGGCATGCCCATACCCTAACCCACGGTTGACCGACTTCAAAAGTTGAGTCGTTGCACTTATTTACTCGGTGTGCTTTTCTGAAGTAGCGGCTGCGCGGCACTGCCCGGCCGCCTCACTTCCCCTTTCTCTGCACCCCTGTCACCCACACGACGGATGGAGCACGCCATGAATCCGACCCCCGCACCCCGCATCGCCATCGTCGGCGCCGGTCCCGGCGGCCTGACCTGCGCCCGCATCCTCCAGCGGCACGGCATCGCCGCCACCGTCTACGACCGCGACCCCGGCCCCGACGCCCGTGACCAGGGCGGCACCCTCGACCTGCACGCCGACAACGGCCAGATCGCCCTGCGCGAGGCCGGTCTGCTGGGGGAGTTCTTCCGGCTCTCCCGCCCCGAGGGACAGGAGATGCGGCAGCTCGACCCGGCCGGCACGGTCCTCTTCCACCACCTCCCCGAGCCGGACGACCGGTTCAAGCCGGAGATCGACCGCGGCCTGCTGCGCTCCCTGCTGCTCGACTCGCTCGCGCCCGGCACCGTCCGCTGGGACCACACCCTGGACGCAGTCGACGGCCCCGCCGAGGGCCCCCGCCGACTGCGCTTCACCAACGGCACCAGCGTGGAGTGCGACCTCGTCATCGGCGCCGACGGCGCCTGGTCCCGGGTCCGCCGGGCGCTGTCCCCGGCCACCCCGCAGTACACCGGCATCAGCTTCCTGGAGGCCTGGTTCCACGACGTCACCACCCGCCACCCCGAGATCGCCGAACTCGTCGGCCAGGGCAGCGCCGCCGGAGCCGACGGCGAACGCGGCCTGTTCGCCCAGCGCAACGGCGGCGACCACATCCGCGTGTACGTCATCCAGCGCGTCCCCGTCGACTGGATCCCCGCCGAGGGCCTCACCCCGCAGGACACCGACGGCATCCGCGCCCGCCTCCTGGAGCGCTACCGCGACTGGTCACCCCGACTGCGCCGGCTGATCAGCGACAACGACGGCCCCTACGTCGACCGCCCGATCTTCGCCCTGCCCGTCCCGCACACCTGGGAGCCCAACCCCACGGTCACCCTGCTCGGCGACGCCGCCCACCTCATGCCCCCGCTCGGCGTCGGCGTCAACCTCGCCATGCTGGACGCCTGCGAGCTCGCCCTCGCCCTGACGCGGCACGACACCGTCGCCGAAGCGGTCCGCGCCTACGAGAGCACCATGCTCCCCCGCTCCACGGAGACGGCCCGGATGCTCGACGGCGCCGCGGAGGGACTGCTCTCCACGGAGCTGCCGGACTTCGCCACCACCTGACCGTCGACAGGTACGACAGGTCGACACGTACGACAAAGGGGTGCACCGAACATCGGTGCACCCCTTCGGCGGTGAATCCGGGTCAGCCCTCGGTGACGCCCAGCTTCTCCAGGATCAGCTCCTTGACGCGGGCCGCGTCGGCCTGACCCCGCGTCGCCTTCATGACCGCGCCGACCAGGGCACCGGCCGCGGCCACCTTGCCACCGCGGATCTTGTCCGCGATGCCCGGGTTGCCGGCGATGGCCTCGTCGACGGCCGCCGTGAGCGCGCCCTCGTCGGAGACGACCTTCAGACCGCGCTTGTCGACGACCTCGTCCGGGGTGCCCTCGCCCGCGAGGACGCCCTCGATGACCTGACGGGCCAGCTTGTCGTTCAGGTCCCCCTTCGCCACCAGCTCGGTGACCCGGGCGACCTGCGCCGGGGTGATCGCCAGCTCGTCCAGCGCCTTGCCGGACTCGTTGGCGCTGCGGGCCAGTTCGCCCATCCACCACTTGCGGGCGGAGGCGGCGTCGGCACCGGCGTCGATGGTGGCGACGATCAGGTCCAGCGCACCGGCGTTGAGGATCGCCTGCATGTCGGTGCCGGAGATGCCCCACTCCTCGCGCAGCCGGTTGCGGCGCACCAGGGGCAGCTCCGGCAGACCGGCGCGCAGCTCCTCGACCCACTCGCGGGACGGGGCGACCGGCACCAGGTCGGGCTCCGGGAAGTAGCGGTAGTCCTCCGCCTCCTCCTTCACCCGGCCCGAGGTGGTGGTGCCGGTGTCCTCGTGGAAGTGGCGGGTCTCCTGCACGATCGTGCCCCCGGAGGAGAGCACGGCCGCGTGCCGCTGGATCTCGAAGCGGGCGGCACGCTCCACGGAGCGCAGCGAGTTGACGTTCTTGGTCTCGCTGCGGGTGCCGAACTTCTCGCTGCCCTTGGGCATCAGCGACAGGTTCACGTCGCAGCGCATCTGGCCCATCTCCATGCGCGCCTCGGAGACCCCGAGGGCACGGATGAGCTCGCGCAGCTCACGGACGTAGGCGCGGGCGACCTCGGGGGCGCGCTCGCCGGCACCGACGATCGGCTTGGTGACGATCTCGATGAGCGGGATGCCCGCGCGGTTGTAGTCCAGCAGCGAGTGCGAGGCGCCGTGGATACGGCCGGTGGCACCGCCGACGTGCGTCGACTTGCCGGTGTCCTCCTCCATGTGGGCGCGCTCGATCTCCACGCGGAAGACCTCGCCGTCCTCCAGTTGCACGTCGAGGTAGCCGTTGAAGGCGATCGGCTCGTCGTACTGGGAGGTCTGGAAGTTCTTCGGCATGTCCGGATAGAAGTAGTTCTTCCGGGCGAAGCGGCACCATTCGGCGATCTCGCAGTTCAGCGCGAGGCCGATCTTGATGGCGGACTCGACGCCGGTCGCGTTGACGACCGGGAGAGCGCCGGGCAGGCCGAGGCAGACCGGGCAGGTCTGGGTGTTGGCGTCCTGACCGAGGGCCGTCGAACAGCCGCAGAACATCTTGGTCTTGGTGCCGAGTTCGACATGGACCTCAAGGCCCATGACGGGGTCGTACGACGCCAGCGCGTCCTCGTACGACACCAGGTCGGTCGTGGTGGTCACGGTGAAACTTCCCTCTCAGCCCAGCAGGACGTCGTCGTCGCCCAGCCGCTTCAGCTCGCGGTAGAGAATGGCGAGGTTGGTGACGACCGCGGCGCCGGTCACCACGGCGTCGAGCAGCCGCAGCGTGTCGTTGTCGCCACGGGCCTTCTTGATCTGCTTGTAGACACCGAAGGCGCCGAACGCCGAGGTGGCCATCGAGACGTAGAGACCGGAACGGGACTTCTTGAAGCCCTTGGCCTTGGACAGTGCACTCACAGCGACGGAGCCTCCTCCAGGAGCGGGTGGCCCCACCTTTCCACGAAGGCGGCCTCGACCGCGGCGCCCACCTTGTACAGGCGGTCGTCCTGCATCGCCGGAGCGATGATCTGCAGACCGACCGGGAGGTTGTCCTCCGGGGCCAGACCGCAGGGCAGCGACATGGCCGCGTTGCCCGCGAGGTTGGTGGGGATGGTGCACAGGTCCGCGAGGTACATCGCCATCGGGTCGTCGGCGCGCTCGCCGATCGGGAAGGCGGTGGTGGGGGTGGTCGGCGAGACGATCACGTCGACCTGCTCGAAGGCCCTTCCGAAGTCCCGCGTGATGAGGGTGCGGACCTTCTGGGCGGAGCCGTAGTAGGCGTCGTAGTAGCCGCTGGACAGGGCGTACGTGCCGAGCATGATGCGGCGCTTGACCTCGGGGCCGAAGCCGGCCTCGCGGGTCAGGGAGGTGACCTCCTCGGCGGAGTGCGTGCCGTCGTCGCCGGTCCGCAGGCCGTAGCGCAGGCCGTCGAAGCGGGCGAGGTTGGAGGAGCACTCCGAGGGCGCGATCAGGTAGTACGCGGAGAGCGCGAGGTCGAAGGACGGGCAGTCCAGTTCGACGATCTCGGCGCCGAGTTCCTTCAGCAGTGCGACGGACTCGTCGAAGCGCTGGATGACCCCGGCCTGGTAGCCCTCGCCGCGGAACTGCTTGACGACGCCGACGCGCATGCCCTGGACGCTGCCGTTGCGGGCGGCCTCGACGACCGGCGGGACCGGGGCGTCGATGGAGGTGGAGTCCATCGGGTCGTGCCCGGCGATGACCTCGTGCAGCAGGGCGGCGTCGAGGACGGTACGGGCACAGGGACCGCCCTGGTCCAGCGAGCTGGAGAAGGCGACCATGCCGTACCGGGACACCGCCCCGTACGTCGGCTTCACACCGACCGTGCCGGTCACGGCGGCCGGCTGGCGGATGGAACCGCCGGTGTCGGTGCCGATCGCGAGGGGCGCCTGGAAGGAGGCGAGCGCGGCGGAGGAACCGCCACCGGAGCCGCCGGGGATCTTGGTGAGGTCCCAGGGGTTGCCGGTCGGGCCGTACGCGCTGTTCTCGGTGGAGGACCCCATGGCGAACTCGTCCATGTTGGTCTTGCCGAGGATGACGACGTCAGCGGCCTTGAGCTTCTTGGTGAGGGTGGCGTCGTACGGCGGGATCCACCCCTCCAGGATCTTCGAGCCGACGGTCGTGGGGATGCCCTCGGTGGTGAAGATGTCCTTCAGCGCGAGGGGGACGCCCGCGAGCGGACCGAGCTTCTCGCCCCGGGCCCGCTTCTCGTCCACAGCACGCGCCTGCGCGAGGGCGCCCTCGCGGTCGACGTACAGGAAAGCGTGCACCTTCTCGTCGACAGCCTCGATCCGGGCGAGGTGGGCCTCGGTGACCTCGACCGCCGTCAGCTCGCCGGAAGCGATCTTCGCGGCGGTCTCGGCGGCGGTGAGCTTGATGATGTTGACGTTCTCCGTCATGGCGGTTAGTCCTCCCCCAGGATCTGCGGCACCTTGAAACGCTGCTGCTCCTGGGCCGGGGCGCCGGAGAGCGCCTGCTCGGGGGTGAGCGAGGGACGGACCTCGTCCGGGCGCATGACGTTCGTCAGCGGGAGCGGGTGCGAGGTCGGCGGTACGTCTTGGTCGGCGACCTCGCTGACGCGGGCCACCGCGCCGATGATGTCGTCCAGCTGGCCGGCGAAGTGTTCAAGCTCTTCGGGCTTCAGCTCCAGACGCGCCAGCCGGGCGAGGTGGGCGACCTCCTCGCGCGTGATGCCAGGCATGCAGCGATCCTCTGGGGTGAGTGTGTGTGGTTTGGGCCGAGGGCCTGGCGTCGCATTCCCGTCGTCCGCCCGAAGGGCGGGCCGTGCGGCGTCTGGCGCGTGCGATCGCAAGGCGCCGGAGCGTCCTCGTGGCGGAGCCACGTGGACGATTCGGCAACGCGGCGAGCGTGCGTGCCAGGCGTCGCACGGCAGGCGGGAATGTGGCGCCAGGCCCTCCATCCTATGGGGCGGGGGCGTGTGCCCGTGAAACGGTTTCCGCAGGGGTGGGCAAACCGAACGCCCACCCACCGACGTACATACGCGCGGGCGGGCCGTACCAGCCCTTGCCTTCCCCCAGCCAGACCAGCCGGTGCCGTCCTACCCGACCCGCCCCGGATCGTCCGAAGCCGCCGCGGGCAGCGCCGCCGCCGGGCGCTGCCACCCCCGCGAACCCCGGGCCCGGAGCCACGCCGTGGTCTCCTCCGGCGGCATCGCGGCGGCGACCAGCCAGCCCTGGACCGCGTCGCAGCCGAGGTCGCGCAGGCGTTCCCAGGTCTCGTCGTCCTCCACGCCCTCGGCGACGACCAGGAGGCCGAGGGAATGGGCGAGGTCGACCGTGCAGCGGACGATTTCGGCGTCCTCGTTGTCGACGGCGAGGCGGGCCACGAAGGAGCGGTCGATCTTCAGCTCGCTGACGGGGAGCCGGCGCAGATGGACCAGCGAGGAGTAGCCCGTGCCGAAGTCGTCCAGGGACATCTTCACGCCGTGCCCGGTCAGACCCGCGAGGGTGTCGGCGGCGCGCTGCGGGTCCTCCAGCAGGACGTGCTCGGTGATCTCCAGTTGGAGCGCTCCCGCCGGAACTCCGTGCCGGGCCAGGCGGGCGGCGACGGACCCGGCGAAGCCGGGGGTGTGCACGTCGCGCGGGGAGACGTTGACGGCGACCGGGACGTACAGCCCCTGCGCCCGCCACTTGGCGACCTGGCCGAGCGCGGTCTCCAGCACGTACTCGGTGAGGTAGGGCATGAGTCCGGAGGACTCGGCGATGGCTATGAACTCGTCCGGCGGCACCTTGCCGCGCTCCGGGTGCACCCAGCGCACCAGCGCCTCCAGACCCGCGACCTGCCCGTCGAAGCGGACCTTGGGCTGGTAGTGCAGCTGCACCTCGTGCGCGTCCAGCGCCCGGCGCAGATCGCCGAGGAGTCCGAGCCGGTCCGGGGTGTTGGAGTCCCGCTTGGACTCGTACACCTCCACGCCCGTGCGGTCCCGCTTGGCCTGGTACATCGCCACGTCCGCGCGGCGCAGCAGGCCCTCGGCGTCCAGGGCGTGGTCGGGGAAGACGGCGACTCCGGCGCTGGCCTCCAGCACGAGCGTCAGACCGTCGAGGTCGAGCGGGGAGCTGAGGTCGGCGACCAGACTGCGGGCGACACGGGTCGCCGAGGTCGTGGAGTCGGCGACCGGCAGTAACACGGCGAACTCGTCACCCCCCAGCCGGGCCGCCTCGGCCCCCCGGGGCAGGGCCAGCCGGAGCCGGTCGGCGATCTGGAGCAGCAGCCGGTCACCGGCGAGATGACCGAGGGTGTCGTTGACGGACCGAAAGCGGTCGAGGTCGATCAGCATCAGGGCGGACCGGGCGCCGATCCGCTCGGCGTCGTCGAGCGCGGTCCAGATCCGCTCCAGCAGCCACTGCCGGTTGGGCAGTCCGGTCAGCGGATCGCGCAGTTGCTCCTCGGCGCGGGCCCGGGCTATCCACAGCGTGGAGTCGAGGGCGATCAGCGGGATGGAGAACAGCGGGAGCAGCACCGGCTTGGCCATGGCGACGACGCAGACCAGCGGGGCGATCCCGAGCAGGGCCACCGCGACCAGGCCCTGTCTGACCAGGGCAGTGCGGGCGACGGTCGGCAGGCCCCTGGTGCGCGGGGAGTGCAGGTACCACAGCAGGGTGCGGCTGACCAGCAGGTAGGCGGCGGCCACCAGCACCACGCCGGGGGCGGTGTAGAAGGTCCAGGTGTCCGGGTCCCAGGGTTCCTCGACGGAGGGCACCCGGCCGAACGCGGCGAGCACCAGCGCGCCGACGGCGATGCCGAGGATGTCCACCGAACCGTGCAGGATGCCCTGCCGCCAGCGGTGGCGCCGGGCTATGCCGACCAGGACGACGACGGTGAGGCTGACCATTCCGGCCGGCACCCAGCCGTAGAGCAGCAGGACGGCGAGGGTGAGGGCGGCGCCGGAGCCGGTGCCGCCCCACCAGCGGGCCCGTCCGAGGGCGACCAGGTGGCCGACGATGATGCCGGTGAGCAGCGCCAGCGACCAGCCGACGGTGCCGGACGGGAAGAGGGCGTGGTCGCCGGAGAAGGCGCGGTAGAACCCGGCGCCGAGCACGAAGCCGGCCGCCGCGACCACCGCCGCGGGCAGCGCGGGCCAGGACAGGTGCCGTTCGGCCTCGCTCCCGGGCAGGCCGACCGGCTCGACGGTGAGCTGCCGGGCGCCGCGGCCGTCCGCACCGGGTGCCTGCCCGGCCGTGCCCGGGCGTGCGGCGGCCCGTCCGGACCAGCGGCTCGCCCGCCAGGCGCCGGTGACCCGGCGCAGGCGCAGCCGTGAGTCCGGGGCGGCGCTCTCGGTCGGTTCCATTCCCGTCCCTCTCACAGCCGGCGGTGCCCACGCCACGCGGTCCGCTGCCCGACGTCCTTGAGCGGCACCGCGTTGGAAAAACCGTCCCCCGGCCCATCAAGAGCAAGGGAATGCCCCAACCGCAGCTGGGCACGGCAGGCGCACATCTCAACAGTAGGCCGCAGAAGGCTTCCACGGGCACCGGTCGTCGACGGTTGCCCGAATGAGCCTCGGCCGCCCGTATGCATCTGGTATGCGCCGATCGGGTGGCCTTCAACCGCTGACGTCGCCTACTCCTCCGTCGGCAGCGCGGCTTCCGCCGCCGCCTCGGGCCCCTGTTCCAGCAGGACGGCGAAGCCGTCCTCGTTCAGAACCGGCACCTTCAGCTGCATCGCCTTGTCGTACTTCGAACCGGGATTGTCACCCACAACGACGAAAGAGGTCTTCTTGGAGACCGAACCGGTCACCTTCGCGCCCCGGCTCTGCAGCGCCTCCTTGGCGCCGTCCCGGGTGTAGCGCTCCAGCGTGCCGGTCACCACCACGGTGAGCCCCTCCAGCGGGCGCGGACCCTCGTCCTCGCCGGAGCCCTCCTCCTCCATACGGACACCGGCCGCCCGCCACTTGCGCAGGATCTCCTGGTGCCACTCCTCGGCGAACCACTCCTTCAGGGAGGCCGCGATGATCGCGCCGACCCCGTCGGTGGCCGCCAGCTCCTCCTCACTGGCCTGCTGGATCCGCTCGATCGAGCGGAATTCGCGGGCCAGCGCCTCGGCGGCGACCGGTCCCACATGGCGGATCGACAGCCCCGTGAGCACCCGGGCGAGCGGGCGGTCCTTGGCGGCCTTGATGTTCTCCAGCATCGCGAGGGCGTTCTTCTTCGGCTCGCCCTGCTGGTTGGCGAAGACCGTGGCGATCTTCTCCTCGCCGGTCTTCGGGTCCCGCTTGGGCAGACCGCTGTCCTGGTCCAGGACGTACGCCTTGATGGGCAGCAGCTGTTCGATGGTGAGGTCGAACAGGTCGCCCTCGTCGACGAGCGGCGGCTCCGCGGGCTCCAGCGGCCGGGTGAGGGCCGCCGCGGCGACGTAGCCGAAGTGCTCGATGTCCAGGCACTTGCGGCCCGCGAGGTAGAACAGGCGCTCGCGCAGCTGCGCCGGGCAGCTCCGCGCGTTCGGGCAACGCAGGTCGACGTCACCCTCCTTCATGGGCCGCAGGGGCGTGCCGCACTCGGGGCACTCGCTGGGCATCACGAACTCGCGCTCGCTGCCGTCGCGCAGGTCCACCACCGGGCCGAGGATCTCCGGGATGACGTCACCGGCCTTGCGCAGCACCACGGTGTCACCGATGAGCACGCCCTTGGCCTTGACCACGTCCTGGTTGTGCAGGGTGGCGAACTCGACCTCGGAACCGGCCACCGTCACCGGCTCGACCTGGGCGTACGGCGTGACCCTGCCCGTACGGCCCACACCCACACGGATGTTGACGAGCTTGGTGTTGACCTCCTCCGGCGCGTACTTGTATGCGATCGCCCAGCGCGGGGCGCGGGAGGTGGAGCCGAGGCGGCCCTGGAGCGGGATCTCGTCGAGCTTGACGACGACGCCGTCGATCTCGTGCTCCACGGAGTGCCGGTTCTCGCCGTAGTACGCGATGAACGCGCGCACCCCGTCGAGGTCGTCGACCACCTTGTTGTGCCGGGAGGTGGGCAGGCCCCAGGACTTCAGCAGGTCGTAGGCCTGGGAGAGGCGGCCGAGGCCCTCGAAGCCCTCCAGGGCGCCGATGCCGTGGACGACCATGTGCAGCGGGCGGGTGGCGGTGACCCGCGGGTCCTTCTGGCGCAGCGAACCGGCGGCGGCGTTGCGCGGGTTGGCGAACGGCTTGTCGCCGGCGGCGACCAGGCGGGCGTTGAGCGCCTCGAACTCCTCCATCGGGAAGTAGACCTCGCCGCGGATCTCCACGAGGTCCGGGATGCCGTCCCCGGACAGCCGGTCCGGGATCTCGGCGATGGTGCGCACGTTCGGGGTGATGTCCTCGCCGGTGCGCCCGTCGCCGCGGGTGGCGGCACGGGTGAGGCGGCCCCGCTCGTAGGTGAGGTTCACGGCGAGGCCGTCGACCTTCAGCTCGCACAGGAAGTGGTAGTCGGAGGTGCCGACGTCCTTGTGGACGCGCTCGGCCCAGGCGGCGAGCTCCAGGTCGTCGAAGGCGTTGTCCAGGGAGAGCATCCGCTGGCGGTGCTGGACGGCGGTGAACTCCGTCTCGTAGGCGCCCGCGACCTTCTGGGTCGGGGAGTCCGGGGTGCGCAGCTCCGGGTACTCCTCCTCCAGCGCCTCAAGGGAACGCAGCAGCCGGTCGAACTCCGCGTCGCTGACGACGGGGGCGTCCTTCACGTAGTACCGGAAGCGGTGCTCCTCGATCTGCTCAGCGAGCTTGGCGTGCTTTTCCCGCGCCTCGGCGGGCACCGTCGTCTCCGCTTGCTTGTCGCCGGCCACCGTGTTGTCCTCCCGTTACTCTGGGTTGTCCGCGAGGGATCTCGCCGCCCGGACGCAGTGGGCGAGCGCCCTGCGGGCGTACTCGGGGGACGCGCCCGCGAGTCCGCACGCCGGGGTGAGCGTGACGGCGTCCGCGAGCAGCCCCGGTCGCAGCCCCAGCCTGCGCCACAGCGTCCTGACACCCATGACGCTACCGGCAGGGTCTGACAATGGGCCGTCCGTGCCCGGGACGACACCGGCGAACAGCCGGGTACCCCCTTCCACCGCCTCGCCGATGGCATCGTCGTCACGCTCGGTGAGGAGCGAGAAGTCGAACGAGATCGCGGCGGCGCCCGCCCGGCGCAGGAGGTTGAAGGGGACGTCCGGTGCGCACGAGTGGACCACGACGGGCCCGCCGTCGTGAACCCCGACGACGTCGCGGAGCGCGGACTCGACGACCTGCCGGTCCACGGCCCGGTGCGTGCGGTAGCCGCTGGCGGTCTTCACCTGCCCGCGCAGGACGGCGGTCAGGGAGGGCTCGTCGAGCTGGAGGACGATCTCGGCGCCGGGCACCCGCCGCCGCACCTCGACGAGGTGCTGGCGCAGGCCCTCGGTGAGGGAGGCGGTCAGGTCACGGCAGGCGCCGGGGTCGGAGAGGGCGGCCTCGCCGTTCTTCAGTTCGAGCGCGGCGGCGAGCGTCCAGGGGCCGACGGCCTGCACCTTGAGCTGCCCCTCGTACCCCTGCGTGAACTCCTCCAGGGCGTCGAGGTCCTCGCCGAGCCAGGAGCGGGCGCGCTTGGTGTCCCGGCCGGGCCGGTCGCCGATGCGCCAGCCGCTGGGCTCCACGCGCGCGTACAGCTCGACGAGCATTCCGGCGGTGCGGCCGATCATGTCGGCGCCGGGGCCGCGCGCGGGGAGCTCGGCGAGGAAGGGGAAGTCCTCGAAGGAGCCCGTGGCCGTCTTCGCGGCCTCCCGGGCGTCCCCGCCGGGCAGGGAGCCGACGCCGGTGGCGGGCGCGAAGTCGAACGTCGTCACCGGCCCGGCCTCACCGTCAGGTCGTTGACCTCGGCGTCCCGGGGCAGGTCGAGCGCCATCAGGATGGTGGTCGCCACGGACTCCGGGTCGATCCACTGCGTGGCGTCGTACTCCTTGCCCTCCTGCTGGTGGACCTTGGCCTGCATCGGGCTCGCGGTGCGGCCGGGGTAGACCGAGGTCACGCGGACGCCGTTGGCGTGCTCCTCGTGGCGCAGGGAGTCCGCGAGGGCCTTCAGGCCGTGCTTGGAGGCCGCGTACGCCGACCAGTCCGCGTGCGCGTTGAGCCCCGCGCCGGAGTTGACGAAGATCACGTGCCCGCGGGCCGCCCTGAGCTGCGGCAGGAAGTGCCGGGTCAGTTCGGCGGGGGCGATCAGGTTGACGTTGAGCTGGTGGCGCCAGGACTTCGGGGTCAGGTCGCCGACCCGGCCCAGGTCCACCACGCCCGCGATGTGCAGCAGCGAGTCCACCCGGTCCGGGAGCGACTGGTGGGAGAAGGCCCAGGACAGTTTGTCCGGGTCGTCCAGGTCACCCACGAGCGTCTGCGCGCCGGGGAATTCAGCCGCGAGTTCCTTGGCCCGGGCCGCGTTGCGCGCGTGGAGGACGAGGTCGTCCCCGCGCGCGTGCAGGCGGCGCGCCACGGCCGCGCCGATTCCGGAACCGGCCCCGGTGATCACATGAGTAGCCATGACCGACATCGTCGCATCACGGCGGGGTCACCCCACGCCCTGGCTCTCCTCCAGGTACGCCAGCGCCCCCACCGGCTCCTCGGCGAAGAACACCAGCTCGGCCAGCGGACGGGGCAGGAAACCCTCGTCCTCCATGCGGCGGAACTGCTCCTTGAGGCCGTCGTAGAAGCCCGCCGTGTTCAGCAGGACGACCGGCTTGTCGGTGTGGCCGTGCTTCTTCAGCTCCAGGATCTCGGTCGCCTCGTCGAGGGTGCCGGTGCCGCCGACCATGACGACGACGGCGTCGGCCTTCTCCAGCAGCAGCCGCTTGCGCTCGGCGAGGTCCTTGGCGATGACCATCTCGTCGACACCGGGCCGGGTCTTCGCGGCCAGGAACTCCACGGAGACCCCGACGAGCCGTCCGCCCGCCTCCTCCACGCCGTCGGCCACGACCTTCATCAGCCCGACGTCGGAGCCGCCCCACACGAGCGTGTGCCCGCCCTTGCCCAGCAGCGTCGCGAACTCCCGCGCGGGGCGGGTGTAGCGCTCGTCGAGGTCGGCGGCGGAGAGGAAGACACAGATGCGCATGGGGCAACGGTACGCGGCCCGCGAAGAGCCGCCTGACACGGGAAGAAACAGGCGCCCCGGCGACGCTCCACCCTTCATGGCCATAGGACACACGATCACGATCGAGCAGGGCACACGGCGCGTGCGCGTCGTCCACGGCGGCCGGGTCCTGGCGGAGAGCGAACGCCCGCTGATCCTCAAGGAGACCGGCTGTCCCGTCCGCTACTACCTCCCGCGTGAGGACGTCCGGTTCGACGCTCTCATCCCCTCCGACACCCAGACGTACTGCCCCTTCAAGGGCACGGCCTCCTACTGGTCGCTGCCCGACACGCCCGATCTGGTGTGGGCGTACCTCGACCCCAAGCCGGACGTCGCCGAGATCAAGGGCCACCTGTGCTTCTACGACGTGGAAGTGTTGTGACCGATTAGTCCGGGGCCCGATGGCAGTCTGTCCGACATGGGACAGAAGACCATTTCGCGTGACGGGACCTCCCTCGCCCATCAGAGCACCGGTGACGGCCCGGTGGTCGTCCTCGTCAGCGGGGCCATGTCGACGGGGGCGACCCTGGTCCCGCTGGCCGAGGCGCTGGCGGGGCACGGGTTCTCGGTGGTCACCTACGACCGGCGGGGGCGCGGCGAGAGCGGGGACACCGCGCCGTACGAGGTGGCCCGCGAGGTCGAGGACCTCGCGGCCCTGATCGGCGCGGTGGGTGACGATGCGGCGCTGTGCGGGGTCTCCTCGGGCGGCGCGCTGGCCCTTCGGGCGGCGGCGAGCGGGCTGCCGGTGCGTCAGGTCGCCGTGTACGAGACGCCGTTCGCCATGGACGAGGCCGGCAAGGAGCAGTGGGCCGTCTACACCGAGCGGCTCACCGAGGCGCTCTCCCAGGGCCGCCGCGGGGACGCCGTGGAGCTGTTCCTGCGGCTCACCGGGCTCGCCGAGGACATGATCCGGGGCGCCCGCCAGGCCCCGATGTGGGCCGGCATGGAAGCCATCGCCCCGAGCCTCGCGTACGACGCCGCGGTGCTCGGCGACGACGGGGTGCCGCGCGAGCGGCTGGCCCGGATCGGCGTGCCGCTGCTGGCGGTCGCGGGCGGCGCGAGCCCCGCGTGGATGCGGGACGCCGCCCGCGAGGTCGCCGGGGCGGCCCCGCACGGCACGTACCGCGTCCTGGAGGGCCAGACCCACATGGTGGAGCCGGGTGTCCTGGCGCCGGTGCTGGCGGAGTTCTTCGCCGGGTGACGGCTCAGGCCACGCCCGCGTGCGCGCGCGTGGTCGACGCGATGGTCGCCGAGCCCACGACGCGCGTGCCGTCGTACAGCACGATCGCCTGGCCGGGGGCCACGCCGCGGACCGGCTCGGCGAAGTCGACGCGGAGTTCGCCGTCGACGACCTCCGCCGTCACCTGGGTCTCGTCGCCGTGGGCGCGCAGCTGGGCGGTGTAGGTGCCGGGGCCGGTGGGGGCCGTGCCGCACCAGCGGGGCTTGATCGCGGTCAGCGCGGTCACGTCCAGGGCGGCGGCCGGGCCGACGGTGACCGTGTTGTCGACCGGGGAGATGTCCAGGACGTAGCGCGGCTTGCCGTCGGGGGCCGGGGTGCCGATGCGCAGGCCCTTGCGCTGGCCGATGGTGAAGCCGTACGCGCCCTCGTGGGTGCCCAGCTTGGTGCCGGACTCGTCGACGATGTCGCCCTCGGCCCTGCCGAGCCGCTTGGCCAAAAAGCCCTGGGTGTCGCCGTCGGCGATGAAGCAGATGTCGTGCGAGTCGGGCTTCTTGGCGACCGCCAGGCCCCGGCGCTCGGCCTCCGCGCGGATCTCGTCCTTGGTGGTGACGGTGTCGCCGAGCGGGAACAGCGCGTGGGCGAGCTGCCGCTCGTCGAGGACGCCGAGGACGTAGGACTGGTCCTTGGCCATGTCGGAGGCGCGGTGCAGCTCGCGGGAGCCGTCCTCGCGGACGATCACCTTGGCGTAGTGGCCGGTGCAGACCGCGTCGAAGCCCAGGGCGAGCGCCTTGTCCAGCAGCGCGGCGAACTTGATCTTCTCGTTGCAGCGCAGGCAGGGGTTGGGGGTGCGCCCGGCCTCGTACTCGGCGATGAAGTCCTCGACCACGTCCTCGCGGAACCGGTCGGCGAGGTCCCAGACGTAGAAGGGGATGCCGATGACGTCCGCGGCGCGGCGGGCGTCCCGGGAGTCCTCGATGGTGCAACAGCCCCGCGCGCCCGTGCGGAAGGACTGCGGGTTCGCGGAGAGCGCGAGGTGGACTCCGGTCACGTCGTGGCCGGCTTCCGCGGCGCGGGCGGCGGCGACGGCGGAGTCCACGCCTCCGGACATGGCGGCGAGAACACGGAGAGGGCGCTGCGGGGTGTCAGTCATAACCCTTCCAGAGTACGGGTTGGCGGGAACCGGGGCCGCCGGATATCCGTTGGTGATCGCATGGGGGCGAGGAAGGCATCCAGGGACACGGACCGGCGCATCGGCCGGCGCGCGCTGCTGATCGGCGGCGCGGCGGCCGCGCTGGGCACCGCCGTGCTCGCGCGCGACGAGCTGGGGCGGCTGTGGTGGCGGCTGCCCGGCGTGGAGAAGCCGCGCAAGGAGGGCGAGGTCGACTTCGTGGGCGCGCGCTGGGTGGCGGCCTCGGAGGCGAACTGGCGGCGCGCGGACCGGCCGGACGACTACGGCGTGGACATGGTGGTCGTCCATGTCACCCAGGGCAGTCACGCCAGCGCGGTGAAGGCGTTCCAGGACCCGGACCACCGGGCGGCGGCCCACTACATCGTCCGCAAGGACGGCCGCGTCACGCAGATGATCCGCGAGCTGGACGTGGCGTACCACGCGGGCAACCGCGACTACAACGAGCGCAGCGTCGGCATCGAGCACGAGGGTTTCGTGGACCGCCCCGAGGACTTCACGGACGAGATGTACGAGGCCTCGGCCCGCCTCACGGCCCGGATATGCGCCCGCTACGACATCCCCGTCGACCGCGAGCACATCATCGGCCACGTGGAGGTGCCGGGCACGGACCACACGGACCCGGGCGAACACTGGGACTGGAAGCGGTACATGAAGCTGGTGCGCGAGGCGCGCGCGGCGCTGGCCTGAGCGGCGTACCCGCTCAGAACAGGTCCGCGGCCAGGGCGATCGCGGGCGGCAGCCCCTGGCCGAGCGCGCCCCGCCACAGCCGCGGGAAGGAGAGCGCGAAGACCGCGGCGGACGCGATGAGGAAGGCGCACAGGTAGACGATCAGCGTGCGGCCCACGGTGGTGTCGCCGGTGTGCAGAGCGACGAATCCCGCGATCAGACCGGCGCCGAGGAGGAGGTTGTAGACGGCCACCCCGGACCGCCACAGGGTGACCTCGGGGGCGTCGGCGGTCGAGGTGGTGAGGAACTCGCGGACCGCGGGGCGGCCGTAGAAGAAGCGTTCCAGGACGCCGACGACGAGGTGGGTCACGGCGGCGACGAGGACGAAGATCTGCGCTACGACGTTCACGACGCGGGGTGTCCGGCTTGCCGCCGTATGCGGCAAGGGCGTGCGCGGCGTGGCACGCGCCCGCCCCGCCACCGGGAGGCGAGAGCCGGCCGCCCGGACAGCGAAACCCCTCCACCGGAAGGCGAAACCCGGCCGCCGGAAGGAGAATCCCGGCCGCTGGGAAGGCGCAAGACGCCCCCGCGTCCTACGACAGCCCCGCCGCCCGCGCCCGTTCCACCGCCGGGCCGATGGCCTTGGCCAGGGCCTCGATGTCGGCCTCCGTGGAGGTGTGGCCGAGGGAGAAGCGGAGGGTGCCACGGGCCAGGTCCGGGTCGGTGCCGGTGGCGAGCAGGACGTGGCTGGGCTGGGCGACCCCGGCGGTGCAGGCGGAGCCGGTGGAGCACTCGATGCCCTGCGCGTCCAGCAGGAGCAGCAGGGAGTCGCCCTCGCAGCCGGGGAACATGAAGTGGGCGTTGGCCGGGAGCCGGTCCACCGGGTCGCCGCCGAGGATCGCGTCGGGGACGGCCGCGCGGACCGCCTCGATCAGGTCGTCGCGCAGGGCGCCGATCTCCCGGGCGAACCACGCGCGCTGCTCGGCCGCGAGCCGTCCGGCCACGGCGAAGGAGGCGGTGGCGGGCACGTCGAGGGTGCCGGAGCGGACCTGACGCTCCTGGCCGCCGCCGTGCAGGACGGGGACGGGGGTGTGGTCGCGGCCGAGGATCAGCGCGCCGATCCCGTAGGGGCCGCCGATCTTGTGGCCGGACACGGTCATCGCGGCGAGTCCGGAGGCGGCGAAGTCGACGTCGAGCTGCCCGAAGGCCTGGACCGCGTCGGCGTGCAGCGGGATGCCGAACTCGGCGGCGGTCTCGGCGAGTTCGCGGACCGGCATGACGGTGCCGATCTCGTTGTTCGCCCACATGACGGTGGCGAGAGCCACGTCGTCGGGGTTGCGGGCGATGGCCTCGCGCAGCGCCTCGGGGTGGACCCTGCCGTACGCGTCGACCGGGAGGTATTCGACGGTGGCGCCCTCGTGCTCGCCCAGCCAGTGGACGGCGTCGAGGACGGCGTGGTGCTCGACGGGCGAGGCCAGCACGCGGGTGCGGGCCGGGTCGGCGTCCCGGCGTGACCAGTACAGGCCCTTGACGGCGAGGTTGTCGGCCTCGGTACCGCCGGAGGTGAGCACCACCTCGCTGGGCCGGGCGCCGAGGGCATCGGCGAGGGTCTCGCGGGATTCCTCGACCGTACGGCGGGCGCGGCGCCCGGACGCGTGCAGGGAGGAGGCGTTGCCGGTGACGCTCAGGTGCGCGGCGAGCGCCTCGACCGCCTCGGGGAGCATCGGGGTGGTCGCGGCGTGGTCGAGGTAAGCCATGGTGAGCTGATTCTACGGGCCTGTCCGGTTGGCGCGGGGACGGGCTCCGGCCGTTCCGGAAGCGTCCGGAACCGGCTCAGAAGCTCCAGGACACCGTGTTGTCCAGCTGCATGAACGTCAGCAGGACCACCAGGTCGGCGACGCCCAGGGCCAGGCCCAGGTAGGCGCGGCCGCGCCGGGCGGTGCCCCGCCACAGGGCCACGGCGGCCAGCACGACGGCGATGGGACCGAGGACGACGTTGAGGACGAGCAGGCCGACCAGGCCGAGGATGAAGGACGCGACGGCCATGCCGTCGGCGTCCCGGGTGAGCGGGCGGTGGCCGGTGGTCGGGGCGGTGAGGTGCAGCATGCGGTCGACTCCTAGTGCGGTCGATGGTCTGTGATCGGGACCGCGGCCTTGTGGACCGCGGTCAGTTGCGGCGGGCGTGGCGCTCGCGGACGGCGAAGACGCTCAGCCAGGCGGCGATGATCACGGCGGTCACGACGGTGAAGCCGAGCGGCGCGTGGGCCACGGTGCCCAGGACGACGCCCAGCAGCAGGAGCGCGGCGACGAGGAACAGCATGGGATGGGATCCCCCTCCGAGATGCGTCTCGCGACGTTTCGGTGAACGGTTGCAGTAACAGTTGTTCACTGACTGCCGAGTCTAGCGTGCCCGACGGCTTTTCAATTCCGGAGAACAGTTGTTAACTGCATGGCATGAGTCACACCCTCGGCATCCGGCAGGCACAGAAGCAGAAGACCCGACAGGCGCTCCTGGACGCCGCGTTGGGGCTGCTGGAGGGGCAGAGCCTGAGCAGTCTGGGCCTGCGCGAGGTCACCCGCG
Organism: Streptomyces sp. NPDC110618; assembly: GCF_055657065.1. Taxonomy (NCBI): domain Bacteria; kingdom Bacillati; phylum Actinomycetota; class Actinomycetes; order Kitasatosporales; family Streptomycetaceae; genus Streptomyces; species Streptomyces sp. NPDC110618. The sequence goes on along the minus strand of NZ_JBVKBN010000011.1, from coordinate 14,360 downwards.
CCGTCGGCGTCGCCCCCACCGCGTTCTACCGGCACTTCCGCTCCACCGCCGACCTCGGCGTCGCCCTCGTCGAGGAGGCGCTCGGCAGCCTGCACGCGATGATCCGCGTCACCGTCTCCGCCGACGGCACCCCCGACGAACGCATAGCCCGCGCCGTCGAGTTGATCGCCGACCATGTCGCCGCCCACCCCGCCCATGTCCGCTTCATCGCGCGCGAACGGCACGGCGGCGTGCGGCCCGTGCGCGAGGCCATCCAGGACCAACTCGCCCGCTTCGGCGAGGAGGTCAAGCGCGAACTCGCCAAGGACCCGCTGGCACAGGGATGGAGCGACGACGACCTGCTGATGCTGGCCAACCTCTACGTCGACCAGATGCTCATCACCGCGTCCCTGTTCCTGGACACCATGGAGAAGGACGCGCAGGACCAGCGGGACGAGGTCGTCCGCATCGCCACCCGACGCCTGCGGCTCATCAGCATCGGCCGACAGCACTGGTTGGACTGACGGGCGATCAGCCGCACACCCTCACGACGGGCGCGGCCGTTCACGATGGACGCCTGCCGTTCCCGGCGAACGCGCCGACTGACGCGCCGGAACAGCCCGGCCCGCCGACCCCGGACCGTGACACGAAAGGCGCCGGGGGGAACTCCCGCCCCGGCGCCACAACTCATGGAAAAGACCGGCGAGTTCGACACCCGCCCGATGCCGGGCACCTCAAGGCACCCGGCGGGTTCGGCGGACGTCAGCCGAGCCGCACCCGCGCCAGTTGGCGGGACTGGGCCACCAGCCGGTCCGCGCTGTCCCAGACCTCCGCGTCCTCCTCCAGGAAGCCGCCGGCGAGGTTGCGGGTGGTGATCGACACCCGCAGCGGGCCCGGGGCGGGACGGCTGCGGACGTGGACCGTCAGTTCCACCGTGGGGACCCAGCCCTTGATGCCGAGCTCGAAGGCGGTCGGGGGCAGCGCGTCCACCGCCAGCAGCAGGGAGAACGGGTCCGGGTCCCGGCCGTCGGCCAGGCCGAACCAGGCCCGCATCTCGCCCTTGCCGGAGGGCGCGCCCAGGGCCCAGCCCAGGGTCGCCGGGTCCAGCTTGAGCATCAGCCGGTCGGTGATGGCGGAACTGCCGGGGACCGGGGCCGGGCCGTCCTCGGGGCCGAAGCACTGGTCCATCGGCGGGATCGCGGGCGGCCGCGCGGTCGTACGGACGTCGTCGGGCAGGGAGTCGAGGTCGCCGTAGGAGGCGAGGACGCGGATGCGCTCGACCTCCTGCCCCCGCTCGTCGTACTGGAAGAGCGACGCCTGGCCGGTCGACAGGGAGCGGCCGGTGCGGACCACGGAGGTGCGCACGACCGCCGGACCGGGCTGGGACGCGGTCAAGTAGTGCGCCGAGATGGTGAACGGGTCGGCGTGCGGCAGGGCGTCGGCGAGCGCGCGGCCCAGGACCGCCAGCAGATAACCGCCGTTGACGGCGCTGATGATGGTCCAGCCGGCGGAGAGGTCGATGTCGTAGACGCCGGGCTCGCGCCGGGTGAGCGCGGTGTCGCGGTCGAACTCGCTGTCTCCGACGGTGGCCTGCGTGAACGCTACTTCTGACATGGATGAACGGTACAACAGCTAACTACTAAGCGGTAGCTTTCCCCTACCTCTAACCTGAGCGCCCGCTTACCCGGGCACAGCGGACCTACTCCTCCTCCCGCACCGTCGAGCGCCGGTTCCAGGCCCGGGGCGCCCGCCAGTGGTAGCGCATCGCCAGCAGGCGCAGCACGAACGCCGTGATCACCGCGAATCCGCTGGTGACGGGGGTGAGGGCGTCGTAGCGGATGCAGATCGCGACCATGATGGCGCCGACCATCGCCGGGACCGCGTAGAGGTCGCGGTCCCAGCGCAGCAGCGAGGGCACCTCGTTGGCGAGCACGTCGCGCAGCACACCGCCGCCGACCGCGGTGGCCAGGCCCAGGGCGGCGGAGGCGGTGAGGTTCAGACCGTAGTCGTACGCCTTGGTCGTGCCGGTGACGGCGAACAGGCCGAGGCCGGCCGCGTCGAAGACGTTCACCCCTATCTGGATGCGCTCCACGTGCGGGTGCAGGAAGACCACCAGGAGCGCGGCGAGCATCGGGGTCAGGAAGTACCCGAGGTCGGTGAAGGCGGCGGGCGGTACGGCGCCGATCACCAGGTCGCGGAAGAGTCCGCCGCCCAGGGCGGTGACCTCGGCGAGGACGGCGATGCCGAAGACGTCGAAGTTCTTGCGGACGGCCAGCAGCGCGCCGGAGATGGCGAAGACGAAGATGCCGATCAGGTCGAGCGTATGCTGCACGGACGGGGTGAACAGTTGCTGGAGCACCCCTACATTCTCACCCAAGAACGAGCCCCCGCCTTTCATTGCAAGGCGAGGGCTCGTTCTTGACTTGGGGATTTAACCCTACTTGTCGGTGGACTCCGGCTCCTCGGAAGTCTCCTCAGAGGTCTTGGCGACCTTCTCGGAAGCCGCCTCCTTCGAGGTCGCCTCCTCCGTCGTCGCCTTGACCTCCGCGGCCACCGCCGCCGACGTCTCCGCCGACTCCGCCAGCACCTCGTCGGCGACCAGCTCGGCCGCCTCCTTCGCGGCCGTCAGCAGCACCGTGTCCTGCGGAGCCTGGTCCTCGAAGCTCTCCGGGTGGTGGCAGGCGACCTGCTGGCCCGGACGCAGCTCCAGCAGCGGCGGCTCGGTCGTCTTGCAGATCTCCGTCGCCTTCCAGCACCGCGTGTGGAAGCGGCAGCCGGGCGGCGGCGCGATCGGCGAGGGCACGTCACCGCGGAGCAGGATGCGCTCGCTCTTGGCACCCCGGCGCCGCGGGTCCGGCACCGGCACCGCGGACATCAGGGCCTTGGTGTACGGGTGCATGGGGGACTCGTACAGCGAGGTCCGGTCGGCCAGCTCGACGATCTTGCCGAGGTACATCACCGCGATCCGGTCCGAGACGTGCCGGACGACCGACAGGTCGTGCGCGATGATCACGTAGGTCAGGCCCAGCTCCTGCTGGAGGTCGTCCATCAGGTTCACGACCTGGGCCTGGATCGACACGTCGAGCGCGGAGACCGGCTCGTCGGCGACGACCAGCTTCGGCTTGAGCGCGAGCGCGCGGGCGATGCCGATGCGCTGACGCTGACCGCCGGAGAACTCGTGCGGGTAGCGGTTGTAGTGCTCGGGGCTCAGGCCGACGAGCTCCAGCAGTCGCTGGACCTCCTTCTTCACCCCGCCCTCGGGCTCGACGCCCTGGAGCCGGAACGGCGCCGAGACGATCGAGCCGATGGTGTGCCGGGGGTTCAGGGAGCCGTACGGGTCCTGGAAGATCATCTGGATGTCCCGCCGCAGCGGGCGCATCCCGGCCGTGTTCAGCCGCGTGATGTCCTTGCCCTCGAAGTGGATCGTGCCGCCCGTCGGGTCCTGGAGCCGGGTGATGACCCGGCCCATGGTCGACTTGCCGCAGCCCGACTCGCCGACCACGCCGAGCGTCTCGCCGCGGCGCACCTCGAAGTCGATGCCGTCCACGGCCTTGACCGCGCCGACCTGGCGCTGGAGCACGCCCTTGCGGATCGGGAAGTGCTTCTGCAGGCCCTGGACCTTCAGCAGCACGTCGTTCTCCGCCCCGGGGGCCGACGCCTGCGCCGGGACGGTCACGTCCGATTTCTTGGTTTCACTCACAGCTTCGGCGCAATCTCTTCGGTCCAGATCCGCGTACGGTCCTCGGGCGAGAGGTGGCAGGCGGAGAAGTGTCCGGTGCCGACCTGGGTCAGCTCGGGGCGCACGGTGCGGGTGACATCGCCCTTGGGGATGTCCGCGTACGGGCAGCGCGGGTGGAAGGCGCAGCCCGAGGGGACGTTGATGAGGCTCGGCGGCTGGCCCTTGACGGGGATGAGCCGCTCGGAGGTCTCCCGGTCGATACGCGGCATCGAGCCGAGCAGGCCCCAGGTGTAGGGGTGCTGCGGCTGCTCGAAGATGTCGGCCACCGGACCGCGCTCCACGCACCGGCCGCCGTACATCACCAGCACGTCGTCGGCGATCTCGGCGACCACGCCGAGGTCGTGGGTGATCATGACGACCGCGGAGCCGAACTCCTTCTGCAGGTCCCGGATCAGGTCCAGGATCTGCGCCTGGACGGTGACGTCCAGGGCGGTGGTCGGCTCGTCCGCGATGAGCAGCTCGGGGTTGTTCACCAGTGCCATCGCGATCATCGCGCGCTGGCGCATACCGCCGGAGAACTCGTGCGGGTAGTTGTCGACGCGCTTGGTGGGCTCGGGGATGCCGACCCGGTCGAGCATCTCGATCGCGCGGGTGCGGGCGACCTTCTTGCTGACGTCGTGGTGGACCCGGTACGCCTCCACGATCTGGTGGCCGATCGTGTAGTACGGGTGCATCGCGGACAGCGGGTCCTGGAAGATCATCGCCATCTCACGGCCGCGCAGCCGGCGGACCTCGTCCGGGGCGGCGGAGACCAGTTCCTTGCCGTCCAGCCAGATCTCGCCGGAGATCTGCACGTTCTTGCCGCGCGAGCCGAGCTTGTGCAGGCCCATGACGGCGAGCGAGGTGACGGACTTGCCGGAGCCGGACTCACCGACGATGGCGAGGGTCTTGCCCTTCTCCACCTTGAAGCTGACTCCGTCGACCGACTTGACCAGGCCGTCGTCGGTCGGGAAGTGCACCTTGAGGTCGCGGACTTCGAGGAACGCGGTGGGCACGTCGGAGGAGGCCTTCACGGGCTCCCCCACCGCGGCGCCGGTCTTGGACAGTTCGGTCACGAGAGCCTCACCCGCGGGTCGGCGGCGGCGTACAACAGGTCCACCAGGAAGTTTGCGAGGACGACGAAGAAGGCGGCGAGCAGGGTGACGCCGAGGATCGGCGGCAGGTCGTTGTCCTTGATGGACTGCACCGCGTACTCACCGATGCCGTGCAGGGAGAACGTGTACTCGGTGATCACCGCACCACCGAGCAGCAGGCCGAGGTCCATGCCGAACACGGTGATGATCGGGGTCAGCGCGGCCCGCAGACCGTGCTTGGCCACCACGTTCCGCTCGCGCAGGCCCTTGGCGCGGGCCGTGCGGATGAAGTCCTCGCTCATCGTCTCCAGCATGCCCGAGCGGGTGAGCCGGGCGTAGATGGCGGAGTAGAGCAGGGCGAGCGAACACCACGCCGGGAAGAGGGTGTTGGCCCACTGCGAGGGGTTCTCGGTGAACGGGACGTAGTCGCGGCCGAAGATCGGCCACTTGAAGGTGAAGAGGAACAGCGCGAGCTGACCGGTGAAGAACATGGGCAGCGAGACACCGGCGAGGGCGATGCCCATGAAGGTGCGGTCGGCGAGCGACCGCGGCTTGAGCGCGGAGATCACACCGGCAGTGATACCGCCCAGCAGCCACATCACGGCGGCGCCGGCGGCCAGGGACAGCGTGACCGGGATACGGCTGGTCAGCTGCGGCCAGACCTCGACGTGGGTCTTGAAGGAGTAGCCGAAGCAGGGGGCGTTGCACTGCGCGGTGGTCGGCCCGAGGTCATACGTGGCGCCGGAGACGATCCCCTTGATGAAGTCCCAGTACTGGACGTACACGGGCTGGTCGAGTCCGAGGTTCTGCTTGACCGCTTCGATGTCGGCCTTCGTGGGGCTCTTCCCGATGTACTGCTGGGCCAGCTGGTCGGCCGTCTGGCCGGCGAGCCGGGGCAGCAGGAAGAAGATCGCGAAGGTGACCGCGGTGACGACCAGCAGCAGGATCACTGCCGCGACCGTCCGGCGGAGGATATACGAGATCACGGGGATCGGCGCTGATGCCCGCGGGCCGCGAAGCCCGCGGGCATCAATGCCTTCACCTGCCTTCCGGGGCTACTTCTTGGTCGTGCCGATGTTGAGGTAGTCGTACTGACCGCTGAAGGCCGCGGTGGACACCAGGTTGGTGAAGCCGGCCGGGCGGTACAGCAGGACCTTGAAGTAGGTCAGCGGAACGAGGGCCGCCTCCTCCATCGTCTTGTTGTCGATCTCGGCGTAGAGGTTGTTGCGCTCGGCAGCGTCCTCGGTCGCGATCGCCTGCTCCAGCATCTTGTTGACGTCGGCGTTGTCGAGCTGCGACAGGTTGGTGTTGCCGGACTCGCCGATCGCGTCACCGTGCAGGATCTGCTGGTCGAAGCCGTAGCCGGAGGGCCAGTCGGCACCCCACTGCATCATGTGCAGACCGATGTTCTGCTTCTTGTTGAAGGCCGGAACACCAGCGGCGTCGGTGAAGTACTTACCCGACGGGAACTGCTTCAGGGTGGCGTCGATGCCCGCCGCCTTCAGCGAGTTGATGATGGCGGTCGCCGCGGCGATCTCCTGCGGGCGGTCGCTGCGCGCGGAGATGTTGGTCTTGATCTTCTCCGTGCCGCAGGCCTTCAGCTGCTCCTTGGCCTTGGCCGCGTCACCCTTGTTGTCCGGGGTGGCGTACAGGTCGGCCTTCTTGTAGCCCGGGACGTCCGGCGGAAGGACGGTGGTGGCGATGTCACCGCGGATCGGGCCGCCGAGGGCGGTCTGCACCGACTTCTTGTCGACCGCGTACTGCACGGCCTTGCGGCACTCGACCTTGTCGAACGGCGCCAGCTTGGTGTTGATCGCCATGTAGACCAGACGGCCACCGTAGGTGTTGTCCGTGTTGGCCTTCAGGTCGGGGTCGCTGACGATCTCGGCCTGCGTCGCGGCCTGGACGCCACCGCCGCCGAGGTCGATCGCCTTGCCCGCGCGGACGTCCTGGTCGATCGTCTCGGCGTTGACCTTGAGCTTGATGACGATCTTGTCCGGGTACTGCTTGCGCAGCGGGTCGGTCTTCGCGTCCCAGTTCTCGTTGCGGACGAGGACGGCCTGCTTGCCCTCCTCGTAGCTCTCGAACTTGTACGAGCCCGAGGAAACGATGCTCTTGACGTAGTCGACGCCCTTGTCCTTGGCCTTCGGCACGGGGGCCGTCTGCGGCTGGGCGACCAGGTAGTCGAACTCCTGGAAGGAGCGGTTGAGCTTGAAGACGATCGTCTGGTCGTCCGGCGTCTGGATGGACGCGATGCCCTTGTCGCTCTTGTCCTTGTAGGGACCCTTGTACTTGTCGCCGCCCTCAAGGAACTGCTGGAAGTAGTTCGGGCCGAGGGAGAGCACGTCACGCGCGAAGTTGGAGCGCTCGACGGCGTACTTCACGTCCTTGGACGTGATCGGCGTGCCGTCCTCGTACTTCAGACCCTCACGCAGCTTGTACGTCCAGGTCTTGCCGTTGTCGCTGGACTCACCCGGAGCCGCGGCGAGGTCCGGGACGAGCTCGTTGCCCTTGTCACCGGGGGCCGGCTTGTAGGTCATCAGCGGGCGGGCGTACAGCCGGCTGAGGTTGAACATGTAGCCGTAGTACGTGTTGCCCGGGTCGAAGGAGTCCGGAACGTCCGAGTACTCGTAAGTGACCGTGCCACCCTTGGCGGTGGAGGCGTTGACGACACCCTTGGTCGCCGCGTCGGCGCCGGCGGACTTGCTGTTGCCGTCGCCATTGCCCGAATTGTCATCGGCCTTGCTGCAGCCCGAAAGAACCAGGCTGACAGTGCCGATGGCCGCGATGGCGGCCAGCGCTGACCTTCGCATGATGGTCTGCTTCCCCTCCATAGTTGGAAACTTGATGGGCTCTCGATGGGGCCGCATATCAGCGGCTGCGCGGGTCGAGAGCGTCACGGAGTCCGTCGCCGAGCAGGTTGAACGCCAGGACGGTGACGAAGATGGCGAGGCCGGGCACGATCATGAACTGCGGGTCGACCTTGTAGAACTTGACCGCCTCGCTGAGCATGCCGCCCCACGACGCCTGCGGGGGCTGGATGCCGACGCCGAGGAAGCTCAGGCTGGCCTCGAAAAGAATGTTCGTCGGGATGAGCAGCGTCGAGTAGACGATGATCGGGCCGACCAGGTTCGGGAGCAGCTCCCGGAACAGGATGTACGGACCCTTGGCGCCCATACCGCGGGAGGCGTCGACGAATTCACGCTCCCTGAGCGCCAGGGTCTGGCCGCGGACGATGCGGCCCAGGTACGGCCAGTTGAAGAAGCCGATGATGAAGATCAGCACGCTGATGTGCAGCGGCAGGCCCTCCAGGCCGAAGGCACCGCCCTGGAGCGTCGCCGAGATGGCGATGGCGAAGAGCAGCAGCGGGAAGGCGAGGAAGGTGTCCATCAGCCGGCTGATGATCGCGTCGGTGCGGCCGCCGTAGTAGCCCGCGATCACGCCGAGGATGGTGCCGATCGTGTTGGACAGGATCGTCGCCCCGAACGCGACGACCAGGGACACCCAGGACCCCTCCAGGATGCGGGTGGCGATGTCGCGCCCGAAATTGGGGTCGATGCCCAGCGGGTGCTCGGCGCTCATGCCGCCCCAGTCGCCGTGCGGCAGCGAGGTGTTGGGGTCGAGCAGGTCCTGGTTGAAGGCGTTGGGGTCGAGACCGAACAGGGCCTGGATGGGCCGGGCGAGGATCGCGAGCAGGATCAGCAGGATGACGACGACGCCGCCGGCGACGGCGACCTTGTCCTTCTTGAACCGGGTCCAGGCGATCTGCCCCAGGGAACGGCCCTCGATCTGCCCCTTGTCGGCACCGCTGAGCACAGCCTCCGGCTGTGCTTCTGATGCCCCGGTGGTCTCGATCGGTGCGGTCACGGTGACCCGACCCCTCTCGCCGGTGGTGACCGGCCTACGCCTGCCGTGGATTACGGCTTTGTCGACTTGCACTCGATCACAGGATCGACCGATCCCATGTCTGACTGGGGAGTCTTCAGCTTCGTCGTGATCAGCCGCCAGATCTGACGGCGAAAGTATGCGCAACCGTGATGATGTGCTGGGGATTCCGTTATCCGAACAGGGGATAACGGACGTCGGACAGGCGGAATTTATGACATTTCGGACAATCAGTGATCTTCACCATCATCTACGCGCGAAGAAATGTGACGTTCACGTAAACGATTTGATGGTCCGTCAGAAGACCTCGGGAGGTCCGTCGGAAGGCCCGTCGGGTCAGTAGCCGCCCTGCGCGGGCGGGTACCCGTACCCGGCGGCGGGCGCCGGGGCCGCGTGCGCCTCGCGGTCGTAGAACGGCCGGGCGTTCGCCCGCATCCACATCGCGACCGGGTCGTACTCGTCCGACATCGCCACCGTCGACACCGGCAGCCCGTCCGGGACCGCGCCGATCGACTGCTGCATCATCGCACGCACCGAGTCCACCGCCGACGGACTGGTGTCGTAGACGTCCAGACCGATGGCGAGATACGGCGCCCCCAGCGCCGGCTGCACCCAGGCGCGGCGCAGGCTGCGCACGGCCGGGGTGCGATGGGCGTTCTGGGCGAGCAGGGCGTAGAAGTGCGGGATCTCGATGCCGGGCTCGGACAGGCTCAGCGGGCCCGCGGGCTGGCGGTCCAGGCCGGTGGCGATCCGGCGCAGATCCAGCCACGGGATGCCGACACCGCCGCCCGGAGCGTGCGGATTCAGCCAGAGGCCGTAGTGGTCGGGGTAGAGGGTGCGGGCCACGTCGAGCCCGTCGACCACCTCGTAACTGCGGTTCCAGCCACTGGCCGACAGTTCCTGGGCGGAGGTGACGCAGGGCGCGTAGCCGTAGCCGTCGACCTCCATGTTCCCGTACTGCGCGTCCGGGGAGCCGGACTGGCCGTGCCACAGCAGCATCCAGATCTGGCCGGAATTCGGGGTCGCGAGCGCGCGCAGGAGCGCCTCGTAGGCGTCGTAACGCCCGGGCGTGACCTGGCGCAGCATGTGCTCGACCTGCCCGGCCGCGATGCCGCTGGCGCTCACCTGTACCGCCCCTTCAACCTGTTCTCCGACCGAGCCGTGACCCTAGCTTAAGGCCGCCCACTGCAGTGGGACTTGCTCCGGGCGGGCGTCCGCGGCTCCGGTTGCGGCTGGTCGCGCAGGCCCCGCGCCCCTTCGAACGGCTCCGCTAACCCCGCGTGTAGAAGGGCCGTACGTGCTCGCGCATCCACAGCGTCACCGGGTCCTGCGCCGCCATGTCCAGCAGGATCAGGTTGACCTGCCACTTCGTGGGGACCCGGCCCAGGGCCCGGCCCAGGGCGTCCATCGGCGCGGTACGCAGATCGCCCTCCCAGTGCGAGAGCTCCACCCCCACGAACATCACCGGGTCCGCGGTCTCGATCGCGGCCAGGCAGCGGCGGGCCGTGGTCACCACGCCCGTCTCCGCGAACTCCGCCGAGGCCGCGGAGAGGAAGTCGACCGGGTCGTCCTTCCAGTCCGGCTCGAACAGCTTGACCCGGCCGCCGCTCGCGGGCCCGTCCAGCGGGGTGCGGCCCACCCGGCACAGCTCGGCCACCGCCGGGGGCGGCAGCGGTATGCCCACCACACCGTCCGGGTTGACCATGATCCCGACCTGCGGCGGCAGCCCCCGCGCGAACTCCACCGCCGGGGCGACGGCGAACGACATGTGCGTGCCGACGACCTGACGGAACTGCTCCTCGGAGCTGAAGACCGGGACGTAGCCCTGCCCCTCGATCTCCATCGTGGGCAGGTCCAGCGGACCGCTGTTCGGGCCGCCGCCGGACGGCAGCGGGACCCACAGGAAGCTGCGGCCGAGCACTTCGATGATCCGGCCGCCCGCGGTGGGCACGCCGAGGGAGGCGGAGAGCACCTCCTCCAGTTCGTTGCCGGGCCATCCGCCGTGCGAATGGGGGTGCGCCTGCGCCGGGAAGTCCGCGGGGAGATCCGCCGGGAAGTCCATACTCTTCTGACCGCCTGCCGTGAACCACTGGTATGGCTGAAAAGGCTAGCGCCTGCGCGCCCGCCCCGGCCCTGGCCGTGCACCCGATCCGGCCCGCCGCCGCCCGCCGGCTCGGCCCGTCCACCAGACCTGGCCCGCCCCGCACCCGCCGACCCTGCCCGCCCACCGGGCACGCGGCCCATCAGCCGATCCGCTCCGCGTCCGCCCGGCACCCGGCCCGCGAGCCCGACCCCCGCCCGAAGACCCGCCCCGCGCTCAGCCCGTGAACCCGATCCGTCGCAGCACCCCGGCCGCCGGCCGGTCGACCAGGACCGCCGAACCGGTGCCCCGCGGCAGCTCGCCCCGCTCCGCCGCGCGCAGCAGCCGCCCCACGGCAGCCCGGTGCCGCAGGAAGGCGTACCGCGACACACCCCGCCCGCGCTCGCGCTGGCCCTGGAGTGCCTGGTCCGGGGTGACGTCGAGGAGCAGCAGGTGCAGGGTGCCGCCCCGGCGCCGCGCGGCCCGCGCCAGCCAGCCGCGCACCCAGGACTGCGTACCGCAGTCGTGCACGACCAGGCCCTCGCCGGAGCGCAGGGCCCGCCACAGTCCGAAGTAGTGCGCGACCCGCACGAGCGGGCGGTAGACCGCGTACGGCAGGAAGCCCGGCATCCGCGCGTCCCAGCGGTCCCGGGTGTCCTGGGAGTCGATCCGCGGCCCCGTGACCGCCCGCTTCATCAGCGTGGACTTGCCGCTGCCCGGCAGGCCGGTGATCACCACGACGTCCTTCGGTCCGAAGAGCAGGGCGTGCGGGCTCAGGCCGGAGCGCTCACGCAGATCGCGCACGACCGGGGCCGGACACACCTCCGCGACGGGGGCTGCCGGCTGCCGGGGCACCGCGATGCCCGAGGTGGCCGCGTACGCCGTCGTCCTGTTCACCGTGATCGTCCTCCCCTGGGTCAGATGGAGACCATCTGCCCGTCGACCGTAAAGAGAAGGTAATTCCGCGTGCCTGGAGTTTCTGTACGCGTACCGCAACAGCCCGGTTACAGATGCTGCCCTGCCACGCCGGACCGATGCGTGCAATGATGTGCGCGCCAACTGCATACCGGCCGTTTGAATCCGCGCGGGAGAGTTCCCAGCCTTGTGCTGGGGCGCCGAAGGAGCAAGTCCCTCCCTTGAATCTCTCAGGCCCCGTTACCGCGCGGGCGAGGCACATCTGAAAAGCGGGCCGCCGTCGCCGGTGGTCCCACCCAAGGTGCAAGTCATGCCCACGCGCGGTCATGACGAACCTCTCAGGTTCCGATGACAGATGGGGAGGAACGCCCCCCCCGTCATGCCTTGGGAGACGACCGACCGATGAGCAGTACCGAACCGCGCCGTACCGCCCTCGATGCCCTGCATCGCTCGCTGGGCGCCACGATGACCGACTTCGCCGGCTGGGACATGCCGCTGCGCTACGGCTCCGAGCGCGACGAGCACAACGCCGTGCGCACCAAGGCCGGCCTCTTCGACCTCTCCCACATGGGTGAGATCACGGTGACCGGTCCGCAGGCGGCCGCGCTGCTGAACCACGCCCTCGTCGGCAACATCGCCTCCGTCGGTGTCGGCCGCGCCCGCTACACCATGATCTGCCGCGAGGACGGCGGCATCCTCGACGACCTGATCGTCTACCGGCTGGCCGAGTCCGAGTACATGGTCGTCGCCAACGCCTCCAACGCCCAGGTCGTGCTGGACGCCCTGGTGGAGCGCGCCGCCGGCTTCGACGCCGAGGTCCGCGACGACCGGGACGCCTACGCGCTGATCGCCGTCCAGGGCCCCGAGTCCCCCGGTATCCTCGCCTCGCTCACCGACGCCGACCTCGACGGCCTGAAGTACTACGCCGGGCTCCCCGGCACCGTCGCGGGCGTCCCGGCGCTGATCGCGCGCACCGGGTACACCGGCGAGGACGGCTTCGAGCTGTTCGTGAAGCCCTCCGACGCCGAGCCGCTGTGGCAGGCCCTGACCAAGGCGGGCGAGCCGGTGGGCCTGGTCCCGTGCGGCCTGTCCTGCCGGGACACCCTGCGCCTGGAGGCGGGCATGCCGCTGTACGGGCACGAGCTGACCACCGAGCTGACCCCCTTCGACGCCGGGCTCGGCCGGGTGGTGAAGTTCGAGAAGGAGGGCGACTTCGTCGGGCGCGAGGCGCTCACCGAGGCCGCCGCCCGCGCCGAGAGCAACCCGCCGCGCGTCCTGGTCGGCCTGGTCGCCGAGGGCCGCCGGGTCCCGCGCGCCGGGTACCAGGTCGTCGCCGACGGCAAGGTCATCGGCGAGGTCACCTCCGGCGCTCCCTCCCCCACCCTGGGCAAGCCGATCGCCATGGCCTACGTCGACGCCGCGCACGCGGCGCCCGGCACGCCCGGTGTCGGTGTGGACATCCGGGGCAGCCACGAGCCGTACGAGGTCGTGGCGCTGCCGTTCTACAAGCGCCAGAAGTAGTAGCCGCACGCATCGGATGCAGGAGCTGTGAGCGTCACCGGCACCGGCCGTGGGTGATGCTGAACACATCACCGCTGCTCACGCACGCCTCCAGCGGTCCCTCATTCATCAGCACACCCCCGCGTACAGGAGAATTCAGGCCATGAGCAACCCCCAGCAGCTGCGTTACAGCAAGGAGCACGAGTGGCTGTCGGCCGCCGAGGACGGCGTCGCGACGGTCGGCATCACGGAGTTCGCGGCCAACGCGCTCGGTGACGTCGTCTACGCCCAGCTCCCCGAGGTCGGCTCCACGGTGACCGCGGGCGAGTCCTGCGGCGAGCTGGAGTCCACCAAGTCGGTCTCCGACCTGTACTCCCCGGTCAACGGTGAGGTCACGGAGATCAACGAGGACGTCGTCAACGACCCGTCGCTGGTGAACTCCGCCCCCTTCGAGGGCGGCTGGCTGTTCAAGGTACGCGTCACGGAGGAGCCGAGCGACCTGCTCTCCGCCGACGAGTACACCGCCTTTTCCGCCGGCTGAGGAGTCGTAGACGCATGTCCGTCCTGAACACGTCCCTGCACGAGCTCGACCCGGAGGTTGCCGCCGCGGTCGATGCCGAGCTGCGCCGTCAGCAGTCGACCCTGGAGATGATCGCCTCCGAGAACTTCGCGCCGGTCGCGGTGATGGAGGCGCAGGGCACGGTGCTGACGAACAAGTACGCCGAGGGCTACCCCGGCCGCCGTTACTACGGCGGCTGCGAGCACGTCGATGTCACCGAGCAGATCGCCATCGACCGGGTCAAGGAGCTGTTCGGCGCCGCGTACGCCAACGTCCAGCCGCACTCGGGTGCCTCCGCCAACCAGGCCGCGCTGTTCGCGCTGGCCAAGCCCGGCGACACCATCCTCGGTCTGGACCTGGCGCACGGCGGTCACCTGACCCACGGGATGCGGCTGAACTTCTCCGGCAGGCAGTTCAACGTGGTCGCCTACCACGTCGACGACGCCGGCCTGGTCGACATGGCCGAGGTGGAGCGCCTGGCCAAGGAGCACCGCCCGAAGGTGATCATCGCCGGCTGGTCGGCCTACCCGCGGCAGCTGGACTTCGCGGAGTTCCGGCGCATCGCCGACGAGGTCGATGCGTACCTGTGGGTGGACATGGCGCACTTCGCCGGTCTGGTCGCGGCCGGCC
>NZ_JBVKBN010000010.1:0-269463 GCF_055657065.1 Streptomyces sp. NPDC110618 | reverse complement strand
ACGACCTCGCCGGCATTGCTCTACACAGCGACTTGTTCGCACTTCCTAATCGGCGGCCGAGTCGTCGTGGGGCACCGGGCGGCGAAGCGATGGAAGCCACGAGATGGCAGCCCACTGATAGCCACACCCAGCACCCCTGGGCGACCCAACCCTACGAATGGCTCGATCAACCCGATCAAGAACGTAGAGCCTACTGACCCTGCTGGCCGCGCTGGCCCTCCTGCTCGCCCTGGGGCAGACCCCCGCCAGTGCCGCCTCGTTCAGCAACCCGGTGAAGTCGGTCAAGGGCGCCGACCCCTGGATCGCCTACCACAACGGCAACTACTACATGGTGACGACGAGTTGGACGGACCGGATCACCATCCGCAAGTCCACCACCCTCGCCGGACTGGCCACCGCGCCCAGCGTGCAGGTGTGGCAGGGCGACGCCGCCTCCCGCTGCTGCAACATCTGGGCGCCGGAACTGCACTACCTCAACGGCCGCTGGTACCTCTACTACGTGGCCGGGCAGAACGTCTCCGACTACATCCCCACCCAGCGCACCCATGTCCTGGAGAGCGCGGGCTCCGACCCCATGGGCCCGTACACCTACCGCAACCAGCTGAACTCCGCCTGGATGCTGGACCCGACCGTCGGCACCATCAACGGTCAGCTGTATCTGTTCGGCAGTGCCAGCGGCGGCACCCAGAACCTCGTCGCGGCCCGGATGTCCAACCCGTACACCCTGGCCACCGGCTTCTCCACCGTCTCCACGCCCACCTACGACTGGGAGCGCCAGGGCGGCACGGTCAACGAGGGGCCCGAGCTGCTGCAGCGCGGCGGCCAGACCTACCTCATCTACTCGGCGAGCGGCTGCTGGACCCCCGACTACAAACTCGGCCAGCTCAAACTCACCGGCTCCGACCCGCTCTCCGCCTCCTCCTGGACGAAGAAGTCCACCCCGGTCTTCCAGCGCAACGACTCCGCCGGGGTCTACGGCCCCGGGCACAACGGCTTCTTCACGTCACCCGACGGCACCGAGAGCTGGATCGTCTACCACGCCAACGACTCCGCCTCCGACGGCTGCGACAACGGCCGTACGGCCAGGGCGCAGAGGTTCACCTGGGACTCCGACGGCTCCCCGAACCTCGGCACACCGGTGGCCCTGGGCAGCGGTCTGGCGGGGCCGTCCGGCGAACCGCCGGCCACCTCCACGACGTACACGGTCACCAACCGCAACAGCGGCAAGTGCCTGGACGTGGCGGGCGGTTCGACGGCGGACGGCGCCAACGTCCAGCAGTGGACGTGCAACGGCGGGGCGAACCAGCGCTGGCGGCTGGAGGACCTGGGCGACGACACCCACCGACTGGTGAACGTGGCCACCGGCAAGGTCCTGGACACCGCCGACTGCTCCGCGGCCGACGGCGCGGACCTGCGCCAGTGGTCCTGGCTGAACAACACCTCCCAGCGCTTCCGCTTCGTCGCGACGACCGACACCTACGTCCGCATCGTCAACCAGGCGACGGGCAAGGTGGCGGACGTCGCCAACTGCGGCACGGCGGACGGCACGGACGTACGCCAGTGGACGTGGCTGAACAACGCCTGCCAGCAGTGGCGTCTGAACCCGGCCTGAACCGAGCGGCCGGCCTACCCCGCCGCGTTAGGCCAAGCCGTAGCCTGCGGCCACCCCGTCGCCGGGGCGGGTGCGAGCCCAGGCCCCGTCGTCCCCCGGACCTGCGCCGCCGTGAGCCCCCCTCGGGCCGGTACACCGGGCGGCGTGGGGCCGTACGACGCCGCCGCGGGCATGGGTGCGGGCGTCGGAACAGGGGCCGGGGCCGGAGCCGGAGTGGGCATCGGTGCCGGGGCGGGAACGGGCGCCGGCATGGGGGCCGGGGTCGGCATGGGTGCCGCGGGCACCGGCTCCGGCACCGGTGCGGCCGCCGCCGGTATCTGCGCCGGCATGGACATCCCGCCCCCGAGGGACATCCCGGCCCCGTTGGTCGAGCTGACGAGCCGGTCCACGGCCGCCGTGCCCGAGCTGTAGCTGGTCCCATTAGCCAGCTCGGGCACGGCGGCCGCTCCCCTCCTGGTCCCGTAGAGCACCTGTTCCAGACCGGACACCAGGCGACGCACGTCCGTCTGGGGGCGCACCACGAGTCTCAGGAAGCGGCTGGACGAACCGATCTTGTTGCCGCATTCACGGACCAGGATCCGGTGCTCGGTGAGGAGCCGGTCGCGGACGACCGTGCCCTCGGCGCCCACCGGAAGGCGCACGAACAGGAAGTTGCCCTGGGAGGGGTAGACGGTGAGGCCGGGCAGCGCGGCGAGCTGGCCCGCCATGTCGAGCCGGTCCCGGCGCACCTGCTGGAGGCTGTCCGCGTACTCCCGGCCGTGGTTCTTCAGCATGAACACCACGTGCTCGGCGAAGGCGTTGAGGTTCCACTTGGGCAGCATGGAGCGGACCTTCCCGGCGAGCGCAGGGTTGGCGACCAGGTAGCCGAAGCGGATGCCGTGCAGGCCGAAGTTCTTGCCGAGGCTGCGCAGCACGATGACGTTGGGGCGGAGCATCGCCTCCTGGACGACCGACGGTTCGGCCTCCGCGTCGGCGAATTCGAGGAAGCTCTCGTCGATGACGACCAGGTCCAGGTCGGCCATGGCGTCCATGAACTGCACGATGGCGTGCCGGTGCAGGAAGCCGCCGTCGGGGTTGTTGGGGTTGCAGATGACCGCGACCCTGGTGCCGCGGGCCCGGATGAACTCGGCGTACTGGGCGAGGTCGAGGGCGAAGCCGCTGGACTCCTGGAGCGGGAACATGTCGACCCGCTTGCCGGTCTCCATGGGCTGGTCGGTCCAGCGGCCGAAGGTGGGGACGGGGACGGCGAGGGACTCGCGGACCAGCAGGTGGTCGATCCAGGTGATCAGCTCGGTGGAGCCGTTGCCCATCGCGACGGCCTGCGGGGGGAGTTGCAGGAGGTTGCACAGCTCGGCCGTGATGGTGTCGGCGCTGCTGGGGTAGTACGTGATGATGTCGCGCAACCGGCTCGCCATGTCGTCGAACATGGCCGGGGTGGGGAAGTACGGGTTGCACGGAATGCAGAAGTCGATCGGCCCGACTCCGTCACCGCCTTCGCGGGTCAGCGCGGCCATCGAAGGGCTGTGCGCCGCCGTGCTGCGGAACAGCGAGGTGACGTTCTCAGCCAAGGCAACCTCCGTCTGTGGGTGGCCCGCGCGGGGGAGCACGGGCCGCCCATACGTACGGATGCCTCTGGGGCGCTGTTCAACCCCTGTGAAAAAGTTGGGAAGTTGTGAAGACGCTGTGACCCTCAGTCACGCGCTGAACGAGTGCACCGTCGTCGTCCGGTACGTCTGCCCAGGTCGCAGCGTTGTGGACGGGAACGACGGGTGGTTCGGCGAGTCCGGGAAGTGCTGTGTCTCCAGGCACAGTCCGTCGCCTTGGCGGTAGACCGAACCGCCGGTGCCGACCAGGGTGCCGTCGAGGAAGTTACCCGAGTAGAACTGCAGCCCGGGCTCGGTCGTGGCGATCTTCAGGGTGCGGCCGGAGGAGGGGTCCCGCAGGGTGGCCACCCACTGCGGCTTCGCGGTGCCGCCCTTGTCGAGGACCCAGTTGTGGTCGATGCCCTTGCCGTAGAGCAGTTGCTGGTGCGGGACGCGGATGTCCTCGCCGACGGTCTTGGTGCGGCGGAAGTCGAAGGGGGTGCCGGCGACCTTCGCCAGCTCGCCGGTGGGGATCAGCCCCGAGTCGACCGGTGTGTAGCGGGAGCCGGCGATGGACAGCTCGTGGTCGTAGATGGTGCCGCTCGACTCGCCCGCCAGGTTCCAGTAGACGTGGCTGGTGAGGTTGACGACAGTGGCCTTGTCGGTGGTGGCCTCGTAGTCGATGCGCCAGTCGCCGTCGCGGGTCAGGGTGTACGTGACCTTCGTGCGCAGCGTGCCGGGGTAGCCCATCTCGCCGTCGACGGAGGTGTAGTAGAGGTACAGGCCGACGTCGGAGCCCTTGGTGAACGGCTCGACGTCCCAGACGACCTTGTCGAAGCCCTTGGCCCCGCCGTGCAGGCTGTTCTCGCCGTCGTTGACGGAGAGCTGGTAGGCCTTGCCGTCGAGTGTGAAGCGGCCCTTGCCGATGCGGTTGCCGTAGCGGCCGATGAGGGCGCCGAAGTAGGGGCTGGAGGAGACGTAGTCCTCGATGTTGTCGAAGCCCAGGGAGACGTTGGTGTACCGGCCGCGCCGGTCGGGGATCTCCAGGGACTGGACGATGCCGCCGTAGGAGAGGACCTTCAGGCGGGTCCCGCCGTTCTCCAGCGACCAGCGGTAGACCTTGGTCCCGTCCGCGAGCTTGCCGAAGAGCGACTTCACCGGCCTGTTGCCCCCTGTGGCGTGTGCGGTCGAGCTGAGTGCTGCGGTGACACCGGCGGCGGCCGCCCCGGCGAGGAGGGTGCGTCTGTTCAGTTCCATGCAGCGGCTCCCGTGAAAAGGAGGGGCCCCGCTCGGTGAGCGGGGCCCGGTGACGTTACGAACCGACCTTGCGCTTGTTCCACACGTCGAACCCGACCGCGGCCAGCAGCACCAGTCCCTTGATGACCTGCTGCCAGTCGGTGCCGATGCCGACGAGGTTCATACCGTTGTTCAGCACGCCCAGGACCAGGCCGCCGATGATCGCGCCGAGCACCGTGCCGACACCACCGCTCATCGACGCGCCGCCGATGAACGAGGCGGCGATGGCCTCCAGCTCGAAGTTGAGGCCGGCCTTGGGCGAGGCCGCGTTGAAGCGGGCGGCGAAGACCAGACCCGCCAGGGCCGCGAGCATGCCCATGTTCAGGAAGACCAGGAAGGTGACCTTCTTGTCCTTCACACCCGACAGCTTGGCCGCGGGCAGGTTGCCGCCGATGGCGTAGATGTGGCGGCCGATGATCGCGTTGCGCATGACGTAGCCGAACCCGACCAGCAGCGCCCCGAGGATCAGCAGGACGTACGGGGCGCCCTTGTAGCTGGCGAGCAGCAGGGTCACCGTGAGGATGGCGGCGCCGAGCGCGACCAGCTTGAGCAGGAAGAGGTTGCGGGGCAGCACCTCCAGCGCGAACTCCTGCTGGCGGCGCCGGTCGCGGTACTCCTGGAGGACCACGAACGCGATCAGCGCGAGCCCGAGCAGCAAGGTGAGGTTGTGGTAGTTGGTGTCCGGGCCGACCTCCGGCATGAAGCCGTTGGACACCTTCTGCAGGCCCTCCGGGAACGGGCCGAGGGTCTGCCCCTCCAGGAAGATCTCCGTCAGACCGCGGAAGATCAGCATGCCGGCCAGGGTGACGATGAACGACGGTATGCCGCCGTAGGCGATGAAGAACCCTTGCACCGCGCCCGCGAGCGCGCCCATGGCCAGGCACAGCACGACCGCGACCGGCCAGGGCAGATCGTTCTTCACCATGAACACCGCGGCCATCGAGCCGATGAACGCCGTCAGTGATCCCACCGACAGGTCGATGTGACCCGCGATGATGACCAGCATCATGCCGATCGCGAGGATCAGGATGTAGCTGTTCTGCAGCACCAGGTTGGAGACATTGCGCGGCAGCAGCAGGTCACCGTCGGTCCACACGGCGAACAGCACCACGATCAGGCCGAGCGCGAACAGCATGCCGTACTGCCGCATGTTGCGGCGCATGCCGTCCAGCACCAGCTGGAGCAGTCCGTCGCCCGTGGCCGAACCGCCCTTGCCGGGCGGCGCCGGAGCCGGCGTCTTGGCGGTCACATCCGTGCTCATCGGGTTACCTCTTTGTCCTTGGTCATCTGTCGCATCAGCGATTCCTGCGAGGCCTCCGCCCGCGAGAACTCGCCGGTCAGCCGGCCGGCGGCCATGGTGTAGATGCGGTCGCACATGCCGAGCAGCTCGGGCAGTTCGGAGGAGATGAAGACCACCGCCTTGCCCTCGGCGGCCAACTGGTCGATGACGGTGTAGATCTCGTACTTGGCGCCGACGTCGATACCGCGGGTCGGCTCGTCCAGGATCAGCACATCGGGACCCGCGAAGATCCACTTGCTGAGGACGACCTTCTGCTGGTTGCCGCCGGACAGCTTGCCCACCGGTTCGAAGACCGTGGGCGCCTTGATGTTCATGGACGTGCGGAAGCTCTCGGCGACCTGCCGCTCCTCGTGCTCGTCGACCACTCCGCGCCGGGCGACCTTGCCCAGCGCGCTGAGCGAGATATTGCGGTTGATGGTGTCGATGAGGTTGAGGCCGTAGTGCTTGCGGTCCTCGGTGACGTAGGCGATGCCGTTGCGGACCGCCTCGGGGACCGTCCGGGTGCGGATCTCCTTGCCGTCCTTGAGGACCGTGCCGCCCGCGTACCGGCCGTAGGAGCGCCCGAAGACGCTCATCGCCAGTTCGGTGCGGCCCGCGCCCATCAGGCCCGCGATGCCGACGATCTCCCCGCGCCGCACCTGGAGCGAGACATCGTCGACGACCTTGCGCTGCTGGTCGATGGGGTGGTGCACGGTCCAGTCGCGGATCTCCAGGGCCGGGGCCGCGCCCTCCTCGGGCGTGTGCGGGGTGCGTTCGGGGAAGCGGTGCTCCAGGTCCCGGCCGACCATCCCGCTGATGATGCGGTCCTCGGTGGTCTCCTCGGCCTTCACATCGAGGGTCTCGATGGTCCGGCCGTCGCGCAGGATCGTCACCGAGTCGGCGACCTTGCGGATCTCGTTGAGCTTGTGGCTGATGATGATCGAGGTGATGCCCTGCTTCTTCAACTCCAGGATCAGATCGAGGAGTTTGCCGCTGTCCTCGTCGTTGAGGGCGGCGGTCGGCTCATCCAGGATGAGCAGCTTCACCTTCTTCGACAGCGCCTTGGCGATCTCCACCAGCTGCTGCTTGCCCACGCCGATGTCGGCGACGCGGGTGTCGGGGTGGTCGGTCAGACCCACCCGGCGCAGCAGCTCGGTGGCGTGCCTCAGCGTCTCGGTCCAGCTGATGATCCCGCGGGTGGCGTGCTCGTTGCCGAGGAAGATGTTCTCCGCGATGGAGAGGTAGGGGATCAGCGCCAGTTCCTGGTGGATGATGACGATGCCACGCTGTTCACTGGCCCTGATGTCCTTGAAGGAGCAGACCTCCCCCTCGAAGAGGATCTCGCCCTCGTAGGTGCCGTGCGGGTGGACGCCGGAGAGGACCTTCATCAGGGTCGACTTGCCGGCGCCGTTCTCCCCGCAGATGGCGTGGACCTCGCCCTGCTGGACGGTCAGAGTGACGTCCGACAGCGCCTTGACGCCGGGAAAGGTCTTGACGATCGAGCGCATTTCCAGGACGGGTCCCGCCATGGTCGTGCCTTCCAATCCGTAAGTGCCGGCGCTTACTTGAGGTCGCTTTCCTTGATGTAGCCGGAGTCGACGACGACCTTCTGGTAGTTCGCCTTGTCGACGCTGACCGGCTCCAGCAGGTACGCGGGGACGACCTTCGAGCCGTTGTCGTAGGTCTTCTCGTCGTTGACCTCGGGCTTCTTGTCGTTGAGCACCGCGTCGACCATGTTCGAGGCGACCTTGGCGAGTTCGCGGGTGTCCTTGTAGACGGTCATCGACTGCTCGTCGGCGATGATCGACTTCACCGAGGCGACCTCGGCGTCCTGGCCGGTGACGATCGGCAGCGGCTTGGACTTGGAGCCGTAGTCGTCGGACTTCAGCGCCGACAGGATGCCGATGGAGATGCCGTCGTACGGCGAGAGCACCGCGTCGACCCGCTCGGACTTGTAGGCCGAGGTGAGGATGTCGTCCATGCGCTTCTGGGCGGTGCCGCCGTCCCAGCGCAGGGTGGTGACCTGGGTCAGCTCGGTCTGGCCGGAGCGGACGACGAGCTGCTTCTTGTCGATGTAGGGCTGCAGGACGTTCATCGCGCCCTGGAAGAAGTAGCGGGTGTTGTTGTCGTCGTTGGAGCCGGCGAACAGCTCGATGTTGAACGGGCCCTTCGCCGACGAACCAGCGCCGTCCTTCAGGCCGAGCTTCTCCACGATGTAGGTGGCCTGCAGCTCGCCGACCTTCTCGTTGTCGAAGGAGGCGTAGTAGTCGACGTTCTCGGTGCCGAGGATCAGGCGGTCGTAGGAGATGACCGGGATGTCGGCGTCCTTGGCCTGCTGCAGGACGTTGTTCATCGACTTGTTGTCGATGGCGGCCACGATCAGCGCCTTCACGCCCTGCGTGATGAGGTTCTCGATCTGCGAGACCTGCTGGTCGGGGTCGTCCTCCCCGTAGACCAGCTTGGTCTTGTAGCCCTTCTCCTCCAGGTGGTCGACAACGTTGTTGCCGTCAGCGATCCAGCGCTCGGAGGACTTGGTCGGCATCGCGATGCCGATGGTGGCGCCCTCGGTGCTGCCCTTCCCCTCCTCGCTGCCGCCCTCGCTGTCCTGGCCGCAGGCGGTCAGGGTCAGGGCCAGGGAGGCGGCGGTGGCTATCGCGGCGAGTGCGGCTCTGCGGTTGCGCATGGTCATCTTCCTCGATGTCTCAGCACGGCTGGGGTGTGTGGGATTCTGTTTGACTACGTCGGCTTCTGTGAAGAGGGGGCGTCGAAACCTTTATGAATATGTTTCGAAACGTCGGAGTGCGCCGGGAAGCCGTGAACCGAGCGGGGCCATCTCCCCGTCGGCCCCGTGCCGGGCGAGCAGGTCGAGTGCCAACCGGCCGCGGCGCACCCGCTCCTTGGCGGTGGCCAGCGTCAGCTCCCGCATGTGGTGCCCGTAGGGGTAGATGCCGGGGGCCTTGGACAGGCCGAACTTCAGGTACAGCGGGGCGCCGCGCCGGATCAGCTCGGCGACCTCGTACATCCGGACGTAGCCGCCGAGGTCGTCGGGGGCCTCGATGTACATGTCCATGGGGCAGGCGGAGACCCGCCGGATCTCGGTGAGATGGTCCAGGGTCAGATCGCTCGGCACGTTCACCGAGTCGGCGCCGAGCCGCTCGTAGACCGCGTAGGCGGCCGGGTTGACCGGGCCGATCAGGGCGCTGACCTTGAGTGTGGTGTCGGCCGGGATGATCCCGGCGGCCCGCGCCCGGTGCAGCGTCCACAGCACCCCCTCGTCGGCGACGAGCAGGCACTTCACGCCCAGTTCGGTGGCGCGTACCGCGTCCTCCACGCACCCGGCGACCGCGTCGTGGCCGCGGGCGCGCAGTCCGGCGCCCCGGGAGTCCGTGCGGGTGGAGCCGCCGATGTCCCAGGTGCCGCGCGGGCCGGTGAACAGGCAGAGTTCTATGTCGCGTTCGGCGGTGGCCTCGACCATCTCGGTGATCTCCGAGTCGGTCAGCATCCATACGCCGCTGCCCTGGCTGATCCGGTGGATCGGCACATCGAGCCGCGAGGACTCCTTCAGGACGACGGCCAGCGCTTCGGGGCCCTCGCAGGAGGGGATCTCGGTGCGCCAGCGGCCGCCGCCCGGGAAGGTGTGGGGGGAGGCGTCGGCGGGGGAGAGGTCGGGCGCGCCCAGGCCGAGGGCGGCGAGCGCCTGCTCACCGGGTCGACGGGCTGCCGTGGCGGAAGCGTCGGTCACAAGCTGTCCTTCTTGTTCGGTATTTCGGACGGAGTTCGCGGCTCTGGGTAGGAAAGAGGGCCGGGAGCACCGGTACGGCTCTGGGTGTACGCCGGTACGGGGACCGTCAGGTCGCCCCCGTACCGGCGTACGGCTGGGGTGGAGGGGTGACTAGGGTCGGAGCAGGACCTTGCCCACCTTCGGATCGCCGGACCCGACAAGCTCGATGGCCTGCGGGAACTCCTCCAGCGGCAGCTCGTGCGTGACCAGCGGCGGCGGGGCCAGCAGCCCCGCCGCGAACACCCGGACGGTGTGCGCCCAGGCCGCCGGGGGCGCCCCGAACACGGTGTGCACCTCCAACTGCCGTACGACCAGGTCCGTCGGGTCCAGACCGTCGGCACCCGGCGCCGGGATCCCGGTGAGCACCAGCCGCCCGCCGCGCCGGAGCAGGGAGGCGGCGGTGCGTGCCGCGGAGGCGGACCCGGCGGTCTCGATCACCACGTCGAAGTCGGCGGGCAGTTCCTGGTCCCGGGTACAAAAGCCGGTCGCCCCGAACTCCCGGGACAGCGCCTCCCGGTCCCGCCGGGTGCCCACGACCAGCAGCTCGCCCGGCGATCCGGCGCGCAGGAACTGCACGGCGAACATGCCGAGCGTCCCGGTGCCGACCACCGCGACCCGCTCACCGGGGCGGGCGTTCGCCTTGAGCGCCGCGGCGGCGATGCACGCGGCGGGCTCCAGCAGGGCGGCGGCGGTCAGGTCGCAGTCGTTGGGCAGCGCGTGCAGCAGCCGGGCCGGCAGCGTCAGCGTCGCTGCCATGGCGCCGGGCTGGGTGAACCCGGTCTCCTCGTACCCGGCGCCGCACAGCGTGGTCTCGCCCGCGTGGCAGCGGTCGCAGACCTGGCAGTTGCGGAACCCCTCCCCGACGACCTTCCGGCCGACCAGTGACCCGGGCACCCCGGCGCCCACCGCCGCCACGGTCCCGGACCACTCGTGCCCCGGCACCAGCGGGTAACGGACGTACCCCTCGGGCCGGTTGCCCTGGTACACCTCGCGGTCACTGCCGCAGATGCCCACCGCGTGGACGCGCACCAGCGCCTCCCCGGCCGCGGGCTCGCGCGGCTCGTGCGGGGCCAGCCGGTGCTCGCCCGGCGCCTCGACGACGACCTCGGTGCTCACCGCCCACCGCCCTTCGGCTTGCGCTGCTCCCAGCCCTCGGCCCACAGATCGAACCGGGCCTGCTGCTGCGGGAACTCGGCCGCGGCGTCGGCATCGAACTCGACCCCGAGTCCGGGGGCCTCGGAGAGCTGGAAGTACCCGTCCACGACCTGCGGGGCGCCCTTGACGACCTTCTTGATCTCGGCGTCCGCGAAGTCGTTGAAGTGCTCCAGGATCTTGAAGTTGGGGGAGGTGAAGCCGACCTGGAGCGAGGCGGCGGTCAGCACCGAGCCGCCCACGTTGTGCGGGGCGACCAGCATGTAGTGGGTCTCTGCGGTGGCCGCCAGCTTGCGGGTCTCCCAGATGCCGCCGATGTGGCCGACGTCGGGCTGGATGATGTCGACGGCCTGGCTCTCGAACAGCTCCCGGAACTCGATCCGGTCGTGGATGCGCTCACCCGTGGCGACCGGGATGTCCACCTTGGCGGCGACCTTCTCCAGCGCCTTGAGGTTCTCCGGCGGGACCGGCTCCTCCAGCCAGGCGGGCTTGAACGGCGCCAGCTCCCGGGCGAGGCGGACGGCGGTGGCGGGGGAGAAACGGCCGTGCATCTCCAGCATCAGCTCGGTCTCCGGGCCGATGGCGTCCCGCACGGCCTCGATCAGGGAGACGGCGTACAGGGTCTGCTCGTGGTCCAGCTCGTAGTGCCCGGTGCCGAAGGGGTCGATCTTCAGTGCCTTGTACCCGCGCTCGATCACCCCCTGCGCGGCCTTGTGGTACGCCTCGGGCGTGCGCTCGGTGGTGTACCAGCCGTTGGCGTACGCCTTGACCCGGTCGGTGACCTTGCCGCCCAGTAGCTGCCACACCGGGACGCCGAGCGCCTTGCCCTTGATGTCCCAGCAGGCCATCTCGATCACGGCGATACCGGACATCACGATCTCGCCCGCGCGGCCGAAGTCGCCGTACTTCATCCGGCGCACCAGGTCTTCCAGGGCGAACGGGTCGGAGCCGAGGATGTGGTTGGCCTCGGCTTCGCGCAGATAGCCGATGAGCGCGTCGGTGTGGCCCAGCATCCGGGTCTCACCGACTCCCGTGATCCCCTCGTCGGTGTGCACCTGGACGTAGGTCAGATTGCGCCAGGGCGTTCCGACCACGTGTGTGCTGATTCCGGTGATGCGCACGGCAGTTGTCCCTTGCTGCGTCGTCGGCTTCATTCCGCATGTTCGATATTTCGTCATACGTTCGAAATGCTGACGTGACAGTAGGGACGCGGTGGTCGGAGTGTCAATGGGTCGTACGGATAACGGTTTCGACAGCGCTTTCGACACGGCTTTCGGTGCCGAGTCGGCATGGCATCGGTGACGGATCGGGCGTATACCTCAACCGGCCCACCGGAGGGGGTAGTTCCGCACACAACTTTCACAGGCGGCCCTATGAACGTCCTCCGTGCGGAACTTAGTCTTCCCGCGTCATGGACTACTGCCACCCGTGCCGACGGCACCTGAATGGCGCCCTCGCCTGTCCGGGCTGCGGCGCGCCGGTCGAAGAACTCCGCGTGTACGCGAGCGAAGAGGCGATGCGTACGGACGTGTACGAGGAGCCCGCGAGCGAGCCGGAGCCGGCCGCGGAAGCGGTACCACCGGAAGGCAGGGCGGCGGCCCGCCGGGCGGCCCGGAGCCGGCGCGGGCGCGCCGAGGAGCCGTACGGGGGCGAGTCCGCCGCCGACAACGATGCCGAGGAAGAGGGTACCGGCACCAGCCGCCGTGACCGCAAGGCGGCGGCCCACCGCCGGCGCCGCCGTCGCACCCTGCTCGTCACGGCGGGGTTCCTCCTCGCCGCGGGTGGTCTGAGCCTCGCCGAACTGGGTCTGGACGCGCCGGGTTCGTCCTCCGCCCCGGCCACGGCGGGCGACACCACGGTCGACGGCGGCGCGGGCGAGGAGGCCGAGGAGTCGGCGGAGCCGGTCCGCGACACGGCGGACACGGTGTCCGACGAGGCGTCCCCGAGCACGTCGGCGTCCCCCTCGCCGTCGGAGTCGGACAAGGACAAGGACGGCAAGGGTGACAAGGACGGCAAGGAGTCCGGGAAGCCGGAGGACGAGTCGACGAACGACGCGCAGTCCGGCGAGACGGACGGCGGCCTGCCCCCGACGACGGCACCCGACCCGGCCCCGGCGGACCCGACCCCCACCCCGACGCCGAAGCCGACCCGCCCGGACCCCGAGCCGGAACCGGATCCGGAACCGTCGGAGACCTGCGACCGCTTCCTGTGGTGGTGCACCTAGAGCGAGTCCGGGCGCCTCCTGGCTACGACTCCAGCATCCGCCGCAGCAGATCCCGCAGCGCCAGCCGCTCCTGATCGCTCAGCCCCGCGAGCGGCTCCCGGGCGAACCGCAGGGACTCGCGCAGGCTGCGGGCCACCTCGCGCCCCTCGTCCGTGGCGGCGGCCACCTTCACCCGCCGGTCCGCCGGGTCCGGGCGCCGCTCCACCAGGCCCCGGGACTCCAGCCGGTCCACGATCCCGGTGACGTTGGACGGCTCGCACTTCAGGCGCAGGGCCAGCTTCCGCATGGGCAGCGGCTCCAGCGTGAGCAGCCCCAGCAGCCGCGCCTGCGCGCCGGTCAGGGCGTGCTCGGCGGCGGCTTCCTCGTACTCCTCGTGATACCGCGCCACCACGGACCCGATCAGGTCGACGACCTCCATGGTCAGCGCGTCGGGGCGGTGGGACGTCTGCGGTGTGGCCATGGCTACCAGAGTACCCCGTTACTTGACATCCTGAAATATTCAGGCGCATGGTTGTTTCAGGTTCTGAAGTTTCACCCTCTGAAGTACTCAGGAAGGTCACCCTCATGTCCGACACCCCCACGCTCCCCGCCGCCGGCCGCGAGTGGCACCTGCTCAGCCGCCCCGTCGGGTGGCCGAAGCCCGAGGACTTCGCCCTGGTGGAGGCGGAGATCCGGCAGCCGGGACCGGACGAGGTGCTGGTGCGGAACGCGTACCTCTCGGTCGACCCGTACATGAGGGGCCGGATGAGCGCGGCCAAGTCCTACGTCGCCCCCTTCGAGCTGAACAAGCCCATGCAGGGCGGCGCCGTCGGCGAGGTCCTCGCCTCGAACATCGACGGCATCGCCCCCGGCGACCACGTCCTGCACTTCGGCGGCTGGCGCGAGTACGCCACCGTCGGCGCCGCCCAGACCGTCAAGGTCGACGCGACGGCCGCGCCCCTGTCCACCTACCTCGGCGTACTCGGCATGACCGGCCTCACCGCCTACGCGGGCCTGCTGCGCACCGCGTCCTTCAAGGAGGGCGACACGGTCTTCGTCTCCGGCGCCGCCGGTGCCGTGGGCAGCCAGGTCGGCCAGATCGCCAAGCTCAAGGGCGCCTCCCGGGTCATCGGCTCGGCCGGTTCCGACGAGAAGGTGAAGCTGCTGGTCGAGGAGTACGGCTTCGACGCCGCCTTCAACTACAAGAACGGCCCCGTCGCCGAGCAGCTCAAGCAGGCCGCCCCGGACGGTATCGACGTCTACTTCGACAACGTCGGCGGCGACCACCTGGAGGCCGCCATCGGCCGGCTCAACCGGGACGGCCGGATCGCCGTCTGCGGGATGATCTCGGTCTACAACGACACCGAGCCCGCCCCCGGCCCGCGCAACCTCGCCCGCCTGATCCAGACCCGCGGACGCATCGAGGGCTTCCTGGTGGGCGACCACTACGACCTCCAGCCCCAGTTCGTGAAGGAGGTCGGCCCCTGGGTCGCCTCGGGCGCGCTGAAGTACCGCGAGACGGTCGTCGAGGGCATCGAGAACAACCTGGAGGCGTTCTTCGGGGTCCTGCGCGGCGACAACATCGGCAAGATGATCGTCAAGCTCTGACCCCTACTGCGGTTTTTCGGTATGCGGTAACTTCTTTCCGAAACCGTCGTCGATCGTGGGCGCGAGTCGCGGCGGACCGAGAAGGAGAAGACACCGCATGTCCATCCAGCAGACGGACGTCCTGTACACCGCCGTGGCCACCGCAGAGAACGGCCGCGACGGCCGGGTCGCCACCGACGACGGCAGGCTCGACGTGGTGGTGAACCCGCCGAAAGAGATGGGCGGCAGCGGCGCCGGGACCAACCCGGAGCAGCTGTTCGCCGCCGGCTACAGCGCCTGCTTCCAGGGCGCCCTCGGCGTGGTCGCCCGCCAGGAGGGCGCCGACGTCTCCGGCTCGACGGTCACCGCCAAGGTCGGCATCGGGCGCAACGACGAGGGCTTCGGCCTGATCGTGGAGATCTCCGCGAACATCCCGAACGTGGACGAGGAATCGGCCCGCGCCCTGCTGAAGAAGGCCCACGAGGTGTGCCCGTACTCCAAGGCGACCCGCGGGAACATCACCGTGACCCTGGTCTGACCGCGTTCGTTGCACAGCAGCGAAGGCCGCACCCTTGGACGTAGGGTGCGGCCTTCGTGCGTGGTCGTAGGTCACACGGCCAGCGCCGCCGTGTGCACCGCCCGCACCAGCCGTACGTTCTCGGGTGCCGCCCCGCCCGGGAACGCGCACCGGCGCCTGGTGTACCCGTAGGCAAGGCCGCTGCGCGGGTCGGCGAAGGCCTGGGCGCCGCCCGCCCCGCTGTGCCCGAAGGCGCCCGCGCCGAGGAACGGGTACCAGTTGTCCGCTGTGGCCTGGAAGCCCAGGCCGAACGCCTTGTGCGCCCGGGCCACCAGGTCGTAGCCCACGGAGTGGATCTGCCCGAACTCCGCGATGGTGTCCGGCTTCAGCAGCGGCGGCCGGTCGTCCACCTCGCTGATCGCCGCCGCGTACATCCCGGCCAGACCCCGCGCCGCGGCCACCCCGCCCGCCGAGGCGGGCCCCTTCGCGCGCACCAGACGGGAGTTGGCGTGGTCCACCAGCTCGCCCGGCTCCGGCACATGCGTGTTGAAGGCGATCGAGGAGAGCGTGTGCGGACCGGTCGCCTCGGCGTCCAGCAGCGCCTGCTGCTTCGGCGTCGGCGCCATCGGCTGCACCGAGCGGAAACGGGGTTCGAGCGCCTCGGGCAGCCCGAGGTAGAAGTCCAGGCCGTAGGGCGCGCGCACGCGGTCCTCGTACACCTCCTGGAGGGTGCGGCCGGTGGCCCGGCGCACCACCTCGCCCGTGAGCGCGCCGATGACCAGCGCGTGATAGCCGAAGGCGGTGCCGGGGCGCCAGAACGGCCGCTGGTCGGCGAGCCGCTCGGCGATCACCCGGTCGTCCGCCAGCTCCTCCGCGGAGAACCCGGCGTCCAGACCGACCAGCCCCGCCCGGTGCGCCAGCAGGTCGCGCAGCGTGAGTGCGCCCTTGCCCTCCGCGCCGAACTCCGGCCAGTAGTAGGTGACCTTGCGGTCCAGTTCGAGAGTGCCGTCCTGCACGAGAAGGGCGACCACCAGGTGCGCGGCGCCCTTGGTCGAGGAGAACACGCCGTACAGCGACCCGGCGTCGGCGCCGTCCCCCGCCCACAGATCGACGACCCTGCGCCCGTGTACATACGCGCACAACTGGCCCTCGTAGTCGGGCCGTTCCTCCGCCACGAAAGCGGCGAACTCCTCGCGCACCGCTTCAAAACCGTCCGCGACGGTGCCGTGAACCTCCGGCGTCATCCGCTCTCCTCGTTCTTCTCTGACCGCTGTGCGTGTGTGCCATGGTGAACCATGCCCTGACCCGCAGGGCCAATTCCCCACCGGCTGCCCCGCACCGTCCGACGACCGCCCGCGCCGTCGTGAAAATGCGTACGGCGAGGTGTACCCGTTCGACTCAACTGCACCTGTGAGGAGTTGGTGTCACCGATGCCCCGGATGGCGTACAGGGCACTGAGGAAGAGGGCATCCTGAGGGCGACGGTGCCGAGCCGAGGAGACCCGATGGCGACGATCCCGCCACTGCCCAGCAGGGACGACGTTCTGCGTATGGCCCGCAACACCACCGACATGACCGGCCAGCTCCTGGACACGGCCGGGAACCTCACCAGGATCGCCCTCAACACCTTCGACCCCAGGGACGGTTCGGGCACGGAGATGCTGCGCGTACTGCGCCGCACCACCGCCGAACTCGCCGAGGCCAGCGCCTCCCCGCAGGCCCAGCAGGCGTTCCAGCGCGTCGTCGACACCCTCGCCCGCCTCGGCACCACCGGCGCCCCGCTCGCCGTGCACCCGGTGAGCGAACCGGCCCAGGCGCTGCTCGCGGTGCTGGGCGACAGCCTGCTGCCGGTGCTGGACGCGGTGGAACCGGCCGTGGAGGAGTTCACCGCCGCCCTCGGTGAGCTGGTCGAGGCAGCCTCCCCGCTGCTCCCGGCGGGCGCGGGCCTGGTCGCGGGCGTCGTCCTCGCCCTGACCCCGGTGCTGCGCGCGGCGGCGGAGGTGCTGGAGGACGGCGGTCCCGAACTGCGCCGCATCGCCGACGCGTTGACCGCCGCGGTGGCCCCGCTGGTGCCGCTGCAGGTGTCCCTCGCCGAGCGCGCCGCCCACGCGGGCGCCGGTGTCGTACGCGCCGCCCTGCCGCCGCTCGCCGACCTCACCGAGGCCGCCGCCGCGACCACGAGGGCGGCCCGGCCGGTGCTGATCGCGGGTGAGGAGTTACTGGTGGCCGGTCTGGAACAGCTTCAGCCGCTGCTGCTGTCCGGCGCCGCCCGGGCCGGCCGGGTGGCCCGCGCGGCGGCGGTACGGGTGTCGGCGGCCGTGTCGCCGTCGGCGGAGCCCGGGGTGGTGGTGTCGGTGGCGGCGGGGTGACCG
The DNA here is from genome assembly GCF_055657065.1 of Streptomyces sp. NPDC110618. Classification (NCBI taxonomy): domain Bacteria; kingdom Bacillati; phylum Actinomycetota; class Actinomycetes; order Kitasatosporales; family Streptomycetaceae; genus Streptomyces; species Streptomyces sp. NPDC110618. The sequence goes on along the minus strand of NZ_JBVKBN010000010.1, from coordinate 252,082 downwards.
GCGCTTTCGAGGTGGCCGGGGGGTGGCCGATAGAGTTCGGCCATGCACGATCTCGGGGTGGGTTTCCGCTATCTCCTCAAGGGCCAGCGCTGGATGGCCCGGCACGGCAAGAGCTACGGCTTCGGGCTGATTCCCGGCCTGATCACGTTCGTTCTCTACGCCGCGGCCCTGGTCGCCCTCGCGCTGTGGGGCGACGACCTGGTGGCCTGGGCCACGCCGTTCGCCGACGACTGGTCGAGCCCCTGGCTCGGACTCTTCCGCGGCTTCCTCACGGTCCTGCTGTTCGCCCTCTCCCTGCTGCTGACCACGGTCACCTTCACCGCGGTCACGCTGCTGATCGGCCAGCCCTTCTACGAGAGCCTCTCCGAGCAGGTCGACCGGGACGTCTCCCCGGACGGCACCGCCCCCGAGTCGGGGCTGCCGCTCTGGCGCGAGCTGTGGATCTCCGGCCGCGACAGCCTCCGTATCGTCGTGCGGGCCGCGATCTGGGGCGTGCTGCTCTTCGCGCTGGGCTTCGTCCCGGTCGTCGGGCAGACGGTCGTGCCGGTGATCGGGTTCATGGTCACCGGCTACTTCCTCACCGAGGAGCTGACCGCGGTCGCCCTGCAGCGCCGCGAGATCGAACTCCGCGACCGGCTGCGCCTGCTGCGCGCCCGCCGGACCCTGGTGTGGGGCTTCGGCACGCCGCTCGGTGTGGCCTTCGTGGTGCCGTTCGTGGCGGTCTTCCTGATGCCGGGCGCGGTCGCGGGCGCGACCCTCATGGCGCGGGACCTGCTCGGTGAGGAGATCGCCGAGGACGACGACGAGGACACCGAGGAGGAGCTCAGCCCGCAGTCCGCAGGATCGCCCGCACCTGGTCGATGATGTCGAGCCGGTTGCGCACGAACTGGGGGTCGGTGACCTCCGTGGTGTTGCCCGGCCCGAACTGGAGCACCGGTGTGTGCACATGGCCCGCGGGCAGTGTGTCGCGCAGTCCGAGCCGGTCGCGCAGGAGTGTGGCGCGGTAGGCGATCTCGTTGGACAGGTAGTCACCGCCGCCACCGGCCCGCGCGGTCGAACCCGGAGTCGGCCCGTCCGGCCGCGTCACGGGCGTCGTACCGCCCGCCGGGATCTCGGTCACGGTGGTGTTGTCGTAGACGGGGAAGCGCCCGGTGTCCGCGGCCACGATCCGCTCGTACGGCAGGGTCGTGGTCGTCCACTGCGGCTGTGTGGCCGGGTCGTCGACCGGCACGAGGCCGGTGGTGCCGATGTTGTCGTTGTCCGGGAAACCGCCCCGCCAGGCCCCGTTGGTCCGCTCGACATCGAACCGCCCGACCCGCCCCTGGCTCACCGTGGTCAGCAGGTCGACGCACTTCAGGTACGGCCGCAGGGTCCGCTCCACGGTGCCGTCCGCGAAGTCCCGCCAGCGCACCGGGAACACCGCCGTCTCGATCCGCGCCGGACCGTCCGCGGTCTCGATCACCGTGCCGTCGAGCGCGAGCGCGGTCGCCCCGGAGGGGTTGGAGATCCGGATGTCCCGGTCCAGCGTGAACGGGTCGAACCCGGTGAGCAGGATCCGCTTGATGCCCTTGCCGCGCGGATACCGGATCGCGCTCTGCCCGCGCGAGGCCCGCTCCAACTCCCCGAGCAGTGCCGCCCGCTGCTCCTGGGAGAGCCCGAACTCCGGCTCCCAGGACCGCAGTTCCCTGGTCATCCCCAGCCGCGCCCAGTACAGCGGCCGGTCGTCGTCCCGGCTCAGGTCCCCGCCCGCGGGCCCCCGCCCCTGCGCCCGCTCCACCGCCCGCCGCCACAGCGCGCCGCCCTCCCGTACGACGACGGCACGGGCCCGCTCGTACGACCGCGCTCCCCGCAACGCCGCCGCGAACTCCGGTGCCACGGAGTCGAATCCGGACCGCCGCAGGATCTCCTGCGGCACCGCCCGGTCGAGCCTCAGCTCCTCCACCGTGGGCTGCTCGGCGGCGGTCGCGGTCGTGGGTGCGGTCAGTGTCGTGGCCAGCGCCAGGCCCAGGGCCCAGATCCCAACACGTATGAGATGCACGGGGGTTGCGGTCCTTCCGGTGCGGTGGAGGAACGTGATGTCAGTCCGCTTCCCCGCAACGGCGCACCGGAACCGGCGCTACCGCGCCATCTATTTCTCGCCCAGCAGGGTGAGGAAGTCCCGGAAGGCGCCTGGCATGTCCACCGACTCCGGGTCCAGCAGCCACTGGTACTGCAGGCCGTCCATCACCGCGACCAGCAGGGGAGCCGTGCGCTCCGGGGTGAGGCCGTTGGGCAGGCGGTCGCCGTACTCGGCACGCAGGACCTTCGCCATGGCGGCACGGACCCGGGTGTAGCGCCCGGTGAAGTACTCCTGTGCCGGGTGGTCCTCGGTGACGCTCTCGCCGAGCAGCGCCGAGAAGGTCTGGATGATGGCGGGCCGCATCGCGTTGTACTCCACCAGCGAGGCCAGCAGATCCACCCGCAACTGGGTGTTGGGCAGCGCGTCCCACTGGTCGCGCTCCTGGAGCACCGCCACCAGCAGCGCGTCCTTGGTCGGGAAGTAGTGCAGCAGCCCCTGCTGGGTGAGCCCGACCCGCTCCGCCACCGCGGCGAGGCTGGCCCCCCGGTACCCGCGCTCGGCGATCACCTCAAGGGCGGCCCGCACGATCTCGGCGCGGCGCTCCTCGCTCCTGACCCTGGCGTTCATGGCGTCACCGTACGGCATCGACCTGGCGTAAATATTACCGCACGATAACGAAACCTACCGCGTTACAGGTAGTGCGTGCACGATGGGGGCACGGCACGGACTCACCGAGGAGGCACCGTCATGGCGGGAACCCGCACCCAGGCCGACGAAGCGCGCGAGGCGGCCGCCGAGGCGGCCCTGGCCCGGCTCGACCTCGATGCGAAGACCCGGCTGCTCGCCGGCCAGGACATGTGGACCCTGCCCGCCCTCCCCGAGATCGGCCTCGCCCCCCTCGTCATGTCCGACGGTCCCATCGGCGTCCGGGGCGTGCGCTGGACCGCCGACGACCCCTCCGTCGCCCTGCCGTCCCCGACCGCCCTCGCCGCCACCTGGGACCCCCAACTCGCCCACCGCGCGGGTGTCCTGCTCGCCCAGGAGGCCCGCCGCAAGGGCGTGCACGTCCTGCTCGCGCCCACCGTCAACCTGCACCGCTCCCCGCTCGGCGGACGACACTTCGAGGCGTACAGCGAGGACCCGCTGCTCACCGGACTGATCGGCGCGGCCTATGTGGAGGGCGTCCAGTCCGGCGGCGTCGGCACCACCGTCAAGCACTTCGTCGCCAACGACGCCGAGACCGACCGCTTCACCGTGAACAACAAGGTGGGCGAACGCGCCCTGCGCGAGCTGTACTTGGCCCCCTTCGAGACCATCGTCGCCAAGGCCCGCCCGTGGGGCGTCATGACCGCCTACAACGCGGTCAACGGCACCACGATGACCGAGCACCACCACCTGGTGAACGAAGTCCTGCGCGGCGAATGGGGCTTCGACGGCGTGAACGTCTCCGACTGGATGGCCGCCCGCTCCACCACCGGCGCCATCGAGGGCGGCCTCGACATCGCCATGCCCGGCCCGGGCACCGTCTACGGACCGGCCCTCGCGGCGGCCGTGCGCTCCGGCGAGGTCGAGGAGGCACGCGTGGACGAGTCCGTACGCCGGGTGCTGCGGCTCGCCGCCCGCGTCGGCGCGCTCAAGGGCGCCGAGCCGGAGGTCACCGAGCCGCCCGCCGAGGTCGACGGCGAGGCGCTGGCCCGCGAGATCGCCCGCCGCTCCTTCGTCCTCGTCCGCAACGAGGGCGCACTGCCACTGCCGCCCGGCGGCTCGGTCGCGCTGATCGGTGCCGCCGCGCGCGACGCCCGTGTCCTCGGCGGCGGATCGGCCATCGTCTTCCCGGCCCGGACCGTCTCCCCGCTCGACGGACTGACCGCCGCCCTCCCCGAGGGCAGCCTCAGCTACGCCGTCGGCGCCGACCCCAGCACCGAACTCGCCGTCGCGGACAAGGGGTTCGCGCTGCGGGCCGTCTGCCGGGACGCGGACGGGCAGGTCATCGGCACCTGTTCCGCGCCCAACGGCCAGATCCAGTGGATGGGTTCGGACCTCCCCGACGGCGTCACCCACGACTGCCTGCACACCGTCGAACTCACCGGCACCTTCACCCCGCGCGAGCGCGGCCCGCACACCCTCGGCATCAAGGGCCGCGGCCACTTCGTCCTCACCGTCGCGGGCACGACGTACTTCGACGGCGTTCAGGGCACCGACCGGTCCGAGCCCTTCGCCGCGTTCTTCGGCGACCCCGAGCCGCGCGCCGTGGTCGAACTGACCGCGGGGGAGCCGGTCGAGGTCTCCCTCACCCACACCGTCAGCATCCCGGCGGACGCCCCCATCAAGGGCGTCGGCCTCACCCTCGTCCACCAGGAACCGCGCCGCGACCCGGACGAGCTGATCGCCGAGGCCGTGGCGGCCGCGCGGGCCGCCGACACCGCCGTGGTCGTGGTCGCCACCACCGAACTCGTGGAGTCGGAGGGCTTCGACCGCACCGACCTCACCCTGCCCGGCCGCCAGGACGACCTGGTCCGCGCCGTCGCCGCCGCCAACCCGCGCACCGTCGTCGTGGTCAACTCCGGCTCCCCGGTGGAGATGCCCTGGCGCGACGAGGTCGCCGCGGTGCTGCTGACCTGGTTCCCCGGCCAGGAGGGCGGCGCCGCCCTCGCCGACGTCCTCACCGGCGCCGAGGAACCCGGCGGACGCCTGCCCACCACCTGGGGCTCCCTCGCCGACGCCCCGGTCACCCGGGTCGCCCCCACCGACGGCGAACTGCCCTACACCGAGGGCGTCTTCATCGGCTACCGCGCCTGGGAACGCGAGGGCCGCACCCCCGCCCACCCCTTCGGCCACGGCCTCGGCTACACCACCTGGGCCTACGACTCCCTCGAACTCGACGGCACCACCGCCAAGGTCCGCGTCCGCAACACCGGCGACCGCCCCGGCCGCGAGGTCGTCCAGCTCTACGCCGCCCCCATCGAGCCCGACGCCGAGCGCCCGGCCCGCGAACTGGCCGGATTCGCCACGGTGAGCGCGGCACCGGGGGAGACGGTGGAGGCCGTGATCGACATCCCCCTGCGCACGTTCGAGATCTGGGACGAGAAGACCGGCTCGTGGTCGTTTGTGAAGGGTTCGTACGAGATCCAGGCCGGTCGCTCGATCACGGACCGCAGGCTCACCGGGACGATTAACGTCTGATCCGGGACCCTGTCCCCGAGCCCAGCCCCGGTCCGGGACCTGACGCCCGGACCGGGGCTGAATGCCCTACCGCGTCGAGAAGGCGTACACCGTCTGAGAGCGGTACACCTCGCCCGGCCTGAGCACCGTGGTCGGGAACTCCGGTCGGTTGGGGGAGTCGGGGAAGTGCTGGGTCTCCAGGGCGATGCCGTCGTTCGGGGCGTAGGGGGCACAGAGATGGTCGCCGGTGTAGAGCTGGAGGCCCGGTTCGGTCGTCGAGACCGTGAGGACGCGGCCGGACGCCGGGTCGTGCAGCTCGGCCACCTTCACGGGGGCGGCCGTGACGCCCTTGTCCAGCACGAAGTTGTGGTCGTACCCCGGGCCCGCCTCGCGCGGCTCACGGAAGTCGAAGCGGGTGCCCTCCACGGACTCCACACCGGTCGGGATCAGATCGGCGTCCACCGGAGTGAACCGGGAGGCGGCCAGGCGCAGTTCGTGTCCGGCCGCGCTGCCCGAGCCCGCCCCGGAGAGGTTGAAGTAGCTGTGGTTCGTCAGGTTCACCACGGTCGGCGCGTCCGTCACCGCCTCGTACGCGATCCGCAGCGCCCCGTCCGCGTCCAGGGTGTAGGTCGCCGACACCTCCAGGCGGCCCGGGAAGCCCTCCTCGCCGTGCGGCGAGACCCGGCTCAGCCGCACCCCGTGCGCGACCGGCTCCGCGTCCCACAGCCGCTCGTCGAAACCGCGCTCACCGCCGTGCAGACAGTTCGCCCCGCTGTTGACGGGAAGCGCGTACGACCAGCCGTCCAGCGTGAAGCGCCCCTTGGCGATCCGGTTGGCGTACCGGCCCACGAGGGCGCCGTAGTACGGCCCGGGATGCGCGGGATACCCGGCCGCCTCCTCGAACCCCAGCACCACGTTCGCGGCCACGCCGTCCCGGTCCGGGACCTCCACCGACTGCACGATCCCGCCGTACGTCAGCACCCGCACCCGCACCCCGGCCCGCTCCAGGGTCCAGCGGTGCACGGCCGTGCCGTCGGAAAGTGTGCCGAAGAGTTCGTTCATGTGCGGAACTTTAAGTCACGGCGACTTCGCCGTGATCGCCCGGTAGGCGGTCTCGGCCAGCTTCGCCTGGCCGTCCACGCTCGGATGGAACATGTCCCAGCGGCTGAGCTGGTCCGTGCCGAACCGGATCGAGTGCACCGCGCCCCCGTCGAACCGGCACCGCCTGTCCTTCGCGCACACCTCCTTCAGCACCGTGTTGTAGTCCTCCACCCGCTCCCGCACCGTGTTCCGCCGCTCGGTCGCCGCCGCGTCCGTCGAGTCCGCGTCGGCGAGCATCGACTGGCAGATACCGGCCCACTTCCACACCTGCTTCCCCAGCGGATCGGTCCTCCCCTGCGACCACAGCCGCTCCAGGTCCGGCACGCTCGCCACGAACACCTGCGCCTTGGGCGCCGCCCCGCGCAGGGTCCGCATCGACTCCTCGAACCGCGCCCGGAAGTCGGCCACCGACGTCATCGCCGCGGCGCTGTCCCGGCAGGCGTCATTGGCCCCCACCAAAACCGTCACCAGCTCCGGCCGCCGGGTCGCCGCCCGCGCCATCTGCCCCGGCAGATCCGCGATCCGCGCCCCGGTCACCGCGTAGTTCCAGCTGTTCTGTGCCGCCTTGGCCGCGCCCAGCAGCCGTACCGCGAGACTGTCCACCTCCTCGCTGGTGCCGGTCGCCCACGAGACCTCCTTGCAGTCCGAGAGCACCGAGCAGGCGTCGAAGCCGGTGGTGATGGAGTCGCCGACGGCCGCGACCGACTCAGGACTGCTGTCCCACGCCGGCGTCGGCTTCGGGCTCGGCTTGCCCCGCTGCACGTTCGTCCCCGAGGGTCCCGGTGAGTTCCCCCCGACGGCGTCGCAGCCGGCCAGTCCGAGAACCGCCGCGGACACCGCGGCGAGTAAGGCAAGTGAGCGGTGACCGGTCCTGTGCATCCGCTGCTGATCCCCTCGCTCGACGACCGAGTTCCCCCTCCCCATACAACGTGCGGGAGTTCCCGGGCGCGCGCGATGCAACGGTTGGGCCCCGTACAGGCGTCCTGCCGGGTGAATGGCGAGCGTTTCACGGCACCGGGACCGACGGTACGTCACACTCCTTGCGCCGCCGCACGGTAGCCTCGCCATCAACGTGGCCCTGCCGCCACGGCCGTCCACCAGTTCGCAAGATGTCCCGCTCAGCCCGGAGGTCCCGGTGACGACACGTGGAGTTCTGTACGTGCACTCCGCGCCGCGCGCGCTGTGCCCGCACGTCGAGTGGGCCGTCGCCGGGGTGCTCGGCACGCGCGTCAACCTCGACTGGATCCGGCAGCCCGCCGCGCCCGGCACCTGGCGCTCGGAGTTCTCCTGGCAGGGCCAGCCCGGCACCGCGTCGAAGCTGGCGTCCGCCCTCAGGGGCTGGCACCTGCTGCGCTTCGAGGTGACCGCGGAACCCTGCCCCACCGCCGAGGGCGAGCGCTACAGCTGCACCCCCGACCTCGGTATCTTCCACGCCGTCACCGGCATCCACGGCGACATCCTCATCCCGGAGGACCGGCTGCGCGCGGCCCTGCAGCGCAGCCAGCGCGGGGAGACGGACCTGGAGGCGGAACTGTCCAAGCTGCTCGGCAAGCCCTGGGACGACGAGTTGGAGCCGTTCCGGTACGCGGGCGAGGGCGCCCCGGTGCGCTGGCTGCACCAAGTCGTCTGAGACGAACCGAAAGGGCCTGCCACCTCTGACGAGGTGGCAGGCCCTTTCACATGCCCGAGGGCGATGGTCAGACGGTGCGGAACGCCAGCACCACGTTGTGACCGCCGAAGCCGAACGAGTCGTTCAGCGCGGCGATCCGGCCCTCGACCGGCAGCTTGCGGGCCTCGCCGCGGACCACGTCCGCGTTGGCCTCGGCCTCCGGGTCGATGGTGTCGACGTTGATGGTCGGCGGGGCCACCCGGTGGTACAGGGCGAGCACGGTCGCGACCGACTCGACACCGCCCGCGCCGCCGAGCAGATGCCCGGTCATCGACTTGGTCGCGGAGACCGCCATGTGGTCGGTGTCGTCGCCGAACACCTTGCGCAGCGCCTTCAGCTCCGCGATGTCACCGGCCGGCGTCGAGGTGGCGTGCGCGTTGACGTGCACGATCTCCGACGGCTGGAGGTCGGTGCGGTCCATCAGGTTCTGCAGGGCGTGCGCGATACCGCGGCCCTCCGGCTCCGGCTGCACGATGTCGTGGCTGTCGGCGGAGATGCCCTGCCCGACCGCCTCGGCGTACACCCGGGCGCCCCGCTTGGCGGCGTGCTCGGCGGACTCCAGGACGATCACACCGGCGCCCTCGCCGAGGACGAAACCGTCCCGCGCGAGGTCGTAGGGGCGCGAGGCGCCCTCGGGGTCGTCGTTGTTCTTGGACATCGCCATCATGTTGCCGAACGCGGCGATGGGCAGCGGGTGGATCGCCGCCTCGGTGCCGCCGGCGACGACCACGTCGGCACGGCCGGTGCGGATCATCTCGATGGCGTAGCCGATGGCCTCGGCGCCCGAGGCGCACGCGGAGACCGGCGTGTGCACGCCCGCGCGGGCGCCCACGGCCAGACCCACGTTCGCGGAGGGGCTGTTCGGCATCAGCATGGGGACGGTGTGCGGGGAGACGCGGCGGACGCCCTTCTCCTTGAGCACGTCGTACTGGTCGAGCAGGGTCGTCACGCCACCGATGCCGGAGGCGATGACCGCACCGAGCCGGTCCGGGTCGACGGAGGAGTCCTCACCGGCCTTGTCGGTGAAACCGGCGTCGGCCCAGGCCTCCTTCGCGGCGATCAGCGCGAACTGGGCCGAGCGGTCCAGTCGGCGGGCCTGCGGACGCGGGATCACCTCGGAGGGCTCCACGGCGACCGGCGCTGCGATACGGACCGCCTGGTCCGCGGCCCAGTCCTGGTCGAGGGGCTTGACGCCGGAACGTCCGGCGACGAGGCCCTCCCAGGTAGAGGCCGCGTCGCCACCCAGCGGTGTGGTTGCGCCGATACCGGTGACGACCACGGTGCGATTGGTCGAGCTCACGGGAATTCTTTCTCCAACGGGATACGAGGATTCAGCGGCGCCACCGCCGGGTGGCGGGGCCGGGCACATCCGGCCTAAGCGGAAACTCAGGCCTGGTGCTTGAGGATGTAGTCGGTCGCGTCGCCGACCGTCTTGAGGTTCTTCACGTCCTCGTCCGGGATCTTGACGTCGAAGCGCTCTTCGGCGGCGACGACGACCTCGACCATGGACAGGGAGTCGACGTCCAGGTCGTCGGTGAAGGACTTGTCCAGCTGGACGTCCTCGACCGGGATGCCGGCGATCTCGTTCACGATGTCGGCGAGACCGGCGACGATCTCTTCCTGAGTGGCGGCCATGTCAGGCGCTCCTTCGTAGTAATCCAGAGGGTTTGGCAAGCGCCCGCCGCGTCAGCGGCGAGCAGGTACAGCCGGTCCGGACCGAGTGAAGATCCGGCACGGAGTGCCTAGGGGAGGGTAACGACAGTGGCGGCGTAGACGAGACCCGCCCCGAAGCCGATGACGAGCGCGGTGTCGCCACTCTTCGCCGCGCCGGTCGCCAGGAGCCGCTCCATCGCGAGCGGAATCGAGGCGGCCGAGGTGTTGCCGGTGGTGCGGATGTCGCGGGCGACCGTGACATGCTCCGGCAGTTTCAGCGTCTTCACCATCGAGTCGATGATCCGCTCGTTGGCCTGGTGGGGAATGAAGACGTCCAGGTCGTCCGGGGTGATCCCGGCCGCGTCCAGCGCCTGCTGGGCGACCTTCGCCATCTCGAACACGGCCCAGCGGAACACCGCCTGGCCCTCCTGCGTGATCGCAGGGAACTTGTCGACCTCGCCGGTGCGGTAGTCCGTCCACGGCACGGTCTGCTTGATGGTCTCGGCCTTGTCGCCCTCGGAGCCCCAGACGGTGGGGCCGATGGCGGGCTCCTCGGAAGGGCCCACGACGACCGCTCCGGCGCCGTCGCCGAACAGGAAGGCCGTCGCGCGGTCCTCCAGGTCGGTCAGGTCCGAGAGCCGCTCCACGCCGATGACCAGCACGTACTCGGCGCTGCCCTCGACGATCATGCCCTTGGCGAGGGTCAGGCCGTAGCCGAAGCCCGCGCAGCCGGCCGAGATGTCGAAAGCGGCGGCCTTGTCGGTGCCCAGCTTGTCGGCGATTTCGGTGGCGACGGCCGGGGTCTGCTTGAAGTGCGAGACGGTCGAGACGATCACGCCGCCGATCTGCTCGGCGGAGATCCCGGCGTCGGCGATGGCCTTGCCGGACGCCTCGATCGACATGGCGGCCACGGTCTCCTCGTCGGAGGCCCAGTGCCGGGTCTCGATCCCGGAGCGCGAGCGGATCCACTCGTCGGAGGAGTCGATCTTTTCGAGGATCACCTCGTTCGGCACGACCCGGGTGGGACGGTAGCCGCCCACACCGAGGATGCGCGCGTACGGGGCACCCTTGCTGGGCCTGATCTTCGCCATCTGCTCGGACTCCTTGTCAGGCACTGTGCTCGGCGATGAGCTCGCGAGCCGCGTCGAGGTCGTCGGGGGTCTTCAGGGCGAGCGTCTTCACGCCGGGCAGGGCGCGCTTGGCGAGGCCGGTCAGGGTGCCGCCGGGGCACACCTCCAGCAGCGCGGTGACGCCGAGCTCCTTGAAGGTCTCCATGCACAGGTCCCAGCGGACCGGGTTGGCGACCTGGCCGACCAGGCGCTGCAGCACCTCGGCGCCGGTGGCCACCGTCCGGCCGTCCTTGTTGGAGACGTAGGCGACCTTCGGGTCGTTCGCGGACAGCTCCTTGGCGGCCTCGGCGAGCGCGTCCACGGCGGGTGCCATGTGATGCGTGTGGAAGGCGCCGGCGACCTTCAGCGGGACGACCTTGCGCACGCCCTCGGGCTTGTCCTCGGCGAGCGCGGCGAGCTGCTCCAGGGTGCCCGCGGCCACGATCTGACCGGCGCCGTTGATGTTCGCCGGGGTCAGGCCGAGCTTCTCCAGGTGCGCGACCGAGGTCTCGGGGTCGCCGCCGAGCAGCGCCGACATCCCGGTCTCGGTGATCGCGGCGGCCTCGGCCATGGCGAGCCCGCGCCTGCGTACGAGGGTGAGGGCGGCGGTGTCGTCCAGGACGCCCGCGAAGGCGGCGGCGGTGATCTCACCGACGCTGTGCCCGGCGACGGCGCCCGGGGTGACGGCACCCAGTGCCGCGGCGGACAGGATTCCGGCAGCCACCAGCAGCGGCTGGGCCACCGACGTGTCCCGGATCTCGTCCGCGTCGGCCTTGGTGCCGTAGTGGACGAGATCGAGGCCGACGGCGTCGGACCAGGCGGCGACGCGGTCAGCGGCGCCGGGCAGGTCGAGCCAGGGAGTCAGGAAGCCGGGCGTCTGGGCGCCCTGGCCGGGAGCGACGAGTACGAGCACTCTCACACTCTCTCTTGTGGACGGCCACGGCCGCCCGTGGGGACAGGGACGAAGAACAGCAGGGGGTTTTGTGGGCCCCCGACAAAACCCTACGGCTGGAGATCGCCGTCGACCAGACGCCCCAGGATCAGCGCGATCCGCAGCGTGAACGCTGAACGTACGTCCGAAGGCGACCAGCCGGTGACGTCAGTCACACGTCGAAGCCGGTAGCGCACGGTGTTGGGGTGCACGAACAGCATCCGGGCGGCGCCCTCAAGGCTGCTCGCCTGTTCCAGATAGACCGAGAGGGTCTCCAGGAGTGCGGAGCCGGCCTCCTCCAGCGGTCTGTAGATCTCCTCCACCAACTGCTCGCGCGCGCTGGGATCTCCGGCGATCGCGCGCTCCGGAAGCAGGTCGTCCGCCAGGACGGGCCGGGGGGCGTCCTGCCAGGCGGCGCACGCCTTCAGCCCGGCGGCCGCGGCCTGCGCGGACCGGGTGGCGGCCAGCAGGTCCGGCACGATCGGCCCGGCCACCACCGGTCCGGCGGCATACGGGCCGATCAGGGACTTCGCGACGGCGAGCGGGTTGTCGCTGCCGCCCGCGATCACCACGAGCCGGTCGCCGAGCACCCCGGTGAGCACCTGGAGCTTGGCGTGCCGGGCGGCCCGCCGGATCGCCTCCACGGTCAGCTCGGAGTCCCCGTCGGGCGCGGTCCCGAGCACCACGCAGACGTGCTCCGGGGAGTTCCAGCCGAGCGCGGCGGCCCGGGAGACGGCGCCCTCGTCGGCCTCGCCGCTGAGCACGGCGTTGACCACCAGCGACTCCAGGCGGGCGTCCCAGGCACCGCGTGCCTCGGCGGCCTGGGCGTAGACCTGGGCGGTGGCGAAGGCGATCTCGCGGGCGTAGACGAGCAGGGCCTCGCGCAGCACGGACTCGTCGCCTGGCGCGGCCACCTCGTCGATGGCGGACTCCATGACCTCGATGGTGGTGCGCACCATCTCCACGGTCTGCCGCAGTGTGATGGCCCGGGTCAGCTCGCGCGGGGCGGTGCCGAAGACGTCCGTGGAGATCGCCTGTGGGGCGTCCGGGTGCCGGAACCACTCGGTGAACGCCGCGATACCGGCCTGGGCGACCAGGCCGATCCAGGAACGGTTCTCCGGGGGCATCGCCCGGTACCACGGCAGGGTCTCGTCCATGCGCGTGATCGCCTGGGCGGCGAGGGAGCCGGAGGACTTCTCCAGCCGCTTCAGGGTCGCTGCGTGCGGGTGGACGTCATGCGCTGCGGCTTCGGGCTTGTGGGCTTCGGGTTCGGGCACGGGGACAAGACTGCCTTATCCGGACGGGGGAGTGCGCCGTCGGGGTCTACGGTGGGGTCCGTGATGGACGTACGGCGCGCTGACGAGCGCTACCCAGGCGGCGACGAGGAGACCGGAATCACCTCCCGGCACGCCTTCTCCTTCGGTCCCCACTACGACCCGGACAACCTCCGGTTCGGCGCGATGATCGCCTGCAACGAGGAGCGCCTGGCGCCCGGCGCGGGCTTCGACGAGCACCCGCACAGCCACACCGAGATCGTGACCTGGGTGGTGGCGGGCGAGCTGACCCACCGCGACTCGACGGGACACGAGACGAAGGTACGGGCCGGTGACGTGCAGCGCCTGAGCGCCGCCTCGGGCGTGCGGCACGTGGAGCGCAACGACGGCGACACGCCCCTGACCTTCGTCCAGACCTGGCTGGCCCCGCTGGAGCCGGGCGGCGATCCGTCGTACGACCACGTCCCCGGCATCGCCGACTCCACGCCGTACGCCGTCCCCGAGGCCGGCACCCTGCTCCACGTCCGCCGCCTGACCCCGGGCGAGCGCACGGCGGTACCGGACGCGGAACGGGTCTACGTCCATGTGGTGCGCGGCGAGATCCGGCTGGGCGCGGAGACCCTGGGGCCGGGGGACGCGGCCCGGATCAGCGGGGAGCCGGACCTGGAGGCGGTCGGGGTGACCGCGGCGGAACTGCTGATCTGGGAGATGTCGGTCTAGCGGGTACGCACCTCGGCCAGCACGGCATCGGTGAACGCGGGCCACGCCTCGATCGCCCAGGGCCCGAAGGCCCGGTCGGTCAGCGCCACGCAGGCGACCCCCGCGTCCGGGTCGATCCACAGGAAGGTGCCGGACTGCCCGAAGTGCCCGAAGGTACGCGGCGAGGACGCCGACCCCGTCCAGTGGGGCGCCTTCCCGTCCCGGATCTCGAACCCGAGCCCCCAGTCATTGGGGTTCTGGTGCCCGTACCCCGGCAACACGCCCTTGGTCCCCGGGTACTGCACGCTCATGGCCTCGGCGACGGTCCGGGGATCGAGCAGCCGGGGTGCCTGCACCTCGGCGGCGAACCGCAGCAGATCCTCGACGCTGGACACACCGTCCTTGGCGCAGGACCCCTCCAGCGAGGTCGCCCCCATCCCCAGCGGCTCCAGCACGGCCTGCCGCAGATACTCCGCGAACGGGATGTCGGCCGCCTTGGCGATGTGGTCCCCGAGCTGCTCGAACCCGGCGTTGGAGTACAGCCGCCGCTCCCCGGGCGGCGCCATCACCCGGTGCTCGTCGAAGGCCAGCCCCGAGGTGTGCGCGAGCAGATGTCGCACGGTGGCGCCCTCGGGTCCGGCAGCCTCGTCCAGCTCGACGGCGCCCTCCTCGTAGGCGACGAGCGCGGCGTACGCGGCCAGCGGCTTGGTCACGGACGCCAGCGGAAACCGCCGCGCCACGTCCCCGTGCACCCCGAGGACAGTGCCGTCCGCCCGCACCACGCCGGCGGCGGCGTGCGGAACGGGCCAGTTTTCGATCAACGCGAGACTGCTCAGCGACATGCCTGGAGCCTAAGCCGCTCACAGGTGCAGCCGCATCGAGGGGTCCGGGTCGCGGGTGAAGCCGAGGGAGCCGTACAGCGGTTCCGCCGCCTCCGTGGCGGTCAGCATCACGTAGCCCGCGTCCTTCGTGCGGAACCAGTCCAGCAGGTCCTCCATGCAGGCCCGGGCGTAACCGCGGCGGCGGGCCGTGGGGTCGGTGGCGACGCTGAACACGTAGCCGATGCGGCCGTGCGGGTTGCCGGAGCGGCCGATGCGGTACTCCAGGGTCCCGGCGGCCAGGGCCGCCAACGCACCCGGGCGGTCGGGGTGGTCGACCACGAAGGCGGCGAAGTCGTCCTCGGGGGAGGACAGCCGGGCGCGCAGAGTGGGCAACGACTCCGCGTGCCAGTCGGTCTCGCCGGGCTCCGGGGCCATGGAGTCGATCATCACCTGACGCAGCGTCAGCACTTCGGCGGCGTCCTCGGGCGTGGCTCGGCGTACGAGGCTCATGCGTCGCACGCTAGTGAAGGTGATCACCTCATGTCCCCCGGTTTTCTTACCGCTTCCGCTTGCTTGGAGCGCACTCCAAGGCCATAGCGTGGAGCGCATGACGGTGATGGAGACCACGGGTACCAGGACCGACACCTGCGCGGGCCCGCCCAGCCCCGACCGCCGCCCCGACGGGCAGGACAGCTACACCATCAGCGAGGTCGCCGCGTTCACCGGCCTGACCGCGCACACCCTGCGCTGGTACGAGCGGATCGGCCTGATGCCGCACATCGACCGCTCGCACACCGGCCAGCGCCGCTACAGCAACCGCGACCTGGACTGGCTCGACCTCGTCGGCAAGCTCCGGCTCACCGGCATGCCCGTCGCCGACATGGTCCGCTACGCCGAACTGGTCCGCGAGGGCGACCACACCTACGGCGAGCGCTACGAACTCCTGGAGCAGACCCGCCGGGACGTGCTGTCCCGGATCGCGGAACTCCAGGACACGCTCGCCGTCCTCGACCGCAAGATCGCTTTCTACGGCGACGCCGGGCGCGCCCTGGCGTCGGAAAGGCCCCGATGACCGACAACAGCAGGATCGCGACCGTACAACTGGGCGACAAGGGCCCCGAGACGGGAGTGCAGGGCCTCGGCTGCATGGGCATGAGCTTCGCCTACGGCCCCTCGGACGCGAAGGAGTCCCGCGCCACCCTGGAACGGGCCCTGGAACTGGGCGTCACCCTCTACGACACCGCCGACGCCTATGGCGCCGGCGAGAACGAACTCTTCCTGTCCCCGTTCTTCCGCGCTCACCGCGACGAGGTCGTCATCGCGACCAAGTTCGCCCTGTCCGTCCCGCCCGGCGAGCCCACGCGCCGGGTCATCCGCAACGACGCGCCCTACATCCGGCAGGCCGTCGAGGCGAGCCTGAAGCGCCTGGACGTCGAGACCATCGACCTCTACTACATGCACCGGCGTGATGTGAACGTCCCCATCGAGGACACCGTCGCCGTCATGGCCGAACTGGTCCGCGAGGGCAAGGTCAAGCACCTGGGCCTGAGCGAGGTCACCGCCGCCGAACTGCGCGCCGCGCACTCGGTGCACCCGATCGCCGCCGTGCAGTCGGAGTGGTCCCTGTTCAGTCGGGACATCGAGGCCCATGTGGTCCCGGCCGCCCGGGAACTGGGCGTGGCCCTGGTGCCGTACTCCCCGCTGGGCCGGGGTTTCCTCGCCGGTTCCTTCGGCTCGGCCGACAAGGACCTCACCGAGGACGACTTCCGCCGCCAGCAGCCCCGCTTCACCGGCGACAACGCCACCGCCAACGCCGCGCTCCTGGCGCCGATCCGCAAGATCGCGGACGCGCACGGCGTCTCCCTGGGCCAGATCGCCCTCGCCTGGGTCCAGCAGCAGGCCAAGGTCCACGGCCTGCCCGTCGTCCCGATCCCCGGCACCCGCAAGCCGAGCCGGGTGGCGGAGAACACGGCCGCCACCCGGATCGAACTGACCGCCGAGGAACTGGGGTTGCTGGAGCCGATCGCCGGACAGGTCGCCGGGGACCGGTACGCGGACATGACGTTCACGTCCGCCGGCCGGGAGTGACCGACGCCTACAACTCGGCCAGCAGTTGGGCCTTCTTCACCGAGAACTCCTCGTCGGTGACCAGCCCGGCCTGGTGCAGCTCCCCCAGGTGACGGATCCGCTCGGCGATGTCCGCGGGGTCCCGGCGCGGCGCGACCGCCGCCGGGACCGCGGGCCCCGCCGAGCGCACCGCCGCGAGCACCGACGCCGCGAACGGCAGCGACTCGTGCACCGGCCCGTACCCGAGCCCGAACACCACGGCCGCCGGGTCGTGGTCGGCCTGCGCCGGGGCGTCGACCCCGCGCCTGAGCAGTCGCAGATACCCCTCGAACACCTCGGGGGAGCGCCACTCCACGCCGGTCAGGTCACCGATCGCGAAGGACTGGTCGCCCGCCTTCCACTTCGCCGAGGACGCGCCCGTCCAGAACCAGCGGAAGGAGACCGTGCGTCCGTCGAAGGACGCCTTGCCGTCGTACGCCTTGAACGACCGCGGCGGCTCGGGCGCCGCCACCAGGAAGCGGTCGGCCGGACCGGACTCGCCCAGCTGCGCCTTGAGTTCGTCGGCGTAGTACTCCGCGAGGGTCTCGCGGTCGGCCGGCAGTACCAGCCGGTAGGGGTCGCACCCTTCCTTCAGCTGTCCGTCCGCCGCCTCCAGCAGTGGATCGGCCCCGGGCCGCAGCTCGGCGCGGAGCACCACCGTCCCGCGCTTGCCCGGCGACAGGGTCACCCCCGAGATCGCCGACAGCGGCACCCGGCGTTCCCCCAGCGCCTGGAGGAGCTTGGGTGTTCGCATCCCCCGTTCGTAACGGATGAGCACGGAGTCGGACTCGAACTCCCAGGCGGCATGAAATCCGGCCAGTACGTCACCCATGCGGCTCATCGTATGCGGCACGAGCTCCTCCGTCGCCTCCTCGCGCAGACCGTAGTTTCTGCGCCTCTACGCGCGTCCGACCTTCGTGGTGCCGGACAAACCCTCCCGACAGTCTTCGCCATCTTCGGCGCACTGCACCGACTCGTACGAGCCAACCCCGATCTCGGCGAAGTTGCGCACGCTGTCCGTGTCCGGCTCGAAGTAGCCGCTGTGGCCCTCCGCGTCCCGCGCCGACAGCAGCCGCGCCCCGAAGCCCTCGGCCACCGGGTCGGCGCCGTGGCCGAGCCCGCCCAGCTCCAGGTTGGGCACGTCCGCGATCCAGTCGTCGGCGTCCCGCATCGCCCACACGCGGGCCGAGGTGCCCAGGTGGGACACATGGGCGACGCGCATCCCGGGGCTGCCGGCCACCGCGATGTCGGCCACCCGGTCGGGCAGCTCGTCCGCGGCGACCCCGCACACCACCGAGCCGTAGCTGTGGCAGAACAGCGAGACCGGGGAGCTTCCGGGCAGCGCCCGCACCAGCGCGTTCAGCCGAACCGCGCCGCTCGCCGCGCGGCCCGCGCTGGCCGACTCGATGCCGAGCCCGCCGGGCGCGGTGTAGTCGGCCCACGCGATCACCGCCGTACGCGTCGCCGGGGCGGCGGTGCGCTCGGCCGCGTACAGCGACTGCGCCATGCCGACCGGTGCCGAGTACTTGCGGTAGCTGCGCTGGAAGGTGAGCACATCGGTGTCGACGCCGGGGACGACCACCGAGACGCGCTGGGCGCGGTCGAGGTCGCCGAAGACCTCGGCCACCCGGCCCGAGCCCGCCGGGTCGAAGGCGAGGATGTGCCGTCCGGGGCTCATCAGCGCCTCGTAGCGCTCCATCCGGCGGCCCGCCTCCGCCTGTCCCGCGCGCGACAGCCGGCGGTCGTGCATCCGCTCGCGCTCCACCTTGCGGGCCTGCAGCAGCGCCACGCGGTTGGCGCGGTAGCGCAGCTTGACCGGGGCGCCGTTCATGTTGCCGACCGCGAGCGGGTAGCGGCGCACCAGGGCGGCGCTCTGCTCGTTGGTGAGCGTGGCGAAGAAGCGGGCGAGCAGCGCCGGTTCGGAGTTCGGAGAGGGCAGATCGCGTCCGGCTATCCGACCCTTGTCCCAGGCGGCGAGCGATGCCTGCAGCGGCGGCGTGGTGCGCTGGTTGCGCAGCGCCGTCCAGCCGGTGGTCGTCAGCATGACGAACACCACGGCCAGCGCGAGCAGTGCGCGCCAGACGTTCAGTTGCGGGGACGTGTCGAAGGAAGTCACTGGGAGGACACACTAGGAGAACGGACGGGTCTCGCGTTAACCGAGTGACCGGGATCACGTTTCGTGATACATCCCGCCGCTCCCGCCGCCCGCCCCCGGTCAGCCCTGCCGCCACCTCTCGGTCAGCGCGGGTCCCACCTGTTCCAGGTAGGAGACGGTCAGTTCGCGGATTCCGGCCAGGCTGAAGTCATCGCCCTGGCTCCACTGCCGCTCCGTGACGCGCATCACTCCGCCGAAGACCGCCACCGCCAGCCGCGGCCGGGGATCGGCGTCCACATCGAGCCCCTCGCGCTCGGCCAGCACCCGCGCGATCTTCTCCTCCGTCTCCGCCGAGCGCCGCAGATGCGCGGCCAGCAGCGAGGGCGTCGACTCCACCTGCCGGTACATCCGCAGATGCAGCTCCACCGGTACGACCGACTCGATGGCCTCGTTGAGCCCGTCCCAGCTCTCCAGCACCGCCCGCCGCAGCGCCTCCATCGGCGCCTCCCCGGGCGGCCTGCTGCGTACCGCCTCCACGTAGTACGCCTCCACCATCTCCTGGACGGCGAAGGCGGCCTCCTCCTTGTTGGCGAAGTAGCGGAAGAAGGTGCGCTGGGAGACATCGACGGCGGCGGCGATGTCGTCGACCGTCGTCTCCTCGTAGCCGCGGGTGGTGAACAGTTCGAGCGCCGCGCGGAGCAGCGCGATGCGGGTGCGCTGCTTCTTGCGCTCGCGAAGTGTCTGCATATGCGTCAGTTACCGACTTGTGAATTGGTTTGTCAATTGTCAGAGGCTGTCACTAGCCTCGGGGCATGACTAGTCAGACCATCGTCGACAAGGCGCCCCAGGACGCCGCCCCGCCGTCAGGGCTTCGTGGGCATCCCTGGTTCACGCTCATAACCGTCGCCGTGGGCGTGATGATGGTGGCGCTGGACGGCACCATCGTGGCCATCGCCAACCCGGCCATCCAGAAGGACCTCGGGGCCACCTTCGCCGAGGTCCAGTGGATCACCAACGGCTACTTCCTGGCCCTCGCGGTCTCCCTGATCACCGCGGGCAAGCTCGGCGACCGCTTCGGGCACCGGCAGACCTTCCTCATCGGTGTGGTCGGCTTCGCCGCCGCCTCCGGCGCGATCGGCCTGTCCAGCAGCATCGGCCTCGTCGTCGCCTTCCGGGTGCTCCAGGGCCTGTTCGGCGCGCTGCTGATGCCGGCCGCGCTCGGTCTGCTGCGGGCGACCTTCCCGGCCGAGAAGCTCAACATGGCCATCGGCATCTGGGGCATGGTCATCGGCGCCTCCACGGCCGGCGGCCCGATCCTCGGCGGTGTGCTCGTCGAGCACGTCAACTGGCAGTCCGTGTTCTTCATCAACGTGCCGGTCGGCATCCTCGCCCTCGTCCTCGGCGTGCTGATCCTGCTCGACCACCGCGCCGAGAACGCCCCGCGCTCCTTCGACGTGCTCGGCATCGCGCTGCTCTCGGGTGCGATGTTCTGCCTGGTGTGGGCGCTCATCAAGGCGCCGGAGTGGGGCTGGGGCTCCACCTCGACCTGGTCGTTCATCATCGGCTCGGTGGCGCTGTTCGCGGTCTTCGGGTTCTGGGAGACCAAGGTCAGGGAGCCGCTGATCCCGCTCGGACTGTTCCGCTCCATTCCGCTGTCGGCGGGTGTGGTGCTGATGGTCCTGATGGCCATCGCCTTCATGGGCGGCCTGTTCTTCGTGACGTTCTACCTGCAGAACGTGCACGGCATGAGCCCGATCGACGCGGGTCTGCACCTGCTCCCGCTCACCGGCATGATGATCGTCGGCTCGCCGCTCGCGGGCGCGCTGATCACCAAGCTCGGCCCGCGGGTCCCGCTGGCGGGCGGTATGGCTCTGACGGCCATCGCCATGTACGGCATGTCCACGCTGGAGACGGACGCCAGCAGCGGCGTCATGTCGGTCTGGTTCGCGCTCCTCGGCCTCGGCCTCGCGCCGGTCATGGTCGGTGCCACCGAGGTCATCGTCGGCAACGCGCCCATGGAGCTGTCCGGTGTCGCCGGTGGTCTCCAGCAGGCCGCCATGCAGATCGGCGGCAGCCTCGGCACGGCCGTGCTGGGCGCCGTGATGGCCTCCAAGGTGGACAGCGACCTGCCCGGCAACTGGGCCGAGGCCGGCCTGCCGAAGCTGTCGGCGGCCCAGGAGGCGCAGGCGGCCGAGGCGGTCCAGGTCGGGGTCGCTCCGGTGGCCGCGGACACCCCGCCGGAGATCGCCGCGAAGATCACCGGCGTCGCCCACGACACCTTCATCTCCGGCATGAGCCTCGCGTCGCTGGTCGCGGCCGGTGTGGCGGCGGTCGCCGTCGCGGTCGCGTTCCTGACCAAGCGGGGCGAGAACGCGGAGGCGGGAGCGGGCGCCGCGCATATCTAAGGCCCGCTCCGGGCAAGGGGTTTCACCCGGCTTTCCCCTATCAGGGTGACAAAGCTAAAGATTCCTCGATCCCGGCACGCGCCGCGGTTCACAGTGGGTCAAGCCCTCCGTACGGCATGTTCCTCGGGCACGTTCGTACGGCAAGGGTGCCCGGTGCTGCGGCGCGCTGCCGGAGGGGGACAGCGCGCCGCCGGCCGGAGGACCAGGGGGAGTTGAGGAGGAGTAACTCCTCCCCACTGGGTACCCGCGCGGGGAACCGAATCCAACCCACGACCGGTTCCCGGGAGTTGAGTTCCATGGCGGGCTTCGGAAACGGAACGCGCAGGCACCCCCGCACACGTGGCCGCACACGGTCACGGTCCGGGCCGGATCGCGCGACCCTCGGCGTCATCGGCGTCATCTGCGCGGTGGCCGGCTTCTTCACCCTGGGCCTCGTCCTGGGCCCGGCGGCCGTCCTCTGCGGCTGGCTCGCGATGGACCGCACCTGGTCCGGCAAGCGCCCTCTCCCGGCCCTGATCGCCGTGGTCCTGGGCGCGATCGACACACTGCTGGCCCTGCTGTGGCTAGCGGGTCCCTGGCCGATGTGAAGCGGCGGGGGTCTTCTTCACCCGGCGCCCCGATGTTCGTATCGGGCGCGGACGCCGAAGGGCCGGAGGCTTTTGCCTCCGGCCCTTCGGCGGCTCAGCCGCGCAGCGCTACGCGTCGCCGCCCGCCGCGCCCGGGTCCGCCGCCGAGACGTCCAGCAGCTGGTACCGGTCGATCGCCTGCTTCAGCGCCGAGCGGTCGACCTTGCCCTCCTTGGCCAGCTCCGTCAGCACGGCCACCACGATCGACTGCGCGTCGATGTGGAAGTACCGGCGCGCCGCGCCCCGCGTGTCGGCGAAGCCGAAGCCGTCCGCGCCCAGCGACTGGTACCGGCCGGGCACCCAGCGGGCGATCTGGTCCGGAACCGCGCGCATCCAGTCGGAGACGGCCACGAACGGACCCTGCGCCCCGGACAGCTTGCGGGTCACATACGGCACCCGCTGCTCCTCCTCGGGGTGCAGCAGGTTGTGCTCCTCGCAGGCCACGGCCTCGCGGCGCAGCTCGTTGAAGGAGGTCGCCGACCAGATGTCGGCCTTCACGTTCCACTCCTCGGCGAGGATCTTCTGCGCCTCCACCGCCCACGGCACCGCGACACCGGAGGCGAGGATCTGCGCCGGGATCGAGCCCGCCGTGCCCTCGCTGAACCGGTAGACGCCCTTGAGGATGCCCTCGACGTCCACGTTCTCCGGCTCGGCCGGGTGCTGGATCGGCTCGTTGTAGACGGTGAGGTAGTAGAAGACGTCCTCGCCGGGCTTCCCGTCCGCCGTCGGCCCGTACATCCGGCGCAGACCGTCCTTGACGATGTGCGCGATCTCGTAGCCGAATGCCGGGTCGTAGGCGACGCAGCCCGGGTTGGTCGACGCCAGCAGCTGGGAGTGGCCGTCGGCGTGCTGGAGGCCCTCGCCGGTCAGTGTCGTACGGCCCGCGGTCGCGCCGAGTACGAAACCGCGCGCGAGCTGGTCCGCCATCTGCCAGAACTGGTCACCGGTGCGCTGGAAACCGAACATCGAGTAGAAGACGTAGACCGGGATCAGCGGCTCCCCGTGCGTGGCGTACGCCGAGCCCGCCGCGATCAGTGAGGCCGTGCAGCCCGCCTCGGAGATGCCGTCGTGCAGCATCTGCCCGTTCGGGGCCTCCTTGTACGCCAGCAGCAGCTCCCGGTCCACCGACTCGTACTGCTGCCCGAGCGGGTTGTAGATCTTCGCACTCGGGAAGAAGGAGTCCATGCCGAACGTGCGGTACTCGTCCGGCGCGATCAGCACGAACCGCCTGCCGATCTCCTTGTCCCGCATAAGGTCCTTCAGCAGCCGGACAAAAGCCATGGTGGTGGCGATGGACTGCTGACCGGAACCCTTCTTCACAGTCGCGTACGTCTTGTCCTCGGGCAGCGGCAGCGGCTTCGCCCGCACGACCCGGGTCGGCACATACCCGCCCAGCGCCTTGCGCCGGTCGTGCATGTACTGGATCTCCTCGCTGTCCCGACCCGGGTGGTAGTACGGCGGCGCGCCGGACTCCAGCTCCTTGTCGGGGATCGGCAGGTGCAGCCGGTCCCGGAAGCGCTTGAGGTCGTCGACCGTCAGCTTCTTCATCTGGTGCGTGGCGTTGCGGCCCTCGAAGTTCGGCCCCAGCGTCCAGCCCTTGATCGTCTTGGCCAGGATCACCGTCGGCTGGCCCTTGTGAGCCTTGGCCGCCGAGAACGCCGCGTAGATCTTGCGGTGGTCGTGGCCGCCGCGCCCCAGGTGCAGGATCTGGTCGTCGGTCATCCCCTCGACCATCGCCCGCAGCCGGTGGTCGTCACCGAAGAAGTGCTCACGGATGTACGCGCCGGTCTCGGTGGCGTACGTCTGGAACTGCCCGTCCGGCGTGGTGTTCATCTTGTTCACCAGCACGCCGTCGCGGTCCTGCGCCAGCAGCGGGTCCCAGCTGCGGTCCCAGACCAGCTTGATCACGTTCCAGCCGGCGCCCCGGAAGATCGACTCCAGCTCCTGGATGATCTTGCCGTTGCCGCGCACCGGCCCGTCGAGGCGCTGGAGGTTGCAGTTGACCACGAAGGTCAGGTTGTCCAGGCCCTCCCGCGCGGCGATGGACAGCTGGCCGAGCGACTCCGGCTCGTCCATCTCGCCGTCGCCCAGGAACGCCCACACGTGTGACTTGGAGGTGTCCGCGATCCCGCGCGCCTCCATGTAGCGGTTCATCCGCGCCTGGTAGATCGCGCCGATCGGGCCGAGGCCCATCGACACCGTCGGGAACTCCCAGAAGTCCGGCATCAGCCGCGGGTGCGGGTACGAGGACAGCCCGTGCGGCGCCCTGGACTTCTCCTGCCGGAACGCGTCCAGGTTCTGCTCGCTGAGCCGGTCCAGCAGGAAGGCCCGGGCGTAGATGCCCGGCGAGGCGTGGCCCTGGAAGAAGACCTGGTCGCCGCCGTCGCCCTCGTCCTTGCCGCGGAAGAAGTGGTTGAAGCCCACGTCGTACAGGGAGGCGGAGGAGGCGAAGGTGGCGATGTGCCCGCCGACCCCGATGCCGGGGCGCTGGGCCCGGGACACCATCACCGCGGCGTTCCAGCGGGTCGCGTTCAGGACCTTGCGCTCGATCTCCTCGTTGCCGGGGAAGAACGGCTCGTCCTTGGTCGCGATCGTGTTGACGTAGTCCGTGCTGCGCATCTCGGGCACGGCCACGCGCTTCTCGCGGGCCCGCTCGATCAGCCGGAGCATCAGATAGCGGGCCCGCTCACGCCCGCGCTCGTCGACAGCGGCGTCGAGGGAGTCGAGCCACTCCTTGGTCTCCTCGGGATCGAAGTCAGGAACCTGACTCGGAAGGCCGCCAATGATGATCGGGTTGCGATCGGATCCGGAAGCCACGCTGGTCCTTACCTGTCAGAGGGCTGGTTTTCGGGGCTTGCTTCGGCTTGCTTCAGGGCTTGTTTCCGGTGTTTTGCTCTGTCTGCGCCGATCCCCATCGTGTACCTCGGGACGGCAAACGTCATCTCTACTGCGAGGTAATCCAAGCGTGGTCCCCTCGGAGGGTTCTCAAAACCGCAAAGAGGGCAGAACGGTGTGGCGTGTGTCACCTTGGGGTGTGACGTGATGACGCTGGTTGGGGTGACACGGCACGGAACGTCACCGTTTCGGCGGTCCGCACGGCCGGGTACTTGCGCGATCCGTCCCGCCCGTGTGGACTACGGCCAATGCTTCGCGCACGCGCGTGGCTGAGTTATTCCCGAAGACATGATCTGGAGGCAACCCGTGAGCGCGACCGCGGACCACGCGGAGGAGCGGACGAACCCTGCCGTCAGGCTGGGGTTCCAGCCCGAGCAGGTGGTCCAGGAGATCGGCTACGACGAAGACGTAGACCAGGAACTCCGCGAGGCCATTGAGGAGGTCATCGGAAGTGACCTCGTGGACGAGGACTACGACGACGTCGCCGATGCCGTGGTGCTGTGGTTCCGCGACGAGGACGGCGACCTGACGGATGCGCTGGTGGACGCCATCACGTACATCGAGGAGGGCGGCTCGATCCTGCTGCTGACGCCGAAGACCGGACGTGACGGCTACGTCGAGCCGAGCGACATCTCCGAAGCCGCCACCACGGCCGGACTGTCCGCGTCCAAGAGCGTCAGCGTCGGCAAGGACTGGAGCGGCAGCCGGCTGGTGACGCCGAAGGCGGCGAAGTCCGGCAAGAAGTAGCCCTTGGGGCCTGTCGTCAGGCCCTGGCCCGGCACACCGGACGGGCCGACTCCGGTCGGCCCGTCCGCAGGCCTTCGGTGATCCCTGCGTAGGGTGGGCTACGACCACCCGAACAGCCTCACCGAAGGGACCCGCCGCAGATGGCCATCCAGGTCGGCGACAAAGCCCCCGACTTCGAGCTCAAGGACAACCACGGCCGGACCGTGAAGCTGTCCGACTTCCGCGGCGACAAGAACGTCGTGCTGCTCTTCTACCCGTTCGCCTTCACCGGCGTGTGCACCGGCGAGCTGTGCGAGCTGCGGGACAACCTGCCGAAGTTCACCGACCGCGACACCCAGCTGCTCGCCGTCTCCAACGACTCCATCCACACCCTGCGCGTCTTCGCCGAGCAGGAGGGCCTCGACTACCCCCTGCTGAGCGACTTCTGGCCGCACGGCGAGGTCTCCCGCGCCTACGGCGTCTTCGCCGAGGACAAGGGCTGCGCGGTCCGCGGCACCTTCGTCATCGACAAGGAGGGCGTCGTCCGCTGGACCGTCGTCAACGCCCTGCCGGACGCCCGTGACCTGAACGAGTACGTCCAGGCGCTCGACACCCTGTGATTCTTCGGTTCCAGGGCCTGCGTGCCACGGGAACCCCTCACTAGGATCGACACGTTGATCCGATATCACACGCACGGCGGGGCTCCCCGCCCCTGAACACCAATGGAGGACTCGTGGGAGTCAGCCTCAGCAAGGGCGGCAACGTATCGCTGACCAAGGAGGCCCCCGGCCTGACCGCGGTCATCGTCGGTCTGGGCTGGGACGTCCGCACCACGACCGGTACGGACTTCGACCTGGACGCCAGCGCGCTGCTGCTGAACAGCTCCGGCAAGGTCGCCAGCGACGCGCACTTCGTCTTCTTCAACAACCTCAAGAGCCCGGACGGCTCCGTGGAGCACACCGGTGACAACCTCACCGGTGAGGGCGAGGGCGACGACGAGCAGATCAAGGTCAACCTCGCCGCCGTCCCGGCCGACGTCGAGAAGATCACCTTCCCGGTATCGATCTACGACGCCGAGAACCGGCAGCAGTCCTTCGGCCAGGTCCGCAACGCGTTCATCCGCGTGGTGAACCAGGCCGGTGGCGCCGAGATCGCGCGCTACGACCTCAGCGAGGACGCCTCCACCGAGACCGCGATGGTCTTCGGTGAGCTCTACCGGCACGGTGCGGAGTGGAAGTTCCGCGCCATCGGCCAGGGCTACGCCTCCGGCCTGCGCGGTATCGCGCAGGACTTCGGCGTGAACGTCTGAGCCGCGTCACCACCCGCGCTCCAACCGCCCGGCGCCGCACGGTTTGCGTGCGGCGCCGGACGTGCAGGGAAACAACCAAAGAAGCTTGACCTGGGGAGGACCAGCATCATGGGCGTCACGCTCGCCAAGGGGGGCAACGTCTCCCTGTCCAAGGCCGCACCGAACCTCACCCAGGTGATGGTCGGGCTCGGCTGGGACGCGCGCTCGACCACCGGAGCCCCGTTCGATCTCGACGCCAGCGCGCTGATGTGCAGCGGCGGACGGGTGATGGGGGACGAGTGGTTCATCTTCTACAACCAGCTCAAGAGCCCGGACGGCTCCGTGGAGCACACCGGTGACAACCTCACGGGTGAGGGTGACGGCGACGACGAATCGCTCCTGATCGACCTGTCCAAGGTGCCCGCCCAGTGCGACAAGATCGTCTTCCCGGTCTCGATCCATATGGCCGACGAGCGCGGCCAGACGTTCGGGCAGGTCAGCAACGCGTTCATCCGCGTGGTGAACCAGGCCGACGGCCAGGAGCTCGCCCGTTACGACCTCAGCGAGGACGCCTCCACCGAGACGGCGATGATCTTCGGTGAGCTCTACCGGTACCAGGGCGAGTGGAAGTTCAGGGCGGTCGGCCAGGGGTACGCGTCCGGTCTGCGGGGAATCGCCCTGGACTTCGGGGTCAACGTCTCATAACGCGTTGGCAACGCTCGTAACGCGTTATGAGCAAAAGTCGGGGGCCCCTGGGGTTCGAGGGACTGACGACTACACTGCGGCTTCAAAAGTTCGTAAAGCCGAGTACGGCACGGGGGAGACCCGTACATACAGGATTGGGTAGCCAGTGGTTCTGAAAACCTTCGGCTGGTCGTTCGCGGTCACCGCGCTCGGCCTCGTCGCAGCGGTCCTCTTCGGGGGGTGGACCGCCTTCGGCATCGTGGCGATCCTCTCCGTCCTTGAGATCTCGCTGTCCTTCGACAACGCGGTGGTCAACGCCGGGATCCTGAAGAAGATGAATGCCTTCTGGCAGAAGATCTTCCTCACCGTGGGCATCCTGATCGCCGTCTTCGGTATGCGGCTGGTCTTCCCTGTCGTCATCGTCGCCATCAGCGCCTCGATGGGCCCCATCGAGGCCGTCGACCTGGCGCTGACCGACAAGGACCGTTACGAGCAGCTCGTCACGGACGCCCACCCGGCGATCGCCGCCTTCGGCGGTATGTTCCTGCTGATGATCTTCCTGGACTTCATCTTCGAGGACCGGGACATCAAGTGGCTCGCCTGGCTGGAGCGGCCGCTGGCCAAGCTCGGCAAGGTCGACATGCTGTCGGTCTGCGTGGCGCTGGTGGTGCTGCTCATCAGCGCCATGACCTTCGCGACCCACGCGCATCTGCACGCGGGCAGCGCGGACAAGGCAGAGACGGTTCTGCTCTCCGGTATCGGCGGTCTGATCACCTACATGGTGGTCGGCGGTCTCTCCGGCTACTTCGAGGACAAGCTGGAGGAAGAGGAGGAGCGCGAGCACGAGGAGGAAGAGGAGGCCGCGCGCACGGGCAAGCCGCGCTCGGCGGTCGCCCTCGCCGGCAAGGCCGCGTTCTTCATGTTCCTCTACCTGGAGGTCCTGGACGCGTCCTTCTCCTTCGACGGCGTGATCGGCGCCTTCGCCATCACCAACGACATCGTGCTGATGGCGCTGGGTCTGGGCATCGGCGCGATGTACGTCCGTTCGCTCACCGTCTACCTGGTCCGCCAGGGCACCCTCGACGACTACGTCTACCTGGAGCACGGCGCGCACTACGCCATCGGCGCCCTGGCCGTGATCCTGCTGGTCACCATCCAGTACCAGATCAGCGAGCTGATCACCGGTTCCATCGGTGTCATTCTGATCGCCTGGTCCTTCTGGTCCTCGGTGCGGCGCAACCGGGCGCTCGCGGCGGCCGAGGGAAAAGCGGAGGCCTCGGACAGGACTGAGGTCTCGTCCGGGGTGTGACACCACTCGGTATGAGGAACGCTTCTTGACGGGGCGGCCGGTCTCCGGCCGCCCCGTTCTCCTTGCTTGACCGGCGTGTGGGGGCGGGAATGGGCTTGTTGGACGGGCTGCTGTGGCGTGGGCGCAGCCCGCAGTTCGACTCGGGAAGTGCGTCGAGCAACGCGATCGAGCTGACCAAGCGGCACGGTCAGGTCTCGCTGACCAAGCAGGACGCGGCCACCGGTCATCTGCGGATCAATCTGAACTGGCGGATGCGCAGCTCCGACATAGGCGGGCCGCAGCGGGAGAGCCTGCTGCGGCACCCGTTCAAGGCGCTCAAGCCGCCGGAGGTCGTCGCGCACAGCCAGAGCATGGTCAATGTCGACCTGGACCTGGGGTGCCTGTATGAGCTGGCGGACGGCACCAAGGGCGTCGTCCAGCCGCTGGGCGGCCTGCTCGGCGATGTGAACTCACCGCCGTACGTCAAGCTCAGCGGCGACGACCGGTTCGGCTCGGCCTCCGGCGAGACGATGTACATCAACCTCGACCAGCGCGAGCACATCAAGCGGCTCTTGGTCTTCGTCTACATCTACGACCAGACGCCGGCCTTCGACCGCACCGAGGCCACGGTCACCCTCTTCCCCAGCAACGGCCCCCGCATCGAGATCGGCCTCGACGAACGCCACCCCCTGGCCCGCTCCTGCGCGGTGGTGATGATCGAGAACGTCAAGGGCGAACTGATCGTCCGCCGGGAGGTCAAGTTCGTCTACGGCTTCCAGGCCGAACTGGACCGTCTGTACGGCTGGGGCCTGCAGTGGGGCCGCGGCTACAAGACGAAGGCGGACCGCTGACCCGCCCTGGCCCCGTTACCGCCCGATGAACTGCGGACCCTGCGGGGGCAGGCGGAACTCGCCCGCCGGGACCGGGGCCGGGACCGGCGCCGGGGCGGGCGGGTAGCCGTAGCCGCCCTGGGCAGGCTGGGCGGTGGGGTGGGGGTAGCCGTAGGCCGGCTGGGTGGTGGGCGGCGGGGCCTGCGGGGTCTGGGGAGCCTGGGGGTAGCCGTACGCGGGCTGCGGGGGGACCACGGTCGTGGGCTGCTCCGGCGGCAGCGGCTGCGACTTCGGCTCCTCCGCGGGCTCCTCTGGCGCGGCGGCGGCCGCCTCCTCCGACTCGTCCACCGAGATGCCGAAGTCCGTGGCCAGGCCCTTCAGACCGTTGGAGTAGCCCTCGCCCAGGGCGCGGAACTTCCAGCCCTCCCCGCGGCGGTACAGCTCGCCGCAGATCAGCGCGGTCTCCTTGCCCGTCTCCGGCTTGATGTCGAAGTACAGCAGCGGCTCGCCGTCGGCGACGGACGCGTCGTACAGCAGGATGCGCAGCGACCGTACGAGGTCGAAGGTCGCGCCGTCCGCCGATGCGACCAGGTAGATCTGGCTGACGTCGGGCTCGACACCGGCGAGGTCTGTCTGGATCGTGTCGGTGAGGCCCTCGGCCAGCCGTTTCTTGCCGAGCCGCCAGACCTTCCCGGAGGGGTGTCGGGGCTGGTTGTAGAAGACGAAGTCCTCGTCGGAGCGCACCCGACCGTCGGGGCCGAGGAGCAGCGCCGAGGCGTCGACATCCGGGACCCCCTGCCCGGGCGTCCACCGGAGCACGGCACGTACAGTCGTGGCTTCGAGCGGGACGTTCGACCCCTTCAGCATCGCGTGCGTCATGCGGTCATCCTGCCCTCTCGGTAGTGATCACGACAACGCGGGGGTACATGATCAGCGCACCGTGTCCACAGCCGCGTTACCAGAAATTCATGCCCGGCGGGAACCCCTGACAGAGGTATCTACGTACTATTACCGGCCACCTGCGAACGGTTCACAGGGGTCGCTCAGCCACCACGGGGGAGTTTTATGCGTCATTTCGGGCACATCGCCCCTGAGGTGCGGCGTCGCCTCTTCCATCAGCAGCCGTGCGAGTTCGATGCGGACTCCCCGGCCCGGCTGCTCGCCGCCGCCCTGGGAGCCACCCTGTACAGCCCGGCCACCCGGCCCCGGCTGGCGGACGACGTCCGCAAGCAGGCCGCTCGCGGTGTCGTGTCGATGGTGCTGTGCCTGGAGGACTCCATCGGCGACGAGGACGTGGCCGCGGGCGAGGAAAACCTCGTACACCAGTTCGCCGACCTCGCCACCGGCGACCGGTCCGCCCTGCCGCTGCTGTTCATCCGGGTGCGCACACCCGAGCAGATCCCCGACCTCACTCACCGCCTCGGCCCCACCATCGCCCTGCTCTCCGGCTTCGTGCTGCCCAAGTTCACCGAGGAACGCGGCATCCCGTTCCTGGAGGCCCTCGCGAGCGCCGAGGTCATGAGCGGGCGACGCCTGTTCGCCATGCCCGTGCTGGAATCGCCCGAGCTGCTCTTCCGCGAGTCCCGCGTGGAGACCCTGGAAGGGATCTTCCGGGCGGTCGACAAGTATCGTGAGAGAGTGCTCGCGCTGCGCCTCGGCGTGACCGACTTCTGCTCCTCCTACGGTCTGCGCCGGGCTCCCGACATGACGGCGTACGACGTCCAGATCGTCGCCTCCGTCATCGCCGACGTGGTCAACATGCTCGGCCGCGCCGACGGCACCGGCTTCACCGTCACCGGCCCGGTGTGGGAGTACTTCCGCGCGCAGGAACGTATGTTCAAGCCCCAGCTGCGCCGCAGCCCCTTCCTGGAGGGCCAGGCCGAGCAACTGCGCGAGGCCCTCATCGAGCACGCCATGGACGGACTGCTCCGCGAGATCGCCCTCGACCAGGCCAACGGCCTCACCGGCAAGACCTGCATCCACCCCTCCCACGTCCTGCCCGTGCACGCGCTGTCCGTCGTCAGCCACGAGGAGTTCAGCGACGCCCAGGACATCCTGCGCCCCGAGAGCGGCGGCGGAGGCGTGCTGCGCTCGCAGTACACGAACAAGATGAACGAGGTGAAGCCGCACCGCGCCTGGGCCGAGCGGACCATGCTGCGCGCCGAGGTCTTCGGAGTGGCCAACGAGGACGTGGGCTTCGTGGAGCTGCTCGCCGCCGGAATCCCCGGCTGACCACCGACAACCAAGGGACGCATGAACAACGCAGTGAACAACGGGGTCTGGTCCGGCACCTGGGTCGCCCAGCGGCTCGGCGTCGAACTGGAGGGCGACGACACCCTCAAGGACCTGCTCGGGCTGGCCCTGCGCCGCAACCCCAAGCGGGCCCACCTCCTGGTCTCCCACGTACTGGGCAAACACATCCCGCAGTCCCCCACCGTCGTCTACGGCCACGGCTTCACCCTCGGCCGCCAGGTGCGGGAGCTGCTGGGCGCCGACGAGGCCGCGCGGGCGGTCGTCCTCGGCTACGCGGAGACCGCCACCGGACTCGGCCACTCCGTCGCCGACGGCGTCGGCTCCGCGCCCTACCTGCACTCCACGCGCCGCCCCGTCCCCGGAGTCGCCCCCGCGGGCGGCTTCGAGGAGTCCCACAGCCACGCCACCTCGCACCTGCTGCTCCCCGAGGACCCCACCCTGCTGCTCGGCGACGGCCCGCTCGTCCTCGTCGACGACGAGTTCTCCACCGGCAACACCGTCCTCAACACCATCCGCGACCTCCACGAGCGCTATCCCAGGCGCCGGTACGTCGTCGTCGCCCTGGTCGACATGCGCTCGCCCCAGGACACCCGGCGCCTGGAGGCCTTCGCACGGGAGATAGGCGCCCGCGTCGACCTCGTGGCCGCCGCCTCCGGAACTGTCACCCTGCCGGACGGCGTGCTGGACAAGGGCCAGGCCCTCGTCGCCCAGCACGAGCAACCCCACACCCCCGCACTCGCCGAACACCGGCCCGCCGCCGTGCGCCGCGTCGACCTGCACTGGCCGCACGGCCTGCCCGACGGCGGACGCCACGGCTTCACCCAGGCCCACCGAATACGCCTGGAGAACGCCCTGCCCGCCATGGCGGCCCGCCTCGCCGAAGCCCTCCCCGAGGACGCCCGCCGCGTCCACGTCCTCGGCTTCGAAGAGCTGATGTACGCCCCCCTGCGCCTGGCCCGCGAACTGGAGCAGATCACCGACGCGGAGATCCGCTACTCCACCACCACCCGCTCCCCGGTCCTCGCCGTCGACGACCCCGGCTACGCCATCCGCACCCGCCTGGTCTTCCCCGCCCACGACAATCCCGCCGACGGCCCCGGCGACCGCTACGCCTACAACGTCGCCGGATCCGGCTTCGACACCGTCGTCGCCGTCGTCGACTCCGCCGCCGACACCCCCGAACTGCACGCCCCCGACGGCCTGCTCGCCCAGCTCCGGGCCCACACCGCGCAGGTCCTCCTCGTGGTGGTCCCCTCGTACGCACCCGAAAGGCCCTCGATGCTGCCCGAGCCCCTGCGCGGCCCCGCCTTCTCCTCGTACGCCCCCGAGGAGGTCGGCTGGCTCCTCCAGGACCTCTCCGACGTCACCCTGGAGGCACCCACCGAGGAACGCGAGGAGGCCATCCAGAGCGGCGGCGCCCACTACGCCGAGTCCCTGCCCGTGGAGTACCAGCCCAGCGAGCAGTACCAGCAGCTCTTCCAGACCGCGCTGGAGGAGTCCGCGGCCCGCCTCGCCCAGGCCGTCGGCGCGGTCACCGAGGTCGTCCTCGCCGAACGCTCACCCCGCCCGGTCCTGGTCTCCCTCGCCCGCGCCGGAACCCCCGTCGGCATCCTCATGCGCCGCTGGGCCCAGCACCGCCACGGCCTGGACCTGCCGCACTACGCCGTCTCCATCGTCCGCGGCCGCGGCATCGACGCCAACGCCCTGCGCTGGCTCGCCGCCCACCACGACCCCAGCGACGTCGTCTTCGTCGACGGCTGGACCGGCAAGGGCGCCATCACCCGCGAACTCACCGCCGCCATCGAGGAGTTCGAGGCCACCGAGGACATCACCGGCTTCGACCCGGAGATCGCCGTACTGGCCGACCCGGGCTCCTGCGTCCGCACGTACGGCACCCGCGAGGACTACCTCATCCCCTCCGCCTGCCTCAACTCCACCGTCTCCGGCCTGATCTCGCGCACCGTGCTGCGCGCCGACCTGGTCGGCCCCAATGACTTCCACGGCGCGAAGTTCTACCGCGAACTCGCCGGCGCCGACGTCTCCGTCGCCTTCCTCGACGCCGTCGCCGCCCGCTTCACCGAGGTCTCCGACGCCGTCGACGCCCTCGCCAAGGAACTCCTCTCCGCCGACCGGACCCCAACGTGGGAGGGCTGGGCGGCAGTCGAGCGCATCAGCGAGGAGTTCGGCATCCACGACGTGAACCTCGTCAAGCCCGGCGTCGGCGAGACCACCCGCGTCCTGCTGCGTCGCGTACCGTGGAAGATCCTGGCCCGCGCAGGCGCCGGCGCCGACCTGGACCACGTACGCCTGCTGGCCGAACAGAGAGGGGTCCCGGTGGAAGAGGTCACCGAACTGCCGTACACCTGCGTGGGGTTGATCCACCCCAAGTACACGCGGGGCGCGACGGGCGCCGACGGCAAGGCGGTGAACGCCTGATGCCGGTGCTGGTGGCCAGCGACCTGGACCGCACACTCATCTACTCCTCGGCGGCCCTCGCCCTCACCATGCCGGACGCACGGGCACCCCGGCTGCTCTGCGTCGAGGTGCACGAGAGCAAGCCGCTGTCGTTCATGACGGAGACAGCGGCCCACCTGCTCACGGAACTCGGCGACACGGCGCTGTTCGTCCCCACCACGACCCGCACCCGCAAGCAGTACCAGCGCATCAACCTCCCCGGCCCGCCCCCCACTTACGCGATCTGCGCGAACGGCGGCCACATCCTGGTGGACGGCGTCTCCGACCTCGACTGGCAGGCCCGGGTCACCGCCCGGCTCGCCGAGGAGTGCGCACCGCTCGACGAGATCCGCGCCCACCTCATGGCGACCGCCGACCCCGCCTGGGTCCGCAAGCACCGGGTCGCCGAGGACCTCTTCGCCTACCTGGTCGTGGAACGGGAACTGCTGCCCGAGGAATGGGTGAAGGAACTGGCCGTCTGGGCGGAGAACCGCGGCTGGACCGTCTCCCTCCAGGGCCGCAAGATCTACGCCGTCCCCAAGCCGCTCACCAAGAGCGCGGCCCTGCACGAACTGTCCCGCCGCACCGGCGCCGACCTCACCCTGGCCGCCGGCGACTCCCTCCTCGACGCCGACCTCCTCCTCGCCGCCGACAAGGGCTGGCGCCCCGGGCACGGCGAACTCGCCGACGCCCAGTGGACGGCACCGGGCGTCAGCGCCCTGCCGGAACGGGGAGTACTGGCGGGGGAGCGGATTCTGCGGGAGTTCCTACGCCAGTGCCGCAGGCCTTAGCCGCAGCAACCGCCGCCGCAGCAGCCCCCGCCGCCACCCTTGGGCGCGGGGGCGCTCGCCGTACCGCCCACGGCGACGGTGGACAGCAGCTTCACCGTGTCGTCATGTCCCGCCGGGCACTGCGCGGGGTCGGAGGACTGAGCCATGGGACGGCTGACTTCGAACGTGTCACCGCAGGTCCGGCACCGGTAGTCATAGCGAGGCATGCGCACAGGTTAACCGGGGCCGGGCCACCGGGTCAGCCGCCCGAGGCCCCTCGCTCCTCCCGTATCTGCGCGACGACCCGCGCCACGGTCTCCCGCACCCCCTCCAGCTCCGTCAGGAAGTGCCAGTAGTCGGGATGCCGCCCCTCCAGCGTGCCCACGGCCCGCTCAAGCCGGGCGACCGAATCGTCGAGCGGCCGGGCGTGCCGGGGATCCGGGGTGTTCCGCCCGGCCATGGCCAGCCGCTGGGCGTCCCGGATCGCGAACCGCGTACGGTCGATCTCCGCGGCGGGATCCTTCTGTACGGCATTCAGCCGCCGCAGCCGGTCACCGGCGGCGGAGACGGACTCGTCGGTGGAATTGAGCAGCGCCCGCACCGTCGACAGCAACGCCGTGGCGTCCGGCCACCGTTGCTCGTCCCGTGCGGCCTGCGCCTCCTTCAGCTTCAGCTCGGCCTGCCGCACGTTCTCCCCGGCCTGTTCCGGCACCCCCTGGAGGTCCTGCCAGCAGGCCACCGTGAACCGCCGCCGCAGCTCGCTCAGCACCGGCTCGACCTGCTCGGAACGCGTGGTCAGGGCCTGCGCCCGAGTCCGCAGCGACACCAGCCGGTGATCGATCTCGGCGGCCCGCTCCGGCAGCCGCTCGGCCTCCGCGCGTACGGCCTCGGCCTCCCGGGCGACCCGCTCGGCCCGCTCCAGCGTCTGCGGCACCCCGTGCTGCCCGGCACCCTGGTTCAGCTTGGTCAGCTCCGGCGCCAGAGTCGCGAGCCGGGCGGCGAGATCATCGGCCTTCAACCCCGAGCCCCGTACGGCGTCCAGGGCGTTGGAGGCCGCCAGCAGCCCCTGCCGGGCCCGCTCCACGGCGGGCGCGAGCCGCGCGAGCTGCGTCTCGGCCTTGCCGAGCAGCGGCCCGAGCCCGTCCGCGAACCGATCCAGCTCCCGCTTGACGTTGGCCAGCTCGTCCTTGGCCCTGGTCAGCTCGGTCCGGGCCCGCGCCGCGGCCGAGGCCTCCAGATCGTCCCGATCCAGGTCATGGGCATCCACGGCCTGGATGTACTGATGACTGACCTCGTCGATCCGCCGGCTGATCGCCTCGAAATCGGCGACGGCACGCCGGGCGGCGGGGGAGTCGTCGACAGCGGTGATCGTCTCTATCGAGATCCGCAGGTCACGCTGGGCGGTGTCCAGCTCGTAGAACGCGGCCGCCGCGTCGTCCTTCGCGGCCTGCGCCTCCGCCCGCTGATTCTCCGCCCGCCCGCCGAACCAGCGCCGCGTACCGCCCCCGGCGAAAGCGACGGGCAACACGAGCGCGGCGACAAGAGGCAACGCGAGCAGAGTCACGGCGTCCCCAACCACACGACGTGCACGCAACACCAACGGCGAGTCCGACTGCGATGGTGTCGCCGTCACATCCCTCTCCCGTGCTGTGGTCCGCCCTGCCCGGCGCTGTCATTCTCCCACCGGTTAATGACGAACACACGGGCCGGTTAGTTCGCGGTTCGGACCGTGACTTTCCCGTCGCAGGCGTGAGCGCGCACGACATGAGCACTGGAGGAGTCCGGGGCACGTCCATCAGGGAGCGAGTCACTCCCTGTCCGCCCGGATACCGGATTGCGGCACAGGGCCCGGGACAATGTAGGCTGACGGCCTGTCCAGGGTGCGTAGCTCAGGGGTAGAGCGCCTGCCTTACAAGCAGGATGTCGGCGGTTCGAAACCGTCCGCGCCCACCGGTGGTCGGCCCTCGGAGTTCCTCCGGGGGCCGTCGTCGTTTCAGCCGGTGAAGCCAGGGGCCTGGTGCGGGGTCCACCAGCTGGTGAGGGCCCAGACGCCCAGGACGGTTGCGGTGGCCGTGGTGAGGACGGCGAGCCAGGGGCGCTGGGAATAGCGCAGGGTGAGTAGCCAGCAGGTGAGGGGGACCAGGGCGCCGCCCGTGGCGACGAGCGGTAGGTCTATGTACAGGACGCTGAGGTCCCGGTGTGCCCCTTCGAACCCGCCCTCGACGCTGACCCGTGCCAGTGGAGCCCAGGCGAGCAGTGTCGCGGTGGCGCC
Source organism: Streptomyces sp. NPDC110618 (assembly GCF_055657065.1). Lineage (NCBI taxonomy): Bacteria > Bacillati > Actinomycetota > Actinomycetes > Kitasatosporales > Streptomycetaceae > Streptomyces > Streptomyces sp. NPDC110618. The sequence goes on along the minus strand of NZ_JBVKBN010000010.1, from coordinate 214,912 downwards.
CAGGGCGGCTACCAGGAAGCCGGTGAGGGCTTTGATCTCTTCCTTCACACCGGTTCGGACGCCTCGGTCGAGGCCTCAGTTCCGGCAGGTGGGGCGTAGGGCTGCTTTGGGCGCGGGATACTGCTGGTCTTTCCGTGGCGTGCTCTACAGGGGGGAACCTGTGCCCGACGACAAGCCGCAGCGTCCGCTTCGGCCGGACGAGGAGGAGGCGCTCGCTCGCTTTCACAATGGGGACACCCTCGACAACATTCCGGTGGTGCGGCTGCCGACGCGGCGGGCCCGGTGGTGGCCCTTGGTGGCGGTCGTGGCGGGAGTTGGCGTGGTGGGTGGGCTCGTAGGCGCCGGGGTTGCCTTGTTCCAGGGGCGTGGGGCGCAGGCGCAGGGAGGGCCGGGGGTGAGTGCTTCGCCGAGTGGTTCCTTCGGAGGGAACGGGGAGTCCTCCTCGCCCTCGGCTGCTGCCAGTGAGGCCCCGCCCTCCGTTCTCGCCGAGCCCTCGCCCAGTGGGCCGGAGCAGGTGCGCGTCATTCAGACGCCGCCCACCGGTGGGGACCCCGGGGCCTCGTACTGCCTCGTGTACACCGGGAGTGCGTCCGGGCCCGAACGGGAGGCGATTCTGTTGATGAACGCTCCCGGGTACCAGTGCCACGACCTGCTGCCCTTCGATCCGACCGGGCTGACGCCAGCCTTCACCACGGACGCGCCCCTGTGCGAGGCGCCCTCGCGGGCGGCTGTCGTGAACTTCGCCGAGGTCGGGGGGTGGGAGGGTGAGCTGATGTACACCTGTCTCACCCGGCACAGCGGGGCCTAGCTCGCCTTTCGAGGGGACTGGCCTCGGATTTCCAGGCCTGCGAGGAGTCTGGCCGTGGCTTCCGCGATGGCGTCCACCGCCTCGTCGAAGACTTCTTGGTTGTGGGCCGCGGGGGCTCTGAAGCCCGAGACCTTGCGGACGTACTGGAGGGCTGCCGCCCGGATGTCGGCTTCCGTGGCCTCCTCGGGCAACGCCGGGGGCCGGAGGGTCTTGATGCTTCGGCACATGAGTCCAGTCTTACTCGCGGCACTGACAACGAGCGTCTGTCATGATCCTTGTTCGGCGGCCACCCGAATGCGGGGCCGACCGTTGGGAGGGTGACTTGTCATGACCGATCGATCCGTACTTCGTGTTGCGGTGCTCGGGCCCGGGGGGATCGGGGGGCTCCTGGCCGGGCTGCTCGCCCGTGCCGGGCATCGTGTGGTCTGTCTCGCGGGGGAGGAGAGCGTTCGGGCTCTGCGGCAGTCCGGGGTGTCCGTGCGCAGTGGGGTCTTCGGGGACTTCAGCGCCGCCGTGGACGCCGATACCGAGCTTCGGGAGCCCGTTGACGTCTGCCTGGTGTGCGTCAAGCACACCTCCCTCGACGCCGCTCTCCGGCGCGTGCCCGCCGACGTGCTCGGGGACGCCCTCCTCGTGCCGTTCCTGAACGGGGTCGAGCACCCGGCGATGCTGCGTGCCCATCACCGTGACGATCTTGTCGCGCCCGGCGTCATCCGCGTCGAGTCCACCCGGGTCGCGCCCGGAGTCATCGAGCACGGGAGTCCGTTCTGCGAGGTCGATCTGACCGGGGACCGTGTCGCGCGGGAGCGGCTGGAGGCGCTGGGGGAGGTGCTCCGGGCCTCCGGGCCCGTCACCCGCGTCCTCGACGACGAGGTCGGCGTCCTCTGGGCCAAGATGTCCTTCCTCGCGCCCTTCGCCCTCCTCACCACCCGGTACGCGCTTCCCCTCGGCGACGTCCGCACCCGGCACCGGGACGAACTCGTCGCGCTCGTCGAGGAGACCGCCGCGGTGAGCCGCGCCTGCGGTGGGCCCGGGGACCCGGCGCAGGCCCTCGCGCGGTACGACGCCTTCCCGGCCGGCACCAAGTCCTCCATGCAGCGGGACGCGGAGGCCGGGCGGCCGCTCGAACTCGACGCCATCGGCGGGGCGCTGCTCCGGGCCGCCGAGCGGCATGGGATTTCCGTGCCGGTTGCCACGCGGGTGGTCGCGGAACTGGGCAGCTAGCGGCTCAGCCGGTTTTTCCGGGGGCCTTCGCCGTCGCCCGCAGCAAGTCCCGCAACAGGGTCTCGTCCATCGCCTCGGGATTGCGGAAGCGCAGGCAGCCCTTGCCCATGTCCTGCGCGGCCAGGCGGTCGGCGAAGGCTTCCCGGACGCCGTCGAGCATCAGGTAGAAGGAGATGTACTGCTTCTGCGACGCGAAGGCGATCTCCGGTTCGCCGTCGCGGGTGTAGACCGGCATGCCGTACGCCATCACCTCGGTGTGGGCGGGGAGTTCGGCCCGGCACAGGTCCCGCAGGCGGGTCAGGGCTGCCCGTCGGGACTCCGGCAGCTCGGCCAGGTAGCTGTCCACGTCCTTCGCTTCGCTGCGCATCTCAGACTCCGAAAGGTTTGGCGTAGCGGATCGTGCCGGACGGCAACGGGGCGTCCGTCAGGGCCTGGGCCATCAGGGCCTCGTCGGGGACGTCGAAGGTGACGCCGATGCCGTGGGCGGAGGCCCGGGTGAAGCCGAAGCGGGGGTAGTAGGCGGGGTGCCCGAGGACCGTGACGAAGCGCTCGCCCTGGCGTGCCGCCGCCGCCAGGGCCGCCTCGATCGCCGCCCCGCCCGCGCCGGTGCGCTGGTGGGCGGGGTGGACGGCGACCGGGGCCAGGCACAGGGCGGGTACGTCGTCGATGTGGCAGCGGGTCAGGAGGGCATAGCCGGCGGGGGTGCCGGTGGCGTCCGTTGTTACGTACGACAGGCCGTCGATCCAGGCCTCGTCGGTGCGCAGCGTGTCGACCAGGTCGGCCTCCAGGGGCGTTTCGAACGCGGCGAGGACGATCTCGCGTACGGCGTCGATGTCGTCGGTGGTCTCGGGGCGTGCGGTCCAGTGCGGGCTCGGGCTCATGGGTTCATTCTGGGCCCGGCGTCCGGCCCTGGGCCCCGATCCGACCGGCCCTCGCCCCCCGCATCCGATCGCGCACCCGTTCGGATGAACCACGCGAAGCAACTCGCGACCAAAAATCGAACAGGCGTACCATTGAGGTCGTGGCTACGACCTATGATTTTCCCAGTGACCTCCTCGCCGGTCAGGAGGAGCTGCATCAGGTCAGGGCCGAGCTGTCGGCCCTGCTCAAGCGGCTGCCCTGGTCGGTGGAACCGCTCGACGGCTTCAGTGACGACAACGGCTGGCGGAAGGTGGAGCGCCCCGCTTCTCCCGGCTGGACCGCCGATGAGCAGGCAGCCGTGGAGAAGCTCAGGCGCCGCGAGCACGAGCTGGCGGTGTTCGTCAGCACGCACCGCTTCTGGTCGGAACTCCCGCCTGAGGACCGGGTGGAGGCCCGGACGCAGGCCAAGCACGCCCGGACGTCCTCCCAGGAGGACTCGGACTAGCCCAGGACCACCAGTCGCTGCGTCGCCCTGGTCATCGCCACATAGCGGTCCACCGCGCCTTCGATGCCCCCGCCGAACCCTTCCGGGTCGACCACGACCACCAGGTCGAACTCCAGCCCCTTCGACAGCTCCGGCGCCAGGGACCGGACCCGGGGCCGGGCCCGGAAGGACGGGTCGCCGATCACGCAGGCGACCCCGTCGGCGTTCGTGGCGAGCCACTCCTCGATGATCGCGTCCCGGTCCGTGCGCGGGGCATACCGGACCGGGATGCCCGAACTGCGGATCGAGGTCGGCACGTTGGCGTCCGGCAGCGCCGCCCGGATGACCGGCTCGGCCTCCGCCATCACCTCCGCAGGGGTGCGGTAGTTGACGCTGAGGGAGGCCACCTCGACCCGGTCGAGGCCGATCCGCGCCAGCCTCTCCTCCCAGGACTCGGTGAAGCCGTGCCGGGCCTGGGCGCGGTCGCCGACGATGGTGAAGCTGCGGGACGGGCAGCGCAGCAGCAGCATCTGCCACTCCGCGTCGGTCAGTTCCTGCGCCTCGTCGACGACGATGTGCGCGAACGGCCCGGCGAGCAGGTCCGGTTCCGCGCTGGGCAGTTCGGACTCGTCGACCAGGTTGCGCTGGAAGTCGGCCCGGCGCAGCTGGATCATCAGGCCGTCGAGGTTGTGGTCGGCGGCGATCAGGTTCTCCACCACCTGGTTCATACGGTCGCGCTGGGCCTCCAGCACGGCCTGTGCGCGGCGTCGGCGGCGGGCCGCGGTCGGGTCGCCGAGCCGCTGGCGTGCCGCGTCCAGCAGGGGCAGGTCGGAGACGGTCCACGCCTGCGGGGCGTCCTTGCGCTGCAGCAGCCGTACCTCGTCGGGCGTCAGCCAGGGTGCGCACAGGCGCAGATACGCCGGGACCGACCAGAGGTCGCCGACCAGGTCGCCGGCCTCGATCAGCGGCCAGGCCCGGTCGAGGGTCCCGGTGACCTCCTCGTCGCGCAGCAGCATCCGGCGCAGCTGGTCGAGGGGGATCTCGTCGTCGATGCCGTCGGGGTCGTCGAACCGGTCGAGCAGGATCGAGACCAGTTCCTCCCGGATCAGCTCGCGCGCCTCGTTGTGCGGGGTGCTCGGGCCGGGCGCCTGGAAGGCCTCCGCCCAGTCGCGGGCGGTGATCCGGATCTCGGCCCAGGGTGTGGTGACGGTCAGGGGCTCGGTGGGCGGGTCCTCGTAGAAGCGGACGGCCTTCTCGATCGCCCGCACGAGGTCCGCGGAGGACTTCAGGCGGGCCACCTCCGGGTCGCTCTCCTCCGGTGCCTCGGCGCCCTCGGCGACGAGGTCGCGCACCGTGCAGGTCTGTACGCCCTCCTCGCCGAGGCTGGGCAGGACGTCGGAGACGTACGACAGATACGGCTGGTGCGGGCCGACGAAGAGCAGTCCGCCGCGCTGGTGGCCGATGCGGGGGTCGGAGTAGAGCAGGTAGGCCGAGCGGTGCAGGGCGACGACGGTCTTGCCGGTGCCGGGTCCGCCGTCGACCACGAGGGCGCCGCGCGAGGAGGCGCGGATGATGGAGTCCTGGTCGGCCTGGATGGTGGCCAGGACGTCGCGCATCCGCTCCGAGCGGTTGGTGCCGAGGCTCGCGATGAAGGCGGACTGGTCGTCCAGGGCGGCGTGGCCCTCCAGCCCGTCGGCCGTGAAGACCTCGTCCCAGTAGTCACTGACCCGGCCGTTCGTCCACCGGTACCGGCGGCGGCTGACCAGGCCCAGCGGGTTGCCGTGGGTCGCGGCGAAGAACGGCTCGGCGGCCGGGGACCGCCAGTCGACGAGCAGCCGTCGCCCGTCGCGGTCGGTGAGGCCGAAGCGGCCGATGTACAGGGGTTCGAGGTCGTCGGCGGTGACGATACGGCCGAGCACCAGGTCGAGCCCGAACCGGCGCAGGGCGCGCAGCCGGGCCGACAGCCGGTGCACCTCCGCGTCCCGGTCCATCGCGGCGCGGCCCGTGCCGCCGGGCGCCCGCAGTGCGGCGGCCAGCTGCTCGGACAGTTCGTTGATGGTTTCTTCCAGGCTCTCCGCGATCGCAGCGAAGTGCCGTTCGTCGTCGGAGATCAGCGTCGGATCGGCCTTGGCGGCGAGCCGCTCGGGAAGGTCGAACGCGCTGCGCAGCAAGGGGGCATTCACTTCGCGAATCACTCATTTCCGCAGCTACTGGCGTTGGATGAGCGATTGTGCGGGACATGGGGGGCCTTGCCGCAAGGCCCCCCATGCGCTATATGTTAAGAGTGGCAAGGGATATCCGAACTCCCTTGCCTTTGTTTATGTGCGGCCGAATTCCCTGTTGTTGGTGAATTGACTGCCGTGGCAGCCCTTTTCAGGCGCGCTCGCGATGTCTTCAGACGGGCTCGCGCCGTCTTCAGGCGGGCTCGCGCCGTACCAGATACGTCGCCACCGCGCCCACCGCCGCCAGCGCCGCGAGGGACACCCCCGTCGCCACCCAGCCCGCGCCCATCCACTGCGCGCCGAAGTAGCCGAGCGCGACGCTGAAGCTGGCCCAGGACAGTCCGGCCAGCGCCGACCAGGGCAGGAAGTCACGGGCCGGGCGCTGTGCGGCACCGGCGCAGAGGGAGACCACCGAGCGGCCGGCCGGGGCGAAGCGGGCGAGGACGACCAGGGCGCCGCCGCCGCGCGAGAGGGCCGTGCCGAGACGTTCCTGCGCCAGGGTCAGCCGCCGGGAGCGGGCGAGGGCGCGGTCCAGCCCGCCGTGCCAGGCGAGGCGGTAGGCCACCAGATCGCCCAGGACGGACGCGGTGGCGGCGCACAGCGTGAGCGCCAGGATGTCCGGGACCTGGGTGGCGCGGCCGGCCGCCGCCGCGGTCGCGGGCAGGGCCGCAGCGGTCGAGGCCATGATGACCAGTACGCCGCTGGGCAGCACCGGCAGGAACACGTCCAGCAGGACCGACAGGGCTACCAGCCCGTAGATCCATGGACTTGCGGCCAGTGATCCGACACTTTCGAAACTCTCCAGCACCCCGACTCCCCGTTTCCCCCGTGGTTGTACAGCGTACGCGGCGGAGCGTGACGCGTGGTTCACAGGGGTCCCGTGTGTTCAACACGTGATGTTCACCCGGCTGCCGGTCCCCGGGGAGCGGGGCTGTGAAGTGTCCCGTAGCACGGGAGAGGGGGTTTTCCGGAATCCAGTGAAGTGAGGAAGATCATGGTGGCAGGCATATGCGCGGGCGCCCTCGCGGCGGCCGTGCTCGCCGTCGGTGGTGGTGACGGCGCCGGCGGTTATTCGATGCGCACGGACGCGCGGTTCGCGCCGCCCGGCGCCTTCGTCCCCTCGGCGGCGCTGACGTACGACCAGGAACTGGTCCCGGCGGCCGCCTGGATCGAGGTCGAGCAGCGGATGTCGGCCGGCGGCGCCACGAGCGTGCGGCTGCGGGTGAGCGGCCTGAAGCCGGGGCACGCGTACGGCGTCCATGTGCACCGCAATCCCTGCGGCGCCGATCCCGCCGCGTCCGGCGGGCACTACCAGCACGTGGTGTCCTCCGAGGCGCACCACGTCAACGCCGAGAACGAGGTGTGGCTGGACTTCACCACCGACGAGCGCGGCGCGGGCCAGGCGCGGGCCGAGCACAACTGGGGCTTCCGCAAGGGGGAGGCCGCCTCCGTCGTCCTGCACGACAAGCCGGGCAGCAGGGAACGGGCGGGCTGCTTCACGGTGCCGTTCGGCTGGGTGGCCTGAACCGTCCGGGAGGACGACCGCGGCGCCCGTCCCTGCGGAGGACGGGCGCCGCGGTCGTGTCTCAGGCGGCCACCGGCGTCTGCTCCCGGGGCCGTTCGCCCTGCGCCGAGGAGCGCCTGGCGAGGAGCCGGTCCAGGCCGAGGGCGCCGGAGCCGGTGAAGACCAGCAGGAACATCGACCAGCAGTACATCGCGGCGCCCTCGCCGCTGTTCTGGATCGGCCACAGGGCCTCCGGCTGGTGCACCTTGAAGTAGGCGTACGCCATGGCGCCCGAGGAGACGAACGCGGCGGCGCGGGTGGCCAGGCCCAGCAGGACCAGGCTGCCGCCGACCAACTCGATGACGGCGGCGTACCAGTTGGGCCAGGCGCCGGTCTCGACGCTCTGGCGGCCGAGCACGCCGAAGAGGGAGGCGGCGCCGTGGCAGGTGAAGAGCAGGCCGACGACTATGCGGAACAGGCCGAGGGCGTACGGCTGGGCGCTGTTGAGGCGTCCGGTCATGTGGGGGGCTCCTTGGAGGCCGTGGGGACGGAGTTCCGGTGAGCCTCAGGCTAGGTACGCCTCACTGTGCTTGCAAGTTCAACATTTGGCCATGAATCGTCAACGGCAGTCCCTAGTCGCCGAGTTCGCGCTCCATGATCGTGTGCAGCCGGGCCCCGTCCTTCTCCGGGCGGGCCTGTTGCAGCCGGAGACGGGCCGAACGGCCTTTCAGGGTCAGGGTCATGAGCTGGTTGCCGAACCAAGGGCCGCCCGTGCGACGCCAGTTGAAGCCCGGCCGGGGGACTCCGCCGTGCCCCGCGAGACGCCGGCCCAGGGCCCGCGCGGGGGAGCTCCAGCCGAACCGGAATCCGAGCCGAATGTGGAACGGGACGGAGTTGTGGACCGGGGAGCAGGTGAGCTGGACGACCCGGGCCCCGGGCTGTCCGGCGCCCTCGGGCCAGGACGGCTCGGCCACGTACGCGTGATGCACGTCCCCCGACAGCACGCACACCGTCGCCGGTGCGCCGGGCCCGAAACCCGCCTCGCGCAGCGTCTCGGCCAGTGCCTCGAAGGAGTCCGGGAAGGCGGCCCAGTGCTCCAGGTCGGCCGCGCGCCTGAGCCGCTCCCCGAACCGGGCCCAGCGCTCGCCCTTGTCGCCCCGGCACAGCGCCGCGTCCCACGCCTCGGCGTAGTGCACCAGATGCGGCAGCAGCCAGGGCAGTGAGGTGCCGATCAGGAGGTGGTCGTAGTCCCCGCGCCCGTCCTCGATCTGCGCGCGCAGCCAGTCGGCCGTCCCGGGGTCGATCATCGCGCGACTGTCCTCGTCGAGGACGCGGGCGGCCCTGCTGTCGAGCATGAGCAGCCGCACCCGGCCGAAGTCGCGCCGGTAACTCCAGCGCACGGAAGCCGGATCGGCGTCGGCGCGGGCGGCGAAGGCGCGCAACTCGTCGGTCCCGTCGGGGGAGTGGCGTACGGCGGCGTAGAGCGGGTCGGTGGCCAGTTCGGCGGGGCTGAGGTTGCCCAGGTGCTGGTGGACCCAGTACGACATCAGCCCGCTCAGCAGGCGCTCCTGCCACCACGGGGTGGCCCGCATGTCGGCGAGCCAGGAGGCCGAGGTGTTCCAATCATCAACGATGTCGTGGTCGTCGAAGACGTGGCAACTGGGGACCGTGGAGAGCAGCCAGCGGACCTCGGGGTCGAGCCAGGACTCGTAGTAGAGGTGGGTGTACTCCTCGTAGTCGGCGACCTGGCTGCCGGGCGGGTCGCTCAGGTCACGGCGGGCGGCCAGCCAGCGGTGGGTGTCCTCGGAGACCTCGTCGGCGTACACCTGGTCGCCGAGCAGCAGCAGGACGTCGGGGCGCTCGCCCTCGGGGTCGGCCGCGACCCGGGCGGCGAGGGTGTCCAGGGCGTCCGGTCCGACCGGGTCGTGGCCGCCGTCCGGCGGGGCGGCCCAGCGGCAGGAGCCGAAGGCGACGCGGACGGTGTCGTCGTCCGGTGCCGGCGTGCGGATCACCGAGGGCGGGAACGGGGAGTCCGGCAGTGGCCACACGCGGGCGCCGTCGAGCAGCACCTCGTACGGCTGGGCGGTGCCCGGGGTGAGTCCGCCCACCTCGATCAGCGCGTAGTGGTGCCCGGCGATCTGGAAGGTGCGGGACTCGCCGCCGGCGCCCGAGCCGCCGCGCACCTCGGCCAGGCACGGGCGGCTCGTCTCGACCCAGACGGTCGCCGACGATCCGTCGGCGTACCTCAGCAGCGGGCCCAGTCTGAGATCGGCCACGGTGATCCCCTCTCCGTCGCCCCGTACGGTACGGAACGACGGAGGGCGGTGGACAGGTTCCGGAGCCGTCGGATCGCGCGCGGGGTCAGCAGGCGTTCAGGTAGCTGGTGAGCGCGCTCTTCTCGGCGGAGTCCACGGACAGGTCGTAGTAGTACTTCACCTGGACCCAGGCGCGGACGTACGTGCAGCGGTACGCGGTGCGCGAGGGCATCCAGGTGGCCGGGTCCTGGTCGCCCTTGGACTGGTTGACGTTGTCGGTGACCGCGAGGAGCTGCGGGCGGGTCAGGTCGTTGGCGAACGCCTGGCGCTTGGAGCTGGTCCAGCCGTCGGCCCCGGAGTCCCAGGCCTCGGCCAGCGGGACGAGGTGGTCGATGTCGAGGTCGGAGGCGGCGGTCCAGGTGGCGCCGTCGTAGGGGGAGTACCAGCTTCCGCTGGTGGCGGCGCAGGAGGAGTTGGTGACGACGTTGGTGCCGTCGCGCTTGAGGACCGTCTCGCGGGTGTTGCAGCTGCCGGAGATGGTGATCCAGTGGTTGAACAGGTCGCGGTCGTAGCCGGTGCGGTCCTCCGTCGCCACCGTGAGCGAGGCGAGGTAGGAGCGGGCGGTGGCGGCGCTGACCGGGGTGGGCAGGGCGGCGGAGGCGGTCGGTCCGTTGAAGAGACCGACCGAGGCTATGAGACCGGTGAGGACGGTGACCGTGCTCACGCGTCGACGCGCGTAGAACTTCGACATGTGAACTTCCTTGGGGAGTGGGGGTGTTGGCGTGCCGGTGCGGGAATGCTCGCCACGCCGTGTTGCGGGGAGATGAGCGTTGCGTGAGAAGGTAGTGACGCGTGCATGACATGACAAGGTTTACGGCGAAACGATCGCGTAGGATGGCCGGTGCAGAAGGGGAGTAGCTCTTCGCCGGAACGTCGACATACTGCTCAGCTCGGCTGAGCCGGCGCCCGGAGGCGGACCCGTGGATCACGGGTCCTGCCAGCGAGACCTTCGGCAAAGCAGTGCATTTACCGTGCGCTGCCGTGCCGAGGTGTCTTTTTCGCGAAGAGGACCAGCACTCTCGGTGGGGCAGCCCCGACCGATTGAGGAACCTTGATCAGCTTCAGTGTGATGGCGGTCGCGTTCAGCCTTGTCTTTCTCGCGGAACTTCCCGACAAGACGGCGCTCGCCGGGCTTGTGCTCGGTACGCGGTACCGGGCGTCGTATGTGTTCGCGGGGGTGGCCGCCGCGTTCGCGCTGCATGTCACGCTCGCCGTCGCGGCGGGGAGCGTGCTGACCCTGCTGCCGCAGCAGGCTGTGCAGGTGGTGACCGGGCTGCTGTTCCTGGGCGGCGCCGCGATGCTGCTGCTGAAGAAGGACGACGGCGAGGAGGCGGTCCGTCGGCCGGAGGACCAGTCCTTCTGGAAGGTGGCCGGGGCAGGGTTCATGCTGATCCTCGTCGCCGAGTTCGGGGATCTCACGCAGATCATGACCGCGAATCTCGCCGCGCGGTACGACGATCCGCTGTCCGTGGGGCTGGGGGCCGTGCTGGCGCTGTGGTCCGTGGCGGGGCTGGGGATCGTGGGTGGCAAGGCGCTGATGAAGCGGGTGCCGTTGAGGCTGATCACGAAGATCGCGGCCGCGCTGATGATCGGGCTCGGGGTGTGGAGTCTGTGGGAGGGGATCGCGGGCTGAGTTTGCGGGGTGAGTGTTCTGTGGGGTGAGCGCTCTGCGGGGTGGGGTTCGCGGGGAAGGGAGTGGCGGGATCATGGAACGGTTTTGTACCGTGGGGGAACAAAGTGGATCCCGTCCGTTTTCCCTGACCGGCGGGCGGGGCCACCTTGTCCTTTCCCGCGCTTCCCTCGGTCCTTTCCGCGACCTGTGCCTTGGAGCTGCCGATGTCGGCCACCACCGTGCTCACCTGCCGTGCCCTGCTGCTGGACATGGACGGGACCCTCGTCAACTCGGATGCCGTCGTGGAGCGGGTCTGGCGGCGCTGGGCCGATCGCCATGGTCTGGACGGCGACGAGGTCATGAAGGTCGTGCACGGGCGGCAGGGGTACGCCTCCATGGCGCTGTTGCTGCCCGGGCGGCCCATGGCGCAGAACCATGCGGAGAACGCGTGGATGCTGGAGCAGGAGACGGCGGATGTGGAGGGCGTTGTCCCGGTGCCGGGGGCGGGGGAGTTCCTGGCCTCGTTGGTGGCCGGGGGTGTGCCGCATGCGCTGGTGACGTCCGCGGATGTCGCGCTGTCCACCGCGCGGATGGGGGCGGCGGGGTTGGGGCTGCCGGATGTGCGGGTGACCGCGGAGTGTGTGGGGGCCAGTAAGCCGGATCCCGAGGGGTTCTTGAAGGGGGCGGCCGAGTTGGGGGTCGAGCCTGGGGATTGTGTGGTGTTCGAGGATTCCGGGGCGGGGATTCAGGCGGGGCGGGCTGCGGGGATGCGGGTTGTGGGGGTGGGGGATCGGGCTCGGGTTCATGGGCCGGATGTGGTGGTGCCGGATTTGACGTCGGTGCGGGTGGCTGTTGACGGAGGGGTTGTGCGGTTGTACGTGGGGTGACTGTTTGGTCTTTCGCCCCCGCCGCCCCTTCCCGTCCCGTCCCCAGGGGCTTCGCCCCTTCGACCCCACCAGGGGGCTGCGCCCCCTGGACCCCCATCGGCCTGAACGGCCTCGTCCTCAAGCGCCGGACGGGCTGGGGTTGCCGGCCTGCGTGGTCACCTGCGGGTGGGCGGGATTGGCCCTGAACGGGGCTCGTCCTCAGGCGCCGGACGGGTTGGGTTTGCCGGCCTGCGTGGTTACCTGCGGGTGGGTGGGAATGGCCTTGAACGGGGCTCGTCCTCAAGTGCCGGACGGGCTGGGTTTGCCGGCCTGCGTGGTTACCTGCGGGTGGGTGGGATTGGGCTTGAACGGGGCTCGTTCTCAAGTGCCGGACGGGCTGGGTTTGCCTGCCTGGGCCTTCCGCTATGGCTCCGTTGTTTCCGACTCCAGGGCTGCCCTTGTTTCCGCTGTGTAGACGCCCAGGGACTCTCGGCCCACCCCTCGGCTCCACTGGTAGTTCATCAGGGCGTTTTCCAGGCGCCAGTTGAAGTTGCCGTGGATTTCGTCGTTGTAGAGGTAGAGCTGGCGCAGGCGGAGTTGGAGTTCTACTACCTCGGGGCCCTTGTCGCCGCGGCGGAGGACCGGGCCGGAGGGCTGGGTGGTCGGCTGTGCGGCCGGGGCCTCCTCCGAGGCCTTGGCCGGGGTGGGGGTCGGGGACGACTCCGTGGTCGTGGGGGACGGGGAGCCGGAGGCCGACGTGCTCGACTCCGACGGTGTCGGTGATGGTGATTCCGATTCCGAAGGGGACGGGGACGCCGACGTCTGGGTCGGGGTGGGGGTCGCGCCCTTCGGGTTCGACTTCTGCGTTGTTTCCGGGGATTCGTCGGGGACGCTTGCCCTGACCGGGTCCGGGAGGGACGTCTCCCGCGTCGGGGTTTCGTAGTTGAACAGGCCGCTGGCCATGCCCGCTGCCGCCAGGACCGCCACCGATGCCGCCGCCGTGCCGATGAGCAGCATGCGGCCCCGGCGGCGGTTGCCCGTTGGTTGGGTCTGCTCCGGGTGGTGGTGCTGTGAAGGCGTCGACGGTTCGAACAGGCTCAGGTCCGGGGTGGGCGGCGCGGCCGGGGCGCGCAGCGCCATCGTTGCCTCCGGGTCCCCGGGCGGTTCCTCTCCGTTGCCCTCCAGGTCCACGTACGGACGTATGCGCAGCGGGTTGAAGTCCTCCGCCGCTGCCGCCTGGGCCTCGCGCGCGTCGCGCAGGGCCTCGGCGGCTCGTTCCGTGCAGCCGCAGGACGGGGTGCCGTCGGCTCCCCGGGGCGCCCCGCACTCCGGGCACCCATGGTTCCTCTGCTCTGTCACGCGCTTGTCCCTCCCCTCGCGACTCCCCTCGCGAACTCCAGAGATTATGCAGATTTACTTCACACCGTCATCGACACGCCCCCCGGAACGTCACGTTTCACAGGATTCAACAGGCCATAACCGGTCACACCGACCAGGATGGAAGGTGCGTCGAGTTTCGGGAGGACTCGGGAGGTCGGCATGGCAGGGGACAGCCAGGTCCAGGAACGCGTGCCGGGGAACGTGCTCGTTCCCATCGGTGCTCTGCTGCTCGGGCTGCTGCTCGCGGCCCTTGACCAGACCATCGTTTCCACCGCTCTGCCCACCATCGTCAGCGATCTGGGGGGTATGGAGCATCTTTCGTGGGTGGTCACCGCCTATCTGCTCGCCTCCACGGCCGCTACGCCGCTGTGGGGCAAGCTCGGTGACCAGTACGGGCGCAAACGGCTCTTCCAGCTCGCCATCGTCATCTTCCTCATCGGCTCCGCGCTGTGCGGCATGGCCCAGGACATGGCCCAGCTCATCGGCTTCCGGACCCTGCAGGGGCTCGGGGGCGGCGGGCTCATCGTGTTGTCCATGGCCATCGTCGGGGATCTCGTGCCGCCGCGCGAACGCGGGCGGTACCAGGGGCTGTTCGGGGCCGTGTTCGGGGCCACGAGTGTGCTCGGGCCGTTGCTGGGCGGGGTGTTCACCCAGCATCTGAGCTGGCGGTGGGTCTTCTACATCAACCTGCCCGTGGGGGTCGTCGCGTTGGTCGTCATCGCGCTCGCGCTGCACATTCCCCGGCGGTCCGCACAGCACGTCATCGACTATCTCGGGACCCTCCTCATCGCCTCCGTCGCCACCTGTCTCGTGCTCGTCGCCTCCCTGGGCGGGACCACCTGGGACTGGGGGTCCTGGCAGATCGTCGGGCTCGCCGTGCTGGGCGCGGTGCTCGCCGTCGCCTTCGTCGCCGTCGAGCGGCGGGCCGTCGAACCCGTGCTGCCGCTCAAGCTGTTCCGCATCCGCACCTTCACCCTGGCCGCCGTGATCAGCTTCGTCGTCGGGTTCGCGATGTTCGGGGCGATGACCTATCTGCCGACGTTCCTCCAGGTCGTGCAGGACGTGACACCGACGATGTCCGGGGTGCACATGCTGCCGATGGTGGTGGGCATGCTGCTGGCGTCCACCGTCTCGGGGCAGATCGTCAGCCGTACCGGCCGGTGGAAGGTGTTTCCCATCGCGGGGACCGGGATCACGGCCATCGGGCTGCTGTTGCTGCACCAGCTCGATGTCGGCAGTTCCACCGGCGTGATGAGCACCTTCTTCTTCGTCTTCGGGCTCGGGCTCGGGCTCGTCATGCAGGTGCTGGTGCTCATCGTGCAGAACGCCGTGCCCTACGAGGACCTGGGCGTCGCCACCTCCGGCGCGACCTTCTTCCGGTCCATCGGGGCCTCCTTCGGCGTCGCCGTCTTCGGTTCCGTCTTCGTCGGCCGGCTCGACGACAAGCTCGCCGACGCCTTCCGCGGCGCCCAACTGCCGCCCGGCGTCTCCGCGGACGCGCTGGAGTCCGACCCGCGCGGGATCGCCGAACTGCCCGGCTCGCTCCAGCCCGCGGCGGTGGAGGCGTACGCCACCTCCATCACCGATGTCTTCCTCTACGCCGCCCCCGTCGCCCTGCTCGGCTTCGTGCTGGCCTGGTTCCTGAAGGAGGACAAGCTGCGCGGGTCGGTCACCGCGCCGGACATCACCGAGACGCTGGCCAGCAACCCGGTGGAGCGGTCGTCGTACGACGAGGTGTGCCGGGCGCTCTCGGTGCTGGGCACGGGTGAGGGGCGGCGCGAGATCTACGTCAAGATCACCGAGCGGGCGGGCTACGACCTGCTGCCCGCGGCGAGTTGGCTGCTGCTGCGCATCCGCAAGTACGGCTCGGTCGAACCCGCCCAGCTCGCCGAGCGCAGTACGGTCCCGCTCGCCGTCATCCTCGCCGCCGCCCGGCAGGTGGAGGAGCGGCGGCTCGCGGTGCGTACGGGGCCGGATCTCGTACTGACCGATGAGGGCTGCGAGGTCGCTGAGCGGCTGGCGCAGGCCCGTGAGGACTCCCTCGCCGAACTCCTCGGCGACTGGTGGGGGCCGGACCGGCCCACCGACCTGGTTTCCCTGGTCAAGGAGCTCAACGCCGAACTGTGCGGCTCGGAGCGGGAACAGCCCCACGCCGTCGCCCACGCGCAGCTCAGCTGACCGGCGCCAGCTCCTTGCGGAACCAGTGCTCGGCGTAGGGCTCGTCGTTGTGCCGCTCGGTCTCCGTGTACCCGAGCCGGGTGTACAGCGCGCGGGCCTCGGTCAGGTCGCTGCGGGTGTCCAGGACGATGTGGGTCGCGCCCATCGCGCGGGCCGCGTCCTCGGCGGCCCGGACCAGGAGTTCGGCGCCGCCCCTGCCCCGGTGGGCCGGGCGGACGTAGACACGCCTGAGTTCCGCGGTGTGCGCGTCCAGCAGGTGGACGCCCGCCGTTCCGGCCGGTTCGCCCCCGTACCTCGCCACCAGCAACCGGCCGGTCGGCGGGGTGAGTTCCTCCCAGGTCTGGGCCGCGATCTCCCGTTCCAGCTCCGCCGGATCCGTGCGGTGACCCTCGAAGCGCAGGTACCAGCGGTCGCTGACCTCCGTGTAGTACTCCCGCCAGAGCGCGCCGGCGGTGGCGGAGGCGGGGGGCTCGGTGGTGATGGTCCAGGTCATGGGGGCATTGTCCGTCGGTTCGGTTTGAGTACCGCCGCCGGGGCTACCCGGGGGCGGTACCGGTTCGCACGGAGACCGGTTGGGTCGAGAACTGTGGAAGGCGTCCATGTCCACTGGCCTGATCATTGCCTTGATCGTGATCGCGGCGGTCGTCGTCATCGGCGCGGCCGTCCTCGCCCTGCGCGCCCGGGGGCAGGGAAACGGGCGGGGTCTGAAGCGGCGCTTCGGGCCCGAGTACGAGCGGACGGTGGCCCGGCACGACGGGGACACCAAGGCGGCCGAACGGGAACTCGCCGAGCGCGTACGGCGCCACGGCGACCTGCGGGAGCGTGAGCTGGAGCCGGAGCGCAGGCAGGAGTACGAGGCGCGCTGGGCGGCGGCCCAGGAGCGGTTCGTGGAGTCGCCGAGGGAGGCCGTCGGCGAGGCCGACCGGCTGCTCGCCTCCGTCGCCGGGGAGCGCGGTTTCCCGGACGGCGGGGCGTACGAGGAGCAGGTCTCCGCGCTCTCCGTGCACCACGCCGGTCATGTCGACGGCTACCGGCGCGTGCACCGTGCGGCGGCCGACGGCGGCCAGGGCAGTACGGAGGAGATGCGGGAGGCCATGGTCGAGGCGCGGCACCTGTTCGACGAGCTGGTCGGGTCCGACGGACACGGTCATCGCAGGCACGCCCGTCCGGCCGCAACCAGCCACGGCACCAGGGGAGTTGAGTGACCATGCCGGAACACACCCCGCTCATGCGGCGCGAGGAGTGCGACAAGCTCGAACTGCGGCTCCAGCACGCCCTGTCCGACTTCGTGGAGCGGCCCCGGGCCGCCGTCGAGGAGGCCGACCTGGTGCTGGAGGAGGTCTCCGGGCGGGTCACGGAGGCGCTGAGCCGGCGGCGCCGGACCCTGCGCGGCTCCTGGCAGGACGACGAGTCCGCGACCGACACCGAGCAACTGCGGCTCGCGCTGAAGGACTACCGCGAGCTGGCCGACCGGCTGATGCGCATCTGAATCGGCGCACTCGGCCTGCCCGAGGGAGCCTTACGCGCCTTCGCGCGCCTCCGCGCTCCCGCCAGAGCCGTACGACGTCCTCGACGTCGTACGGCTTCTTGCCGAGCGGGGGTCCCGGCGGGGGCTTGAACATCATCTCGCGGATCTTGGCGTTGACCTCGGTGATGATCTTCCGGACGTGATACTCCGAGGGAGCCTGGAGCGCCGCCTCCAGGGCGTCCTCCGCCTCCTTGCGCAGGGCGAGCGTGGGCGGGAGCACCGCCAGGCCCTCACGGGCCATCTTCTGCTTGATCCACCACAGTTCGTCGTACGTGGTGTCGGTGCCCGGCGGCAAGGGCTGTCCCGCGCCCGGGAGTCGGGCGAAGTCACCGCGCCGTTCGGCGTCGCGGATCTGCTTGTCCACGAAGGACTCGAACGGGACGCCCGGTGGCTTTCGCTCGGTCATGACTCCATTGTGCCGGACACGGTCGGGCCGGGCGATTTATCATGCGGCGGCTGAACAAGGACACTTCAGGAGGACGCACGTGCTCGAACTCACCATGGCCGCCGTCACCGCGGCGGAGGAGGGTGCCACGGCCGGCATGCTCATGGCCGACGCGCCCAGCGAGCCGGGAGCCGTGCTGCGCGTGGGCCGTGACAAGTCCCAGTGCCGGCTGCACACTCCCGACGACTGGCTGTTCGTCTCCCGGGTGCACCTGGAGTTCCAGTGCGGTGCCGACGGTGTGTGGCAGGTGACCTGGCTGCGCGGCTCGCAGCCCGACCCGTCCTCCGAGGTCAAGATCACCGTCGGTGAGTACGCCCAGGCGATCGCCTACGGCGGCAGCTTCCGGCTTCCCAGGGGCGGCAGTGGTGAGATCGTCGTCCACGACCGCACCGCTCCGCGCAGCATCAACGTCGGCTTCTACCACGAGGTCTGATACGCCCCGGCGGGTTCAGTCGAGCACGCGTGCAAGGGCGAACCCGTCGTAGCCCTTGCTCCCCACGGTCTGGACCGCCGTCCCGCTGAGCCGCGGGTGGCTGCCGATCAGCTCGATGGCCTTGCGTGTCCCGACGACGTCGGGCGCGGTCTCGTCGGCGTCGGCGACCCGGCCGCCGCGCACCACGTTGTCCACGATGATCAGGCTGCCCGCGCTGGTGAGCTTGAGCGCCCACTCCAGGTAGTGCGGGTTGTTCGCCTTGTCCGCGTCGATGAAGACCACGTCGAAGGGCGCGGGGTTCTCGTCGGCGAGCCGGGGGAGCAGGTCGAGGGCGGCGCCGACGCGTACCTCGACCACCTTGTCCAGGCCCGCGCGGGCGATGTTGCGGACGGCGACCTCGGCGTGCTTCGGGTCGTACTCGAAGGAGACCAGGCGCCCGTCCGCGGGCAGGGCGCGGGCCAGCCAGATGGTGCTGTAGCCGCCGAGCGTGCCGATCTCCAGGGCCGTGCGCGCGCCCTGGATCTCCGCCAGCAACCGCAGCAGCTTGCCCTGGGTGGGGCTGACGGCGATCTGCGGCAGGCCCGCGGCGTCGCTGTCGCGCAGGGCCGCCTGCAGCGCCTCGTCGTCCTGGGCGAGGTGGGCGGTGAAGTAGTCGTCGACGGTGTCCCAGAGGTGCGACTCGCTCATGTACCCGCGCCTTTCGCATGGCTAGTTAGAGCATCTAAGTAGTGTCCCTAAGGAATATAGTCCGGTGATCCCTTCGGGTGTCGAACGAACCGCACGATTCCAGCCACCCCTCCCAGCCTGAGCGCGCCCCCGGTTGAGGGCAACCAGGGTTCGGCGTTCACTCGTTCAGGGGACGTGTTTCCTCCCGGGCGGCAAGTGATCGCATCTGCCAAGAACCGGCCCGCACGGGCCGCGCGAGGGTGGCCGGGACCGCCCCGCGTACCAGCGTCGGAAGTCGGTCACAGCTATCGTCATCCGGACAAAAGGCAGGCGGATGTCAGGTGAATCCGCGGTCGCCTGCGTCTCTTCCAGGGGCGGTGCGAGCCGCATAGGGTTCGTAAACGGGCATCTCTCGCGCGATGCGCGGGACCGACGGGGCGGGAGGCCGACTCGGCGTGGCGAATGCGCAGCAGCACAGCGGACGACCGGCGAATGCGTTCGGAGCGACGGCCGTGGGCACTGCGAGAGCGCGCCTGCGCGCCGCCCGGATCGGCCTGTGGATCATCGCCGCCGTCCTGGCCGTGAGACAGGTCATCGTCGTCCTCACCACCCCCAGCGACGAACGGCTGACCGACCTGGAGACCTGGGTCGGCACCGGCGGCGTCCTGCACGTCAACGGCTCCCTGTACGACTCCACCCGCTTCACCGGCACCCCCTTCGGCGGCCTCGTCCTCAAACCGCTGACGAAGTCCGCCGAGCAGACGCTCGGCTGGGGCTGGACCTTCGGCACCCTCCTCCTGGTCGTCGCCCTCGGCCTGGTCGCCGCCCGGGCGCTGCCGCAGCCGGTCAGCCGGCGCACCTCCCTGCTCGCCGCGCCCGTCGCGGTCAGCCTGCTGATGCTGTCGCTGCCGGTCCGCAACAGCTTCTGGCTCGGTCAGACCGGCATCATCCCCGTCCTGCTGGTCCTCCTCGGCTGCTTCGCCGTGCGCGGCCAGCGCTCCAGCGGCGCGCTCATCGGCCTCGCGGGAGCGCTCCAACCGACCCTGCTGCTGTTCGTGCCGCTGCTGTGGTTCACCGGCCGAAAGCAGGCCGCCGCCGCGACCGGCGCCACCTTCGCCGGGGCCACCGTGCTGGCCTGGGCGGCGATGCCGCACGACTCGTACACCTACTGGGTCCACCATCTGGCCGGGGTCGGCCTCGGCGGACCCGCCGACGACCTCGCCAACCAGTCCCTGCACGCCGCCCTGCTGCGGCTCGGCCTCGACGGGCCGCTGGAGATCACCCTGTTCCTGGCGCTCTCAGCCGCCGTCGCCGTCCTCGGCGTCAGCCGGGCCGTGCGCTACGCCCGCGACGGACAGCTCCTGCTCGCCGTCGCCGTCACCGGCTGCGCGGCCATCGTCGTCTCACCCACCGCCTGGCAGCACCAGCTGCTGTGGGTACTGCTCGCGGTCGTCGGCCGGGTCGGCAAGAAGGCCTCCGACCGCTACGTCTGGCCGGTCGCCGTGGTGCTGGTGATGACCCTCCCGGCGAAGACGCTGCTGCCGAACATGGAGGCGCTCTACCCCCTGCGGGAGAACGCCGTCCTGCTCGCCGCGCTCGCCGCGGCCACCTTCGTGCCGTTCCTGTCCCGCACCTCGCCCTACTACCAGACCCCGATCCCCACCCGGTACGCCGATCCCGTCCCCACCCGCTTCAAGCACGTACCGATGGTGCCGTTCCTGCGCCGGGTGCTGACCCGCCCCAACCTGCTGCTGGAACTGCTGCTCATCCGCGTCACCTACGCCGCCTACGCCAAGATCCGCCTCGCCGCGACCGGCGGCAGCAACTCCGCGGGCCGGGCGCGCGCCGAGGAGCACGGGCAGCAGATCCTCGACATCGAACGCTTCCTGCACATCGACATCGAGCACACCCTCAACCACGCCGTGGTGAAGGCGCAGGTCCTGCGGGACTTCTTCGACTTCTACTACTTGTCCTTCCACTTCGTGGTCCCGCTGACCGTCCTCGGCCTGCTGTACTGGCGCCGCCCCGTCGACTACCGCTGGGCCCGCTCCGCACTCGGCTTCACCACCCTGCTCGCCCTGGTCGGCTTCTGGCTCTACCCGCTCGCCCCGCCCCGCCTGATGCCGGGCCTCGGGATCATCGACACCGTCCACGGCGTCCAGGACTTCTCCAAACCCGACTACGGCACGCTCACCTCACTGACCAACCAGTACGCCGCGATGCCGTCGCTGCACTTCGGCTGGTCCCTGTGGTGCGGGCTGATCATCGCGATCGTCGCCCCCAGGATGTGGATGAAGCTCCTCGGCCTGCTGCACCCCTTCTTCACGCTCACCGCGATCGTCGTCACCGGCAACCACTGGCTGCTGGACGCGGCCGGCGGCGCCGCCGCCGTAGGCATCGGCTTCGGGCTGACCTACCTGCTCCAGGGCCCCCGCGCCCGGCTGGTGACCCAGGCCGCCGTCAGCAGCGAGCCCGAGCCGCTGAAGGACCGTACTCGGGGCTGATCCGGTACTCACCGGGGCCCACAGGAAGAGCCGGCGGGCCGGTTACGAGTCTCGGGGGAGGCGGCGGCAGGGCGCAGGGATGGGGGTTGCCGCCGCCTCCCCCGGGTCTGTCAGTCCTCCAGGGTGACCTGGAGGTGTTTCACACCGTTGATCCACGCCGAGCGCAGCCGGTCCGGCTCGCCGGCCATCCGCAGATCGGGCATGGCGTCCGCGAGGGCGTTGAAGATGAGGTCGATCTCCAGGACGGCCAGGGACTTGCCGAGGCAGTAGTGCGGGCCCCCGCCGCCGAAACCGAGGTGCGGGTTCGGGTCGCGGGTGATGTCGAAGCGGTGCGGGTTCTCGAAGACATCGGGGTCGTGATTGGCGGCGGCGTAGAACAGCCCCACCCGGTCGCCCTTCCGGATCAGCTTCCCGCCCAGCTCGGTGTCCTGAGTGGCGGTGCGCTGGAAGGAGTTGACCGGCGTCGCCCAGCGCACGATCTCCTCGGCCGCCGTCTCGGGCCGCTCCCGCTTGAACAGGTCCCACTGTTCGGGGTGGGTGAGGAAGGCGTGCATACCGTGGGTGATGGCGTTGCGCGTGGTCTCGTTGCCCGCGACCGACAGCATCAGCACGAAGAAACCGAACTCGTCCGAGCCCAGGTTCCCCTCGTCCTCCGCCGCCACCAGCGCGGTCACGATGTCCTTCGCCGGGCACTGCTTGCGGTCGGCCGCCATGTTCATCGCGTACGCGATCAGCTCCGTCGCCGATTCCGCGCCGACCTCCTCGGTGATCGCGTACTCCGGATCGTCGTACGAGATCATCTTGTTGGACCAGTCGAAGATCTTGGCCCGGTCGTCCTGCGGGATGCCGATCAGCTCCGCGATGGCCTGGAGCGGCAGTTCGCAGGCCACCTGGGTGACGAAGTCGAAGGGCCCGGGGTGGGCGCGCGCCTCGGTGACGATGGAGTGCGCCCTGTCCCGCAACCGCTGCTCCAACGCCCGTATCGCGCGCGGCGTGAAGATGCGCTGCACGATCTGACGGACCCGGGTGTGCTCGGGCGGGTCCATGTTCAGCAGGATCAGCCGCTGCGCGTCGATCGCGTCGCGCTCGATGTGCTCGTTGAACCGGATGATCGCGGTGTTGACCCAGGAGGAGAACAACTCCGGGTGCGTGGAGACGTACTTGACGTCCGCGTGCCGCGTGACCGCCCAGTACCCGTCGTCCTGGAACCCCGCGAGCCCGGCCGGCTGCGGTATCCAGCGCACCGGTTCGGCCCGGCGCAGCTCCGCGTACTCCGCGAAGGGAACCCGGTGTTGGAGGAGGTCGGGGTCGGTGAAGTCGAACCCGTCGGGAAGCGCCGGACAGGGCATGGCGGCTCCAGCCATCTGACGGACCATCAGTTCTCGCGAACGTAACGGCGGGTGCCGAAGACTGCAAGACCCTTGCGGTGATGGGCGTCACATCAGCAGACTGCACAGTAACTAGAACACGTACTAGTTGTGCGTGTGCCTTGTCAGGCCCTGCTGGCCTCTGGACGAGAGGACCGCCCCCCATGGCCGCCGAACCCGTGATCGTCGAAGCCGTCCGCACGCCCATCGGAAAGCGTGGCGGATCCCTGGCCAACCTGCACCCCGCCTACCTCCTGGGCGAGACATACCGCGAACTCCTCGGCCGCACCGGCATCCCCGCCGACTGCGTCGAGCAGATCGTCGGCGGCACGGTCACCCACGCCGGCGAACAGTCCATGAACCCCGCGCGCACCGCCTGGCTCACCATGGGCCTGCCCTACGAGACGGCGGCCACGACCGTCGACTGCCAGTGCGGTTCCTCCCAGCAGGCCTCCCACATGACCGCCAACATGATCGCCGCCGGGGTCATCGACGTCGGCATCTCCTGCGGCGTCGAGGCCATGTCCCGGGTGCCGCTGGGGTCGGGGTCGAAGCACGGGCCGGGGAAGCCCTTCCCCGACGAGTGGAACGTGGACCTGCCCAACCAGTTCGAGGCGGCCGAGCGGATCGCGCGTCATCGGGGGCTGACGCGCGAGAACGTCGACGCGCTCGGGCTGCTGTCGCAGCAGCGGGCGGCCACCGCCTGGGCAGAGGAGCGCTTCAAGCGCGAGACCTTCGCCGTACAGGTCCCGACGACGGAGGAGGAGCAGCGGGCGGGGCAGGGTATGTGGCGGCTCGTGGACCGGGACGAGGGGCTGCGCGACACGTCCATGGAGGCGCTGGCGGGGCTCAAGCCGGTCATGCCGACGGCGATGCACACGGCCGGCAACTCGTCGCAGATCAGCGACGGAGCGGCGGCCATCATGTGGGCGTCGAAGAGGATGGCGCGGGCGCTGAAACTGCGGCCCAGGGCCCGGATCGTGGCTCAGGCCCTGGTCGGGGCGGACCCCCACTTCCACCTCGACGGCCCCATCGACGCCACGAACGCGGTGCTGGGCAAGGCGGGGATGTCCTTGAAGGACATCGACCTCGTCGAGATCAACGAGGCCTTCGCGTCCGTGGTGTTGAGCTGGGCACAGGTCTTCGAACAGAGCCTGGACAAGGTCAACGTCAACGGCGGTGGCATCGCACTCGGTCACCCCGTCGGGGCGACCGGAGCGCGGCTCATCACTACGGCCCTCCATGAACTGGAGCGCACGGACAAGGAGTTCGCGCTGGTGACCATGTGCGCCGGGGGCGGACTGGCCACCGGCACGATCATCCAGCGTCTTTGACATCCTCGCCGCCCTGAAGGACGGCGATTCCCGCCTACCGCGCGGTTGAAGGCTGCGGTGTCGGGTGGGTTCCTGCTTCGCCGCGCGGTGCCGGGACGAGTCCCGGTCTTACCTGCGCTCCACAGGCTGACACGGCCAGTCCGGCCGCCTTGGCGACGTTGACCGCCGCGTTGATGTCCCGGTCCAGGACCGCCCCGCACGCCCCGCACGTCCACACACGGACGTGCAGCGGCTTGGGGCCGTCCTTGACGCCGCACTGCGAGCACACCTGTGAGGTCGGCTCGAACCGGCCGATCCGGATGAAGGTGCGCCCGTACCGGGCGGCCTTGTACTCCAGCATCCCGACGAACGCCGACCATCCGGCATCGTGGACGGACTTGGCCAGGCGCGTGCGGGCGAGTCCCTTCACCGCCAGGTCCTCCACGGCGACCGCTTGGTTCTCGCGGATCAGCTTCGTGGAGAGCTGGTGGTGGAACTCGCGGCGTGCGTCGGCCACTCGCGCGTGTGCACGGGCGACCTTGATCCGGGCCTTGTTCCGGTTGCTGGAGCCCTTCTCCTTGCGGAAGAGGGCACGCTGCGCCTTCTTCAGGCGCTTCTCGGCGCGGCGCAGCAAGCGCGGGCTGTCGACCTTCGTGCCATCGGAGAGGACCGCGAAGTGCCCGAGCCCGAGATCGATGCCCACCTCGTGCCTGACCTCCGGGAGGACTTCCTCCGGGCCGGTCTCGATGACGAAACTCGCGAAATACCTGCCCGCGCTGTCCTTGACCACCGTCACCGTGGACGGCGTCGAGGGCAGGAAGCGGGACCACTTCACCTTCAGGTCGCCGATCTTCGGCAGGCGCAGCTTCCCGCCGGTCGTGATCGACCAGCGGGCGTTCGCGGTGAAACGGACCGACTGCCGGGTGTCCCGCTTCGACTTGTACCGGGGTGCGCCCATGCGGGGGCGCTTGCCCTTCAGGCCGTCGAAGAAGTTCCGGTACGCGGCGTCCAGGTCGCGCAGGGACTGCTGCAGGACGACCGCGGAGACCTCGGCCAGCCACGCCCGCTCCGGGGGTGCTCTTCGCCTCGGTGATGAGCTGCTTCGACAGGTCCCCGGTCCTCGGGAACGGCATGCCTTCGCTGCGGGCGGTCTCCCGGGCCCTGAGGGCGTCGTTGTAGACCACCCGCGCGCACCCGAACGCCCTCGCCAGCGCCACGCGCTGACCGGCGCTCGGGTACAGGCGGAAGCTGTACCGAAGCTGCACCCGGATCACGGTACGCAATTGGTTTATGGGTATCGATGAGAACATTCGTGCCGGTCGTCACTGTGTCTTCCGCATGCATGTCCACTCGGTTTTCGTGACGAACTACCGGCACAAGGTCTTCGCCGACCGGCACCTGACGCGGTGCGAGGAGATCATGCGGGCCGTGCGCGAGAACTTCGAGGCCGAGCTGGTGGAGTTCGACGGCGAGAACAACCACGTCCACCTGCTCGTGAACTCCCCGCCGAAGGTCGCCGTGTCCAAACTGGTCAACAGCCTCAAGGGCGTCTCTTCCCGGCGCCTGCGCCAGGAGTTCCCCGACCTCGTCCGCCACTACTGGCGGGCACAACGCCTCTGGTCCGGCTCGTACTTCGCCGGTTCCGTCGGCGGCGCACCGCTCAGCATCGTGAAGCAGTACATCGAGCAGCAGAACCGGCCCTCTGACCTGGGCCGAGGTGAACAGTGCACACACATCCGAGGTCAGAACAGCTCTCAGATTCGCTTCACCACCGGACTGAAACCCGGTGCCCTGCGAATAGTCCTGGTAGCGGCCCAGGTGGTGAAGGTGGCGAAGGCGGCGGGGGCGATGGTGAGGATCGGTCCCGCCGGGGTTTTGGAGTCGCGGATGGCGACGCTGGCTTCGTTCTCGGCGATCTCGATGCAGTTGCCGCCCTGGTCACCGCTGTACGACGACTTACGCCAGTTGCTCTCCATAGCGGTCCTCCATTACGCGCCGGATCAACTCCGCCGAGTCCTTGAGGGAGAGAGCGGCGGCCTGAAGATGATCGTAACGGAGCGAGCAGTCCTTGACGGTGTCTGGGTTGGCGGTGGGATGCCCGCTGCCGTACCCCTCCGTATAGACGATGGTCGGGTCGTTGGCGAAGCGGTAGATGTCATACGAGCCTTGCAAACCCGCGTGTGCGCCGGACTTGAACGGCAGAACCTGGATGTTCACCCGGGGGTTGTTCTCGAACGACAGCAGGTGGGCTAGCTGCTCCCGCATGACCTCCGGGCCGCCCATCTCCTGGTACAGCGCAGCCTCGGTGACGATCGCCCAGAACACAGGCGGTTCGTCTTTCTCGAAGATGCTCTGCCTGGCCAGTCGTACGGCCACGCGGTCTTCGAGGTTGATGGAGTCGAGCACTCCGAGTACGGCACGTGCGTAGTCCTTGGTCTGGAGGAGGCCATGCACCATGTGCGTTTCGAAGGAGCAGATCTCGATGGCCCGCGCTTGCAGCTCCGCCACCTGCTGGAACCAGGCCGGAAGTTGACTGCGCATCACCAGTACGACGAGCCGGGACAGTATCCCTCCCGTGTTGAGCGCCGCGTCGGCCCGTTGGCTGAACTCCACCGTGGGGAGCTTGCGTGCCGTTTCGATCTGGCCCACGAGGGAGCCCGTGTAGTTGAGGATGTCTCCGAGCTGGCGTTGGGTGAGTCCGGCGGCCCCGCGGTACCGGCGGAGTTCGAAGCCGTAGTAGTCGAGAGTCGAGGCTCCAGGGTCCAGAACGTTGACGTTTGTCACGGTTTGCCCCCACGAGTGAACGGGTTGTGTCCGATCCGTAGCTAAGGGTAGTCGCGCCAGGTCAGCCTCGTGGCGTGAACGAATACATTCCCCCCGCGCTCGCGGCGCCCTCCACGGTGCAGTACGCCATCCACCTCACCGTCGGCGAGCACTCCGCGCGGCACATCCGCCGGGAGGCCGGGGTGCGGGTGGAGGTGGCGGACGGGTGTGCCGAAGTGCCGTGTGTGGAGGGCCGGTTGGCGGTGGATTCGGAGAGCGGCCGAGGTCTGGTGCTGCTCAGTGAGGTGGCGGACAAGTGGGGGGTCGATCGGCGGAGTGGGGGTGGGAAGTCGGTGTGGTTCGAGTGCGGTTGATGAGGAGGGCGATGAGGTCGGCGAGGGCGAGGGCGCCTTCGGGGTCGTCGGCCCGGCGCTGAATGCGGCGGATCGGGCCGACCTGGTCGAGGGTGATGCCCGCGCGGGCCAGGAGGTAGGTGAGGGTGAGGAAGGCGGAGCGGGCGTTGCCGTCGGTGAAGGGGTGGAAGAAGCAGACGTCGAGGTAGGCGCGGGCGGCGCGGGAGGGGAGGGGGAGGTCGTCGGACTCGGCTTCGGCTTCGGCGAGGCAGGTGTTGAGGCGGGCGGGGAGGTCCGGGGAGATGCCGTAACGCTCGCGCCCGCCCTTGGCGTAGGCGGGGTGGCGGCGGAAGGGGGCCTCGGGGGTGCCGAGGACGAGGCGTTGCCAGGAGCTGAGGAGGTGGAAGGAGAGGGGGGTGTGCGCGGCGGCGTCCTCGCGGGTGCGGGTGAGGGCGGCGAGGAGGCGGGCGGCGCGGGCCGGGTCGCGGGCGTGGTCGAAGGTGTGGATGTCGTGGGCGGCGCCGTCGCGGAGGGGGCGTGGGGCGGGGAGGGCGACGGGGCGGGAGCGGTGCCAGGGGATCTCGTCGCGGAGGGCGAGCCAGGTGCGTAGGTGATCGGCCATGTCGGGTCACTTGGGGGGTGGGGGCGGGGTGTCGGGGCCGCGGGTGACCGGGAGTTGCGATCACCGTCCGTGGGTGCGGCGTTCGTCCTCGTACCAGTGGAGGCGGGCGGTGATGAAGTGGTGGGGGAGGGTCTCGGGGTCCGGGGCGGGGGGTGTGGCCAGGGAGTCGGCCAGCTTCTCGGCGACGTCCGTGACGAGGGTGTCCTCCGGGGCGATCCAGCTCTCGAAGCGTCCGCCTATGGCTTCCTCGACGAGGGCGTAGGCGGTGTCGGGATCGACGTTCCAGCGGGAGAGGAACCAGGTCAGGACCCGGCGGCAGTGCGCGTACCAGGCGTCGCCGGAGCCGGTGCGGTCGAGGGAGTGCAGGATGAGCTGCTGGGTGGCGCGCTCCCAGGCGTCGTGGCGGTCGGCGGCGGGGAGGTCGGGGAGCGGGTAGCGGTCGAAGAAGCGGGCCAGGAACTCCAGCCAGTCACGCCATTCGCAGAGCGAGGTGGCGATGCGGTTCAGGGTCTCGTCCGGGGTCGTGATCGAGTGCAGGGAGCAGCACCAGTGCCCGACGGGGCCGCCACCGAGGTCCCCCTCGTCGTGCGACCAGCGCCAGCCGCTGGCCCACACCCCGTACCGCTCCACGAGCGCCGCCGTCATGGCGTCGGTCCACTCCGCCCCCACGGTGCGGGACCAGTCGATGACCACCTGGTACCGCTCGCTCCGCTCTTCCCAGTTCTTCACATGCCGCCACTCCGGCCGCGTGGGCGCACGCCCCGCCGGCTCCAACCCCCGTACGACGTCGAGCGCTTCGGCGGCGTCGAAGGGATGCGTGGCGGGGTCGACGTCGGACCAGGGGAGCCAGTAGGGGAGAACGCTCAGTCTCACCGGACGGATGTTCCATGACGGGAGGGCCGTACGCAATGGAGTTTCGCCCGTTCCGCGGACGGGCCGGTAGCGGTCGATTGGCCGAAATCGATCATGACGTGTACAGGGCGCGTGTTACCGTCCAATACACCGTGCAATAAGCGCAGTTGACCGGTCCGCAGCATGTTGCACGCGAACCCAATGTGCTGCTGAGTGGGCTTTCGTTTTCTGCTTGCGGCAGGCCAACGAAGAGCGTTGCGCCTGAGTCATCCTCGGAAAAGTCCTGCTCGTGCGGCAATAACGTCGCCAGTCGGCAAAGTTCGTCGACGCTGAGACGGGCACTGTCTTTGACTACTCCGCGTCCTAGTGCGAGGGGCGGCCGCACATGACGAAGGTGCCCCCAGGTGTTCAATCCGGGGGCACCTTCGCTACGTGTGAATGTGTGACTGGCTTCGCTCAGTACCAGCCGTTGGACTGCCAGAAGTTCCAGGCGCCGCAGGGGCTGCCGTAGCGGTCCTTCATGTAGTCGACGCCCCACTCGATCTGGGTGGCGGGGTTGGTCTTCCAGTCGGAGCCGGCGGAGGCCATCTTCGAGCCCGGGAGGGCCTGGACGAGGCCGTAGGCGCCGGACGAGGCGTTGGTGGCGTTGACGTCCCAGCCGCTCTCGTGCTCGACGATCTTGGAGAAGCACTGGTACTGGGCCGAGTCGCCGATCATCTTCTTCGCGGTCGCCTGAGCGGAGGCCCCGGTCGTGGCGGCCTGCGCGGGCGCCGCGGCGAAAATCGCGCCGGTGGCGGCAACGGCCACAGCGGTACCGGCGAGAGCCTTCTTCGGAGTGGCGATGCGGCGGAGGACGGAAACGGCGGACAAGGCGTTGACCTTTCGTCGGGGACGGGGCGGTCGCTGCGTGCCGTCGTCATGCGGTGCGTAACGCTGACATGCGTCGGCGCCGAGGCCCGTGGGCTTGTCGGCGCCGTGCGACGTCATCCACAGAACCAGGCCGAGCCGGGGTCCGCAATGCCCGGTTTTGCTAGTTGCATTCGTATGTGGGGTACATGTTTCTTGTGTGATGGGGGGCTCAATGTGCAGGTCAGGTGCCGGATTGGCGTAGGCATGGCGTCCGATATGTCCCACTAAGGTGGATCGTAGGTGATGTGGGTCATGTGGGGTGCTTCACCGTCGTGATCACGGTCCGCGTGTACGCCCTTACCGAGCGGTCCCGTCGAATGTGACCGGCGCCTCGAAAGCCGCCCGCCGGGTCGCCCGGCGCAGTGCGCGGAGGATCGCCGGGCCCAGGGTCAGGGTGAGGAGCACCGTTACCAGGGCGCGGCCCAGGTCCCAGCCGAGGGACGTGGCCAGGCAGTACACGACGAAACGGGCCAGGTTCGCGGGGACGCCCGCCTCCGGGTCGAAGGCGATGTTCGAGGCGAGGCTGCTCATGAAGGGCCAGCCCGCGAGGTTGGTCAGCGTGCCGTAGGCGAAGGCGGCCAGGAAGCCGTACGCGGCCAGCATCAGGCGCTCGGGGAGTCCGCGCAGGCGGTCGGGGCCGGGGAGCAGGCCCGCGCCCATCGTGAACCAGCCCATCGCCAGCATCTGGAACGGCATCCACGGGCCCACCCCGCCCGTGAGCAGCGCGGACGCGAACATGCTCAGCGCGCCGAGCACGAAGCCGAAGCCCGGGCCGAGAACCCGGCCGCTGAGCAGCATCAGGAAGAACATCGGCTCGATGCCGGCCGTGCCCGCGCCGATGGGGCGGAGGGCCGCGCCGGTCGCGGCGAGTACCCCGAGCATCGCCACCGCCTTCGGGCCCAGCCCCGACTCCGAGATCGTCGCCGCGACCACGGCCACGAGGAGCACCAGCAGGCCCGCGAAGAGCCAGGGCGCGTCCTGGGAGTGGGCGTTGACCGCCGCCTCGGGCGGGGCGAACAGGGGCCAGCCGAGGGCGGCCAGGCCGACGGCGCTGACCAGGATCAGGGAGAGGAGGGAGCGTGGGCCCAGGCGGATGGGGCGGGACTGTGGGGTGGGCTTTGCCGTGGTCATACGAGCGCCCGCCTGACCTGCGCGACTGTGAGCCACTGCTGCGGCGCCAGGATCTTGGCGATCTGCGGGGCGAAGGAGGGGGAGGAGACGACCACCTCCGCCGTCGGGCCGTCCGCGATGATCTCGCCCTCGGCCAGCAGTACGACCCGGTCGGCCAGCTCGGCGGCGAGTTCCACGTCATGGGTGGCCAGGACGATCGTGTGGCCGTCCGCCGCCAGTGCGCGCAACACCGTGACCAGGCGGGCCTTCGCCGCGTAGTCCAGGCCGCGGGTCGGCTCGTCGAGGAGGAGCAGCGGCGGGCGGGCGGTCAGGACCACGGCCAGGGCGAGGGTCAGGCGCTGGCCCTCGGAGAGATCGCGGGGGTGGGTGTCGTCCGCGACACCCGGGAGCAGTTCCGTGACCAGGGCGCGGCAGGTGCCGGGGGTCGCCTCCGCGTCGGCGTCGGCCGCCGCGCACTCGGCGGCGACCGTGTCGGCGTAGAGGAGGTCGAGGGGTTCCTGGGGGACCAGGCCCACGTGGCGGATCAGTTCGGGGGGCGGGGTGCGGTGGGGGGTGCGGCCGTGCACCTCGACCGTGCCCCGGGTGGGGGTGATCAGGCCCACGAGGGAGTTGAGGAGGGTGGACTTTCCGGCGCCGTTGCGGCCCATGAGGGCGACCGTCTCGCCGGGGGAGACGGTGAGGCTCACCTCGTGGAGGGCGCGGATGCGGTCCCGGGTGATGGACAGGCCCTTCACCTCGGCGGTGCGGGGGGCCTGGGGGGCCTTTGCGGGCCGAGGGGTGCGGGTGAACCAGCGGCGGCGGGGCGGGGTCGTCGGGTGGCGGGGTTCGGCCGGGGACGTGCGGGGGTGGCGCTGTGTCTCGGGGCTCAGCGCCTCCAGGCGGTCCCGGAGATCGCCCGCCCGCCGCCTCGCGTCCCGCACGGTCAGCGGGAGCGGGGACCAGCCCGCCAGCTTGCCCAGGTCCACGACGGGTGGGGTCACCGGGGAGACCGCCATCGCCTCCGCCGGGGCGGTGAGGGTCAGCGGGGCGCCGGGGGAGGGGAGTACGGCCACCTGGTCCGCGTACTGGATCACGCGCTCCAGTCGGTGTTCCGCCATGAGGACCGTCGTACTGAGGTCGTGCACCAGGCGCTGGAGTACCGCCAGCACTTCCTCGGCCGCCGCCGGGTCCAGCGCGGAGGTCGGTTCGTCCAGGACCAGGACCTGGGGGTGCGGGGTGAGGACCGAGCCGATCGCCACCCGCTGCTGCTGGCCTCCGGAGAGCGTGGCGATCGGACGGTCGCGCAGGTCGGCGAGGCCGAGGAGGTCGAGGGTCTCCTCCACGCGGCGGCGCATCACGGCGGGGGAGAGGCCCAGGGACTCCATGCCGTAGGCGAGTTCGTCCTCGACCGTGTCCGTGACGAAGTGGGCGAGCGGGTCCTGGCCCACCGTGCCGACCACGTCGGCCAGTTCGCGGGGCTTGTGGGTACGGGTGTCACGGCCCGCGACCGTGACCCGGCCGCTCAGGGTGCCGCCCGTGAAGTGCGGCACGAGTCCGCTGACGGCGCCGAGGACTGTGGACTTGCCGACGCCGGACGGGCCGACCAGGAGGACGAGTTCGCCTTCCGGCACCTCGAAGTCGATGCCGCGGACGGTGGGTTCGGGGCGGCCGTCGTACGTCACGGAGACGTTTTCGAAGCGGATCACGACGGTTCCTTGGTGGGTTTCGGGCTGGGGATCGGGCTGGCCTTCGCGGGGGCGACGAATGCCGGGAGCAGCGCCAGGAGGATCGCCGCCGCGGGCCAGAGGGGGAGGGTGGGGGCGGTGAGCGGGATGACGCTCGGTTCCAGGGCGGCGGGGTTCTCCGCCTCGGCCAGGAACATCAGCGCGGCCACCGCCACGCCGGAGCCGGTGACCAGCCAGGCCCGCAGGTCCCAGGGGTCGGGGCGGTACCGGGTGCGGACCGCGCGGCGACCGCCCAGGCGCAGGCCGACCAGGGCGGCGGTGAGGCCGAGGAGGAGGACGGGGAGGCCGTAGGTGCCGCCCTCCGCGGTGAGGACTCCGTACGTACCGGCGCAGACGCCGAGCAGGCCGCCGAGGGTGAGGGCGGAGGTGGTACGGCGTACGGCCGGAGGGACGTCGGCGGTACGGCCGTAGCCGCGGGCGTCCATCGCGGCGGCCAGGGCGACCGAGCGTTCCAGGGCGCCCTCAAGGACGGGGAGGGCGACCTGGAGCAGGCCCTTGAAGCCACGGTCCGGGCGGCCCCGCAGGCGGCGGGCGGCGCGCAGGCGTTGCACGTCGGCGATCAGGTTCGGGGCGAAGGTCAGCGCCACGACCACCGCGACGCCCATCTCGTACAGGGCGCCGGGGAGGCATTTGAGGAGGCGGGTGGGGTTGGCGAGGGAGTTCGCGGCGCCTACGCAGATGAGGAGGGTGGCGAGGCGGAGGCCGTCGTAGAAGGCGAAGACGAGGGCTTCGGCGTGGACTCGTCCGCCCAGGCGGATGCCCTGGGCCCAGTCGGGGAGGGGGACTTCGGGGAGGGTGACGACGGTGTGGGTGCCGGGGATGGGGGAGCCGAGGAGGACGGCGAAGGCGAAGCGGAGGGCCAGGACGGCGAGGGCGAGTTTGAGGAAGGTGTTGTAGGAGCGGGACCAGGGGGCGTTATGGCGGCAGGTCGCTACGACGTAGGCGGATGTCGCGATGAGGAGGGTGAGGAGGAGGGGGTTGGTGGTGCGGGTGGCGGCGGTGCCGAGGGACAGGGCCCAGAGCCACCAGGCGCCGGGGTGGAGGGGGGTGCTTGCCGGTGCGTGCCGGGTGCGGCTGGGCTGGGGTCGGCGTGGGGTGGGTGCGCTCGCCGGCGCTTGCCGGGTGCCGCTGCGCCCACCCGTGCCGCCTGGGGGTCCCCCCAGGCCCTTGAGGCCCTGGGGGAGGCACGACTGCCCGCAGCTGCGTGAGCACGATGCTCCGCCGCTACGTTCAGTGTTGCCGGTGTCAGTCATTTCGGCGGCGGCGGGATTGCCAGAGGGCTGCTGCGCCCAGGGCTGCCACGCCTGCTGCTCCTGCCCACAGGCCCAGGGACGGGGAGTTGTCGGAGTCGTTCGTGCTCTTCGACTGGCTCTTGCCGACGTCCTTGTCCTTGGTCTTGCCCAGTTCCTCGCCGCAGCCCGCGGTCGGGTAACCGTCGATGGCGCAGAGCATGGCGCTGGAGTCGTAGCGCAGGGGCTTGGCTACCTCGGCGAGGGCCTCCGCCGTGGTCGCGTCCTCCGGGACCTGGGCGCAGACCGTGCGCAGGCGGGGCGGGGTCTCGCCCGAGGGCGCGTCCTTGGCGGTACCGAAGTCGAGGACGAGGGCCACGCGCTTGCGGCCGTCGCGTTCCGGCGTACGGGCGCAGATGGTGCCGAAGGTCTGCTCGCCGCGCGGCTGGGCGGCCTGGGCGGAGTCCTCGCTGACGGTGAAGCGGAAGCCCTGGACGTCGCCGTCCGAGGGGACGGAGACGGAGGGGCCGACGGTGGCGTACGTCCACTTCGAGCCGTCCCGGTCCCAGAACGACCAGTAGCGGTACGTCGCCGCCTGCGCCGGAGCGGCCGCCGTGCCGAGGACCAGCGCGGTCAGCAGCAGGGCGAGGGCACGGCGTATCACTTCCGCTGTCCCTTCTTGCGGCTGCTGATCAGGAAGCCGACGCCGATGCCGCCGACGAGTCCGACGCCGATGACCCACCAGAGGCTGACGCCGTCCTTGTCGTCCTTCTTCTCGTCCTTGGACTCCTTGGCGGGTGCCTCCGCCTTCGGCGCCGGGCCGGTCGCGTTGAGCCCTTCGACGAGGTTCGTGCCGCCGAAGTTCCGGGCGTCGGCGCCCGCGGTGTCCGCCGCGAGGATCAGCTGGGCGTACGCGGCCGGGCCGTTCTGCTTCGCCCAGTCGGCGGCGTTCTTCTCCAGCCAGGCCAGCGGCTCGGCCGCCGCCTCGGGACCGCCGGTCACGGCGAGGGCGACGACCGCGTCGGCGGTGTTGCCGATGTCGGGCTGGTCCTCGGCGCCGGGCATGGAGGACAGGAGGTGGCCGTCCTTCTTCAGGGCGTCGGCGAGGTAGGCGGCGCCGTTGGCGGCGGCCTGGGCGGGCTTGAGAGCCTTGCCGTCGGTGCAGGTGAGCGCCTGGTCGTCGGCGGCCTTCAGGGAGTTCAGGTCCGCGCCCCGCAGACCGACCACGGCCGCCGCGGTCGCGTCCGCGTTGGCGATCAGCTTGCCCTTCTTGTCGGGCTGGTAGGCGAAGGCGCCGCCCTGGTCGCAGGGCAGGGCCAGGGCGCGCAGGGCGTCGAAGGGGGACTTGCCGCCGGTCACGATGGTGTCGGGGTCCTGGCCGGTCGCGGCGAGGGCGCCGGCGACGATCGCGGTGGAGTTGGCGTCGCTGGCACCGCCCGGTGTGTAGCCCCAGCCGCCGTCCTTGTTCTGGATGCTCTTCAGCCACTGGGCGGCCTTCTGGGCCTGTCCCATGTACTTGCCGTCACCGAGCCCGGCCAGGGCCTGGGCGGCGGCGGCCGTGCTGTTGGTGTCGACCATCAGCTTGGCGTCGCACTCCTTGGCCGGGTCGGCGCGGAAGGCGGCGAAGCCGCCGTTGGCGCACTGCTGCCCGAGCAGCCAGTCCACGGCCTTGGCGGAGGGGGTGACGCCGACCCGGGTCTGGGCTATCAGGGCGAGGGAGTGGCGCCAGACGCCGTCGTAGGTCGGGTCACCGGAGCCGTAGAGCCCGGAGGGGAGTTCGACGGACGGCGACGGGGACGGGGTGGCGGCCACGGCGGGGCCGGCCAGGACGGGGGTGGCCAGGCCGATCACGGCGGTGGCGGCCAGGGCCGCGGCGCTGCGGCGGACGTTCATGATCGGCGGGTGCCTCTCCCTGAGGGGAGCCGGGCAGCGCGGGACGGACCCCGGGCGGCTCGGCTCCGCAGACCTCGACGGTGCCATGCGCCGACGGGATGCCGACGCACGTGAGCCGTTCACGTACCGCGCGGGGTAGTCCGGCTCGCAGCGCCTGCGCGCTGCTCACGGTTGCGGGTCAGCGCCGGATTTGCACCGGCTTCCCCCCGTACGGGTGTGATGACGACGCGGCCACTCTACCGGCCCGTAGGAAGGCGCCGGCGGGGAGGCCGGGGGCGGGGGGACCGGCTCGGCCCGCACGTGGACGGGCGTGTTGAACGGCTCACGCCCCCTGTGTGGCCCACGCCTCCTGCAACACGGCCCGCAAGCGCCCGCCCCCTCACACCGCGACGTACGTCACCGGCTCGCTCCCGCTCACCACCTCCGCCCGCCCCAGCTTCACCAGCCGGCGCAGGTGGGACTCGGCCTCCGACACCGCGATGTTCCTGGACCCGTAGGGGATCTGCTCCCAGGGCCGGTTCCACTCCATCCGCTCGGCGAGCTGCCAGGCCGTGAGGGGGTTGGAGAGGAGGGAGAGGAGTCCGGTGAGGCGGGCCTCGTGGTGGGCGAGGAGGGCCTCGACGCGTGACGCGGCGTCGGTGAAGGTGTGCTGGTGGGCCGGGAGGACCTCGGCCGGGGCGAGGCGGGCGACGCGTTCGAGGGAGTCGAGGTAGTCGCCGAGCGGGTCGGTGACGGTGGCGTCGTCGGGGTCCTCGTACAGGCCGATGTGCGGGGTGATCTCCGGGAGTACGTGGTCCCCGGAGAACAGGCGCCCGTTGCCGGGGAGTCCGGCCGGGTGTGCCTCCTCCAGGTGCAGGCAGACGTGTCCGGGTGTGTGACCCGGGGTCCAGATCGCGCGCAGGCGGCGGCCGGGGAGGGGGAGCAGTTCGCCGGGGACGATCTCCCGGTCCGGGAGGGCGGGGTTGAGGCCGGGCAGGTTGCGGCGGCGGGCCGCGCGCAGGGGGGCGACGTGCTCCTCGGGGGCGCCGGCGGCGGTGAGCTTGGCCGCCATGTACGTGAACCAGCGCTCGGGTTCGGCGGACCGGGTACGCCGCACGATGGCCGTGTCGGCTTCGTGCATCGCGATCCACGCCCCGGAAGCCTCCCGGACCTTGCCGGACAGGCCGTGGTGGTCGGGGTGGTGGTGGGTGATGACCACGCCGTGGATCTCACCGACGGCGGTCCCGCACTCCGCCAGCCCCTCGACGAGGGTGTTCCAGGCCCCCGGGTCGTCCCACCCGGTGTCGATCAGCACGGGCCCCCGGTCGGTGTCCACGACGTACACCAGCGTGTGCCCGAGCGGGTTGTCCGGAATCGGCACCCGAACGGACCGTACGCCCCCACCGAGGTCCTGCGCTCCCGCCATCTGCCCTCCACCCCACGAGCCTGGCTCACTATAACTAGAACCAGTTGCAAAAGTAGCCTGAGTCGACCGATGCACCCCATTTTCCGGGTCCGGCCCGCCCGTGGACTCCTCCCAATAGAACTGGTATCAGTTCTGATACAGCGTCAGAAATCAAGCGCTCCAGGTCCGCAGGAGGCGTCGGGCATGACCGAGCTCGTGGAACACGGACAGCTGTTCATCGGCGGGGAGTTCACCGACCCCCTGGGCGAGGACGTCATCGAGGTGATCTCGCCGCACACCGAGGAGGTCATCGGGCGGGTGCCGCACGCGTGCGCCGCCGATGTCGACCGGGCGGTCGCCGTGGCGCGGCGGGCCTTCGAGGAGGGGCCCTGGCCGCGGATGAGCCTCGACGAGCGGATCGAGGTGGTCAACCGGATCAAGGACGCCATCGCCGTCCGGCACGAGGAGATCGCCCGCGTCATCTCCTCCGAGAACGGCTCCCCGTACTCCTGGAGCGTCCTCGCCCAGGCGCTCGGCGCGATGATGGTGTGGGACTCCGCGATCACCGTGGCCCGGAACTTCACCTACGAGGAACACCGCGACGGAGTCCTCGGGAAGATCCTCGTGCGACGTGAGCCGGTCGGGGTCGTGGCCGCCGTGGTGCCGTGGAACGTGCCCCAGTTCGTCGCCGCCGCCAAGCTCGCGCCCGCGCTGCTCACCGGCTGCACGGTGATCCTCAAGCCGTCCCCGGAGTCGCCGCTCGACGCCTATCTCCTCGCCGAGATCGCGACGGAGGCCGGGCTGCCGGAGGGCGTGCTGTCGATCCTGCCCGCCGACCGGGAGGTCAGTGAGTACCTGGTCGGGCACCCCGGCGTCGACAAGGTCTCCTTCACCGGTTCCGTCGCCGCCGGCAAGCGCGTCATGGAGGTCGCCGCCCGCAACCTCACCCGCGTCACCCTCGAACTCGGCGGCAAGTCCGCCGCGGTGGTCCTGCCGGACGCCGACGTCGAGACCGCCGTCGCCGGTATCGTCCCGGCCGCCTGGATGAACAACGGCCAGGCCTGCGTCGCCCAGACCCGCATCCTCCTCCCGCGCTCCCGCTACGACGAGTTCGCCGAGGCCCTCGCCGCCGCCGCGAACGCCCTGGTCGTCGGCGACCCCCTCGACCCCGCCACCCAGGTCGGCCCGCTCGTCGCCCGCCGCCAGCAGCAGCGCAACCTCGACTACATACGCATCGGGCAGGAGGAGGGCGCCAAGATCCTCACCGGCGGCGGACGGCCCCCCGGCCGCGACCGGGGCTGGTACGTCGAGCCGACCCTCTTCGGCGACGTCGACAACTCCATGCGCATCGCCCGCGAGGAGATCTTCGGCCCGGTCATCTGCCTGCTGCCCTACGGCGACCAGGACGAGGCCGTGAAGATCGCCAACGACTCGGACTACGGGCTCTCCGGGAGCGTGTGGACCGGTGATGTGGAGCGGGGCATCGAGGTCGCCCGCCGGGTCCGTACCGGCACGTACTCCGTGAACACCTTCAGCCTCGACATGCTCGGCCCCTTCGGCGGCTACAAGAACTCCGGGCTGGGGCGGGAGTTCGGGCCCGAGGGGTACGGCGAGTACCTGGAGCACAAGATGATCCACCTGCCCGCCGGGTGGGAGGCGTAGGCGATGGGCGACCGCTGGCACGTCGAGGTCGACCGGTCCGTATGCATCGGCTCGGCCCAGTGCGTCCACCGCGCGCCCGCCGGCTTCCGGCTCGACACCGCCCGCCAGTCCCACCCCGTCGAGCCGGACACGGACGCGGCCGAGGGCGTGCTGGCCGCCGCCGAGAACTGCCCGGTGGAGGCCATCGTGATCACGATGGTGGGGAGCGGGGAGGCCGTGTTCCCGCCCGAGGAATAGCCCCGGCCCTATTCCTGAGGCGGTGCCGTCAGGTCGATCAGGCGGCACACCGTCTCGATGTCGATCTTCACCTGTGCGATCGAGGCCCGGCCCGACAGCCAGGTGATCAGCGCCGAGTGCCAGGTGTGCTCGATGACCCGGACCGCCGAGAGCTGTTCGGGCGTCGGGTTCTCCTGGCCCATCGCGTCCAGGATGATCAGCGTCGTCTGCCGGGACACCTGGTCCACCTCGGGCGAGACACTGCGGTCCGCGAAGGTCAGCGCCCGCACCATCGCGTCGGCCAGGTGTGGCTCGCGCTGGAGGGCCCGGAAGGCGCGCATCAGCGTCTCCGCGACCCGCTCCGCCGCCGTGTCGCCCTCCGGCGGCTTCTTGCGCAGGGTGCCGTGCATCCGCTCCAGCTGGTCCTGCATGGTCGCGACCAGCAGATGGATCTTGGACGGGAAGTACCGGTACAGCGTGCCCAGCGCCACCTGCGAGGACTCCGCGACCTCCCGCATCTGCACCGCGTCGAAACCGCCCCGGCTGGCGAGCTGCGCGCTCGCGTGCAGGATGCGGCGGCGCCGCGCCTCCTGCCGCTCGGTGAGGGGCGCGGTGACCGGTCTCGCGGTACTGGCTGCCACCTTGTCCACCTTGTCCCCTCGCCGTTCTCCTCGCCAGAGCCCGACCGTGGCGTGAATCACCTGATCCACTGCTCACGCCGTCTCTACCTGCCGGTAGATTCGGAAGCTCTTGAACGATCAAGTCTGTAACTTGTTCTACATTAGCGTCCCGGCATAATCTCGCGGGACCAGAGCAGGGAGAAGGGGGCCCGGAGTGACCGCTGAGGCCAGTCGGACGGGGTCCCCCCAGGAACCCGCCGCGGACGGCGAGCGACCGCTCGACATCGCGCTTCTCACCTACAAAGGGAACCCGTTCTGCGGCGGCCAGGGCGTCTACGTCCGCCACCTCTCCCGCGAACTGGCCCGCCTCGGCCACCGCGTCGAGGTCATCGGCGCCCAGCCCTACCCCGTACTCGACGAGGGCGTGCCGCTCACCGAGCTGGCCAGCCTCGACCTGTACCGCTCCCCGGACCCCTTCCGCACCCCGAAGCGGGACGAGTACCGGGACTGGATCGACGCCCTCGAAGTCGCCACCATGTGGACCGGCGGTTTCCCCGAGCCGCTGACCTTCTCCCTGCGCGCCCGCCGCCATCTGCGCGCCCGGCGCGGCCGGTTCGACGTCGTCCACGACAACCAGACGCTCGGCTACGGCCTCCTGGGCGACGTGGGCGCGCCCCTGGTCACCACGATCCACCACCCCATCACCGTGGACCGGCAGTTGGAGCTGGACGCGGCCGAGGGCTGGCAGCGCCGCTACTCGGTGCGCCGCTGGTACGCCTTCACCCGCATGCAGAAGCGCGTCGCGCGCCGCCTGCCGTCCGTCCTCACCGTCTCCGGCACCTCCCGCGCCGAGATCGTGGAGCACCTCGGGGTGCGCGAGGACCGTATCCACGTCGTGCACATCGGCGCCGACACCGACCTGTTCTCGCCGG
The DNA here is from genome assembly GCF_055657065.1 of Streptomyces sp. NPDC110618. Lineage (NCBI taxonomy): Bacteria > Bacillati > Actinomycetota > Actinomycetes > Kitasatosporales > Streptomycetaceae > Streptomyces > Streptomyces sp. NPDC110618. The sequence goes on along the minus strand of NZ_JBVKBN010000010.1, from coordinate 174,912 downwards.
ATCCGTCGGTGCCGCGGATACCCGGCCGGATCGTCACCACCTCCAGCGCCGATGTGCCCCTGAAGGGGCTGGTGTTCCTCGTCGAGGCGCTCGCCAAGGTGCGCACCGAGCAGCCCGACGCCCACCTCGTCGTCGTCGGCAAGAAGCCCACCGAGGGTCCGGTCGCGCAGGCCGTCGAGCGCTACGGGCTCGAAGGCGCCGTCGACTTCGTCAAGGGCATCTCCGACGCCGAACTCGTCGACCTGGTCCGCTCGGCCGAGGTCGCCTGTGTGCCGTCGCTGTACGAGGGCTTCTCCCTCCCCGCCGCCGAGGCCATGGCCACCGGCACCCCGCTGGTCGCCACCACGGGCGGCGCGATCCCCGAGGTCGCCGGTCCCGACGGGGAGACCTGTCTGGCCGTACCGCCCGGTGACGCGGGCGCCCTGGCCGCCGCCCTCGGCCGCCTGCTCGCCGACCCCGAGCTGCGTACGCGCCTGGGCCGGGCGGGCCGCGAACGGGTGCTGGAACGCTTCACCTGGGCGCGCGCCGCGCAGGGGACGGTCGCGCACTACCGGGAGGCGATCGCGCGGGCGGGCGGCCGCCGGCCCGCCCCGCAGGTTTCCGCAGATTCCCTTACCTCCGTACGTTCCGAGAGCTCCGAAAGCAGGGCCACGTGCTGACCGTCGACTTCTCCCGGTTCCCGCTCGCCCCGGGCGACCGAGTCCTGGACCTCGGCTGCGGTGCCGGCCGGCATGCCTTCGAGTGCTACCGGCGCGGCGCGCACGTGGTCGCCCTCGACCAGAACGGCGAGGAGATCCGCGAGGTCGCCAAGTGGTTCGCGGCGATGAAGGAGGCCGGGGAGGCCCCCGAGGGCGCCACCGCCACCGCCATGGAGGGCGACGCCCTCGCGCTGCCCTTCCCGGACGAGTCCTTCGACGTCGTGATCATCTCCGAGGTCATGGAGCACATCCCGGACGACAAGGGCGTCCTCGCGGAGATGGTCCGGGTACTCAAGCCGGGCGGCCGGATCGCCATCACCGTCCCGCGCTACGGCCCCGAGAAGGTCTGCTGGGCCCTGTCCGACGCCTACCACGAGGTCGAGGGCGGCCACATCCGCATCTACAAGGCGGACGAGCTGCTGGCGAAGATCCGCGAGGCGGGCCTCAAGCCGTACGGCACCCACCACGCGCACGCGCTGCACTCGCCGTACTGGTGGCTGAAGTGCGCCTTCGGCGTCGACAACGACAAGGCGCTGCCGGTGCGCGCTTACCACAAGCTGCTGGTCTGGGACATCATGAAGAAGCCGCTGGCCACGCGGGTGGCCGAGCAGGCCCTCAACCCGCTGATCGGCAAGAGCTTCGTGGCGTACGCGACCAAGCCGCACCTGCCGCGGGTGGACGCCAAGTGACCACCCCCCGGACGGAACACCTGGTCCTGCCCGGGGTCCTCACCGCCGAGCAGGCCGCCGCCACCGTCGCCGGACTGCTCGCCGTGCAGCGCGAGGACGGCGCGATCCCGTGGTTCCGCGGCCACCACCTGGACCCCTGGGACCACGTCGAGGCCGCGATGGGCCTGGACGCGGCCGGCGAGCACGCCGCCGCGGAGCGCGCCTACGAATGGCTGGCCCGGCACCAGAACGAGGACGGCTCCTGGTACGCCGCCTACGCCGACGGCGCCTTCGACGACGTCACCGACCGCGGCCGGGAGACCAACTTCGTCGCCTACATAGCCGTAGGGGTGTGGCACCACTACCTCTCCACCGGCGACGACACCTTCCTGGACCGCATGTGGCCCGCCGTCTACGCGGCGATCGAGTTCGTGCTGCGGCTCCAGCAGCCCGGCGGCCAGATCGGCTGGCGCCGCGACGACGACGGCACACCGACGGCGGACGCCCTGCTCACCGGGTCCTCCTCCGTCCACCACGCCCTGCGGTGCGCGCTCGCCATCGCCGAGCAGCGCGAGGAGCCCCAACCGGACTGGGAGTTGGCGGCGGGCGCCCTGCGCCACGCGATCCGCCGGCACCCCGAGCGGTTCCTGGACAAGGACCGCTACTCCATGGACTGGTACTACCCGGTCCTCGGCGGCGCCCTCACCGGCGCCGAGGCCAAGGCCCGTATCGAGGAGTCCTGGGACCGCTTCGTCGTCCCCGGGCTCGGCGTGCGCTGCGTGGTCCCCAACCCGTGGGTGACGGGCGGCGAGTCGGCCGAACTCGCCCTCGCTCTGTGGGCGATGGGCGAGTCCGACCGCGCCCTGGAGATCCTCCAGTCCATCCAGCACCTGCGGGACGACGAGACGGGCCTGTACTGGACGGGCTATGTCTTCGAGGACGACGCCATCTGGCCGCAGGAGCTGACGACTTGGACCGCGGGTTCCCTGCTGCTGGCGGTGGCGGCCCTGGGAGGCCATGAGGCGACGTGCCAGGTGTTTGGGGGAGAGCAGCTTCCGCTGGGGCTGGACCCGGACTGCTGCGACAGGGCGTAGGCCGGGTTCGGCTAGCGGCGCTGCACCCGGTTCGCGATGGCGTGGCCGATGAACAGGTACACCACCGCGGCGAGGCCGTAACCGGCCACCACCCTGGCCCAGGCCTCGTCGAAGGTGAACAAGTCGTGGGACCAGCCCGCCAGCCAGCGGGCGGTGTCGTGGACGAACTCCACGAAGGCGTTGCCGCGGTTGGCGTCGAGCAGGTACATCAGGATCCACAGGCCCAGGATGAAGGCCATGATGTCGGCGACGGCCGCGATGACCGTGCCGGCCTGGTTGGTGCCGTTGCGATATCGAGGGGACATGCCAGGCGGGTAGCCCGGTCCGCGTCCGGCAAACCCCCGTTCACGAGTTGAGCTCGGCCAGCACCCGCAGCGACCTCTCGTCCGGCGCCAGCGCCAGCAGGTCCGTCACCGGGCCCTTGCGCCACAACTCCAGCCGCTCCGCGATCCGTTCCCGGGGCCCGACCAGGGAGATCTCGTCGGCGAAGGCGTCCGGTACGGCGAGCACGGCCTCCTCCCGGCGCCCGGCGAGGAACAGGTCCTGGATACGGCGGGCCTCCTCCTCGTACCCCATGCGGGCCATGAGGTCGGCGTGGAAGTTGCGGCTGGCGTGGCCCATGCCGCCGATGTAGAAGCCGAGCATGGTCTTGACCGGGAGCAGTCCCTCGGCCACGTCGTCGCAGACGCGGACCTGGGCCATGGGTGCCACCAGGAAGCCCTCCGGGAGGACTTCGGGGAGGGCGTAGGCCTCGGGGCGGGTGGGCGACCAGTACAGCGGCAGCCAGCCGTCGGCGATACGGGTCGTCTGGGCGACGTTCTTCGGCCCCTCGGCACCGAGCAGAACGGGGAGGGCGCCGGGGCGCAGGGGGTGGGTGATGGGCTTGAGGGGTTTGCCGAGGCCGGTGGCGTCGGGCCCGCGGTAGGGGAGGGAGTGGAAGCGCCCGTCCAACTCCACCGGCCCCTCCCGCCGCAGCACTTGCCGTACGACATCCACGTACTCACGGGTCGCGGTCAGCGGCGACTTCGGGAACGGGCGCCCGTACCAGCCCTCCACCACCTGCGGCCCGGACAGGCCGAGGCCGAGCATCATGCGGCCGCCGGAGAGGTGGTCGAGGGTGAGGGCGTGCATCGCGGTCGTGGTCGGTGACCGGGCCGCCATCTGGGCCACCGCCGTCCCCAGCCGGATCCGTGAGGTGTGGGCGGCGATCCAGGTCAGCGGGGTGAAGGCGTCGGAACCCCAGCTCTCGGCCGTCCACACCGAGTCGTACCCGAGCCGCTCGGCCTCCCGTGCCAGCGGCAGGTGCGAGGCGGAGGGGCCGCGGCCCCAGTAACCGAGGGCAAGACCGAGCCGCATGACAGCATCTCCTGACGGTGTGTCAGTTCACGGGGGCTGCGACTGTACGACAACGGCCCCCCGCCCGGAAGGGCGAGGGGCCGTGACCGTTGTGATCGCGTCAGCCGCGCTGGATGCCGCTGGTGTCCTGCAGGACACCGCGACGCCCGTCCTGCGTCTGCGCGATGAGCTGCGCACCGCGCTGCTCGACCGCCAGGTACCAGGTGCCCGGAGCCAGTTCGGCGATCGGCGTCGGCGAACCGTCCTCCGCGAACAGCGGACGGGCCACCGGAACCGCGAACCAGAACGGCGAGAAGTCCCCGGCGGGCTGCGGCGCCGGAGCCTGCGGCTGGGCACCGCCGAACGGCTGCTGACCGCCCTGCGGCTGCGGCTGGCCACCGAACGGCGGCTGACCGGCCTGCGGCTGCGGCGCACCCGGGTACCCGTAACCGCCCTGCGGCGGCTGGCCGCCGTACGGCTGGGGGGCGGCGGGGCCGGGGGCCGGGAGGAGCGGGGCCTTGAGGGCCGGGACCAGCGGTGTGGCAACGGCGGCGCCGGCCATGATCAGCGTCGCGACCAGGGCGAGGATCAGCCCCGTGCCGGCGTCGGGAGCACCGTCGTTGGAGCCGCCGAAGTTGTCGAAGCCACCGGGCACGTCGAAGATGTTGCCCAGCGCACACCACGCGGCGAAGACGGTGAACGCGGCGCCGAACTGGCCGAGGTCGAGTCCGGCGACCTTCAGGGGCTGCGGACGACCCCGGGTGATCACGACGAGCGCGCCACCGATCAGGCCCGCCAGTACGACCCCGAGCAGGACCGGCCCGCTCTCCCACAGGTTGGGGAGGTCGAAGCTGTCCGGAACTCCGTCGACGGAGTACAGGTCGAGGAACGACGCGATGAAGAGCAACACCGCTGCTCCGATCACCACGCCGTCGCCTCTAGTGAGGGAGCGGATATTCACTTCAAGGTCCTTCAGTTCAGTCGTCTCGTCATCAGAAAGAGGCGTCGCTGTCACCATGTCGCCCTCAGGCCCGGTGTGAAGCGCGGGGGTGACCCCTCATCGTAGGGACGACACTATCGTCCGTCCCGTCACGGTGTCCCCCGGGATCATCGTTTGTGAACGTCCCGCCCGCTACCTGCGCAGGAAACTCACGGTTCCTCCGGTCAACGGTTCTGCCCCGCCCGCGCGTCCCCTACATGTCGATGACAGTTCCAGGAGAGGCGGACATGGCAGGCAGACGCGACGAAGAGGCGTTCTCCGAGTTTGTGCAGCTCCGTTCAAGAGCCCTGCTGCGCACCGCCTATCTCCTCTCCGGCGGCGACCACGCACTGGCCGAGGACCTGCTGCAGTCCGCGCTGGTCAAGGCGTACGTCGCCCTGCCCAGGCTGCGTGAGCCGCGGGCGCTGGAGGCCTACGTCCGGCGGACGCTGGCCAACACCGCCACTTCCTGGTGGCGCAGCAGACGCGTGCGCGGCGAGCGACTGACCGGCGGTCTGCCGGAAGGCGCGCTCGACGTGCCCGACCCCGTTGCCCCGGACGGAGCCTCGGAGGTCGACGAACGGGAGCGGATCTGGGCCTGGGTGTGCTCGCTGCCGCCCCGACAACGCGCGGTGATCGTACTGCGTTACTACGAGGACCTCACCGAGCCGCAGACCGCCGAGTTGCTGAGCTGCTCGGTCGGCACGGTGAAGACCCAGGCCCACCGGGCCCTGAAGAAGTTGCGCGCGATGGTCGCCGGGGGATTGCCGAACGCTGTGGAGGAAGCGCTGTGACGGAGCGGAGCGAAGAGCAGGAACAGGGCGGCCAGGTGCGGGAACTGCTCGCCACACGGGCGGACGAGGTGTCCCTGCCCGACGGTTGGGCGGACCGCGTGCTGCGCGACGGCAAACGCGCGGTGGGGCGGCGGCGGTTGGCCGCGACGACCGCAGCGGTGGCCGCGGTCGCGGCGGTCGGGGTCCTGCTGAGCGGTCTGCCGGGGACCGGCGAGCAGCCGCCGGCCTCGCGGCCGGAGTGGGCGACCGCGGACTCGGTACCGCAGGCGCTGCGGAAAATGCCCGTCGGGCCGGACACGGATGTGCCGTACGGGACGCGCGGCGAGCAGGGAAAGGGAGCCCTGCGGGTCATGCTCGGCGGCCGGGCGATCCCCATTCCGAAGGAGTACACCGGGCTTCGGATCTGGCGCGCCGGAGACAGGGGATTCGTCTATCTCGCGGACGGGCCCGGCGATGTCGCGGTCGTGGTCCATGTCGACGCGGACGGAACCTCGACGGAACTCGAACGCACGGCGAAGGGCGAGTACACCACCCAGCTCAACGTCTCCGAGGACGGGCGGTTCGCGGCGTGGACCGTGCACCCCAACGAGGGCCGGTCGCAGGTCGTGAAGCGCGCCGATCTGACCACCGGCAAGGTCGGCTCCCGTTCCTACGACGACATCGACTCGGTCCACGGTTTCGCCGGTGACGACGTACTCATCAACTGGGACGCGCGCGTCCAGAACATCGGCAGCCTCGACCGGGACGGAACGCCCTGGCCGTCCGCGGACCGGGACGGGGGGGTGGAGGACTACTCGGTGGCCTCGGACACCGTGCTCCTGTCCACGTCCGACGGCTGCATGCGCGCCTATTCCATCGCGCAGCCGGACAACCAGCGCTGGAAGGTTTGCGACATGGAGGACGTGCACTTCTCGCCGGACGGGCAGCGGTTCGTCGCCCTGCGCGAGGGCGGATACGTCGTGAGCGACACGTCGAGCGGCGAGGTGACGGGCGGGCTGTGGTCGGTCCCATCGGTCCATCCCCAGGACATGGCCTGGGAGGACGACGACACGGTGCTACTGGAACTGGCCGAGGCGAAACCCGCTCGGACCAAAGACGGAATGATTGCCCCTATCGCCCCGCAGTACGGGCCGTCCTACTTGGTCCGCTGCCACGTGGAACAGGAACGCTGCGAACTCGTGGACACGGGCGGCCCGGTCAAGGCCTTCCCCAGCTCCAGCTCGTAGGCACGGGCGCCGGGCTTCCTACTTCTCCAGGAAGCCCGCGATCCCCTCGGAGATCCCCTGCGCCGCCTTCTGCCGCCAGGCCTCGCTGGTCAGCTGGGCCGCGTCCTTGCTGTCGCGCATGTTGCCGCACTCGATGAAGACCTTGGGGGCCGTCGACAGGTTGAGGCCGCCGAGGTCCTTGCGGGTGACGAGACCGGTGCCGTCGCCGACGTAGTTGGAGGGGGCGCTGCCGGTGACGCGGACGAAGGCGCCCGCGATGCGTTCGCCGAGGTTCTTGGAGGGGGCGACGATCGGACGGGTGTCGGCGGCACCGGAGTTGACCGCGCCGGGGAGGATGACGTGGAAGCCCCGGTTGCCGCTGCCCGCGCCGTCGGCGTGGAGGGAGACCACGGCGTCGGCCTTGGCCTTGTTGCCGATGCGGGCCCGCTCGTCGATGCACGGCCCGTACGAGCGGTCGCCGTCGTGGGTGAGCTCCACCGTGGCGCCCTGCTTCTCCAGCAGCGTGCGCATGCGGTGGGCGACGTCCAGGGTGAAGTCGGCCTCCCGGTAACCGGAGTTCGTGGCCGTGCCGGTGGTGTCGCACTCCTTCATCGCCGTACCGATGTCCACCTTGCGGTTGATCTCGGCGGTGTGCTGGAAGTTGCCCGGGTTGTGGCCCGGGTCGATGACGACGACCTTGCCCGCGAGGGGAGCGGAGGGGGAGGGTTCCGTGGACTCGGAGGGGGACGTGGTGGGCTCCGTGGGCGTCTCGCTCGGCCGCTCGGGGTCGGTGCTCCGGGCGGACGCCGTCGGTGTTCCCACCGCCGCCTTGTCCGAGCTGCCTCCCCCGTCGTCCGAGCCGCCGAACGCCGCGTACGCCCCCCATCCGAGCAACGCGCCCGGTACGAGCGCGACGAGCGCCACCGTCAGGGCGCGGCGACGGGGGCGGCGGGGCGGCTGCGGATCGAAGTCCGGTCCTACGTACGACACGACTGCGACTCTAACGGCGCCCTCAGATCCCCGCCCCCGTTCGACGCAGCACCCGCAGCGAGTCCGTGACGGAGATCTCCTCGAACGCGCCCGACTCCAGCGCGCGCAGGTAGACGCGGTACGGGGCCTGGCCGGTGAACTCGTCCACCGGGTCCGGGAAGACGTCGTGGATGACGAGCAGGCCGCCCTCGGCCACATGGGGGGCCCAGCCCTCGTAGTCGGCGGTGGCGTGCTCGTCGGTGTGGCCGCCGTCGACGAAGACCAGGCCGAGCGGGGTCGACCAGAGGCGGGCGATCTGCGGGGAGCGGCCGACCAGGGCCACCACGTGGTCCTCCAGGCCCGCCCTGTGCAGGGTGCGGCGGAAGGTGGGCAGCGTGTCCATCACACCCAGCTCGGGGTCGACCGTCTCCGGGTCGTGGTAGTCCCAGCCCGGCTGCTGCTCCTCGCTGCCGCGGTGGTGGTCGACGGTGAGGGCGGTCACCCCGGCGGCCCGGGCCGCGTCGGCGAGCAGGATCGTGGAGCGCCCGCAGTACGTGCCGACCTCCAGCAACGGCAGCCCGAGCCGCCCCGCCTCCACGGCCGCCGCGTACAGGGCGAGGCCCTCACCCGTGGGCATGAACCCCTTCGCCGCCTCGAACGCGGCGAGGATCTCGGGCTTGGGGGCCGGGTGTGCCGGGGTCATGGGCGGGGCCTTCCGGTCGTACGGGCTTGTCGGCGCCCCATGCTGCCGTACGTCCCCTTTGGCGCGGCGACGGGGCTGGGTGTCAGCGGGTGCGGAGTTCCGCGAGAGCACCGCTCTCCTCGGTCACCGCCGCCTCCCCTTCACTGCTGGCCCGCAGCCGCGGCGCCCGGTCCGGCTTGGGCAGGAACAGGGCCAGCAGCAGGCCGACCGCCACCGCGGCGGTCGCGATCAGGAACGAGACGCGGAAGCCGTGCATCGTGGGGACCGCCACACCGTTCACCGTGTCCGCCGTGTTGGCCAGCACCATGCCGATGACGGCGCTGGAGACGGACGTACCGATGGACCGCATCAGCGTGTTCAGGCCGTTCGCGGCGCCCGTCTCGGAGGCCGGGACCGCGCCCACGATCAGGGCGGGCAGCGAGGAGTAGGCGAGGCCGATGCCCGCGCCCAGCAGCACCGAGATGACCAGGGACTGCCAGGCCGCGCTCATCAGACCGAGCCCGGCGCCGTAGCCGACGGCGATGATCAGCAGGCCGAGGATGAGGGTGAACTTGGGGCCGTGCCTGGCGGAGAGGCGGGCGTAGACCGGCGCCGTGACCATCATCGTCAGGCCCAGCGGCGCGACCAGCAGGCCCGCGACGACCATCGACTGGCCGAGGCCGTAGCCGGTGCTGGTGGGGAGCTGGAGGAGCTGGGGCAGGACCAGGGAGACGACGTAGAAGGAGACGCCGACCATGATCGAGGCGAGGTTGGTGAACAGGACCGCCGGGCGGGCGGTGGTGCGCAGGTCGACCAGCGGGGCCTTGGCGCGCAGCTCGTAGGCGCCCCACAGGAGCAGTACGGCGGCGGAGGCCGCGAACAGGCCGAGCGTGGTGGCGGAGGACCAGCCCCAGTCGCTGCCCTTGGTGATCGGAAGCAGGAAGAGGACCAGGCCGGTGGACAGGCCCAGCGCTCCCGGCAGGTCGAAGGAGCCCCGGGCGCGCATCGGGGTCTCCGGTACGACGAGCAGGGTGAGGGCGATGGCGAGGGCGCCGAGGCCGGCGGCGCCGTAGAAGAGGGCGTGCCAGTCGGTGTGCTGGGCGATCAGGGCCGCGCCGGGCAGCGCGAGTCCGCCGCCGACGCCGATGGAGGAGCTCATCAGCGCCATCGCCGAGCCGAGCTTCTCGCGGGGCAGCATGTCGCGCATCAGGCCGATGCCGAGCGGGATGGCGCCCATCGCGAACCCCTGGAGGGTACGGCCGACGATCATCGGCACCAGGGCGCTGGTCACGGCGCTGACCAGGGCCCCGGCCACCATCACGGCGAGGCTGAGGATCAGCATCCGGCGCTTGCCGTACAGATCGCCGAGGCGTCCCATGATCGGCGTGGCCACGGCGCCGGAGAGGAGGGTGGAGGTGAGGACCCAGGTGGCGTCGGCGGGAGAGGTGTCCAGCAGCTGCGGCAGGTCCTTGATGACCGGCACCAGCAGGGTCTGCATCACCGCGACCACGATGCCCGCGAAGGCGAGGACGGGGACGACGGCGGGGCGGTCGTTGGTCGTACGTGTCATGTGTAGCTTGAAGTCGGTGCGCCGGGGCAACTATTCCGATGCTTCGGCTTACTAACTAAATCTTGACCTTTGGGAGGGAAACCGGTGACCGATCCGGAGGATCTGCGGCAGCAAGCGGACATCAGCCGTCTGCTGCTGTACTACCTGTCCGCACCCCTCGTCGAGGGCAGCCGCCTGCGCGGAGTCCTGCCCGCCCCGGGCGCCGTGCGGATCGCCGTCCGGACCGGGGAGGACGAGGGCGACGCCCCGGTCCTGTACGAGATCCCCCACGACTCGGTCGCGCCGTACTGGATCCCCGGCATTCTGCGCACCGTCCTGACCCGGCGCGGGGTCCACGCCGGCGGCGGCCCGGACGAGGTCATGGGGATGGCCGTGGTCCGTCTCCGTCCCGAGGAAATCACCCCGGACCCGGAACCCGAACAAGGGCTGGCGCTCACCGTCCTGCGCGCCCTGTCGGACAATCCGTACGACGACACGGTGTCCCCCTTCCTGATCGGGTTCCTGCTGCGTGAGCACGGCCTGCTGCGCCTGTACGTCCGGCACCCCGACCACCCGGACATCGTCGGTGTCGACCTCCGCCTGACCGCCGCGTCCACGGCTCTGATCGCCTCCGTCCCCAGCCTCGTCGGGCAAGCGCAGTACCAGCGGCCGTCCCCCGACGACCCGCACTGCGCCCTCGTCGTGGACCTGACCGACTGGTAGGGCATCCACTGCCCACGTCCTGTGTCCCAGGGGCATACGTCCCAGGTGCCTACGTCCAAGGGGCCTACGTCCAAGGACCGAGCGAGCTCACGGCCAAAACCTGATGCCAGGACCGTTCCGGTGTTGAGAGCATGACGCGCATGCTCGATGCCGCCGAAGTCAGTCGTGTGCCCCGTCGTGTCGCGCCGCCGATGTGGCTGGTGGTGGCGCTCGCGTGTGCCGGGCAGTTCCTGGTCGTGCTCGACGTGTCCGTGGTGAACACCGCGCTGCCCTCGATGCGTACCGGGCTCGGGCTGAGCGAGCACGGGCTGCAGTGGGTGGTGAACACGTACACCATCGCTTTCGCCGGGTTCATGCTGCTCGGCGGCCGGGCCGGTGACCTCTACGGGCGCAAGCGGATGTTCCTCGTCGGGCTCGGCCTGTTCACGCTGGCCTCCCTCGGCGGCGGACTCGCCCAGGACGACTGGCAACTGCTGCTCGCGCGCGCCGTGCAGGGACTCGGCGCGGCCGTACTGGCGCCGTCGACCCTGACGATCCTCACCTCCGCCGTCCCGGAGGGCCCGGCGCGGGCGCGGGCGATAGCCACCTGGACCGCGGTCGGCGCGGGCGGCGGCGCCGCGGGCGGGCTGGTCGGCGGACTGCTCGTGGAGGCGCTGTCCTGGCGCTGGGTCCTGCTGATCAACGTGCCGGTCGGCGCGGTCGTGCTGTTCGGCGCCGCCCGCTGGCTGGCCGAGAGCCGCGCGGGCGACGGACGCCGCCTCGACCTGCCCGGCGCCGTCCTGGTGACCGCGGGCCTCGCCACCCTCGCCTACGGCATCTCACAGACCGAGGCCGAGGGCTGGACGGCCACCGCCACGCTGGTCCCGCTGGCCGCCGGGCTCGTCATGATCGCCCTCTTCCTCGCGGTCGAGGCCCGTACGACGGCCCCGCTGATGCCGCTCGGGCTGCTCGCCCGCCGCTCGGTGTCCTCGGCGAACGTGTCGATGTTCCTGTGCGGGTCGGCGATGTTCTGCATGTGGTTCTTCATGACGCTGTACGCCCAGAACGTCCTCGGCTACAGCCCCTTGGAGGCCGGACTCGCCCTGGTCCCCAGCTCGCTCGCCGTGGTCGTCGGCTCCAAACTCGCCCCCCGCTTCATGCCGAGCCTCGGCGCCCGCGCCCTGGCGGCGATCGGCACCCTCGTGGCCGCCATCGGCTTCGCCTGGCAGTCGACGATGACCGTGGACGGCTCCTACCTCACCGCGATCATGATCCCCGGGATCCTGATGATGTTCGGCGCGGGCCTGACCGCCACCCCGCTCGCCTCCCTCGCCACGTCCGGGGCACCGCCGCAGGAGGCGGGACTGGTGTCGGGCCTGGTGAACACCTCGCGGACGATGGGCGGTTCGCTGGGACTCGCGGTGATGTCCACGATCGCCGCCACCCGCACCGGTTCCGACGGCACGGCCGAGGCGCTCACCGAGGGGTACGCGCTGGTGTTCCGCACGGGCACCGGAGTACTCGTGGCGGGGACGCTGCTGATGCTGCTGTGGCTGCCGCGGAGAATGTCCGCGGAGTGAGGCAACGGTCCGGGCGGCTCATGGACTCCTTCATTCATCTAGGAGGTGCCCATGGGGGAACGGACAAAGGCGCGGGACGAGGAGTTCCAGCACTTCGTCGCCGGCCGCTGGCCGCGGCTGATGCGCACGGCATTTCTCCTCACGGGGGAGCAGCACGCCGCGGAGGACCTGGTCCAGTCGACGCTCGAACAGGTCTACGTGGCCTGGCGCAGAGTCGGCGCGGCCGACGAACCGGACGCGTACGTACGACGCGTGATGATCAACGCCCACGCACGCAAGCACCGCAGGCGGCTCGTGGAGTTCCTGGCGCCCAGGGACGACTCCGGCCTGGTCCGTGAGGTGCCGGACACCGGCGACCGCATCGCCCAGGCCGACGACCGGGGCGTACTGCTGAAGGCGCTGGCCCAACTGCCGCCCCGCCAGCGCGAGGCGGTGGTGCTGCGCTACTGGGAGGACCTCACCGAGACCCAGACGGCGGAGGCCATGGGCTGCTCGGTCGGCGCGGTGAAGAGCAACGCGGCCAAGGGGATCGCGAAACTGCGCGCCATACCGGGGCTGGCGGAGACGGTGACGTACGGGGGGCGGAAATGATGCACACGGACCGGGAGTCGAACGGCGACATGACACACAGGGACATCGCCCTCCTGCTGGCCGAGGCGGCGGACGGGGTCGAGATCGGTATAGCCCCGACCCAGACAGTGATCCGCCGGGGCCGCAGGCGCCGGGCACGAAGGTGGGCGGTGGCGGCGGTCACGGCCGTGGTGATCGCGGGCTCGACCGGTGCGCTGGCGGTCACCGGGGCCGTGGGCGGCCGGGGCGACAGGCAGGTGGCCACGGGGCGGGTCGATCTGACGTCCCCGCAGCGGACCAGGCTGGCGAGCGGCACGGACCGGGGCCGGGACTGGTGGGTCTCCGTCGACGTGTGGCCGGCCCCGCGCGACGAGGCGGAGGCGCGGATCGTCTGGGACGCGCTCGCCGAACAGGAGGGCACCCCGAAGGACGCCGAGAAACCCTCCGACCTGATCGGCACGGTCACGTACTTCGTCAAGCGGACGTACGGCGTGGAGACGACGGTCGTACTGGAGAACCGCATCCCGCTGCGCGCCATGGCGTACACAGCGGACATCCCTACCGCCGCGATCCCCTTGGCCCCCGACACCGCCGGCCCCGAGCGCCTGGTCATCGGCCAAGTGCTCAGCAGCGCCCAAGACATCAAGTGCCTATGGAAGGACGGCACCGCCACGGAAGTGCGCCGCACCGACAAGGAGGAGTCGATCAGCGCCGACGAAGGCGTGCTCCGTGGTGTCCAGGGCTCCCCGGTGGACATGTTCGTCTGTCTCGCTCCCGAGGGCACGGCCTTCAAGACGACGGAGAGCCAGATCTTCGCGTCGGCAACGGACGCCAGCCAGGTGTACTGATCGCGAGCGTTGTCGACGCCCGCCGTTCGGATCAGTCGGCCATGGCCGACCCGTCCCTGCACCCCCCTACAACCACCCCTGCTCCCGCACCGCCCGTACGGCCTCGGGGCGGCTGCGGGCGCCGACCTTGGCCGTGGCGGAAGAGAGGAGATCGACAACCTCGGACTCGGGCAGGCGCAGCGCGGCGGCGATGTCGGCGACCGTCGCACCGCCGGCCGAGGCCCGCAGCACCTCGCACTCGTCGGCGGTCAGCGGACTGGGCCCGGCGTTCAGCGCCGCCGCGGCGAGTGCCGGGTCGATGACCGTCTCCCCGGTCAGCACGCGGCGGATCGCCAGCGTCAGCTCGTCCACCGGGCCGTCCTTCACCAAGAAGCCGACGGCGCCCGCGGCCATGGCCCGCCGCAGGTAGCCGGGGCGGCCGTGGGTGGTGAGGATCAGCACCCGGCAGTCGGGCACCTGGTCGCGCAGATCCGCGGCGGCCTCCAGACCGCCCCGGACCGGCAGTTCGACGTCGAGCAGCGCCACGTCCGGCCGGTGGACGAGGGCCGCGTCCACCACCGCGTCACCCGAACCGACCTGCGCCACCACCCGAAGGTCCGGCTCCATCCCGAGCAGCACCGCGAGCGCGCCCCGCCCGCTGCCCCGGCCCTCGGCGAGGAGTATCCGGACGGACTTGGCGGGACGGTAATTCCGGGGCATTTCGTTCACGGATCAAGAGTAGGGCGTACGCGCGGCATCGGGGCAGGTGAAAGGTGCCCCGGACGCCACTCGGGCGCCCCTCTTGAAGAGCTGACGCCGTGTCAGGAGTATTCACAACTACAGAGCCCTCGGCTATAACGAGTCCGCTGGACTGGAACGCGTTCTAGATCCGTCGACGACCCTGTGTTCCGATCCACCCTCGCGCGACCTCGGCGCGGCCGACGGTGCGGACGACCGTGCCGAGGTCTCAGACCCGTCAGGAGCCCCATGCCCATCGACCCCGCGAAGGCCCTCGCCGCCGAACCCAAGTCCGGGGAGATCTCCTGGACCGCCAAGGACGTCCTGCTCTACCACCTCGGCATCGGCGCCGGAGTCCCCGCCACCGACCCCGGCGAGCTGCGCTACACCCTGGAGTCCCGCCTCCAGGTGCTGCCCAGCTTCGCCACCGTCGCCGGAGCCGGAGCCCCCGGAGTGATCAGCGGACTGTCGATGCCCGGCATCGAGGTCGAGCTGGCCCGCGTCCTGCACGGCGGGCAGAGCCTTCAGATCCACCGCCCCCTCCCGGTCGAGGGCACCGCCACCTCCACCAACCGCGTCGCCGCCGTCTACGACAAGGGCAAGGCCGCCGTCCTCGTCCTGCGCACCGAAGTCACCGACGCCGACGGCCCGCTGTGGACGAACGACTCCCAGATCTTCATCCGCGGCGAGGGCGGCTTCGGCGGCGACCGGGGACCCTCCGCCCGCCTGGACCCACCCACCGGCGACCCCGACAAGACCGTGGAGCGCACCCTGCGCGAGGACCAGGCGCTGCTCTACCGGCTCTCCGGCGACTGGAACCCCCTGCACGCCGATCCCGAGTTCGCGGCGCAGGCTGGATTCGACCGGCCGATCCTGCACGGCCTGTGCACCTACGGCGTCACCCTCAAGGCGGTCGTCGACACCCTGCTCGGCGGCGACGCGAGCCGCGTCCGGTCCTACGCCACCAGGTTCGCCGGGGTCGTGTTCCCGGGGGAGACCCTGCGCATCCGGATGTGGCACCGGGACGACACCGTCCGGGTCACCGTCACCGCCGCCGACCGGGACGACGCCCCGGCTCTGACCGACACCGTCGTCCGCCACACCTGAGTTCGAGTCCCACGCCCGCCACGTACGGGTCCGAGTCCCGCATCAGCCGCCCACCCGCATCAGCCGCCCACGGGTCCGAACCCCACCCCACCCCACCCCATCCACTCCTGAGCCCGAGTCCCAAGCCAACGCCGAGGGGAGCCGCACCATGCGCGCAGCCGTACTGCACGAGACCGGCCAGGACAAGCTGGAGGTCCTCGACGACGTGGAGGCGGTCGGCTTCGGCCCCGGCCGGGTCCGGATCCGGATACGGGCCACCGGCCTGTGCCACTCCGACCTGTCCGCGATGAACGGCGTCCTGCCGCAGCCCGCCCCCTTCGTCCCCGGCCACGAGGGCGCCGGCGAGATCGTCGAGGTCGGCGACGGCGTCAGCCACCTCAAGCCCGGCGACCGCGTGGTCGTCTGCTGGCTGCCCCCGTGCGGCGCCTGCCCCGCCTGCAAACGCGGCCAGAGCCAGCTGTGCCTGGCCGGGTTCATGAACGCCGGCACCCCCAACTTCAAGCGCCCCGGCGGGGATGTCTTCGGCTTCGCGGGCACCGGCACCTTCGCCGAGGAGGTCGTCGTCGACGCCGGCTGCGCGGTGCCGATGCCCGAGGACGTGCCCTTCGACATAGCCGCCCTCATCGGCTGCGGCGTCACCACCGGACTCGGCGCCGCGATCAACACCGCCCAGGTGCAGGCCGGTTCCTCGGTCGCCGTCATCGGCTGCGGAGGCGTCGGGATCTCCGCGATCCAGGGCGCCCGGCTCCAGGGCGCCGCCGAGATCGTCGCCGTCGACCCCGTACCGGGCCGCCGCGAGGCCGCGCTGAGGTTCGGCGCCACCAAGGCCGTGAGCCCCGACGAACTGCCCGACGCCAAGCAGCAGATCACCGCCGGAGAGGGCTTCGACTACGTCTTCGAGGTCGTCGGCAGGTCCGCCACCGCCCGTACCGCCTACGAGAACACCCGCCGCGGCGGCACCCTGGTGATCGTCGGCGCGGGCGCCATGGACGACAACTTCCAGCTCAACATGTTCGAGCTGTTCTTCGACGAGAAGCGGATCCTGCCGTCCCTGTACGGCGGCGGCGACGTCCTGCGCTCCTACGAACGGACCGTCGCCCTGTGGCGGGCGGGCCGGATCGACCTGGAAGGGCTGATCACCCACCGGGTGCCGCTGGCGGAGATCAACGAGGCGCTGGACCAGATGCGCACGGGCACCGCCCTGCGTACGTGCATCGAGCTGTGAGGGCGGGGCCGATGGACAGCCCTCTCGACCAACCCCTCGCCGGTCTCACCGCGATCGTCACCGGTGCCGGACGCGGCCTGGGCCGAGCCGAGGCGCTGGAACTGGCCCGGCTCGGGGCCGCCGTCATCGTCAACGACTACGGGCAGCCCGGCCGGGACGGTTCCGGTGAGGCCTCCGCCGGACCCGCCGAGGAGACCGCCGCCGAGATCCGTGCCGCGGGCGGCCGGGCGGTGGCGCACACGGGAGACGTCGCCGACTTCCAGGAGGCCGCCCGGCTGGTGGGGCTGGCGATCGAGGAGTTCGGCAAGCTGGACATCCTCGTCAACAACGCGGGCATCCTGCGTGACCGCATGGTCTTCTCGATGACCGAGGAGGAGTGGGACTCGGTGATCCGGGTCCACCTCAAGGGCCACTTCAACACCACCCGGTTCGCCGCCGCCCACTGGCGCGAGCGGTCCAAGGCGGCGGGCGGGCCGGTGTTCGGGCGGATCGTGAACACCTCCTCGGAGGCGTTCCTCGCCGGATCGGCGGGCCAGCCCAACTACGCGGCGGCCAAGGGCGGAATCGTCGGACTGACCACCTCCACGGCGCTGGCGCTCGCCAAGTACGGGGTGACGGCCAATGCCATCTGTCCCCGGGCCCGGACCCGGATGACCGAGGACGTGTTCGGCGAGGCGAGCGCGGAGGGCGGTCTCGACCCGCTCGCCCCCGAGCATGTCGCCCCGCTCGTCGGCTACTTGGCCTCCCCGGCCGCCGCCCGCGTCAACGGCCAGCTCCTCGTCGTGCACGGCGGCATGGTCGCGGTGGTGGAACGGCCCCGGGTGCGGGCCCGGTTCGACAGCAAGCAGGAGACGTTCACGTACGACGAGTTGGACGCCGTACTGACCGAGCACTACGCGGACCGGCCGCCGGGGGAGACGTTCGCGGCGGCGGAAGTACTGGCGCTGAAGCGGGCGTAGGGCCGCCCGGCATGCGAACGGCCCCGCCCCCTCGTACAAGAAGGGGGGCGGGGCCGCTCGGTCGTTCAGGCCGCCGTCTCGGTCGGTTCCGCCGGCTTGCGGTGACGGCCGCGGGGGGCCGCCTCCTGGTCGTGGGACGAGACCGGACCGCGGTGCCTGCCGTGACCGGTGGTCTCCTGGTCCTGGGCAGGCGGGTAGGTCGTAGTGGCGTCGCTCATCGGAAGAAATTCACCCCGTCAACATGATCTTTCAGACAGCCGGGCGAGTTTAACCGTCGCACCTCGGGCCGAATCCAGCCGCACACGCCAACCGCCACTACTTCGTTACAAGACGCCCCAATGGGGCCTGCTGCAACGGCACCGGACGGGCCATCACCGGCTCCGGGGGATCCGTGTCCGCGGCCTCGACGGCGTCGGTCGCAGGGGCGTGTGCCGTCGCCGTCGCACCGTCTCGGACCGGATCCCCCGAAGCGTCCTCCCCCTCCCCAGTGGGAGGTCCGACGGGACCGGAGGCCGCCACCCGCTCCACCCCGCACGGCACCTCGGCGGTGGCGTACGGGAGCAGCAGCTCCCCGTCCCGGGTCCACAGTCCGGCGCCCGCCAACCACCCCGTGGGCGCCGGGAGATGACGCATCCGGCGTTCGGCGGGCCGCCACACCCCGACCCAGCTGCCGACCGGCCCGTCCACCCGCAGGGCCACCCCGCAGTTCTCCGGCATCAGCACCTGCCCCGGCTGGATCGCGAACGGAGTCACCGCGCAGTCCGGCACCCGCAGACACTCCGGGAACCGCACCGGCAGCGTGCTGCCCAGCACCCCCCAGCCCAGCCGCGGCCCCCGCCCCGGCTCCGGCGCGTCCGAGCCGATCAGCAGCAGTCCGCTGTCGGGGTCGGCGAGCAGCAGCCGGTCGTCGCTGTCCGCCGCGATCTGCAGCAGCGGGGAGACCTCACCGGCCCGCTCCAGATCCACCACGACGGCCTTGGTACGCCCGCCCACCTCCCGGTCCAGCGCCAGCATCCGCCCCGTCCGGTCCAGCCACACCCCGCCCGAGCAGCGGCCCGGCAGCTCGGCGACGTGCTCGGGGCCGAAGGCGCCGCCCGCCACCAGCCACAGGGTGCTGGTGTGCCGGCCCACGGCGAGCGCGTACGCCCGCCGGCCGCAGGGCGCCGGGGGCAGCAGCCGCAGCCGGGTGCCCGGCTCGGGGCACTCCACCGCGCCGATCAGCAGCTCACCGGTGCCCGGTCCGGTCGGGTAGAGCAGGGAGAAGACATGCCGTCCGTCGGCCTCCCGGCGGATCAGCACCCGTCCGTCGCCCATCGGCTGCAGCTCGGTGCCGGGCTCCTCCGGCTGGTTGCCGGGCAGCGGCACCGCGTACGGCTCCGGTCCGTCCAGCGTCCAGCGCTCCGGGAACCAGCAGTCGCCGTCCAGGGCGAGGCGGGCGGCGTAGGCGCCGTCCGCGGTGATCGCGCACTCCGCCCGCGGCTCCGGCGAGTCGGCGGCCGTCGGTTCGGCAGCCGGGGGTTCGATGGCACAGGCCGTCATCGTCTGGTCACCTCCGGCGACGAAGCTAGTTTTCGCACGCACAGACGTGGGACCGGCAGGCTTCCCCTTCACACAAAGGTGTGGCCCAGGAACGATTCGCCTGAGGAAACGGGGACCGTTGTGCTCCACGGGGGCCGTGCGGTGCCGGGGCCCCCGCGGCGGTACTGCGGCGCAGAACAGGCAGGTAGCCTTTTCCCCGTGCCCCGTCTGTCTGAAGTCATCGCCGCGCTGGAGAACCTGTGGCCCGCCGAGCGGGCCGAGTCCTGGGACGCGGTCGGCACCGTAGTGGGCGACCCCGACCAGGAGGTCGGCCGGGTCCTGTTCGCCGTCGACCCGGTCCAGCAGATCGTCGACGAGGCGGTGAAGCTGGACGCGGACCTGCTGGTCACCCATCACCCGCTCTATCTGCGCGGGACGACGACGGTGGCGGCCTCGCACTTCAAGGGCCGTGTCGTGCACACGCTGATCAAGAACGACATCGCGCTGCACGTCGCCCACACCAACGCCGACACCGCCGACCCGGGCGTGAGTGACGCCCTCGCCGGCGCCCTCGACCTCAGGGTCGTACGCCCGCTGGTGCCCGACCCCACCGACCCCTCCGGCCGCCGCGGCCTCGGCCGTATCTGCGAGCTGGACCACCCGCTGACCGTCCGCGAACTCGCCGACCTCGCCGCCGCTCGGCTGCCCGCCACCGCGCAGGGCATCCGCGTGGCCGGCGGCCTCGGGGCCACCGTCCGTACGATCGCGGTCAGCGGCGGCTCCGGCGACAGCCTCTTCGACGTCGTACGCGCCGCGGGCGTCGACGCCTTCCTCACCGCCGACCTGCGCCACCACCCGGCGTCCGAGGCGGTCGCCCACAGTCCTCTCGCGCTGCTCGACGCGGCGCACTGGGCCACCGAGTGGCCCTGGTGCGAGCTGGCCGCAGCCCAGCTCGACGAGATCTCCGACCGCCACGGCTGGGACCTTCGGGTCCATGTCTCCAAGACGGTCACCGACCCCTGGACCAGTCACTCCCCTTCACCTGGAGCCCCCAACTGAACGCCGCGCCCGCCGACCAGATCCGCCTTCTCGACGTCCAGGCCCTCGACGTGCGCCTCCAGCAGCTCGCGCACAAGCGCCGGTCGCTGCCCGAGCACGCCGAGATCGAGTCGCTGACCAAGGACCTCACCCAGCTGCGCGACCTGCTGGTGGCCGCGCAGACCGAGGAGAGCGACTGCGCCCGCGAGCAGACCAAGGCCGAACAGGACGTCGACCAGGTCCGCCAGCGCGCCGCCCGCGACCAGCAGCGCCTGGACTCCGGCGCCATCACCTCCCCGAAGGACCTGGAGAACCTCCAGCGCGAGATCGCCTCCCTCGCCAAGCGCCAGGGCGACCTGGAGGACGTGGTCCTGGAGGTCATGGAGCGCCGCGAGTCCGCCCAGGAGCGGGTCGCCGAGCTGACCGAGCGGGTCGGCTCCGTGCAGTCGAAGATCGACGACGCGACCGGGCGCCGGGACGCGGCGTACGAGGAAATCGACGGCGAGGTCGCCACGGTCACCAAGGAGCGCGAGGTCGTGGCCGCGTCCGTGCCCGCCGACCTGCTGAAGCTCTACGACAAGCTGCGCGAGCAGCAGGGCGGCATCGGCGCGGCGAAGCTGTACCAGCGGACCTGCCAGGGCTGCCGCCAGGAGCTGTCCATCACCGACATCAACGACATCCGCGCCGCGGCCCCCGACACGGTGGTGCGCTGCGAGAACTGCCGCCGCATCCTGGTGCGTACGGCCGAGTCCGGACTGTAGGGAGCCTGCGGCGTGCGGGAGTTCATCGTCGAGGCGGACGGCGGGTCCCGGGGCAACCCCGGGCCCGCGGGCTACGGCGCGGTGGTCACCGACGCGGCGACCGGCCAGGTCCTGGCGGAACGCTCCGAATACCTCGGCGTGGTCACCAACAACGTCGCCGAGTACCGGGGCCTGCTGGCGGGTCTGCGAGCCGCGTACGAGCTGGACCCGACCGCGTCGGTGCACGTTCGGATGGACTCCAAGCTCGTCGTGGAGCAGATGTCGGGCCGCTGGAAGATCAAGCACCCCGACATGAAGCCGCTGGCCATGGAGGCGTCACGGGTGTTTCCGCCGGAGCGTGTGACCTACGAGTGGATCCCGCGCGAGCGGAACAAGCACGCGGACCGGCTGGCGAACGAGGCGATGGACGCGGGGACGGAGGGGACGCCGACCGGCACCCCTGTCCCGAAGACGGCCGAGGCCGACGTACGCGCCTCTCGCGCCGAGGCCGACGTACGCGCCGCCAAGACCGTAGCCACCCCCGGCTGGGCCCCCGCCGACATGGGTGCCCCGGCCACCTTCGTACTGCTCCGGCACGGCGAGACGGCGCTGACCCCGCAGAAGCGGTTCTCGGGCAGCGGCGGCAATGACCCGGCGCTGTCGGAGATCGGCCGGGAGCAGGCCGAACTGGTCGCCGAGGCGCTGGCGAGGCGCGGCACGATCCAGGCGATCGTGTCCTCCCCCCTGGCCCGTACCCGGGAGACGGCCCAGGCCGTGGCCAAGCGCCTGGGCCTTGAGGTGACCCTCGAAGAGGGCCTGCGCGAGACGGACTTCGGCGCCTGGGAGGGCCTGACCTTCGGCGAGGTCCGCGAGCGCTACCCCGACGACCTCAACGCCTGGCTCGCCGACCCCGGGGCCCGCCCGACCGGCGACGGCGAGAGCTTCGCCGAGACCGCCGTCCGGATCGCGGCCACCCGCGACAAGCTGATCGCCGCCTACGCGGGCCGCACGGTCCTGCTGGTCAGCCACGTGACCCCGATCAAGACCTTCATACGGCTCGCGCTCGGCGCCCCGCCCGAGTCCCTGTTCCGCATGGAACTCTCGGCGGCGTCCCTGTCGGCGGTGGCGTACTACGCCGACGGCAACGCGAGCGTCCGGCTCTTCAACGACACGTCCCACCTGCGCTGAGCCCCGCCGCCGCACGCGCCAGCGCCTCGACGCGGGCCCAGTCCCGGGCCGCGACGGCATCGGCGGGCAGCATCCAACTCCCGCCGACGCACCCCACGTTGGGCAGCGCGAGATACTCCGGCGCGGAGTCGGGCCCGATACCCCCGGTGGGACAGAACCGCGCCTGCGGCAACGGCCCCGACAGGGACCGGAGATACGCCGTACCGCCGGCGGCCTGCGCCGGGAAGAACTTCATCTCCCGCACCCCGCGCTCCAGCAGCGCCACGACCTCCGAGGCGGTGGACACCCCCGGCAGGAACGGCACCCCGGCCCCCCACATGGCGTTGAGCAGCACGTCGGTCCACCCGGGACTGACAAGAAACCGAGCCCCGGCCCCGACGGCCGCCTTTACCTGCGCGGGCGCGATGACGGTCCCCGCTCCGACGACAGCCTCCGGAACCTCGCTCGCGACGGCCCGTATCGCATCGAGCGCGCCGGGCGTCCGCAGGGTCACCTCGATGGCGGGCAGCCCCCCGGCGACGAGGGCCCGGGCGAGGGGTACGGCGTCGGCGGGATCGTCGATGACGACGACGGGGAGGACGGGGGCGAGGTCGAGAACGGAGGACGGCGGCACGCTGCTCATGCGAGACATCGTGCCGCCGCGAAGCGCACTGCGCAAAGGGCATTGCGCATGATGCAATGGGGCCTGGGGTCTGGGACCTATTGGAGTCCTAGTGGACCTCCTCCACAAGCACGTCGAGCGACCAAGCGGTGTTGCCCTTCTTCGGCGCCTCGGCCTCGACGACGTACCCCAGATCCCGCAGGGCCTCCACCAGCTCGGCAGGCCCGGCGGGCCGCACTCCACCGACGAGCAGACTCCGTACGATCCGCCCCTTGGTGGCCTTGTTGAAGTGGCTGACGACCTTCCGGGTGGACGCGTGCAGCACCCGCACACTGGCGGTCCGCCCGGCGACCTCCCCCTTGGGCTTCCAGGCGGCGGCGTAGGCGGACGACCGCAGATCCAACACGAGCCCGTTCCCCGCGACCTCGGGCATGACGTCGGCCATGGCGGTACGCCAGTGGGAGGCCAGCGCACCGAGCCCGGGCAGCTTGACCCCCATCGAGCAGCGGTAGGAGGGGATCCGGTCGTTGACGTGGACGGCGCCCCACAGCCCGGAGAAGACGAGCAGCGACCGCGCGGCCTGCCGCTTGGCGGCGGCATCGAGGGAGGCGAGATCGAGGGCGTCGTAGAGGACCCCGGTGTAGATCTCCCCGGCAGGCCGCGCCCCCGCGGTCCTCAGCCCGGCATTCTTGGCGACCTCGCCCCGCAGTCCCTCACTCAGCCCGAGCACGTCCCGCGCCTTCTCCTCGTCCGAGGCGCACAGCTCGACGAGCTCGTCGAGCACGGCCGCACGGGCCTCCGCCAGACCGGGCAGCGACAGCGACTCCGGCTTCAACGGGGCCCCACGACCGGAGGACGCCTTGCCTTCGGAGGGCGGCAGCAGGACAAGCACGGGTGGATCTCCTTCGCTAGAGCTCGGCCACAGCGTACGGCGTGCCACCCGGCGCCCCCCGCCCTACGCTCGCTGTATGCCCCGCCGCCACATCCGCGTGACCGGCGCCCCCGAAGCCCCCCTCCGGGCCGCGCTGGCAGCACTGCGCACCGAACTGGACATTCCGGAGAGCTTCCCGCCGAAGGTTCTGGCGGAGGCCGAGAAGGCAGCAAGGGATCCGTCCCTCCCTCTGGACGACGCGACGGACGTCCCCCTCTTCACCATCGACCCGCCCACGTCGACGGACCTGGACCAGGCGATGCACCTGTCCCGCCAGGGCACGGGCTACCGGGTCCGGTACGCGATAGCGGACGTGGCGGCGTTCGTGGAGCCGGGCTCGCTCCTGGACCGGGAGACCCATGCCAGGGTGATGACCCTGTACTTCCCGGACACCAGGATCGGGCTGCACCCCGCCGTGCTGAGCGAGGGAGCGGCAAGCCTGCTACCGGGCGAAACGCGCCCGGCGGTGCTCTGGACCCTGGACCTGGACGCGGAGGCCCACCCCCTGTCGGTGGACGTACGCAGGGCACTGGTCCGCAGCAGGGCGAAGCTGAACTACGCGGAGGTGCAGAGGGAGATAGACGGGGGCGGGGCCGAGGAACCCTTGGCGCTGCTGAGGGAGATAGGCAGCCTGCGGGAGTCCCTGGAAGTGGACCGGGGAGGCATCTCCCTGCGCGTCCCGGAGCAGGAAATCACGGAACGAAACGGCGGCTACGAACTGTCGTACCGAGCCCCGTTGCCGGCCGAGTCCTGGAACGCCCAGATCTCCCTGATGACGGGCATGGCGGCGGCGGACCTGATGCTCGGCTACGGCACCGGAGTACTCCGCACCCTCCCGGCGGCCCCGGACGGAGCGGTCGGCCGCCTGCGCCGTACGGCCACGGCCCTGCACATCGACTGGCCGCACCACGTCTCGTACGCGGAACTGGTCCGCTCCCTGGACCCGAATCAGCCGCACCACGCGGCGTTCCTGCTGGAGTGCACGACGCTGCTGCGCGGCGCGGGCTACACGGTGTTCCGGGACGGCGCCCTCCCGGACATCACGACGCACGCGGCGGTGGCGGCCCCGTACACGCACTGCACGGCACCCCTGCGCCGCCTGGCGGACCGGTACGCGACGGAGCTGTGCCTGTCGGCGGCAGCGGACGCACCGGCCCCGGAGTGGGTCCTGTCGGCACTCCCCGACCTCCCGAAGGAGATGACGGAGGGATCGCGGAGGGCCGGCACGGTGGAACGCGAGTGCGTGGACATCGTGGAGGCGGCGCTGCTGAAGGACAGGGTGGGGGAGGAGTTCGACGCGTGCGTGGTGGACGTGGACGAGCGCAGGCCGGGCGTGGGGACGGTGCAGCTGGTGGACCCGGCGGTGATAGGCAGGGTCGAGTCATCGTCCGGCCCCTTGCCCCTGGGCGAGCGTCTGCGCGTACGCCTCACGCAGGCGGATCTTGGGGAGGCACGGGTGGCTTTCGCCCCCGCGTGAGCAGCAACTCGATGGTCCGCCGGACGGCCTCGGCCTGGGCGGGGGCGAAGTCGGCGTAGAGGGCGCGGAGGAAGGGGCTGTCGAGCTGGATCTCCGTGCTGCCCTCGGGGAGCAGCCCCTCCGGCAGCGCCCCGACGAGCACACGGGCCGCCTCCTCCACCCGCGGATCGTCGACCTCGGCGTCCTCCAGGTCGTCGAGGAGGGCGTAGGCGGCACGGGCACGCTCGATCCCGTCGGGGTCGGCGAGGCTGCCGCTGATGAGGGAGGCGAACCGGGCCCGGTCCTCCGGCTTGGCGGTGGTCTCGACGAGGGCGAGGATTTCCCGGTCCTTGGCGGCCATGGGGGAGTCGGAGAGAGGGGCGGTACGCCGGAATAGCGAGGCGAGCTCGTCGGAGACGGGCCCCTCGGAGCTCATGCCGCCTTCCATGAGCCCTCGCAGCTGGGCCCGCCGCTCCCGAATCTCGGCTTCCTGCCGGGCAAGGTCCTGATCAAGCTCGGCAAGCACCTCGCCGAGCTCCTTCCCGGCGTCGTCGGCGAGCACGTCCCGCACCTCGGCAAGCCCGAGCCCCAACTCGGTGAGCCGCCGAATACGCGCGAGCAGGACGGCATGCCGAAGGCCGTAGTCCCGGTACCCGTTGCTCAACCGCTCCGGCTCGGGGAGCAGCCCGAGGTGGTGGTAGTGCCGGACGGTCCGGGTGGTGACACCTACGGCGTCGGCGAGCTCTCCGATGCGCATGGGGACAGTAGAAACCTTGACGTGGCGGGAGGGTCAAGGGCGGTGGGCTTCGGGGGTCTCGTGCGGGTGATCTTCCGCGATCCGGGTGCTGAGGACGGCGCGCGGACCGTCGTATAGGCGCCATGACGCACCACGACCCGATCACGCAGAAGCTCCTGCTGGACTGGTTTGTTGGCTTGGAGATGCCGAAAGGGCTGAAGGCGGAGCTGCTGGAAGGAGAGTTCGCGGCGACACCGGTACCGGACGGACAGCATGAGCACTGCGTCAGCAGGATCGTCGAGCAGGTGACCGAGCATTCCGCGACCAAGATGCAGTTCGCGGCCAACAAGGGCCTGAAGCTGGGGAGCGCGGAGGGGTGCCCGCCGGACCACGTAATCCCGGACGGGACGTTCGCCCGCAAGAAGCGAAGGCTGTTCCGAGGAGCCGATCCGTGGATGCCGTGCGAGGGCGTGACGATGGTGCTGGAGGTGACCAACCGCAGCCCGGAGCGAGACCGCGAAACGAAGCGCCGCTGCTACGCCCGAGCGGGCATCCCCCTGTACCTCCTGGTCAACCGCGAGACGAAATGGATCACGCTGCTGCGGTCCCCGAAGGCGGACGACTACCAAGAACTCCACGCGGTGGCCCTGGGCAACCCCCTACCGCTCCCGAAGCCCTTCTCCTTCGACCTGGAGACCAGGGACTTCCTCTGACCCCCCGCCCGGTACCATGGTCGACACGGCAGACGAGCCGGGCGGACGGCCGCGTGGGGTTCCTTCGGGAACCTCCCGAGGAACGTCCGGGCTCCACAGGGCAGGGTGGTGGCTAACGGCCACCCGGGGTGACCCGCGGGACAGTGCCACAGAAAGCAAACCGCCGGGGACCTCGCGTCCTCGGTAAGGGTGAAACGGTGGTGTAAGAGACCACCAGTGCCCAGGGTGACCTGGGCAGCTAGGTAAACCCCACCCGGAGCAAGGTCAAGAGGGGCGCTGTAAAAAGCGCCCTGCGCGGACGCTTGAGGGCTGCCCGCCCGAGTCCGCGGGTAGACCGCACGAGGCCGGTGGCAACACCGGTCCTAGATGGATGGCCGTCGCCCCGGCCCCCGCGAGGGAACCGGGGAACAGAACCCGGCGTACAGCCCGACTCGTCCTGCCGTACCCCCTCCGCCGTCAGCCACCGATGGATCTTGGATAGGGTGCAGGTCCGTCACCGCAGGTCTCCGTGTGCATCGCACGTGGCCGTCCGCCGTGGTTCGAATGGGGTGGGAATGTCCAGTCACCGGCTGTCCAAGAGGGGCCGTTACATCGCGTGGGCCACGACCGGCGTTGTCGTGGTGGCCGGCGCCGGGATCGCGGCGCAGACCTCCATGGCCGCCACCAGTTGGCCCGCGCAGAAGACGTACACGGGACGGGCGTTCGACACCTGCACGGCACCCGCGCTCGCCGCGATGAAGGCGTGGAAGACCGGCTTCTACGGTGCCGCGGCGGTCTACATCGGCGGCAAGAATCGCGGCTGCGCCCAGCCCAACCTCACCGCGTCCTGGGTGAAGTCGGTCAACGCCGCGGGCTGGAAGCTGATCCCGCTCTACGTCGGCGCGCAGCCGCCCTGCCAGGCCAGCAGGAACCCGGAGCGGTTCACCGCGTCGACGGCGGCGTCCCTCGGGGTGAGCAACGCCAAAGACGCCGTCGCCAAAGCGGCCGCCCTCGGCATGAAGCCCGGCAGCCCTATCTACCTCAACATGGAGTCGTACGACATCACGAACAAGGCGTGCAACGACGCCACGTTGACGTACGTGCGCTCCTTCACCAAGACCCTGCGGTCGAAGACGTACCGCGCTGGCCTCTACGGTTTCAGCAGCTCCAGCGCCAAAGCCATCGCCACCGCGAAGGACCGGACCGACCTGCCGGGCAACCTGTGGTACGCGCTGTGGAACAAGAAGAACACCACCACAGCCGACTGGCCCTGGGATCCCAAGCTGTACACCAACCACAGCCGCGCTCACCAGTACATGGTCAACAGCAAGGAGACCCGCGGCGGCCACACCATCACCGTCGACCGAAACGCCTGGGACGCTCCCGTGGCCCGGATCGGATAGCGACTCGGCCGGTGGTTGCGAACCGGGCGCGCGTCAGCCTGATGGTGCGGCCCACCGCATGTCGCCGCTTACTCGTCGGCCTGTGCTGACTGTACGGACTGCTGGGGCGGTGGGCCCGGTCTAAGCCCCGCCCAACGACCGCTCCCGCACCCTCTCCACATGCCCCGCCAACACCTCCCGAGCCTCCGGCGTCAACGTCCGCAGCACCACCAGTGCCGTGATCACCACGTCGCACAGCTCCGCCTGCACGTCCTCCCAGGTGTGGGAGGAACCCTTCCGGGGGTTCTGCCCCGTCGCTCCGATCACCGCCTCCGCGACCTCGCCGACCTCCTCCGAGAGTTTGAGGATGCGGAGGAGGAGGGCTTCGGGGCCGTCGAGGGGGCGGTTGGTGTCGAGCCAGGTGCAGAGGTCCTCGATGCCGGTCCAGAGGCCGGGGGCGGCGGAAGGGGAGGGGTGGTCAGTCATGCGCAGCAGATTCGCACGCCCCACTGACAGCGCCCCCTACCGGGCCAGTGGCTCCCGAACGGCGCCCCTACCGCGCCCTACCGGGCCAGGCCCTCCTCGAACAGGGCCTCCTGCTCGCCCTCCTTCTCCTCCCGCACCCGCTTGTTCCGCAGGCCCACCACCACCGCCGTGCCCGCCGCCGTTGCCGCAAGCGCCACCGGGACCATCCAACCCCGGTCGAAGACGTGCCCCAGGGCGTGGTCCAGGGACAGGCGGCCGGGACCGGTGATGGCGAGGCCCGTTGCCGCCAGGCCCAGCGTCGCCGCGTACTCGTAGCCGCCCTCGGCGTTGAAGAAGCCGTTGGGGGCGTGGACCGCGGCGGCGCCCGCCATCGCGCCCGCCGCTGCCGCGCCCGCCGCCGGGGTTGCCAGGCCCAGCGCCAGCAGCGTGCCGCCGCCCGCCTCCGCCAGGCCCGCCATCCGGGCGTTCGTCCGGCCCGGGCTGTAGCCCACCGACTCCATGAACTGGCCCGTGCCCTCGATGCCCCCGCCGCCGAACCAGCCCAGCAGCTTCTGCGCCCCGTGCGCCGCGAGCACCCCGCCGGTGCCCAGCCGGAGCAGCAGCAGGCCCAGATCCCGTCGGTCGTATGCGCTCACGTTCACTCCTGAGGGAAGGCGGCAGGTCTTGTTCCTCACCGTCGCATCGGCCCCGCCCGCACGGCCCGTCCTGGATGGCGTTCGGGTGGCGGGCATCCCGGCGCGGTGTGAGCCTGCCGTCATGACGATTCAGCCCAAAAACCTCAGCGACCCCGTCGTCCGGGACTTCGTGACCGCCCTCAACCAGCACGACCGGGACACCTTCATGTCCCTGCTCACCCCGGACGCCACCATGGCCGACGACGGTACCGACCGTGACCTCGACGACTGGATCGACCGGGAGATCTTCGAGTCCAACGGGCACATGGAGGTCGACAAGGAGTCCGACGGCGGGCACGCCCTCATCGCCCGGTACCGCAATGACACCTGGGGCGAGATGCGCACCCGGTGGCGCTTCGATGTCGACGACAGCGGGAAGATCCGACGGTTCGAGACCGGGCAGGCCTAGTCCACGATCGGCAACACCCCTTGCCTTGAAGTGCGCTTCAATTCCTAGCCTCCAGGCCATGGAGACCAACTTCAGGACACTGGGGCGTACCGACATCCGCGTCAGCGCCCTCGGCCTCCGCCCGTGCCGCCGAACTCCGCGATCTCTGCGAGGAGTTCGTGCGCGACGGGCTCATACGGGCCTACGCCTGGAGCAGCGACGATCCCGGCCGCGCCGCCGTCTTCGCCGCGGGCCCGCACTGTGCGGCCGTACAGCATCGGCTGAACGTGCTTCAGGACGCTCCTGAGATGCTCGCGCTGTGTGAGGGGGAGGGGTTGGCCAGTGTCAATCGGAGTCCGCTTGCCATGGGGTTGCTCGCCGGGAAGCGGGGTGCGCGGGAGGCGTTGGAGGCCGGGGACATTCGTAGTGCGCCGTCTGGGTGGCTGGAGGGGTTCTCGGAGGGCGTGGGGGCCGATCCTGAGTGGCTGAAGCGGGTCGATGCCGTTCGGGATGTTCTTACCAGTGGCGGGCGTACGCTCGCGCAGGGTGCCCTCGCCTGGATCTGGGGTCGTAGTCCCCTCACCGTGCCGATTCCCGGGTTCCGTACCGTCGCTCAGGTCGAGGAGAACGCGGGGGCCATCGGCAAGGGGCCGCTCACGCCGGCTCAGCTGGAGGAGATCGACGGCATCCTCGGGCGGTAGGCCCACAACAACGGCCCGTCGTACGGCAGCCGTCCACGGCACGGTGTGTACCCCGCGGTCCCGCGCGAGGCCCACCCCCAACCCGTGCCGTGGAGCGGCTGCCGTCTCCCCCCTCGGTATGGCTCAGTGGAAGCCCTCCACTCCAACTGTGAAGTTCTTGTGGAGGAGAGTTGAGCATATGTCTTTGACCGGCCGCAATGGAGCGGACGGTCAAATTCCGGTTGTGTAAATCGGAGGGCGCGGCGTCCAGGACTCGGACTAGCCCCGGCCCACGTACGGCATCGCCGTCGCCAACACCGTCGCGAACTGCACGTTCGCCTCCAGTGGCAGTTCCGCCATGTGACGCACCGTGCGCGCCACGTCCGCCACGTCCATCACCGGTTCCGGCGCCATCTCGCCGTTCGCCTGGAGCGCGCCGGTCTGCATGCGGGCCGTCATGTCGGTTGCCGCGTTGCCGATGTCGATCTGGCCCACCGCGATGTTGTACGGGCGGCCGTCCAGGGACAGGGACTTCGTCAGGCCCGTCAGGGCGTGCTTGGTCGCCGTGTACGCGACCGAGTGCGGGCGCGGTGTGTGCGCCGAGATCGAGCCGTTGTTGATGATGCGGCCGCCCTGCGGGGTCTGCTCCTTCATCCGGCGGTACGCCTCCTGCGCGCACAGGAACGCCCCGTTGAGGTTGGTGTCCACCACGTGCCGCCACGCCTCGTACGGCAGTTCCTCCACCGGCACCCCGCCCGGGCCGAACGTCCCGGCGTTGTTGAACAGCAGGTCCACCCGCCCGAACCGGTCCACCGTCGCCGCGAACAGGGCGGCCACGTCCTCCTGGTGCGACACGTCCGTGGGTACGGGGAGGCAATCACTCCCCGGTACCCGTGCCGCCGTCTCCTCCAGGTTCTCGGCGCGGCGGCCCGCCAGCGCCACCGACCAGCCCGCGTGCAGCAGTTCCTCGGCCACCGCGCGTCCGATTCCGGAGCCCGCGCCGGTCACCACGGCCACCTTCGGCCTGTCCGTTCGCTTCGTGTTCATGGGTCCGGAGGGTACGGGAGGGTCTGGGAGAGTCCGCCATTCGGAACTCATTCATCCGCCATATGGGTGTTGTGTACGCGCCAATCGGGAGTCGTTCGCGGCCGGTGCAATCCCTGATGCGTTCACTTCGTCAGGGGAGGACCGGATGCCACTCGACGCCCACTCGTCCCAGCACACCTCGTCCCGCCACACCGCCGAACTGCGTGCGGCGGCCCGCCACTTGGGCCGCCGCCGGTTCCTCACCGGCACCGGTGCCGCCGCCGCGCTGGCCTTCGCGGTGCACCTGCCCACCGCCGGCGCCGCGGCCGCCGCCGAGCTGGACGCCGCGCGG
Source organism: Streptomyces sp. NPDC110618 (assembly GCF_055657065.1). Lineage (NCBI taxonomy): Bacteria > Bacillati > Actinomycetota > Actinomycetes > Kitasatosporales > Streptomycetaceae > Streptomyces > Streptomyces sp. NPDC110618. The sequence continues at coordinate 143,343 of NZ_JBVKBN010000010.1, read as the reverse complement.
ATCGGCGACGACCCGTTCACCCTCGGGGTCGCCTCCGGCGACCCGCGGCCCGACTCGGTCCTGCTGTGGACCCGGCTGGCCCCCGAACCCTTCGCGCCCGACGGCGGACTGCCCGACGAGCGCGTCACCGTGTACTGGGAACTGGCCCAGGACCCCGAGTTCCGACGCGTCGTCAGACGCGGTGACACGCTCGCGCACCCCGAGTTCCGGCACACCGTCCACGTCGAGGTGGGCGAGCTCGACGCCGGCCGCGTGTACTACTACCGCTTCCGGGCGGGCGCCTGGATCTCCGGGACCGGCCGTACCCGCACCGCCCCCGGACCCGGCGACACCGTCTCCGGGATGAAACTGGCCGCCGTCTCCTGTCAGGCGTACCACGACGGCTACTTCACCCCGTACGCGCATCTCGCCGACGACGACGGCGTCGACGTCGTCTTCCATCTCGGCGACTACCTGTACGAGTACGCCGTCAACGCCGTCGGCGGTGCCCGGAACTACACCGACCGCGCCCTGCCCGCCGTCTTCAACCGGGAGACCCTGACCCTGGAGGACTACCGCCTGCGGTACGCCCTCTACAAGACCGACCCCGATCTGCGCGCCGCGCACGCCGCGCACCCCTTCGTCGTCACCTGGGACGACCATGAGACCGAGAACAACTACGCGGGCGACACCCCGGAGAACAGCGTGCCGCCGGAGGAGTTCCTGCTGCGCCGCGCCTCCGCCTACCGCGCCTACTGGGAGCACCAGCCGCTGCGGCCCTTCCATCTTCCGCAGGGGCCCGACATGCGGCTCTACCGGCGGCTGCACTGGGGGCGGCTGGCCCAGTTCGACGTGCTCGACACCCGGCAGTACCGCAGCAACCAGGCCCAGGGCGACGGCGCCAAGGTGCCCGGGCCCGAGGTCGACGACCCGGCGCGCACCATGACCGGCCGGACGCAGGAGCGGTGGCTGCTGGACGGGTGGCGGGACTCGGAGGCCGTGTGGAACGTCGTTCCTCAGCAGGTCGTCTTCTCGCAGCGCAAGTTCGACGTGGTGGAGCCGTCCCGGGTGTCCATGGATGCCTGGGACGGTTATCGGGCCTCGCGCCGCCGGGTGCTGGACGGGGCGCGGGCCGCCGGCGTCGCCAACCTGATGGTGCTCACCGGCGACGTCCATGTGGGGTACGCCTTCGACATCAAGGACGACTTCGACGACCCGTCCTCGCGGGTGCGCGGCACCGAGATCGTGGCGACCTCCATCGCCAGCGGGCGGGACGGGGCCGAGCGGCCCGCCAACTGGGATACCTATGTGGCCGCCAACCCGCATCTGCGGTTCTACGACGGGCGGCGCGGCTATGTGACCGTCACGCTCGACGAGTCGGTGGCGCGGGCGGACTTCCGGACGGTGCCGTACGTGACCGCGCCGGGGGCGCCGATCAGCACGGCCGCGTCCTTTGTGACGGAGGCGGGGGAGCCGGGGCTGAAGCCCGCGTGAGCACGCCCCCGCTGACGCCCGCGTGAGCGCGCCGGGCTCCGGCCCGCTCGCCCTGTGCCCCGGCTTCCGGGCTCCCGCCCGCTCGCCCTATTCCCCCGGGTACCGCACCCCGATCCGCTCCCGGATCGCGTCCAGCGTCCGCATCACCGCGAGGGTGCCGTCCAGGGGGACCACCGGGGACTCCGTCTCGCCCGCCCGCAGGGCGCGCATCACCTCGATGGCCTCGTGGCGCATGCTGGTGTGCGGGCCGTCGGCCGGGTCGGCGAGGAACTTCTCCGGGTCGCGGCCGTCGCGGTGGAGGACGAAGTGGTCCGGGAAGAAGAAGCCGTGCGGGATGTCGATACGGCCCTGGGAACCGGTCACCGAGGCCGCCGTCGCCGTACCGCCGACGATGGAGCAGTGCACCGAAGCGAGAGCGCCGCTCTCCCAGGAGAGCACCGCACCCGTCTGGAGATCGACGCCCTCTTCGGAGAGCGCCGCTCTCGCCGTGATGTCCGAGGGCTCACCGAGCAGCAACTGCGCGAACGACACCGGGTACACGCCGAGATCGAGCAGCGCGCCCCCGCCCTGCGCGGGGTCGCGCAGCCGGTGCGAGGCCGGGAAGGGGCCGGCTATCCCGAAGTCCGCCGACACACTGCGCACCTCGCCGATCGCCCCGTCGTCCACCAGCGCCTTCAGCCTGCGGACCATCGGATTGCAGTACATCCACATCGCCTCCATCAGGAAGCGCCCGCGATCCCGTGCCAGGGCGACCAGTTCCTCCGCCTCCCGCAGGTTCAGCGTGAAGGGCTTCTCGCACAGCACGTTCCGCCCGGCCTCCAGGCACAGGCCCGCCGCCGCGCGGTGCGCCGAGTGCGGGGTGGCGACGTAGACGACATCGATGTCCTCGTCCGCCGCGAGCGAGTCCCAGTCGCCGTACGCCCGGCCGATCCCGAACCGCTCCGCGAAGGCGTCCGCCGACGCCTGCGAGCGCGAGGCCACCGCGACCAGCTCGGCGTCCGGCAGGTCCACCAGATCCGCCGCGAACGTGGCCGCGATTCCCCCGGTCGCCAGGATGCCCCAGCGCACCTTCTGCTCCACCATCGTCGAACCCCACCCTTGCTTTACTGACCCTCGGCACTGTGTTCGAGCTGAGAGCATAGGTGGCGGATCGCGAAAAGAGGGAGGGCACATGCCCGAGAGCGGGGCGTGCGAGGCATCCGCATCGAACGGCGACACATCCACGGCCAACGGCGAGACATGCACGGCGAAGGGCGCGGCATCCGCATCGAACGGCGCGGCATCCGCGGCGAAGGGTGCGGCATCCGCATCGAACGGTGCGGCATCCGCGGCGAAGGGTGCGGCATCCGCATCGAACGGTGCGGCATCCGCGGCGAAAGGCGCGCGGGCGGCCGCACCGAGCAGCGCGGACAGGGGTGCCGTCCGGCGCACATCCCTGCTGGTCACCTTCATCCTCGGCGGGCTGACCGCCACGCCCCCGCTGGCGATGGACATGTACCTCCCGGCCCTCCCGCAGGTCACCGGGGCCCTCGGCGCGCCCGCCGCGACCGTCCAGCTCACCCTCACCACCTGCCTGGCCGGAATGGCGCTCGGGCAGTTGGTGGTCGGCCCGATGAGCGACCGCTGGGGGCGCCGGCGTCCCCTGCTCATCGGGCTCGCCGTGTACGTCCTCGCCACCGCGCTGTGCGCGCTCGCGCCCACCGTCGAGTTCCTGGTCGCCTTCCGGCTCGCGCAGGGACTCGCGGGCGCCGCCGGGATCGTCATCGCGCGGGCCGTCGTACGCGACCTCTACGACGGCGTGGCGATGGCCCGCTTCTTCTCCACCCTTATGTTGATCTCCGGCGTCGCGCCGATCGTGGCGCCGCTCATCGGCGGGCAGATCCTGCGGGTGACGGACTGGCGGGGTGTGTTCGTCGTCCTGACCGTCGTGGGCGCGCTGCTGGCCCTGCTGGTGTGGGCGCGGCTGCCCGAGACGCTCGACGAGGCCGACCGGCACCAGGGCGGCGGGCGCGAGGCGCTGCGCTCGATGCGCGGGCTGCTCGCCGACCGTGTCTTCGCCGGGTACATGTTGACCGGCGGGTTCGCCTTCGCCGCGCTGTTCGCGTACATCTCGGCCTCGCCGTTCGTGGTGCAGGAGATCTACGGCGCCTCCCCGCAGACCTTCAGCCTGCTGTTCGGGCTGAACTCCGTCGGGCTGGTGATCGTGGGTCAGATCAACGGCAAGGTGCTCGTCGGCCGGGTCAGCCTGGACGCCGTACTGGCCACGGGGCTCGGCGTGGTGCTGCTCGCGGCGACCGCGCTGCTGCTGATGGCGACCGGGGTGTTCGGCGAGGTGGGTCTGGTGCCGGTGGCGGCGGCGCTGTTCGTGCTGATGTCCGCCATGGGTGTGACCATGCCCAACACGCAGACCCTCGCCCTGCTGCGCACCAAGCGGGCGGCCGGGGCGGCGTCCGCGCTGCTCGGTACGACGTCCTTCCTGGTCGGTGCGGTGGCGTCGCCGCTGGTGGGAGTGGCCGGTGAGGACACGGCCGTGCCGATGGCGGTGGTCCAACTGGTGGCCGCACTGGTGGCGGTGGGCTGCTTCGTGGGAATGTGCCGTCCCTGGAGCAGGCGGTCCGGCGTGGAGGGATCCGGCGTGGAGGGAGCGGGGAGCTGAGCGCACCGAAACTGCGCGCCGGCACACCGGAGCGGGCGGGTCTGGACCCCGGGGAACTCGGGCACCTGGTCCGCGAGGTCCACGAGCTGACCGAGGGCGAACGCCCGTGGGCGGCGGGCGCGGTGGTGATCGCCGGACGCGGCCCCTGCGTGGCCGTGGAGGAGGCGGCGGGCTGGGCGGTCCGCTACGCCTCGTACGACCCGGGGCCGGACAGGGGTGTGGAACTCCCGCCCTCGGCCCGCGTCCCGATGACCGTGGGCACCCCCTTCGACCTGGCGTCCGTGACGAAGCTGTTCACCGCCGTGGCCGCGGTGCAGCAGATCGAGCGCGGGACGCTCGGGGTGGACGCGGAGGTCGGGGCGTACCTGCCGGACTTCCGGGGCGCGGCACGGCACGGGGTGACGGTACGGCAACTGCTGACGCACACCTCGGGGCTGCGGCCCGAACTCCCGCTGTACGACTGCGCGGACGACGAGGAACGGCTGGCGCGGCTCCAGGCAGAGGTGCCGATCGGGGTGCCGGGCACGTACTGCTACTCCGACCTCAACATGCTGCTCCTCCAGCACGTCCTGGAGCGCATCACGGGGCGCGGCCTGGACACCCTCGTCCACGACGGCATCACCCGTCCCCTCGGGATGACCTCCACCCACTTCGGCCCGTGCCCCGGCGCGGCGGCCACCGAGGACCAGCGGCGGCCGTGGGCCAAGGCGGACCGGGGGATGCTGCGGGGCGTGGTCCACGACGAGAACGCCTGGGCGCTCGGCGGCGTGGCGGGCCACGCGGGCCTCTTCTCCACCGCCCGCGACCTGGCGATCTTCTGCCGGACCCTGCTGTCCGGCGGCTCCTACGGCCCCGCGCGCATCCTGGGCCCCGACTTCGTGGAACTCCTCCTGGACCCCCCGGGCCTGGGCTTCGCCCTGGACCAGGAGTGGTTCATGGGGGAACTGGCGGGGCGGGGCGCCGCGGGCCATACGGGCTTCACCGGCACGATGCTGCTCCTGGACCGGGCGACGGACACGTTCCTCGTGCTGCTGGCGAACACGGTCCATCCGAGGCGCCGGCCGGCCGACAACCGGCCGCGCGCGGCGGCCGCGAGTCGGGTGGCGCGGGCTGTGCGGGAGCGGTGAGCGGCACGGCCGCACGGGTGCGTCACGAGCTACCGGCGCGTGGTGGGCGTACTTCGGCGTACGGGGCCGGCGGCTCGGGCGGCCCGCCCGGCGCGCGAGCGGTCGGCCGCCCACTCAGGGGTGGCCGCTCAGGGGTGGCCGCGTACGGGCTCGGCAGGCCGTCGGCCCGCCCCCTCCGCCGGAATAGAATCGCCGGGTGAACGACCCCGGGGCCTCGGCCGAGACATTGCGCACCGCTCTCGACGGACTGCTGGACGGGCTTCCCGCCCGCCAGGCCGCGGCCGCGGTGGAGCGGCTGATCGCCAACTACCGCGGGGCCACGCCCACCGACGCGCCCATCCTCCGGGACCGCGCCGATGTCGCCGCCTACGCCGCGTACCGGATGCCCGCCACCTTCGAGGCGGTGCGGGCCGCGCTGGAGGCGCTCGCGGACGCCGCTCCCGAGTGGGTGCCGGGCAGCCACGTCGACGTCGGTGGCGGTACCGGTGCCGCGACCTGGGCCGTCGGCGCCACCTGGCCAGGCCCGCGCCCCGTCACCGTGCTCGACTGGGCCGAGCCCGCGCTCGCCCTCGGACGGGAGATCGCCGCCGCCCATCCCGACCTGCGGGACGTCCGTTGGCAGCGCTCTCGTATCGGATCGGCGCTCTCCATCGAGAGCACCGACCTCGTCACCATTTCCTACGTGCTCAACGAACTCCCCGAGGCCGACCGCGCCACCCTCGTCGACACCGCCGCCTCCGCCGCGCAGGCCGTCGTCATCGTCGAGCCCGGTACTCCCGACGGCTACACCCGGATCATCGAGGCCCGGGAACGGCTCGTCGACGCCGGTTTCCGGATCGCCGCCCCCTGCCCCCACAGCGCCGCCTGCCCCATCGCCCCCGGCACCGACTGGTGCCACTTCTCGGCGCGGGTCAGCCGGTCCTCCCTGCACCGCCAGGTCAAGGGCGGCTCCCTCGCCTACGAGGACGAGAAGTTCGCCTACGTCGCCGCCGCCCGCTTCCCGGTCGCCCCCGCCCCCTCCCGGATCGTCCGCAAACCGCAGATCCGCAAGGGCCAGGTCCTCCTCGACCTCTGCGGGACCGGACCCGAGACCGGGACCGGACCCGAGACCGGGACCGGCGCCGATGCCGGGACCGGCGTCGAGGCCGCACCCGCCCTCGCCCGCGCCACCGTCACCAAACGCCACGGCGACCTCTACAAGTCCGCCCGCGACGCCGACTGGGGCGACCCCTGGCCCCCGGCCTCCCCTCTGCGCTCCTGAAGCTTCCTCAGCAGCTCGCGCTTCTGGGCCTGCGGGTCCGGCCCGCCGCCGACCTTGCCGCCCCGGGCGCCGCCTCGCAGCGCGTCCCGTCCCAGGTTCTTCCGCGTCCCGCCCACTCCGAGCATGCTTCCGCTGCCGTGCGTCATCGCCGGCTCCTCTCAGTCGTTACAGGTCATCAGCAATCCTGGGATCAGAACGAGACGTATCGTCTCGATAAATCCACCCCCTCACCCTCCAGCGAGACGCACCGTCTTGTCAACCTGATAAATTCGGGCCCATGGCCAAGAACGTCGCCCCCGACTCCACCCGCCGCAGCGCGAAGTCACGCCGCGCCATCTACGACGCCGCCCTCGCCCTCGTCGCGGAGGTCGGGTACCCGAAGACGACCATCGAGGGGATCGCCGCCCGCGCCGGAGTCGGCAAGCAGACCATCTACCGGTGGTGGTCGTCCAAGGCCGAGGTGCTGATGGAGGCCTTCCTCGACCTCGGGGAGCAGGCCGGGGGAGAGTCGTCCGGCATCCCCGACACCGGCGACCTCGCCGCCGACCTCAAGGCCGTCCTGCGCGCCACCGTCGACGAGCTGAAGGACCCCCGCTTCGAGGCACCCTCACGCGCCCTCGCCGCCGAGGGTGTCGTCAACGAGGAGCTGGGCCGGAAATTCGTCGAGAAGCTGCTCGAACCCTCGCTCCAGCTCTACGTCGCCCGACTGCGCTCCGCCCAGGAGGCCGGGGACGTACGCCCCGACATCGACCCCCGCATCGCCCTCGAACTGTTCGTCTCCCCGCTCGCCCAGCGCTGGCTGCAGTACTCCGGGCCCATCTCCTACGAGTACACCGACACCCTCGTCGACTACGCCCTGTACGGACTCGCGCCCCGCTGAGTGAGGCAGCGCACACCATAAATCGTGGCAAAGCGTGCGATGACGGTTGATCCCCGCCTCGTCCCACCTACCCCTGTTGTCTGCTACGGCCCCCCGGAGCGCGCGATGGTGGGACCATAAGGCATGCTGTTCCGCACGACAGCGAGGCGAGGGGATAGATGAGCGCGGAGTTCGGCGACCGGAGTCTGACGGGCAAACTCTCGCGGTGGCTGCGCCGCCGCCCCGAGCAGGCCGCCGACGACGGCGGCCGAGAGGCCCTGCTGCTCGCCGCCGCCTCCGCCGGACTGCCGCTCGCACCCGCCGCTCACCCCGCCCCCGGCTACGGCTGTTCCTGCGACCGCGTCGGCTGTCCCACCCCCGGCCGGCACCCGGTGTCGTTCGCCTGGCAGACGCAGTCCACCACCGACCACGCGCAGATCGAGCGCTGGGCCCGCCACCAGCCGCAGGCCAACTTCATCACCGCCACCGGCATGACCCACGACGTGCTCGACGTCCCTCTCGACGCCGGCCGCGAGGCCCTCGACCGCCTCCTCGAAGCGGGCGTCGACGTCGGACCGGTCGCCGAGAGCGACGACGGCCGCATGCTCTTCTTCACCCTCACCCGGGGCACCCCCGAGGACGAGGACGAGTGGTGGCCCTGCGAGCTGGACTGCCACCCCGAGACCATGGACGAGCACCCGGGCCTGCGCTGGCACTGCCGCGGTTCCTACGTCCTCGTACCGCCCGCCCGGCTCCCCGGCGACGACCAGGGCGTGCGCTGGGTACGCGGCCCCGAGCATCCGCTGCCGGACCCGCTCAGCCTGCTGGAGGTCCTCACCGACGTCGGCGCCCGCCACGCCGGCCAGGACAGCGACGACCACGCCCACACCGCCTGGCCCACCCGGCGCTGACCCGGCGGCGCTACTCGCCCTTCGCGCCCGTCAGACCCTCGATCCGGCCCAGTACCGACACCGTGTCCGAGCCCCGCATCGGGTCGAGCGCCACCTCGTTGGAGACGAACTCCATCGTCAGCGACTGCTTGATCTCGCCCTTCGTGAGCGCCCGCACATTCTTGTTCGGGGCCGGCACCGAGGTGCCCGGGGCGGCCGTCTGCTTCTGGAAGTGGCGCGTGGTGAAGAACACCAGCGCCCCGCCGTCCGCCGTGCGCAGCGCGAGCGGCGCGTAGTCGCCCGCGGTGAGCGGTTCGTCGATGTACTGCGTGACCAGACCCGGCCGTTCGGCGTTCTGCTCGCGCTTCTCGCGCCAGCCGGAGGTGTGGCTGCCGTCCGCGAAGGTCCGCCCGCCGTCCTTGAGGTAGTCCGTGTAACGCTTGCTCAAGTCCTGCGGCGCTATGGCCAGTTCGGCGGTGTTGGGGTCCACCGCCTCGGCCCAGCCGTCCGTGTCCTTCTTGAACTCCGGCAGATCGTCCGGCGCCACCAGCGTCAGGTACGCGACCTCCCACGGCGCGTCCAGCGCGTCCCGGGTGAACACCAGCAGCCACCGGGAGTCACCGCCGCGGTTGCCCTTGGCGTTGGCCAGGAACCAGCGCGGCCAGCCCGGCTTCTTCGGGATTGTGAACTGGGCGTCCGTGAACTCCAGGGGCGAGTGGGCGGAGTTGCCGCCCGGGTTGTTCGCCCGGCCCGCCTTCAGCCGCGCCTCGTCGATGTCCCCGAGGGCGCCGGTGACATGGTCGGCGTCCAGGGAACTGTCGTACGCCTTGTCGGCCGCGTTGTAGGCGGCCGTGAACTCCTTCAGGGCCTCGGCGGCCTCGGCCCGGGTGGCCGCGGGGATCATCTCGTTCTCCCCGTGGACCACCACGCACCCGCTCGCCGTCAACGACAAAGCGGTCACGGAGGCCGCTACCAGCATCCTCCGGTCAAGACTGCTCAGCCTGCGAGGGCCGCGATCCGTGCTCATCGGGTTGCTCCACCTTCCCCTTCCCGGAGGCGAACCCTACCGGGGCGAGGAACAGCGCGAGCGTCGGGACCAGGTACAGCAGCCACACCGTGACCTGGAGAACGGTCGGATCGGGCTGGAAGTTGAACACGCCCTTCAGCAGCGTGCCGTACCAACTGTCCGGCGGAATCGTCCCGGTGATGTCGAAGGCCTTGTCCGTCAGACCCGGCAGCCAGTCGGCCTCCTGCAGGTCGTGGAAGCCGTACGCCAGCACGCCCGCCGCGACCACGACCAGCATGCCGCCGGTCCAGGTGAAGAACTTCGCCAGGTTGATGCGCAGCGCGCCCCGGTAGAACAGCCAGCCCATCAGCACCGCGGTGGCCAGGCCGAGGAGCGCCCCGATCACCGGGTCCGAGGAGCCCTCGCCGGCCGCGCGCACCGACGTCCACACGAACAGCGCCGTCTCCAGGCCCTCCCGGCCCACCGCCAGGAACGCCGTGGCGACCAGGGCGCCGGTGCCGATCTCCAGGGCGGCGTCCAGCTTGCCGTGCAGTTCGGCCTTCAGGTGCCGGGCGGTGCGCCGCATCCAGAACACCATCCACGTCACCAGGCCGACGGCGAGGATCGACAGGGTGCCGCCGAGCGCCTCCTGCGCCTCGAACGTCAGCTCCTGGGAGCCGAATTCGAGGGCGCAGCCGAAGCCCAGGGCGAGCGCCACCGCGATGGCGATGCCGGTCCACACCGGCTTCAGCGCGTCCCGGCGGCCGGTCTTGACCAGGTAGGCGACGAGGATGCAGACGACGAGGCTGGCCTCCAGCCCCTCGCGCAGGCCGATCAGATAGTTCGCGAACACGGTCCTACGCCTTTCCCTCGAACAGTGCCCGGCCCCACCAGTCGTCCTTGTCGCGGACGCCGGGCGGGATGGCGTAGACCGCCGAACCCACGTGCTGGATGTACTCGTTGAGCGCGTCGGTGGCGAGGCTGCGCTGGATGGGGATGAAGCCCCGGCGCACGTCCTTCTGGTACGCGAGGAAGAACAGGCCCGCGTCCAGGCGGCCCAGTCCGTCGGTTCCGTCGGTGAAGGAGTAGCCGCGGCGCAGGATCGTCGCCCCGTCGTTGGAGTCGGGGTGGGCGAGCCGGACGTGCGCGTCGGGCTTCATCGCCTTCAGGAACGGCTCGTCGCGTTCCTTGGCCTTGCCGACCGGGGCGCCCTCGCCCTTGTCGCGGCCGAAGATGTCCTCCTGCTCCTGCAGCGAGGTGCGGTCCCAGGTCTCGATGTGCATGCGGATGCGCCGGGCCACCAGGTAGGAGCCGCCGACCATCCAGTCCGGCCCGTCCTTCTCGCCGACCCAGACGAACTTCTCCAGCCGGTCCGTCTCGGTGCCCGCGATGTTGCGGGTGCCGTCCTTGAAGCCCATGAGGTTGCGCGGGGTCTGCTCCTCCGGGGTGGTGGAGGAGGTCTTGCCGAAGCCGAGCTGAGACCAGCGGATGACGACCTTGCCGAAGCCGATGCGGGCCAGGTTGCGGATGGCGTGCACCGCGACCTGCGGGTCGTCCGCGCACGCTTGGACGCACAGGTCGCCGCCGCTGCGGTCGCGGTCGAGGTTGTCGCCCGCGAACTTGGGCAGGTCGACCAGGGCCTCGGGGCGGGCGTCGGCGAGGCCGAACTTCTCGAACAGGGACGGGCCGAAGCCGATGGTCAGGGTCAGCCGCGAGGGCTTCAGGCCCAGCGCCTCGCCGGTGTCGTCCGGCGGCGCCTCGGGCAGCCCGCCGAACCCGCCCTCGCCGACCGCCTTTCCGGCCGTCATGCGGCGGGCGGCGGCCGTCCAGTCCTTCAGCATCGCCACGAACTCGGCCCGGTCCTCGGTCTGCACGTCGAACGAGGCGAAGTGCAGCCGGTCCTGCACGGGGGTGGCGATGCCCGCCTGGTGGGCGCCGTGGAAGGGCACGGCGCCCCCCGGCTCGGGGGCGTCCTCGCTGGTGCGGGCCATGGCGACGGCACCGCCGGCCGCGGCGGCGCCGAGCGCGAGCCCGGCGCCGCCCCAGCCGAGCAGGGCGCGGCGGGAGGGGGATTCGGAGGTCATGAGGTGCCCCTACTTGGTCACGACGGCGGCGGCGAGCTTGGAGAGCGGCTCGGCGAGCGCGTTGACCGCGTCCGACAGCTCCTTGCGGTCGGCGGCGCCGACCTTGTCGTAGGAGGTGAACTCGTAGGAGTCCTTGTCCGCGCGGTACTTGTCGAGGAGCGCGTCCAGGGCCGCGAACTGCTTGTCCAGTTCGGTGGTCAGGGCGGCGTCGTTCTCCTGGGCGACCGGCTTGAGCAGCTCGTAGGACTTCTCGGCGCCCTCGACGTTGGCCTTGAAGTCGACCAGGTCGGTGTGCGAGTAGCGCTCCTCCTCACCGGTGACCTTGCCGGTGGCGACCTCGTCGAGGAGTTCCTTGGCGCCGTTGGCCATGGAGGTCGGGGTGATCTCGGCCTTGCCGACCCGGTTCTGCCAGTCCTTCAGGTCCGTGATCAGCCGGTCGGCGAGCTTCTTGTCCTCCCCGGTGATCTTCTTGTCCTTCCAGAGGGACTTCTCCAGCCGGTGCCAGCCGGTCCACTCCTGGTCGCCCTCCAGGCCGTCCTCGCGGAGGTCGACCTTCGGGTCGATGTCACCGAAGGACTCGGCGACCGGCTCGGTGCGCTCCCAGCCGATGCGGGAGGGCGCGTACGCCTTCTTCGCGGCCTCGACGTCCCCGTCCTTGACCGCCTTCGCGAAGGCCTCGGCGAGCGGCAGGGTCTCGTCGGCCTGCGCCTGCGCGTACTGGCGGTAGGCGGCGACGGCCTTGTCCAGCCGCGGGTCGCGCTTAGTGGCGCCCTTGCCGGTGGCCTTGACGGACTGCCGGATGCCGTCGCCCTTCATGCCGGGCTTGCAGGCGATCTGGTAGTCGCCGGGCTTCACCTCGGCGGTGACGCGCTGCTTGGTGCCGGGGCCTATGTTCTCCCGCTCGGTGACGACCCGGTCGTCGGGGAAGAGGATGTAGACCTCGGTGACCTTGGAGCCCTTGTTCTCGATCGCCAGCTCGACGTGCCCGGCCGGGAACTCCTTGGTGGAGACCTCGCACTTGTCGTCGGTCGCGGTGACCTGGACGACTCCGTCGCCGTCGCCGCCCTTCTCGGTGCAGCCCGTCACTGCGGTGAGGGCTGCCGCTACGGCGGTGGCGGCGAGGGCGGAGAGTCTGGCGGGGCGCATGAGGGCTCCTGTGAGTGACCGGATGATTACCCTCACGTAAAGTGAGGCTTACCTAACGTACTCGGCGTGTCTCAAAAGAAGTGCCTTGATTTGGTCAAGGGCGGCCATGGGCACGCCAAAGGGGAGTCAAAGATTCCTCCGAGGAGTGACGAGGATCCCACCCGTCCGCGGGTGCGGAAGCACTTCCACGGGCTGGTCGTACACCTCGGACAGCAACTCCTCGGAGAACACCTCCTCGGGCGGCCCGTCGGCGGCGACCCGGCCGCCGCGCAGGATCGCCACCCGGTGGGCGTAGGCGGCGGCCAGGCCGAGGTCGTGCAGGACGACGACCACGGCGTCCCCGGCCGCCGCGCGCTCCCGGCACAGCCGCAGCACCAGTTCCTGGTGGCGCAGGTCCAGGGCGGCGGTGGGCTCGTCGAGGAGCAGCAGCGGGGCGCGCTGCGCGAGGACCCGGGCGAGGGCGACGCGGGCGCGCTCACCGCCGCTGAGCGCGGAGAAGGGGCGGGCCGCGAACGCCGCCACCTCGGTGCGCCGCATCGCCTCGGCGACGGCCGCGTCGTCGTCCTCCAGACCGAGCGCGGCCCAGGGCGCCCGTCCCATCCGTACGACCTCCTCCACCGAGAAGGGAAAGCTCAGCGCGGACGACTGCGGCAACACCGCGCGGCGCAGGGCGAGTTCGGGGGCGGACCAGTCGGGCGCGGGGCGCCCGTGAATCCGTACGACACCTTGCGCGGGCGCGATGTCGGCGGCCAGCGCGCCGAGCAGGGTGGACTTTCCGGCCCCGTTGGGCCCGACCAGCGCGAGCACTTCGCCCGCGCGGACGGCGACGTCGACGCCGTGGAGGACGTCGCGGGTACCGAGCCGGACGTGGAGAGCCTCGGCCTCGGCGAGGGTGGCGCCGGGGGAGGCGGGAGGTGGGGGAGTGGGGCGGGAGCGGAGCAGTCGCATGGGAGGGCCTTCCGGAGCAGGGGAAAAGGGACTGAGGGACGCACGGTGAGGCAGGCACCCGCAGGGCGCGGGGAACTGCGCGACCAGCCCCCCGCCGGCACCGCGGACGGCACCCGACCTCTACGCCCACCCCCCGTGCCGCCGCCGGGTCCGCCTCAGCAGCCAGAAGAAGAACGGGCTCCCCACCAGCGCCGTGAGCACCCCCAACGGCAACTCCGCCGGCGAGGCCACCGTGCGGGCCGCCAGATCCGCCGCCAGCAGCACCACCGCCCCCAGCAACGCGCTCGCCGGCACCAGGAACCGGTGCCCCGGCCCCGCCGCCATCCGCAGCAGATGCGGTACGACCAGACCGACGAAGCTGATGATCCCGGAGACGCTCACCGCCGCCGCCGTGAGCAGGGCGATGACGAACACCAGCGTGATCCGGAGCCGTTCGACGTCCACCCCCAGATGCCGGGCCGGACGCTCACCCAGTGCCAGCAGGTCCAGGCGCCGGGCGTACAGCGGGGCCACGACCAGCCCCAGCGCGGCACACGGCAGCACCGCCAGCACCTTCGGCCAGGTCGCCTGCGACAGCGAACCGAGCTGCCAGAAGGTGATCTGCTGGATCGCCGCCGCGTCCGCGAAGAACAGGAACAGCCCGATCACCGCGCCCGCGAAGGCGTTCACCGCGATACCGGTGAGGATCAGCGTCACGACCTCCGTGCGGCCCCCGGAGCGGGACATGAGGTGGACGAGGAGCACGGTCGCGAGGCCCGCCACGAACGCCGCCACCGAAACCGTCCACGTGCCGAGGAAGTTGAGCCCCAGCGCGATCGACGCCACCGCTCCCACCGCCGCGCCCGAGGAGATGCCGATGACGCCGGGCTCGGCGAGCGGGTTGCCGAACACACCCTGCATGAGCGCGCCCGCGCACCCGAGGGAGGCCCCGATGAGCAGGGCGAGGACGATGCGCGGGAACCGCACGTTCCACAGCACCGACTCGGCCACCCGGTCCAACTCCGTTCCGCCCAGCCCGATCCGGTGCTGCACCGAGCCGAGCACATCGCCGACCGGCACCGGATAGGCCCCGATCCCCGCGGCGACCGGCACCAGGACGAGCAGGGCCACGACCAGTCCCGCGGTCACCAGCCAGGCGGCCGTACGCGGCCCGCGGCCCGGTGTGCGGGTGGCCTCGGGGGCGGGTGCCGCCTTCTCCAGTACGGTCACGCGGCACCGCCCTCGTAGAGCTGCTCGACGACGGAGGCCAGCACCTGGTCGGTGCGCGGACCGTAGTTGAGGAGCACACCGTCCTCGACGGAGACGATCCGGCGGTCCATCCCGGCCGGGGTCTGCGCGATGCCGGGGATCTTCACCAGTCCGTCGACCCCGCCGACCGAGTCAAGTCCCTTGCTCATCACCAGGATCGCGTCCGGGGCCGCCTTCACCAGCGCCTCGCTGGTGATCGCCGTGAAGTCCTTCGTGAGCCCCGACGCGGCGCCCGCGTCGATCCCCCCGGCCGCCTCGATCAGCGAGGTCGCCCCGGATCCCTTGCCGCCGATGAGGTATACCGAGGCGGAGCCGCGCAGGTAGAGGAAGGCCACCCGGGGCCGGTCGCCGGAGCGCGGAACATCCTTGCGGACGGCGGCGATTCGCTGCTCCGAGCGCTCCGTCAGCCGCTTCCCGGCGTCCGGTACGCCGAGCGCCTCCGCGACCGCTCCGATACGGGTGCCGACGTCGTCGAGGCCCTGCGCCGGGTCGACCACGAGGACCGGCACACCCGCGGCCCGGATCTGCGCCATCGCCTCCTCGGGGCCGGTGCTGGTCTCCGCGATGACGAGGTCCGGGCGGAGCGAGAGCACGCCCTCGGCGGAGACGTCGTGGCCGCGGGTGACCAGGGGCAGGTCCTTGGCCTGCTCGAAGGTGGCGGTGACATCGCGGGCGACGACCCGCTCGCCCAGCCCGAGCGTGAAGACGATCTCGCTGAGGCTGCCGGACAGCGGCACGATCCGCTCGGCCCGCTTCACCGTCAGCCGCTTGCCGTCGGCGGATCCGACGGTGACCGGCAGCTTCGGGCCGGGTGTCGGGGAGAGGGGTTCCACGCGGTCGGCGGCCCGCTTCGGGGCCTTGTCCGCCGCCGCCGAGGTGCCCTGGCAGGCGGTCGCGGTGGTCAGGGCGAGCACCGCGAGGAGCGCTCCCGCCAGTCGTGTGCGCAGGCGTCGCACGGTCGGCCCTTCCTCTCCGCGCCCGTCTGACGTGCGCTTTTCCTCTGGGTGAGCTGTGAGTGAGCTGTGTGCGGGGGTCCGGTCTGTCCTCCGAAGCCCGTCGTAGTTTAGGTTAGCCTTACCTCACCTGGCCAGGAGTCATCGGGTCCCGGCCGGATCGCGCTGTCCCTGGAGGTCACCCATGTCCCCACCCCTGTCGAGGCGCCTGTACGGCCTGCTCGCCGCGCTGTTCCTGGCCGTCACCGGGGCGCTGCTCCCGGCCGCCGAGGCGCACGCCGCGAGCCGTCCGGTGCAGGGCGGACGGCTGGACTGGGGCATCAAATCGTCCTTCCAGGCCTATGTCACCGGCCCGGTCGCCAAGGGCAGTTACTCGCTGACCGGCGGCGCGGCCACGATCGGCGGCTCCGGCTTCCGGTTCCACTCGGCCACCGGCACCTACGACGGCGCCACCGGCGCCTTCACCGCGTCCTTCTCCGGCGGCGTCCGCTTCCTCGGCCACCGCACGGACTCGGGGACCTACCAGCTGGACCTCACCATCAGCCGGCCCACCGTCCGGGTCTCAGGGTCCTCCGGAACCCTGTACGTGGACATCACCAGCAAGGCGAAGGACACCGGGACGGTCACGACGGCCGCCCAAGTGCCCTTCGCCGCCCTCTCGCTGGGCGGCATCAACATGCGCGGCGACGGCGACCGGGTGGTTCTGAACAGCCTCCCGGCCACCCTCACCGCCCAGGGCGCCCAGTCCTTCGCCGGGTACTACACGGCGGGGACCGCGCTGGACCCGTTGAGCCTGTCGGCGGACGTGCGGCCCGCCGCGGTCGTGTCGAAGTCGCCCACGCCGACCGCCTCCAAGTCCCCCGAGAAGAAGCGGACGTCGGACACCGCCATCAAGGACGGCGCCGTCGACTGGGGCGTGCGCCGCACCTTCCGGGAGTACGTCACCGGCGACATCGCCCGAGGGAAGTGGACGCTCTCCTCCGGCGCCCAGGACGGCGGCGCGCTGTTCCGCTTCCCCCAGGGCGAAGGGACGTACGACAAGGGCGAGTTGACCGCCCGCTTCCGGGGCGCCGTCCGCTTCACCGGCCAACAGGGCCTCGATCTGCGGCTCGACGACGTCCGGGTCGCCGTCGAGGACGGCAGGGGCACCCTCTACGCCGATGTGAAGAGCCCCGAATTCAGCGGCGGGAAGGTCCCGTTGGTCACCTTCCCGGCGAAGAAGCTCAAGGCGGAGAAGGGCCTGGTGCGCCTGACCGAGGCACCCGCGAAGCTCACCGCGCGCGGCGCCAAGGCCTTCGGCGGGATGTACCAGGCGGGCGCCGAGATGGACCCGGTCTCCCTGGCCGTCGCCACCACCAAGAGCGCCGAACTGCCCGCCCTGCCCGACCTCGGCAGTGACATCGAGGCGAGCGAGTCACCCACGCCCAGCGCCTCACCCGAGCCCTCCACCGAACCCGTCGCGAGCGCCACGGACGACGACGAGGGCGGCACCTCCGCCGCCCTGCCCCTCGGCCTCACCGCCGGCGGACTGGCCCTGGCGGCCGCCGCCACCGTGCTGATCGTCCGCCGCCGACGCGCGAACTGACCCACACCCACCCCCGAAGGAGACCCCCGACCATGCCCATCAGAGCGCAGCGCCGTCCCCTCGCCCTCGCCGCCGCAGTCGCCACCGCGGCCGCCCTCGGCGCCACCGCCCTCACCGCCACCACCGCCTCGGCCGCCGAAGTCCCGCTCAGCGGCTACGAGTTGACCTGGGGCATCAAGCAGTCGTACCGCACGTACATCACCGGCATGGCGGCCGGCACCTTCACCCCCGCCGACGGGGCCTCGCAGGCCGCGGACAACGGCCCGTTCACCTTCGTCGACGGCACCGGCACCTACGACTCCACCGCGCACACCCTCGACCTCGGCTTCCAGGGCAGCCTGAAGATCAGCTCCCCCGCGCACCGCTTCGAGTTCACCCTCTCCGACGTGCGGTTCGACAGCGCCGACGCCGAGATCACCGCCGATGTGACCAAGGACGGCACGACCACCCAGGACGTACCGCTCGCCGATGTGACCGTCACCCGCTCCATGAAGGACATGGCGACCACGCTCACCGAGGAGGCGGCGGATGTCTTCGGCAGCGCGGGCTACGCCGGGGCGGCGGGGGACCCGCTGACCGTCGTACAGAAGCAGGAGACCCACTCCCCGACCCCGACCCCGACGGCCACCCAGACCGAGACGGAATCCCCGGAGCCGACGGCCACCCCGTCCGCGACGCCGAGCACGACGCCGAGCGCGACCCCGTCGGCGTCCGCCTCCACGAGCCCGTCCCCTTCCGCCGAGCCCTCCACGGAGCCTTCCCCCGCGCCCGCCGTCGGCGACATCGTCGACGGCACCCTCGGCTGGGGCGTCAAGCAGTCGTTCCGTACGTACGTCGTGGACGGCGTCGCGAAGGGGAAGATCACCACCTCCGGCGGGGCGAGCCAGGCCGCGAACAACGGGGCGTTCACCTTCGTCGACGCGACCGGCGCGTACGACACCGACAAGGACACCCTCAGCGCCGCCTTCAAGGGTGCCGTCAACTTCAAGGGCCACGAGGAGAACGGCGAGTACGGCCTCGATCTGACCCTGACCGGCCTGGAGGTGAACCTTGACGGCGGTACCGGCGAACTCACCGCCGACGTCACCAGCCTCGGCAAGACCAGCAAGGATGTCGTCCTGGCCGAACTCGACGCCGACACCGACGACTTGAAGGCCAAGGACGACGTCATCACCCTCGACGACGTCAAGGCCACGCTCACCGCGGCGGGCGCGGAGGCGTTCGGCGGCTTCTACTCCGCCGGGGCCGAACTCGACCCGGTGGATGTGCGGGTGGCCCTGAGCGAGGACGCGGACCTGCCGGGCGGCGGCGGTGACGACGACAGCGGCCAGGGCACCTCCGGCGGCACCGGTGGGAGCGGAAGCGCGGGCGGCACCGGCTCCACCACCGGCGGCGTGACCGGCGGCCTCGCCGCCACCGGCTCCGACGTCCCGGTCGCGGCCCTCGGCACGGCGGCGGCGCTGACCGTAGCGGCGGGCGCGGGTGTGGTGTTCGCGATGCGCAGGCGGCGTACGCAGGCATAGGAAGTGGGCCTGAGAAGCAGGCGCAAGACTGGCCCCATGGACAGGGGCCACAGGGAAGCACTCGGGCAGGGACGGCTGGTACTGCGGGTACAGGGCCGTCCCGGCCCTCCGCCGTTGCGGTTCGAGACGGCGGGCCGCGCACGGATGCTGCTGCGGCAGGGCGAACGCGTCCTGCTGCTGGGCCGCGCCGACGGCGAGGGCTGCTGCCGGGACCTGGCGCTGCACCGCCTCGACGGCTACCGCTCCCCGCTCCCGCCCATCCGCTCGGCCCTGGCCCGCGACCCGGGCAACTGGCCGCACCGGTACGCGAGTTGGCTGGAGGAGTCGACCGGCACCCCGCTGCACGACGGGCGCTGGCAGCTCGGCGAGCGCCGCGCGTTCCCGCCGTACGTGTGGGGTGACGAGGAGTTCGTACGGGACTGGCCGGGCGGCAGCCTCGCGCTGTACTGCGGGGGCGGCTGGAACGGCGTCCTGCCCCTGCGCCGCCTCTCCGCGCCGGACGCCCCGCGCGTGAAGGCGTACCGCAAGCAGGCCGCGGACGGCACGCTCGCGCCGGTCCTGCTGTGGTGGGTGGCGTTCCTGGACGGCTGGCTGCTCCTCGACGGCCACGACCGCGCGGTGGCCGCGCTCGCGGAGGGACGGACGCCGCCGTGCGTGGTGCTGACGCGGGTCGCGGACGACGAGGTGTGGCGGCGCGAGTTCACCGCGATCACCGAGGGGACACCGCACACGAGGCATATGACCCCCGCATACGGGGACACCCTGGCCGGTCTGCCGTACGAACCGGCCAGCACCCGCACCTGGCCACTGCCCGGCGGCGCCCCCGCCTGGGAGGACCTCGCAGGACAAGCGGTGTTTCAATACCCCCGTGACTGACTACGACGTGCTCCGGGTCTTCTGCGGACCGCGCGGAGGATACGGCAACGAGCTGGGCGTCGTCCGGGACGGCCGGGTGCTGCCGGAGCCGGACGAGCGGCAGGCCTTCGCGGCGAAGCTGGGGTTCAGTGAGACGGTGTTCGTGGACGACCCCGAGCGCGGCGTCATCGACATCTACACACCCAGCGTGCGGCTGCCGTTCGCCGGTTACCCCTGTGTCGGCGCGGCCTGGCTGCTGGACGTGCCCGAGCTGGTCACCCCGGCCGGAGTGGTCGGCGCCCGGCAGGACGGGGAGTTCTGCTGGATCGAGGCGCGCGCGGAGTGGGCGCCGCCAAGGACGCTGCGGCAGTACGCGACGGCCGCCGAGGTCGACGAACTGACCGTGCCGCCGCCCGGGGAGTGGATCTACGCCTGGGCGTGGGAGGACGAGGCCGCGGGCCGGATCCGCGCCCGGGGCTTCCCCGGCCGGGGCGACGGCGTCGAGGAGGACGAGGCCACCGGCGCGGCGGCGATCCTGCTGACGGACCGGCTGGGCCGCGCCCTGAACATCACCCAGGGCACGGGCTCCCAGCTCCTGACGGCACCGCAGCCCGGGGGCTGGGTGGAACTCGGGGGACGGGTCTACCTGGAGCGCTGAGCCCGCGGACCAACGGCGCTCACGCCGACAGCGGGAACTCCTCGCCCAGCGCCCGGAACACGGCCGTGTTGAGCGCGAACGCCTTCTTGCACTCGCCCACGATCCGCTGCTTCTCCAGCTCGTCCGCCCGCACCCCGTCCAGGAGTTCGCGGTAGGCCCGCTTGAAGGCGGCCGGGTTGGTGATGCCCTCGAAGACGTAGAAGCGGACGCCGTCGCCCTTCTTCTCGAAGCCCCAGGTCCTCTCCGCGCGGTCGCGGATGATCTGGCCGCCGGAGAGATCGCCGAGGTAGCGGGTGTAGTGGTGGGCGATGTAGCCCGCGGGCCAGGTCTCGGCGCACTCCCGGACCCGGTCGGCGTAGGCGCGGGTGGCAGGGAGCGCGGTCACGCCCGCCCGCCAGCGCGGGCCGCGCAGATGCGCCAGGTCCCGCTCCAGGGCCTGGAGGCGGTACAGCTCCGGCCGGATGAACGGCCCGGCCACCGGGTCCGCCGCCAGCCGCTCGGCGTGGCTCTCCAGTGCCTCGTAGACGAACCACAGCTGCTCGGTGTAGCGCGCGTAGGCGTCGACGCCGAGGCGACCGCCGAGCAGGTCGCTCATGAAGGTGGAGGTCTCCGCCTCCACGTGCTGCTCGTGGGAGGCGGTGCGGATGACGGTCGAGAAGGAGTCCATGCCGACCATCCTCTAAGGTAAGGCTTACCTAAGTCAATAGGTTGCCGACGCGCTGTCGGTAAAAGCGTACGGAAAAAGACCCGCCCCGGCAGTGGGACGGGCCTTCCGTAACTGTGTGCGCCTACGGGAGCGTCAGGATGTCCGCGCCGGTCTCCGTCACCACCAGCGTGTGCTCGAACTGCGCGGTGCGCTTGCGGTCCTTGGTCACGACCGTCCAGCCGTCGTCCCACATGTCGTACTCGTGGGTGCCCAGGGTCAGCATCGGCTCGATCGTGAAGGTCATCCCCGGCTGCATCACCGTCGTGGCGTGCGGGCTGTCGTAGTGCGGGATGATCAGGCCCGAGTGGAACGAGGAGTTGATCCCGTGGCCGGTGAAGTCCCGGACCACGCCGTACCCGAAGCGCTTGGCGTAGGACTCGATGACCCGGCCGATGACATTGATCTGGCGGCCCGGCTTGACCGCCTTGATGGCCCGGTTCAGGGACTCCCGGGTGCGCTCCACCAGCAGGCGGCTCTCCTCGTCGACGTCGCCGACCAGGTAGGTGGCGTTGTTGTCGCCGTGCACACCGCCGATGTACGCGGTGACGTCGAGGTTGATGATGTCGCCGTCGCGCAGCACCGTGGAGTCCGGGATGCCGTGGCAGATGACCTCGTTGACGCTGGTGCACAGCGACTTGGGGAAGCCGCGGTAGCCGAGCGTGGAGGGGTAGGCGCCGTGGTCGCACATGTACTCGTGCGCCACCTTGTCCAGCTCGTCCGTGGTCACCCCGGGCGCGATCAGCTTCGCCGCCTCGGCCATCGCCCGCGCGGCGATCCGTCCGGCGATCCGCATCGCCTCGATCGTCTCGGGGGTCTGCACCTCGGGCCCGGTGTACGGGGTCGGCGCGGGCTTGCCGACGTACTCGGGACGCCGGATGTTTCCGGGCACGGAACGGGTGGGAGACAGCTCCCCTGGTACGAGCAGCGACTGGCCAGACATGCCAGGGAGTCTAACGAGCCGCCGTGGGGGAACATGTCGGTGGCGAGAGGAGCGGGACATGGCCCTGTTCAAGAAGCGCACGGTGGGCAAGCCGGGCGAGTGGTACTACTGCCTGGAGCACAAGAAGGTCGAGGAGGGGCCGGACTGCCCCGGCAAGGACCGGTTCGGTCCGTACGCCTCCCGCACGGAGGCCGAGCACGCGATGGAGACCGCCCGCGAGCGCAACCTCCAGTGGGAGAACGACCCCAAGTGGCACGACGCGCCGAAGGGTACGGACGAGGACTGATCAGGCCTCGGCGGCGGACGCCTCGCGCTGGGCGCGCACGCTCCTCGCGTGCTCGCTGGTGCGGGCGTCGTACGTCATCAGCTTCGGCAGGCACAGGGCCAGCAGCCCGATCGCGCCGGCGCACAGCAGACCGCCCGACCACACCGACGCCCGTACGCCCCACCAGGCGGCGAAGCCGCCCGCCCGGACCTGGCCGAGGGTCGGTCCGACGGAGTACGACAGCAGCTCGATCCCGGCGAGACGGCCGCGCAGCTCGTCCGGGATCGTCTGGTTCCACAGGATCCCCCGGTAGATGCCGCTGACCATGTCGCAGCCGCCCGCGACGGTCAGGAACAGCAGCACCAGCCACACATCGCCGACCATGCCCGCGCCCGCGATCGCGACGCCCCACAGCGCCGCCGCCAGCACCACCATCCGCCCGTGCCGGTGCACCCGCCCGGTCCAGCCGCTGCTCACACTCACCAGCAGCGACCCGAACGGCACCGCCGCGTACATCAGTCCCAGCGACCACTCGGCGTCCAACTCGTCGGCCAGGAACGGCAGCAGCGCCAGCGGCATCGCCAGGAACATCGCCGCGAGGTCGATGGCGTAGGTGCCCAGCAGCTCCTTGCGGTTCCAGGCGTACCGGGCGCCCTCCCAGATGGCCGCCAGCGACGGTTTCGCCGCCTCGTGCGAGGGCGGGGAGGGGGCCAGCGGGAGGATCAGGACGACCGAGACGACGAAGGTCAGCAGATCGGCGGCGTACGCCCACCCGAGGCCCGCGTACGCCACGACCAGGCCCGCCACCGCCGGACCGGCGACGCCGCCGACCGTCCAGCGCAGGGAGTTCAGCGAGGCGGCGGCCGGCAGGTGCTCGTGCTTCACGATCCGCGGCCACAACGAGTCCAGCGCGGGCCGCTGCACCGACACCAGCGCCGAGGACAGCGCGGCGACGACGTACAGCGGCCAGACGGCGGGCTCCGGCATCAGCGCGTTCACCAGCAGCGCGGCACTCAGCACCCCCTGCCCCGCCTCGGTCCACACGATGAGCCCGCGCTTGTCCAGCGCGTCCGCGAGAGCCCCGCCGTACAGCCCGAACACGACCAGCGGCACCAGCTCCACGGCCCCGATCGCCCCGACGGCCGCCGCGGACCCCGTCAACTCCTTGATCTGGACGGGCAGTGCGACGAACGTCAGGAAACTGCCGAAGTTGGAGACCAGCCCCGACAGCCACAGCCGCCGGAACTCGGCGGACGCACGCCAGGGGGTGAGATCGGGGAGGAGGGAGGCCACGAGGGGTCATCGTGCGCGGGACGGGAGACCGGGGCAACTGTTTTTCGGTCGGGCCCGTCACCATCGCGCCGGAGGCGGCGCCGTCAGATGGTCCGCCAGCGTCGTCAGACGGTCCCGCCAGCGGCGCGGGGAACGGGGCGAGGGGAGGCAGTTCTCGCCGGCCGCCGCGCTCACCAGGTGCTGGACCGTGTCCAGGTCCAGGTCCGTCGTCTCCGGGACCGGGAGGGCCTCGTGGGACATCGTCACCAGATCGCCCTCGTCGGGGCCCAGGGCGAGGACCGTGGCCCCGGAGCGGCGGGCGTCGTGGATGTGCTCCAGGAGGGTGGGGTCCGGCTGGTGGGGGGCCACGACCAGGAGGGTCTCGCCGCGTCGGGCGGCCGCCAGGCGGCCGAGGCCCACCGCCAGGTGGGCCGGGTCCGTCGGCCGGGGGGCGTGCCGCACCAGGGTGGGCGTCAGTTCGGGGGTTCCCGACCACGCCGCCTCGTCGACCAGGTGGGCCGCCAGATGCCACGGCTCGTGGGCCGGGGTGCCCACCAGCAGCAGGCCCCCGCCGTGGGACACCACCGAACCCCGCAGCACCCCGGCGAACCTCCGCGTGGCCCCCAACCACTCGGTCCCGGCGAGTACTTCACGCAGCAGCGCGACCCGTACGGCATCCATGGGCCCGCATCCTGCCGCACCGGCCGGAGCGACACGGCCGGTTCCGGTGGAATTCGCCCGACCTGGGCAATCGGGGCCCCGCGCGGCACCCGTAAAGTCGGGCCATGACCTCTACCGACAGTGCTGCACAGAAGGCCCCCGCCAAGGACCCCTGGGACCTGCCCGACGTCTCCGGGCTGGTCGTGGGCGTGCTCGGCGGGACCGGGCCGCAGGGCAAGGGACTGGCCTACCGGCTCGCCAAGGCCGGCCAGAAGGTGATCATCGGCTCGCGCGCCGCCGACCGCGCGCAGAGCGCCGCCGAGGAGATCGGCCACGGCGTCGAGGGCGCCGACAACGCCGAGTGCGCCCGCCGCAGCGACATCGTCATCGTCGCCGTGCCGTGGGACGGCCACGGCAAGACGCTGGAGTCCCTGCGCGAGGAACTCGCCGGGAAGCTCGTCGTCGACTGCGTCAACCCGCTCGGCTTCGACAAGCAGGGCGCCTACGCCCTCAAGCCCGAGGAGGGCAGCGCCGCCCAGCAGGCCGCCGTCCTGCTCCCGGACTCCCGGGTCACCGCCGCCTTCCACCACCTGTCGGCCGTGCTGCTCCAGGACCCGGAGATCGACGAGATCGACACCGACGTCATGGTCCTCGGCGAGGCCCGCGCCGACGTCGAGATCGTCCAGGCCCTGGCGAGCCGCATCCCCGGCATGCGCGGCATCTTCGCCGGCCGGCTGCGCAACGCCCACCAGGTCGAGTCCCTGGTGGCCAACCTGATCTCCGTCAACCGGCGCTACAAGGCGCACGCGGGACTCCGCATCACGGACGTATGAGGGGATGGGGGACACTGGAGGGCGTCGTACCGCAGTGTCCCCCGACAGGAGCCGTCCACCATGCCCCGCCTCGCCCTCTACGCCCTGGTCGTCTGCGTCCTCGCCGTCGTCGCGGCCGTCGTCTCCTTCGTGCAGGGCAGCTGGCTCGGGATCGTCTGGGTCCTGCTGGGCGGACTGTCGTCCAACATGTGGTGGTACTACGTCAAGCGCGACAAGGCCCGCCGCGCGTCCGTCACGGGCTGACCGAGCACACCGGGCTCTCGCCGCGCCAGAAGCGGTACAGGTCGTAGCCGCAGTACGTGTCGAACTCGTCCACCCCGAGCCCGCGCAGGATCGCGTCCACCAGGTCGAAGAACGCCGCGTTCACCCCCGGCAGCCACAGCAGCGCGAACACGAACAGCAGACCGAACGGCGCGAACGGCTCCACCTGGCGGCGCAGGTTGTGCGACAGCCACGGCTCGATCACGCCGTAGCCGTCCAGGCCCGGCACCGGCAGGAAGTTCAGGATCGTCGCCGTGACCTGGAGCAGCGCCAGGAAGGCGAGCGCGAACCGGAAGTCGGCCGGCACACCGTCCAGCGCGTCCAGCCAGAACGGCGCCGTGCACACCGCCGCGAACAGCAGGTTCGTCAGCGGGCCCGCCGCCGAGATCAGGCTGTGCTTCCACCGCCCCCGGATCCGCCCGCGCTCGATGAACACCGCGCCGCCCGGCAGACCGATGCCGCCCATGATCACGAAGATCACCGGGAGCACGATGCTGAGCAGCGCGTGCGTGTACTTCAGCGGGTTCAGCGTCAGGTAGCCCTTCGCGCCGACCGTGATGTCCCCGCTGTGCAGGGCGGTCCGGGCGTGCGCGTACTCGTGCAGGCACAGCGAGACGATCCAGGCCGCCGTCACGAACAGGAACACGGCGACACCGGGCTGCTCGGCGAACCCGGTCCAGGTGGCCCAGCCCGTCACCGCCGTGACGGCCAGGATGCCGGCGAAGACCGGGCTCATCCTCCGGTCGCCGGGGCGGGCGTCGGTGACGGTCATGCTGCTCCCTGGGCTGGTCGGCACGCGGTACTGCCGCCCGACGGTACCGGGCGCAACGGGAAAACGTCTCGCGGTCGGGCGCCGGTTCCGGAGAAGGTGGGGGCATGGGGAAGTGGAAGGTGTTCTACGAGGACTGGCAGATGGAGTGCTGCGGCACTCCCTTCGCGGTGGGCGACGAGGTGAGCTGGCCGCTGCTGCTGATCGACTCCGGCGACTGGCAGGACGAGGTGTCCAAGGTCGTCGGCGAGGTCGCCCAGATCAACGGCGTGCGGGTGCTGAACGACGACTCGGGGCTCACGGTCGCCCTGCACGAGGACCCCGTCGACCCAGTCGCGCCGGAGGACCTGGGCGAGGAGAAGCCCGGCGACCGGGTCCGCCTGGTCGGGCTGCTCTCCGTGGAACGCCACGGCGACCGGTGGCCGGACGTCACCGGCCGGGTACGGGACATCCACCTGGTCAGCCAGGAGTACGCCGAGACCGACCCCGCCTCCCGCACCTGGGAGCCGGTACCGGGCACCCGCACCCTCCGCCCGGTCGAGGCCTGCCCGAAGTGGTTCACGGAGGCGGAGCCGTCGGCCGACGGCCGCCACCTCAGGGAATCCGGGGTCCTGGTCACCCTGGAGGTCCCGGCCCACTGACCACCGCCCGACCGGGCCGGGGGAGCCCCGAGGCCCTGCGCGATCATGACCGGTCGACCGTACCGGTGGTGCCGGGGGAACGTCCTGCGGGCGGCCGGGGGTTCCTGCTAGTCAGTACGCTGTAACCGAGTCGACTGAGGAGGTGGCCATGACGATCGCCGACAGCTGGGTCGAGCTGGTTCAGGATCGCATCCAGGTGCCGAGAAGCGCGCGCCTCCGGCTGACCAGGAACGGGCTCACTTTGGTACCGGTCACTCACGCGCACACCACGACGGCCCGGCGTATCGCCAACCAGATCGAGGAACGGCTGCCGGGCTGGGCGCCCGTGGGCGAGTTCTCGGTCGTTCCTCCTCGGGAGGGCTACAAACCGGAGCCGGACGGCTCGGCGCTCCCGCTCGATCGGTTCCAGTCGGACAAGTGCGAGGTCAGCGAGGAACTGCTCCCCTTCGTGGTCGAAGTCGTCTCACCGGAGAGCAAGCACCGCGACTACAACACCAAGCCTGAGCACTACGCGCTGCGCGGTATCCCCTCCTACCTCATCGTCGACGTGCTCTCCGGCCGCTGGACCCTCCTGACCCGGCCCGTGGACGGCCAGTACCAGCACGAGGAGTCCGGTGTGTTCGGCGACGAGATCGAGATCGCTGTCGCCGAGCAGACGCTGGTGCTTGACTCCTCCCAGTTCATGCGCGCGTAAAGACTCCTCCCAGTTCATGCGGGTGTAAAACCCGGAGGCGGCACTGATGCGTCACCAGGGACAATGGACCCCGTGCGCTATCGCATCCTCGGCACCACTCAGGTCCTCCGTCCCGACGGCACCCCCGTCCCGGTCGGCGGGGCACGGCTGCGCGCCCTGCTGAGCGTGCTCGCGCTGCGGGGCGGCCGGGCCGTGCCCGTGCAGTTCCTCGTCGACGAGGTGTGGGGCGCCGACCCGCCCGCCGACGCACCCGGCGCCCTCCAGGCCCTGGTCGGGCGGCTGCGCCGGGGACTCGGGGCCGACGCCGTCGAGTCCGTGGACGGCGGATACCGGCTCGCCGCCCGCCCCGACGACATCGACCTGCACCGCTTCGACCGGCTCACCGCCGACGGCCTGCGCGCCCTCGCCGACGGCGACCCCGCCAAGGCCGCCGGTGTCCTCGACGACGCCCTCGCCCTGTGGCGCGGCCCCGCCCTCGCCGACCTCCCCGACCGCACCGCCGAGGCGGCCCGCTGGGAGACCCGGCGCCTGGACGCGCTGCGCGCCCGGCACACCGCCGCCCTCGCCCTCGGCCAGGCCGAGCAGGCGCTGCCCGAACTGACCGCCCTGTGCGACAGCCACCGCCTGGACGAACCACTCCAGGCGCTGCGGCTGCGCGCCCTGCGCGACCTCGGCCGCCCCGCCGAGGCCCTGGCCGCCTACGACGACGTACGACGCCTGCTCGCCGAGCAGCTCGGCTCCGATCCCGGGCCCGAACTGCGCGAGCTGCACGCCGAGTTGCTGAAACCGGCCGAGCGGGCCCCGCTCGGCAACCTGCGGGCCCGGCTGACCTCCTTCGTCGGCCGGGAGGCCGACATCGAGGCCATCCGCGCCGACCTCGACAGGGCCCGGCTCGTCACCCTGCTCGGCCCCGGCGGCGCCGGGAAGACCCGGCTGTCCCAGGAGGCCGCCGAAACCCTCCGGGACGCCGCCCGCGACGGCATCTGGCTGGCCGAACTCGCCCCCGTCGACGACCCCGCCGCCGTCCCCGAGGCCGTGCTCACCGCCGTCGGCGCCCGCGAGACCGTGCTCTACGGCGCGGGCGCCGAGGAGTTCCGCAGCGTCACCGACCGCCACGACGACCCCGTCGAACGCCTCGTGGAGCACTGCGCCCGGCGCCGCATGCTGATCGTCCTCGACAACTGCGAGCACGTCGTCGACGCCGCCGCCCGGCTCACCGAGCACCTGCTGGCCCGCTGCCCGGGACTGACGGTCCTCGCCACCAGCCGCGAACCCCTCGGCGTACCCGGCGAGATACTGCGCCCGGTCGAGCCGCTGCCCGAGCCCTACGCCCTCCAGCTGTTCGCCGACCGGGGCGCCGCCGCCCGCCCCGGCTTCCGCGTCGACGACGACCCCGCGGCCTGCGCCGAGATCTGCCGCCGCCTCGACGGACTGCCCCTGGCCATCGAACTCGCCGCCGCCCGGCTGCGGATGCTCACCCCCCGCCAGATCGCCGACCGGCTCGACGACCGCTTCCGGCTGCTGACCTCCGGCAGCCGCACCCTGCTGCCCCGCCAGCAGACCCTGCGCGCCGTCGTCGACTGGTCCTGGGACCTGCTCGACCAGGACGAACGCGAAGTCCTCAGCCGCCTCTCGGTGTTCGCCGGCGGCTGCGACCTGCCCGCCGCGGAGGCCGTGTGCGGGCCCGCCGCCCTCGACGCGCTCGGCTCCCTGGTCGACAAATCCCTGGTGGTGGCCGCCCCTTCGGGCGACGGCATGATGCGCTACCGGCTCCTGGAGACCGTCGCCGAGTACGCGGGCGAGCGCCTGGACGAGTCCGGGCAGCGCGCCGGCGCCGAGCACGCGCATCTGACGTACTACCGCGAACTCGCCCGGCTCACCGACCCGTTGCTGCGCGGCCCCAACCAACTGCAGGCCGTGGAAAGGCTCCAGCGCGAGTACGAGAACCTGCGCACCGCGCTCCGGCACGCGGTCGCCGAGCGCGACGAGCAGGAGGCGCTGACCCTGGCCCTGTCGCTGGCCTGGTACTGGCAGATGCGCGACCTGAGGATCGAGGCCCGCAACTGGTGCGCGGAGGTGATGCGGCTCGGCCCCGACCCCTTCGCCGCCCCGGCCGAACCCGCCCGGCCGGTGTGGCAGAAGGTCACCGCCGAGCCGCCGCCGTACACCGGAGAAGTGCTCGCCGAGGCCCGGCGCGGCGTCCATCTCGCCCATCTCGCCTGCATGGACACCGAGTTGGATGCCTGGCAGAACGACGCCGCGCAGCAGAAGCTGCGCACCATCGCCGCTACCTACCCGCCGGGCCTGCCGCAGTCCTGCCGCAGCCCCGGCCTGCTCGCCGTGTTCGCGGTCATGCTCACCGGGGACATGGAGGCGGTCGCCCGCATGCTCGACGCCAGCGTGGAGACCAGCCGCAGGACACCCGGCTACGACTGGGAACTGGCCGCCACCCTCCAGTTGCGCGCCAACCTCCTCGCCCACCGCCCCGGCCGCGGCGAGGACGCGGCCCGTGACGCCGACGAGTCCCTCGCCCTCTACGAGCGCCTCGGTGACTCCTGGGGCCGCGCCGAGGCGCTGTCGGCGCGCGCGGAGGCCCGGGAGCGCCGCGGCGCCTACGCCGAGGCCGCCGCCGACTACCGGGCCGCCCTGGAGCTCGCCGGCCACCTCGGCGCCCGCGCCCAGGAGGCCGTACTGACCGCCCGGCTGGCCAGTGTCCTGCTGGAGGACGGGCAGGGCGAGGAGGGCGAACGCCTGCTGCGGGACGTCCTCGCCAGGGTGGAGGGTGGACACGGTGAGGCGATGCCGTTCAGCCGGGTCATCCTGGCGGGCTGGCTCAGCATGACCGGCCGCATCCCCGAGGCCCGCGAGCAGATCCGGCTGCTGAGGGAGGGCTTCGGGCCCGCCCAGTTCCATGTCTTCGACGCCTTCATCCTCAGCGGTGAGGCCTGGATGGACGCCGCCGAGGGCCTGAACGAGGAGGCGCTGGAGAAACTGCGGCGCGCCCTGGCGCAGTCGGACAACGACGTGGCACGGGCCATGGCTCCCCAACTGGTCTCCGGCTGCCTGGTCATCGCGGCGCTGGCGCTGGCCGACGACAGGCCCCTGGACGGGGCCCGCTGCCTCGGCGCCGCCGAGGCGCTGCTGCCGCCCGGACACCGGCTCTCCAGGCTGGAGCGCGAGTGCCGGTCGAAGGCCGTCGCCGCGGTGCGCGCCGCCCTGGACGAGGAGGCGTACGGGACCGGGTACGCCGAGGGCGGCGGACTCTCCGCGAAGGAGGCCGCCGCCCTGGTGTGACCCACCCGCCGGGTCAGGTCTTGGTGCGGAACTTGTGGACCGCGATCGGCGCCATGACCGCCGTGAGCGCCACCGACCAGCCGAGGGTCAGCCACAGGTCGTGGGCGACCGGTCCGCCGTTCATCAGACCGCGGGAGGCGTCCGCGAGCGCCGACAGCGGGTTGTAGTCGGTGAAGTTCTGCAGCCAGCCCGGCATCGAGTCCGTCGGCGCGAAGATCGACGAGCCGAACTGGAGCGGCATCAGCACCAGGAAGCCCATCGCCTGCACGGACTGCACGCTCTTCATCGTCACGCCGAGGGTGAGGAAGACCCACATCAGCGACGAGCCGAAGGCCACGGCCAGGGCGACGGCGGCCAGCAGACCGCCCCAGTTGGTGACGTCGAAGCCGACCAGCAGGGCCACCACGAACATCACGCCGGTCGCCAGCAGCATGCGCAGCAGCTCCACCGCGATCTTGGCGAACAGCACCGAGCCGCGGCCGATGGGCAGCGACCGGAAGCGGTCCATGACACCGGAGTTGAAGTCCTGGTTGAAGCCCGTGCCCACGCCCTGGGCCATGGTCATGCCCATCATGGCGAGCATGCCGGGCACCAGGTACTGCACATAGGCGTCCTGTCCGCCGCCCAGCGCCTGCCCGATCGAGCCGCCGAAGACGTACACGAACAGCAGGGTGAAGACGATCGGGAAGAGGACGGCGTCGGCCATCGACTCCGGGTCCTGCCGGATCCACAGCAGATTGCGCCGCAGCAGCGCGCCGGTGTGCCGCAGATGGCCGCGCAGCGGGATACGGGCGTCGGCGGTGGTGATCGTGGGGGCGCTCATACGGCGACCTCCTCGCGTGCGTCGGTGGTCTCGGTCTCCTGCGGGACACCGGCGCGGTGGCCGGTGAGGGACAGGAACACCTCGTCCAGGCTGGGCAGTTCGGTGGAGACGGAGGAGAGCGTGACCCCCTGCGCGGTCACCGCGGCTACCACGGCGGTGAGCTGCTCGTCACTGAGGATCGGCACCAGCAGCGCGCCGCGCTCGGGGTCCACGGTGGTGGTGGCGAGCCCGGTGATGCCGAGCCCGTCGAGGTGGGTGGCGAGCGGGCGCAGCCGCAGCGGATCGGCCGGCTTCACCCGCAGCGTCCGGCCCCCGACCTTCGCCTTCAGCTCGTCGATACCGCCCTTGGCGATGACCTTGCCGCGGTCCACGACGGTCAGCTCGGAGGCGAGCTGCTCGGCCTCCTCCATGTACTGGGTGGTCAGCAGCACGGTGACCCCGTCCCCGACCATCGCCTTGACCTCGTCCCACACCTCGTTGCGGGTGCGCGGGTCCAGGCCGGTGGTGGGCTCGTCGAGGAAGAGCACCGAGGGGCGCCCGATCATCGAGGCGGCGAGGTCGAGACGGCGGCGCATACCGCCGGAGTAGGTGCCCGCGGGCCGCTTCGCCGCGTCGGTCAGCGAGAACCGCTCCAGCAGCTCGTCGGCACGGGCACGGGCGGCCTTGCGGGGCAGGTCCAGCAGCCGCCCGATGAGGTACAGGTTCTCCCAGCCCGGGAGCTTCTCGTCCACGGAGGCGTACTGGCCGGTCAGCCCGATCACCCGGCGCAACTGCCGGGGCTGCCGCACCACGTCGTACCCCGCGACGGTGGCCTGTCCGGCGGTGGGCGGGAGCAGCGTCGACAGAATCCGTACGAGGGTGGTCTTCCCGGCCCCATTGGGTCCGAGCACCCCCATCACGGACCCCTCCCGCACCTCCAGGTCCACGCCGTCCAGCGCCTTGGTCTCGCCGTAGTGCTTGACCAGCCCCCGCACGACAACGGCGCTCCCCGCGCCACTGGGCTTCATGTCGATTCGCGTCATGGCAAGGACAGTGCCAGCCCCCACCGACAGACCACCGACAGCCGGCCTACAGCCGCCGACACCTCACCGACAGGCCCGCCTACGACGCGCTCTCGTCCACCTTCACACGCGCCGCCACCGGCAGATGGTCGCTCCCGGTCTCCGGCAACGTCCACGAGGTGACCGGCTCGACGCCCTTCACCAGGATCTGGTCGATGCGCGCGGCCGGGAACGAGGCCGGCCAGCTGAATCCGAAGCCGTTGCCCGCCGCGCCCTGCGTGGAGCGCATCTGGGAGGTGACGGCGTTCAGCGCACGGTCGTTCATGGTGCCGTTCAGATCGCCGAGCAGCACACTGCGCTGCAGTCGCTCGTCGGCGATGGCCTCGCCGAGGGCGTCCGCACTCTTGTCCCGCTGCCGGGCGGTGAACCCGGCCTCGATCTTCACCCGCACCGAGGGTAGATGGGCGACGTACACCGCGACGTCCCCGGACGGGGTGGCCACCGCGGCGCGCATCGCCCGGGTCCAGCCCAGCTCCAGGTCCACCGACTTCACGCCGCTCAGCGGGTACTTGCTCCACAGCCCGACCGTGCCCTGCACCGAGTGGTACTTGTACGTCGACGCCAGCGCCTTCTCGTACACCGGCACCGCCGTCGCGGTCAGCTCCTCAAGCGCCAGCACGTCCGCCCCGGACGCGGCCACGTCCCGGGCGGTGCCCTCCGGGTCGGGGTTGTCGGCGTTGACGTTGTGCGTGGCGACGGTGAGGTCGCCGCCCGCCGCGGTCTTGTCGGAGAGCAGCCCGCCGAAGAGGTTCAGCCACACCGCCACCGGCAGCACCGTCGCGAGCAGCGCGGTCGCCGACCGGCGCACCAGACCCACCACGAGCACCAGCGGGACGAACAGACCGAGCCACGGCAGGAACGTCTCGGTGAGACTGCCGAGATTGCCGATCCGGTTGGGGATGTGCGCGTGCAACACCATGACCAGCGCGAGGACCACCGCGAAGGCACCGGTGACGATGCCCCGGCGCCAGGTCCCGCGTTCGCGCCACCCGGCCAGCCACCGCCCCAGCAGGCGCCGGAACCGGTTTCCCGGGTGCTCGGAGCCCGAGCCGCCGTTGTCCGTCTCCGTCATGTACGCCTGCTGCGCCATACCGTCGCCTCACTGCCTGCCGTGCACACCATCGTCCCCCGCGGTTACGACCCTAGGGGATGATCGGTTCTGTTCCGCCGTCCCATGACGGCCGTACGGGCACGAGGACGTACAAGTCGGCTTCACGAGTTCCGGTTCCCGATGGCGAAAGCGTGCTCTGTGACGAAACGCGCACATCCCCTACTCGGCGGGAGAACTGACGGGCGGTGAGCCGGCCGGCCGCAGACCTTCCAGCAGCGTGTCCACGATCCGCTCCGAGAGGCCGTCCGGCAGATCGGCGTCCGGGCGCATCACCGAACGCACCAGCATCGGGCTCACGAACAGGTCGTTGAGCAGCTCCACGTCGATGTCGGCGCGCAGTTCGCCGTTGCGCTGGCCGCGCCGCAGCACCTCGATGCCGAGCCGGCGCCGGGGTGCCACGACGAGCTTGTTGTACGCCTCCCAGATCTTCGGGCTGGACTTCATCTGGGCGTGCACGCTGTGCAGTATCACCGAGGAACGGCTGACCAGACCGCGCTGCCTGAGTGTCTCCAGCAGGGCGACGAGGTCGTCGCGCATGGAGGTGCCGGGCAGCTCCTCGTCGGGCGGCTCGGCGGCCCGTACGACGTCGACGAACAGCTCCTCCTTGCCGCGCCAGCGACGGTAGATCGCGGCCTTGCCGACCCCGGCGGTCCGGGCGATCCGCTCGATGGACAGCTCCGCGAGCGGCACACCGTCCTCCAGGAGCTTCATCACGCCCTCGATGATGGCCCGCTCCACGGCCTCGCTCCGGGGCCGGCCGCGCGCGGGGGCGTCGGTCTTGGGCTTGTCAGCGAGGCTCACCTGTCTGCGTCCCTTCCGTGTACGGGGGGATTCTCCCCTACGGCCGCTGCTGGGTGCGCCCCGGCAGGAACAGGGCCACGACCACCGCGCCGAGCACTGCCACCGCGGCACCGCACAGCGCCGTCACATGCATGGCGTGCAGGAAGGACTCGTTGGCGCGGGCGGCCAGCGGACCGCCCTCGGGGCCGAGGCGGGCCGCCACCGCGAGGGTGGACTCGATCGACTCGCCCGCGGTGTGCCGCAGTCCGGGCGGCACCGCGCCCAGGTCGCCCTCGATGGAGGACCGGTACGCCGTGGACAGCACCGAGCCGAGCACCGCGATCCCGAGGGCGCCGCCGACCTGCCGGAAGGTGTTGCTGAGCGCGGAGGCCGAACCGGCCTTCTCGCGCGGCAGGGCCTGCATGATCACGACGCTGACCGGTGTCATGATGTGCGCCATGCCGGTGCCCATGAGGAAGAAGATCACCTCAAGGATCCAGATCGGGGTGTCCTCGTCCAGCGTGGCGAACGCGGCCAGCATCGCGGCGATGAGCGCCATACCGGCGGTGGTCGTGGCGCGGTTGCCGAAGCGGTCCACCAGCAGCCGGGCGCGGGGCGCGAAGATGAGTTGGGCGACGGCGAGCGGCAGCAGCAGCAGACCAGTCTGGAGCGGCGAGTAGCCGCGCACGCTCTGGGTGTAGAAGACGGAGAAGAAGGTCACGCCCATCAGCGCGAAGAAGACCAGCGCGATCGCGGCGATGGCGGACGAGAAGACCTTGTCGCGGAAGTAGGTGACATCGATCGACGGATGGTCGCTGCGCTTCTCGAACACCACGAAGGCGACCAGTACGGCAAGGCCGGCGCCGGTCGTCGCCAGCACGGTGGCGTCCGTGAAGTCGGCCAGCTCGCCGCCCCGGATGATGCCGTAGACCAGCAGGACCAGGCCGACGACGGACAGGGCCACGCCGATCGGGTCGATCCGGCCGGGGTTCGGGTCGCGGGAGTCGGGGACCAGCCAGATCATCAGGGCCAGCGCGACCAGCACGATCGGGACGTTGACCAGGAAGACCGAGCCCCACCAGAAGTGGTCCAGCAGGACGCCGCCGGTGATCGGCCCGATGGCGATGGCGAGGCCGACGCCGCCGGCCCAGATGCCGATGGCCTTGGGCTGTTCGTCCCGCTCGAAGACGTTCATCAGGACGGCGAGGGTGGCGGGCATGACGAAGGCGGCGCCGAGGCCCATGACCGCGCGGAAGCCGATCAGCTCGGCCGGTGATCCGGCGAAGGCGGCGAGCGCGGAGCCGATGCCGAACACGACGAGCCCGCCGAGCAGCACCCGCTTGCGGCCGAGCCGGTCACCGAGCAGCCCGGCGCTGAACAGCAGCCCGGCGAAGACCAGGGTGTAGGCGTTGATCGCCCATTCCAGCTCGCTCTGGCTGGCGCCGAGGCCGGTCGGGGCCGGGGTGGAGATCGTCTTGACGGCGACGTTCAGGATCGAGTTGTCGAGCACGATGATCAGCAGGCTCAACATGAGGACGCCGAGGATGGCCCAGCGGCGCCGGTGCACCGCTTCGGGTATCCGGGGAACGGCGGGAGCAGGAGCAGTCATGGCTCCCACCGTAGGCCCATTACGATACGGACCGGTACCGTAATGTATTTCTTTTACCCCTCTCTTACTCCACCTGCCCATGCCCCCCTCTCGCACCGGTCGAGCGTGACCGAGGTCGCTCTGGCTTCGCCTGGCACGAAGTGCCACCATGGAAGGGATCCGGGGACGCCGTAAGGGCGCTTCGAGATGACATAAGGAGCCGTTGCCATGACGCAGCTTTCGGCTGCCCAGACCACGCCTTCCGGCGGCAGCAAAGCGCTGTACGGGGGGAAGGGCACCCGCCGCATCACCGTCCGCGACATCGCCCTCGCCAAGGAGCGGGGCGAGAAGTGGCCCATGCTCACCGCCTACGACGCGATGACCGCGTCCGTCTTCGACGAGGCCGGCATCCCGGTCATGCTGGTCGGGGACTCCGCGGGCAACTGTCACCTCGGGTACGACACCACCGTGCCCGTCACGCTCGACGAGATGACCATGCTCTCCGCCGCCGTCGTACGGGGCACCTCGCGCGCCCTGATCGTCGGCGACCTGCCCTTCGGCTCCTACCAGGAGGGCCCGGTGCAGGCCCTGCGCTCGGCGACCCGGCTGGTCAAGGAGGCCGGGGTCGGCGCCGTGAAGCTGGAGGGCGGCGAGCGCTCGCACCGCCAGATCGAGCTGCTGGTCGAGTCCGGCATCCCGGTCATGGCCCACATCGGCCTCACCCCGCAGTCCGTCAACGCCATGGGCTACCGCGTCCAGGGCCGCGGCGAGGAGGCGGCGGCGCAGCTGCTCAGGGACGCCAAGGCGGTGCAGGACGCGGGCGCCTTCGCGGTCGTGCTGGAGCTGGTCCCGGCGGAGCTGGCCGCCGAGGTGACCCGGGTGCTGCACATCCCGACGGTCGGCATCGGCGCGGGAGCCGAGACCGACGCCCAGGTCCTGGTCTGGACGGACATGCTGGGCCTGACCGGCGGCCGGGTGCCGAAGTTCGTCAAGCAGTACGCGAACCTGCGCGAGGTCATGGGCAACGCCGCGAAGGCGTTCGCCGAGGACGTGGTCGGCGGAACGTTCCCGCAGGAGGAACACTCCGTCCACTAGGTCCTTCGCCCGGCACGCCGAGAGCACGCACCTGACGCCGCGGGGCCGCCCTCCGGGCGACGACGGGAGTGTGAAGACAGGCCCTGGAGCCGCGGCCGCACGCCGGTCGGAGCCGCCGCGGCGCCCGAAGCGACCCGCAGCGGCACGCACAGAGCCACCGCGGTACAGAAGCAGCCCGCCGATTTCCCCCGTCGGCGGGCTGCTGCCGTGTCCGGGCCCGGTGGTGCGCCTGCGGGCCCGGATGCCCGGGCCGGGAGCCCGGTCCCCGGTGCCGCGCCTGCTCGCGTGTCCGCGCGCCGCTGGAGTGTCCGGCGGCCCGAGGGCCTGCCGTTCGGCTCGGCCGGTGCGGGCGGGGGCACGGTGGTGAGCCCGAGCGGGGCGCTGCGGGGCGCCTCCACGCGGGCGTGGCCGGGGATGGGGGCGACAGGGGCCGACCGCGCCGCTGGGCCCTTCCGGCGAGCGTGTGCCGGGGCCCGCGGCGCCGGACGATCCGGCTGCCCGGGCCCCCGGGCTACGCCTGCTCGCGCCAGCCGTTGGTGATCGGCAGGCGGCGGTCCTTGCCGAAGCCCTTCGGGGAGATCTTCGTGCCCGGCGGGTACTGGCGGCGCTTGTACTCGGCGGTGTCGACCATCCGCAGCGTCCTGGCCACCAGCGCCGGATCGAAGCCCGCGGCGACGATGGTGTCGGCGCCCTGGTCGCGGTCGACGTAGCGCTCCAGGATGGCGTCCAGGACCGGGTAGTCCGGCAGCGAGTCGGTGTCGACCTGGCCGGGGCGCAGCTCCGCGCTCGGCGGCTTGGAGATGGAGTTCTCCGGGATCGGCGGCGTCTCACCGCGCTCGGCGGCGGCCCGGTTGCGCCACTGGGCGAGCCGGAACACCGAGGTCTTGTACACGTCCTTGATCGGCCCGTACGCGCCCACCGAGTCGCCGTACAGCGTCGAGTACCCCACCGCCAGCTCTGACTTGTTGCCGGGCGCGAGGACGATGTGGCCCTCCTGGTTGGAGATCGCCATCAGCAGCGTGCCGCGCAGCCGGGACTGCAGGTTCTCCTCCGCGAGCCCGGTCAGCTCCGTCGCCGCCATGTAGGCGTCGAACATCGGCGCGATCGGCACCGTACGGAAGTTCAGGCCCGTGCGGCGCGCCAGCTCCGCCGCGTCGCCCTTGGAGTGGTCGGAGGAGTACTTCGACGGCATCGAGACGCCGTACACGTTCTCCGCGCCCACCGCGTCACAGGCGAGGGCGGCCACGAGCGCCGAGTCGATACCGCCGGACAACCCGATGAGCACCGACTTGAAGCCGTTCTTGGCGACGTAGGCCCGCAGCCCCACGACCAGCGCCGAGTAGACCTCCTCGTCGTCGTCGAGACGGTCGGCGTAGCCGCCCGCGTGCTCCGGTTCGTACGCGGCCACGGGCTCCTCGGACAGGACCACGCGGTCGATGCGCAGCCCGTCGTCGACCACACCGGTCGGGGCGTCGGCCACGGCCGCCGGCAGGTCGAGGTCCACGACCAGGCAGCTCTCCTCGAACTGCGGGGCACGCGCGACGACTTCACCGGCCGCGTCGACCACGATCGAGTCGCCGTCGAAGACCAGCTCGTCCTGGCCGCCCATCATCGCGAGGTAGGCGGTGGTGCAGCCGGCCTCCTGGGCCCGCTTGCGGACCAGTTCCAGCCGGGTGTCGTCCTTGTCGCGCTCGTACGGCGAGGCGTTGACCGACAGCAGCAGGCCGGCCCGGGCCGACCGCGCCGCGGGCACCCGGCCGCCGTCCTGCCAGAGGTCCTCGCAGATGGCGAGCGCCACGTCCACACCGTGCACCCGGACCACCGGCATGGTGTCGCCGGGCACGAAGTAGCGGAACTCGTCGAAGACGCCGTAGTTCGGCAGGTGGTGCTTGGCGAAGGTGAGCACCACCTCGCCGCGGTGCAGCACCGCGGCGGCGTTGCGCGGGGCACCGGCGGGCTGGCCGTACTTCGGCTGGGCCGTCTCGGACCGGTCGAGGTAGCCGACGACGACCGGCAGCTCCCCGAAGCCCTCCTCGGCGAGCCGGGCGGCCAGCGTGCGCAGCGCCGCGCGGGACGCCGAGACGAAGGAGGACCGCAGGGCCAGGTCCTCGACGGGATACCCGGTCAGCGCCATCTCCGGGAACGCCACGAGGTGCGCCCCCTGTTCGGCGGAGCGCCGGGTCCAGCGGAGGATCGTCTCGGTGTTGCCGGCGATGTCACCGACGCGCGAGTCGATCTGGTTCAGAGCGAGGCGAAGTTGAGGCACGCGCCCCAGTGTAATCGTCAAATCGACGCGATGGGGTGGTGCGTGACGCGCACCACCCCCGCGACCGCTACTGCCGGGCCTTGGCGCCCCGGTCCTTGAGCATTCCCGCCATCAGCGCGATCTCCGACTCCTGGCCGTCGACCATGGTCTGCGCGAGCCGGGTCTCGACCTTCACCTCGCAGCGCTTCACACAGGCCTCCGCCATGTGGATGCCGCCCTTGTGGTGGTCGGTCATCAGCTGGAGGTAGAAGACCTCGGCCTCCTCGCCGCTGAGCTTCTCCAGCTTCTTCATCTCGCTGTTGGTCGCCATGCCCGGCATCAGCGCGCCGTCCTCGCCGGAGCCCATGGACCCCATGTCCATCCAGGTCATCGGCGGGTCCGAGGACACCTTCGGCAGCTCCCACAGGTCCAGCCAGCCCAGCAGCATGCCGCGCTGGTTGGCCTGCGTCTGCGCGATGTCGTACGCCAGGCGCCGCACCTCGGGGTCGTCGGTGCGGTCGCGCACGATGTACGACATCTCCACGGCCTGCTGGTGGTGCACCGCCATGTCCCGGGCGAACCCGGCGTCCGCGGAGTCCTTGGCGGGGGAGGAGGCGGTGCCCTCGCCGTCGGCGACGGCGTAGGTGATCGCGCCGGCCGCCACGAGCACCGCCGCCGCGGTGCCCGCGATCCACCCGGCGTGCTTCATCACTGACCCTTACCGCCCGTGCACGCGGCGCCCGGCTCCGGGGTCTGCTCGCCCTGCACGTACTTCTCGAAGAACTTGCCCAGCTCCGGGTCGTCCGCGCCGGTCACCGCGCGCTGCGCGCCCCAGGCCGACAGCATGATCGGCGACTTCTGGTCCTCGTACGGGCTCATCAGCGTGTACGGCGTCGCCTTCACCTTCGCGGCGAGCGCCTCCACGTCCTTCTTGTCCGCCTTGCTGGTGTACGTCACCCAGACCGCGCCGTGCTCCAGGGAGTGCACCGCGTTCTCGTTGGCGACGGCCTCGGCGTAGACGTCACCGTTGCAGTTCTGCCAGACCGGGTTGTGGTCACCGCCGACCGGGGGCTCGACCGGGTACTTCACCGTCTTGTTCACATGGGTCTGGGAGAGCTTGCCGCCCTTCCAGACGCTCACCCCGTCCGCGCCCGCGACCAGGGAGCCGGTGGTCTTGGACTCCACCGAGTCGTTGTCGTCGTCCTGCGACTGCACCAGGACGACCGCGCCGACGACCAGGGCGACGACCACCGTCATGCTGGCGCCGATCGTGAGGATCCGGTTGCGGCGCTCGCGAGACTGCTCGGCGCGCCGCATCTCTTCTATGCGGGCCTTGCGCGCCGCGGAGGCGCTCTTCTTGGCGGATCCCATGGCGTGAAGTCCTTCTGCGGGTAAGGGACGGTCGGGTCCGCTGATCGTAATGGTGAACATGGGATCACCCGAAGGGCGGACAAGGGAAAGGGCCGGATCGCAACGG
The DNA here is from genome assembly GCF_055657065.1 of Streptomyces sp. NPDC110618. NCBI lineage: Bacteria > Bacillati > Actinomycetota > Actinomycetes > Kitasatosporales > Streptomycetaceae > Streptomyces > Streptomyces sp. NPDC110618. The sequence continues at coordinate 102,556 of NZ_JBVKBN010000010.1, read as the reverse complement.
AATCGACAGCGGACCGACAGCTGCGCACTGAAATTTGCAGCAGGAATGCACATTATCCGGGCGTGCCTCTACGCTGCGGGTATGCGTCTGTTGCGGTCCACCGACCTCGCCCTGCGGCTCCTCATGCGGCTCGCCGTCACGGAGGGTGCCACGCCGACCACGCGCGAGGTGGCCGCGGACATGGACGTGCCCTACACCCACGCCGCGAAGGTCGTGGCCGAGCTCCAGCACCAGGGCCTGCTGGACGCCCGCCGCGGCCGGGGCGGCGGTCTGACCCTCACCGAGAAGGGCCGCACGGCGTCGGTGGGCGCGCTGGTCCGCTCCTTCGAGGGCTCCGGCGACGTGGTGGAGTGCGAGGGCGACAACCCCTGCCCCCTGAACTCGGCCTGCCGCCTGCGCGGCGCCCTGCGGCGGGCCCAGGAGGCGTTTTTCGCCACGCTGGACCCGCTGACGATCGGCGACATGGTCTCGGCACCGACGGGGCCGCTGCTGCTCCGGATCGGCCGGGGGCCGGGGGCTTGAAGGCGGCGTGCTCGGCACCCGCACTTCCCGAGCCGCCCGCTGAGGGGTGCCCGCACAGCCGCGGGCAGTCGTGCCGCAGGGCGGCACGGGTGGGCGCGGCGGCACCCCTTCAGCGGGCAGCTCCCCCAGACCCGGTCACCACCACGTGCGGTACTCCGTAAGCCTCCGGCCCGCTCCGGCTCCGCGTCACGCGGCCTTCGGGAGCCACAGGTCCGGGCCGAAGACCTCGTAGTGGATGTCGGACGCGGGGACACCCTTGGCGAGGAGCTGGGTGCGGACCATGCGCATGAACGGGAGCGGACCGCACAGGTACGCGCGCGTGCCGGGCACCACGTCGACATCCGCGAGGTCGACGAACCCAGGACGAGCGCCCTCCGGGGCGTCCTGCTCGTACCAGAAGTGGACCGAGGCCTCCGGGAGCTTGGCCGCGTAGGTCTCCTGCTCGCCGCGCAGGGCATGGGCGGCGGGGGAGCGGTCGCCGTGGACGACGGTGACCGGGCCGGTGTGACCGTCCTGGGCGAGCTGGGCCAGCATGGCGATCATCGGGGTCACCCCGATCCCGGCGGAGGCGAGCAGCAGCGGCGCGTCGGCGCCCTCGCCGAGCACGAGGTCGCCGTAGGGGGCGGACAGCTCCACCACATCGCCCTCCTTCACCCGCGCGTGCAGGTGATCGGAGACCTCACCGGCGGGCGTCCCGGCATCCCCCGGCACCCGCTTCACACAGAACTGCCGCAGCGCCGAGCCGGGCGCCCCGGACAGGCTGTACTGCCGTATCTGCCGGGCGCCGTCCGGGAGCTGGACGCGTACGGAGACGTACTGCCCCGCACGGAAGTCGGCCACGGGCCCGCCGTCGACGGGCCGAAGCCGGAACGTCAGCACCTCGGCGGTCTCGGCGACCCGCTCCACGACCTCCCAACTGCGCCACACCGGCTCCCCGGCCTCCTCGTACAGCCGCTTCTCCAGAGCGATGAGGGCATTGGCCATGAGCCAGTACACCTCGTCCCAGGCGGCGGCGACCTCCTCGGTCACCGCCTCCCCGAGCACCTCCACGATCGCGGCGAACAGATGCTCGTGGACGATCTTGTACTGCTCCGGCGCGACCCCGAGCGAGGCGTGCTTGTGGGCGATGCGGGAGAGCATCGCGTCGGGCCGGTCGTCCGGGTGCTCGACCAGGTAGGTCGCGAAGGCCGCGATGGACCCGGCGAGGGCCCGCCGCTGGGTTCCGGCCGCCTGGTTGCCGCGGTTGAAGAGATCCCGCAGCAACTCGGGACGGGCGGCGAACATCCCGGCGTAGAAACGCTCGGTGATCGCGTCCAGGTTGGCACCCACGGCGGGCAGGGTGGCGCGGACGACGGCAGCGGACTGTTCGGACAGCATCGGGGCTCCTTCGGGCTCTCGACCGGTACGCCCCCCATTAAAACTTGCATCTGAAATACCAATTAACCGGGGGTGTCCCCACCGGCATCTCGCCCACGGGCCGGGCATTACGGATGTCGGCCCGAACAGGCAAGATGGGCGCAGAGCCGCGGTGCGCCGGGCGTTCGGACAGCAATCGGCCGGCCGATCAAGGTCGGCAACGCGCGCGAAACGGTGTTGTGGTGTGATGCTCAGGTGCCCGACCGTCTGTCCCGCGATCCGTGGGAAGACGGCCTGACCAGCAAGGATGGGGAAGCGGAAGATGGACAAGCAGCAGGAGTTCGTGCTCCGTACGTTGGAGGAGCGCGACATCCGGTTCGTACGCCTGTGGTTCACGGACGTGCTGGGCTTCCTCAAGTCCGTCGCCGTGGCTCCGGCAGAGCTTGAGCAGGCCTTCGACGAGGGCATCGGCTTCGACGGCTCGGCCATCGAGGGCTTCGCCCGTGTATACGAATCCGACATGATCGCCAAGCCGGACCCCTCCACGTTCCAGGTACTGCCCTGGCGTGCGGAGACCCCCGGCACGGCCCGCATGTTCTGCGACATCCTCATGCCGGACGGCTCCCCGTCCTTCGCGGACCCGCGCTACGTCCTCAAGCGCGCCCTCGCCCGCACCTCCGACCTGGGCTTCACCTTCTACACCCACCCGGAGATCGAGTTCTTCCTCCTGAAGGACCGCCCGCTGGACGGCTCCCGCCCCACCCCCGCCGACAACAGCGGCTACTTCGACCACACCCCGACCAACATCGGCATGGACTTCCGCCGCCAGGCGATCACCATGCTGGAGTCGATGGGCATCTCGGTGGAGTTCTCCCACCACGAGGGCGCCCCCGGCCAGCAGGAGATCGACCTGCGCTACGCCGACGCCCTGTCGACGGCCGACAACATCATGACGTTCCGCCTGGTCATGAAGCAGGTCGCGCTCGAACAGGGCGTCCAGGCGACCTTCATGCCCAAGCCCTTCTCCGAGCACCCGGGCTCGGGCATGCACACCCACCTCTCCCTCTTCGAGGGCGACCGCAACGCGTTCTACGAGTCCGGCGCCGAGTACCAGCTCTCCAAGGTCGGCCGCTCCTTCATCGCGGGCCTGCTCCGCCACGCCGCCGAGATCTCGGCGGTCACCAACCAGTGGGTGAACTCCTACAAGCGCATCTGGGGCGGCTCGGAGCGCACGGCAGGCGCCGGCGGCGAGGCCCCCTCGTACATCTGCTGGGGCCACAACAACCGCTCGGCCCTGGTCCGCGTCCCGATGTACAAGCCCGGCAAGACCGGCTCGGCCCGCGTGGAGGTCCGCTCCCTGGACTCCGGCGCGAACCCGTACCTGGCCTACGCCGTCCTCCTGGCCGCGGGCCTGAAGGGCATCGAAGAGGGCTACGAACTCCCCCCGGGCGCCGAGGACGACGTCTGGGCCCTCTCCGACGCCGAACGCCGCGCCATGGGCATCGAACCCCTGCCCCAGAACCTGGGCGAGGCCCTCACCCTCATGGAACGCAGCGACCTGGTCGCCGAAACCCTCGGCGAACACGTCTTCGACTTCTTCCTCCGCAACAAGCGCTCGGAATGGGAGGAGTACCGCAGCGAGGTAACGGCCTTCGAGCTGCGCAAGAACCTGCCGGTTCTGTAGGGGCCGCAACGGGCCGACGGCACCGAGCCGTCGGCCCATTGCGATCGGTACACTCGCGCCATGCTGACATCACGAAAGGCCGATGCCGCGTAGGCGCCCCGCGCAACTGCGCCCCGACCGGAGCAGCCGAGCCCGCCGGTGGGACACACCTCCACCGCCCCGCATCCGGGGCCTCTCCCACCACACCACCTGGGCCATAGCCCGGTACGAGTGGCTCTCGCCGGACTATGACATCTTCTCCATGGCCACCGACGCGGCCCTGCGCCGCTACCGGGACTTCATCACCCCGCCGGGCACCCGCCCCCGCTACCCGTACGGCGACGACTGCGGATGCCGCGGCTGCTCCCTGCGCGACGTGCGGCACGCCCGCGATGTACTGGCCACGGTCCTGCGGAACCTCAACCCGCAGGACCGAGCCGAACTGGCAGGCCTGGTAGCCGCACTGGACACCCGCTACCGAGCCCGCACACTCCCCGACCCCCACGCGGACCCCCGCCGGCCCTGGTGGCACCGCCGACTGCCCGGATGCCCCTTCACACAGTCGGGCCTGATATGACCTCAGCCACCCGCCTGCTCCGACAGAACCCGGTGCAAAGGCTTCTCGCCCCGCACCCGGTACTCCTGGACGGACCACCCGTTCCCGTCCGGATCCTTGAAGTACATGAACGTCGCACCGTCATCAGGCGCGTACTGCACAGGCTCGGAAACCTCCAGCCCCCGCTCCACCAGCTCGGCCCGAGCCGCCTTGATGTCGGCGACACACAACTGCAGCCCCTGATAGGACCCGGGCCGAGGGGCCTCGCCCTCCCCGTAGTCCCACAACCTGTCCCCCAGGGCGATGGAACAGCCCGACCCCGGCGGCGTGAGCTGCACGATCCGCATCCCGGGCATGACCTCCTGGTCGATGTCGACATGGAACCCGACCTTGTCCCGGTAGAAGTCCCGGGCCCGATCGATGTCACTCACGGGCAGCGGAATCACTTCAAGCGTGAAGTCCATAGCTGTACCTCCTTGCTCACCGGACCGTCTCCCCACCACCGAACCGGAGATTGCCGCCCACCGCCACGGGAAGAGCACCCTCCGCCTGAACGTGCACGGTGCCGCAGCCGCCCACGGCGGGAAGGGGACGTGTCGGGGGGTGTCCGCCCGCAGTGTCCGGCGTCCGGCAGGGGGCACCGCGAAACCCACCGAGCCGCCGGACCGAGGACGGACACCCCCCGGCGCGGCCCCGCCCCAAACCCCGTCCGAGGCGCTACGCGCACCCCCACCCACCCGCGCAGGCCGCCGCAGGCATCCCCGCCCAAGCACAGCGCAGCGGTTGGGCACCCTGCCCCAGCCCAGCGCAGCGGTTAGGCTCGACCCAAGTACGACCTTGATCGGAACGACAAGGAGGGCCGGGGATGACCGCGCCGGGGCGCAGAAGCAGTACCTTCACACGACTGCTGCGACACGGCTTCACGGACCCCACCGCCGCCGAGCGCCTCCTCGACACCCCCGAACTGAGCGCCGTACGCAACGACCCCGTCCTCCTGGAAGCCCTCGGCGAGACCGCCGACCCCGACCTGGCCCTGCACGGCCTGGTCCGCCTCCTGGAGGCCCAGCCCAACGCCACCGCGTACCGCGAACTGCTGGACACGGTGATAGCCGCCAAGCCTCTCCGCGACCGCCTCCTGGGCGTCCTGGGCGCCTCCGCCGCCCTCGCCGAGCACCTGGCCCGCCACGCCGACGACTGGCGCGCCCTGGTCACCTACGAGCCCCGCGACCTGCACCCCGGCGTGGCCGAGTTCGAGCGCGGCCTGGCCGAGGCCACGGACCCCGTCAGCCTCCGCGTCGCGTACCGCCGCTGCCTGCTGTCCATCGCGGCAAGGGACGTCTGCGGCACCACGGACGTAGCCGAGTCCGCCGCGGAACTCGCGGACCTCGCCACCGCCACCCTCCGCGCCGCCCTCGCCCTGGCCCGCACCGCCGCCCCGGAGGACGCCGCCCTCTGCCGCCTCGCGGTCATCGCGATGGGCAAGTGCGGCGGCCACGAGCTGAACTACGTCTCCGACGTGGACGTGATCTTCGTAGGCGAAGCAGTGGGCGGCGCGGACGAGACCAAGGCCCTGCGCGCGGCCACCCGCCTGGCCTCCCACATGATGCGGATCTGCTCAGAGACGACCGTCGAGGGCAGCATCTGGCCGGTCGACGCCAACCTCCGCCCCGAGGGCCGCAACGGCCCCCTCGTCCGCACCCTCTCCAGCCACCTCGCCTACTACCAGCGCTGGGCGAAGACCTGGGAGTTCCAGGCCCTGCTCAAGGCCCGCCCGGTGGCGGGCGACATCGAACTGGGCGAGGAGTACGTCGCAGCGCTCGAACCTCTCGTCTGGAAGGCCGCCGAACGCGAGAACTTCGTGGCGGACGTACAGAAGATGCGCCGCCGAGTAGTCGAAAACATCCCCGTCGCCGAACTGGACCGCCAGCTCAAGCTCGGCCCAGGAGGACTGAGGGACGTCGAATTCGCCGTACAACTGCTCCAGTTGGTGCACGGCCGCGCCGACGCCTCCCTCCGCAGCGGCACCACCCTCGACGCCCTCAAGGCCCTCGCCGCCGGCGGCTACGTAGGACGCGACGACGCCGCCCAACTGGACGCCGCCTACCGCTTCCTGCGCTCGATGGAGCACCGCATCCAGCTGTACCGGCTGCGCCGCACCCACCTGGTCCCCGAGGACGAGGCCGACCTGCGCCGCATCGCCCGCTCGCTGGGCCTGCGCAGCGACCCGGTGGCGGACCTGAACCGCGAATGGCGCCGCCACTCCGGCGTCGTACGACGGCTGCACGAGAAGCTGTTCTACCGCCCCCTGCTCGACGCGGTCGCCCAACTCGCCCCGGGCGAGGCCCGCCTGAGCACCGAGGCGGCTCGCGAACGCCTGGTCGCCCTCGGCTACGCCGACCCCGCCGCGGCCCTGCGCCACCTGGAGGCCCTGGCATCCGGAGTCACCCGCAAGGCGGCGATCCAGCGCACGCTTCTGCCCGTCCTGCTGGGCTGGTTCGCGGACTCCGCCGACCCGGACGCGGGCCTGCTGAACTTCCGCAAGGTCTCCGACGCCCTCGGCAAGACGCCCTGGTACCTCCGCCTGCTCCGGGACGAGGGCGCGGCCGCCGAGAACCTGGCCCGCGTGCTCTCGGCAGGACGCCTCGCCCCCGACCTCCTCATGCGCGCCCCCGAGGCCGTGGCCCTGCTCGGCGACGGCGACGGCGGCGGACTGGAACCGCGCCCCCGCGCCCACCTGGAGCAGGAGATCCTCGCCGCGGTGGGCCGCGCCGACGGCGCCGCCCAAGCCGTCACGGCGGCCCGAGGCGTCCGCCGCCGCGAACTGTTCCGTACGGCGGCCGCCGACATCGTCGGCTCCTACGGCACCGAGGCACAGCCCGCCCAGGCAGACCAGGGCGCGCTGGTGGACCTGGTCGGCGACGCCGTCTCCGACCTGACCGCGGCGACGCTGGCGGGCACCCTGCGCGCGGTCGTCCGCGAGGGCTGGGGCGACACCCTGCCGACCCGGTTCGCGGTGATCGGCATGGGCCGCTTCGGCGGCCACGAGCTGGGCTACGGCTCCGACGCGGACGTGCTGTTCGTGCACGAGCCGCGCGAGGGCGTGGACGAGCAGGAGGCAGCCAAGGCGGCGAACCGCGTCGTCGCCGAGATGCGCAGGCTGCTGCAGATCCCGAGCGCCGACCCGCCCCTGGAGATCGACGCCGACCTGCGCCCGGAGGGCAAGTCGGGCCCGCTGGTGCGCACGCTGAACTCCTACCAGGCGTACTACCGGCGCTGGTCCCTCGTCTGGGAGTCGCAGGCGCTGCTGCGGGCCGAGCCGGTCGCCGGGGACGAGGACCTCGGCCGCCGCTTCATCGAGCTGATCGACCCCCTCCGCTACCCGGCCGCCGGTCTCGCCGACGAGGCGGTCCGCGAGATCCGCCGCCTGAAGGCCCGTATGGAGTCCGAACGCCTCCCGCGCGGCGCCGACCCCAAACTGCACACGAAACTCGGCCCGGGCGGCCTCTCGGACGTCGAGTGGACGGTCCAGCTCCTCCAGATGCGGCACGGGGCACAGGTGCCGGGCCTGCGCACCACCCGCACCCGGGCCGCGCTCGCCGCGGCGGCCGCCGCCGGCCTGATCTCCGCGGAGGACGCGGCCACCCTGGACGAGGCCTGGGTCCTGGCCACCCGGGTCCGCAACGCGGTCATGCTGGTCCGGGGCCGCGCGGGCGACACCTTCCCCTCGGAACCCCGCGAGCTGGCGGCGGTGGGCCGCTACCTCGGCTACGGCCCGGGCCACGCGGGCGACATGCTGGACGACTACCGCCGCACGGCCCGCCGGGCACGCAGCGTGGTGGAGGAGCTGTTCTACAGCGGCTGACGGGCCGCGCCTACCGCCGCTTCCGCAGCCACAACCCCCGATGCGCCGCCTCCTCGGGCACCGCCTGCGGCAGGGCGTACGGCAACGCCCCGTACCACACCCGCGCCACCCCGTAACCGAACGCCAGGCACAGCAGCCCGCCCACCGCGTCCAGCCAGAAGTGGTTGGCGGTGGCGACGATGACGACAAGGGTGACCGCCGGATACAGCAGCCCCAGGACGCGCACCCACGGCACGGAGGCCAGCGCGAAGATGGTCAGCCCGCACCACAGGGACCACCCGATGTGCATCGAGGGCATCGCGGCGTACTGGTTCGACATGTCCTTCAAGTCGCCCGAGGCCATCGAACCCCACGTCTCGTGCACGAGGACCGTGTCGATGAAACCGCCGCCGGTCATCAGCCGAGGGGGAGCGAGCGGATACAGGTAGTAACCGAGCAGTGCCACACCGGTGGTCGCGAACAGCACCGTGCGGGTCGCCGCGTAGCGGCCGGGGTGACTACGGTAGAGCCACACCAGGACACCCAGCGTCACCACGAAGTGCAGGGTGGCGTAGTAGTAGTTCATGCCGACGATGAGCCAAGTCACCGAGTCCACGGCATGGTTCACGGACCGCTCCACGGCGAGCCCGAGGGTCTGCTCCGCCCGCCAGATCCAGTCGGCGTTGCGCAGGGCCTCGTCCCGCTGCTCGGGGACCGCGTTGCGGATCAGTGAGTACGTCCAGTAACTCACCGCGATCAGCAGGATCTCGAACCACAGCCGGGGCCGCCGGGGGGCGCGCATCCGGTGCAGCAGACCCGGCCTCCGCGACGCCGTGAGGGGCTGAGGAACGGCCGCCTGTGTGCGGTCTTCCGCCTCGGTCACGGTCGTGTCACCCATGGGCACAAAGTCTGCCAGAAACGCCTTCCCCCACCGATCATCCCCTGGTCCGGTTCCGGTCGCACGTCCTACGCCAGCCGTACCGTACCGGCCGCGAGTCCATCCGTCCTAGGGACGATTCTGGTCACCAGGGGCCGAAGCGGTCGAACCGCGCACCACCAGTTCCGGCATGAACACGAACTCGCTGTGCGGCGCCGGAGTCCCGCCGATCTCCTCCAGCAACGTGCGCACCGCGGCCTGTCCCATGGCCGGCACCGGCTTGCGGATGGTCGTCAGGGGCGGGTCGGTGAAGGCGATCAGCGGGGAGTCGTCGAAACCGACCACCGAGATGTCCTTCGGGACCTCCAGCCCCCGCTGCCGGGCCGCCCGTATCGCCCCCAGGGCCATCATGTCGCTGGCGCAGACCACCGCGGTGCAGTTCCGGTCGATCAGCGCGGTGGCGGCCGCCTGGCCGCCCTCCAGGGAGTACAGCGAGTGCTGGACGAACTCGGTCTCTATGACGTCCGGGGTCAGGCCCAGCTGGTCCTGCATGGCGCGGACGAAGCCCTCGATCTTCCGCTGCACCGGGACGAACCGCTTGGGCCCGAGCGCGAGGCCGATCCGGGTGTGCCCGAGCGAGGCCAGATGCGTCACCGCCAGCGTCATCGCCGCGCGGTCGTCGGGGGAGATGAACGGCGCCTGCACCTTGGGGGAGAAGCCGTCGACGAGGACGAAGGGCACGCCCTGGGCGCGCAGCCGCTCGTAGCGCTGCATGTCGGCGGTGGTGTCCGCGTGCAGCCCGGAGACGTAGATGATGCCCGCGACCCCGCGGTCCACCAGCATCTCGGTCAGCTCGTCCTCGGTGGAGCCGCCGGGTGTCTGGGTGGCGAGCACCGGTGTGTAGCCCTGCCTGGTCAGCGCCTGGCCGATGACCTGGGCGAGGGCCGGGAATATCGGGTTCTCCAGCTCCGGGGTGATCAGGCCCACGAGGCCCTCGCTGCGCTGGCGCAGCCGTACCGGCCGCTCGTAGCCGAGGACGTCGAGGGCGGCCAGCACCGATTGGCGGGTGGTGGCGGCGACGCCCGGCTTCCCGTTGAGGACGCGGCTGACGGTCGCTTCGCTCACCCCCGCCTGCGCAGCGATGTCCGCAAGCCGTGTGGTCACGGCACTGGACTGTACCGGCCGTATGCCGCCTTGCACACCAATCGGGCGCCGGGTGCGGACGGTTGACCGGCGCTTAGCGCCTTGCTGCGACATGGCGTCCCCTCGGTGAAACGGATAGCAAGAGCTTGCAAGTCTTGCACAACACCACCCAACACCGCTCAACCCCGCAGAACAACGGTCTCGCGAGGATCGCCGGGAGGTCACACGGAGGTAACTTCGGTGATGCCTTGCACTTTTTTTCTGCAAGGTCTTTCGCGGCGCTTACATGGCTGTTACGTTCACGTCGCCCGGCGGCCGCAACGGCGCAGTCGGCAAGACAGCAGGAACAGCAGACGGGGCTGTCTCCTGCATCACACGGGCTTTCACCCTCAAGGAGAACTCATGCGGCGTGGCATAGCGGCCACCGCGCTGGTGGCGTCCCTCGCCCTCGCGGCGACGGCCTGCGGCTCAGACGGCGACAGTGGCGACAAGGCCGACGGCCCGGTCACCATCACCTGGTGGGACACCTCCAACGCGACCAACGAGGCGCCGACGTACAAGGCCCTGGTCAAGGAGTTCGAGGCCGCCAACAAGAACATCAAGGTCAAGTACGTCAACGTCCCCTTCGACCAGGCGCAGAACAAGTTCGACACCGCCGCCGGTTCCAAGGGCGCCCCGGACATCCTGCGCTCCGAGGTCGGCTGGACCCCGGCCTTCGCCAAGAAGGGCTTCTTCCTGCCGCTGGACGGCACCGAGGCCCTCGCGGACCAGAGCAAGTTCAAGTCCAACCTGATCGAGCAGGCCAAGTACGAGGGCAAGACCTACGGCGTTCCGTTCACCACGGACACCCTGGCCTTCGTCTACAACAAGGCCCTGTTCGAGAAGGCCGGCGTCGACGTCCCCGAGAACTGGGGCGACCTGAAGAAGGCCGCCGCCAAGATCAAGGACAAGACCGGCGTCGACGGCTACTGGGGCTCCACCCAGGCCTACTACGCCCAGTCCTTCCTGCACGGCGAGGGCACCGACACCGTCGACGCCGCCGCCAAGAAGATCACGGTGAACTCCGCCGAGGCCAAGAAGGCCTACGGCACCTGGCTGGACCTGTTCGACGGCAAGGGCCTGCACAAGGCCGACACCACCGCCGACGCCTACGCCCACATCCAGGAGGCGTTCGTCAACGGCAAGGTCGCCTCGATCATCCAGGGCCCCTGGGAGATCACGAACTTCTACAAGGGCTCCGCGTTCAAGGACAAGGAGAACCTGGGCATCGCCAAGGTTCCGGCCGGCTCCGCCGGTCAGGGCGCCCCGACCGGTGGCCACAACCTCTCGGTCTACGCCGGTTCCGACAGCGCCCACCAGCAGGCGGCCCTGAAGTTCGTCAACTTCATGACCTCCGCCAAGGCGCAGGAGACCATCGCCCTGAAGAACTCCACGCTGCCCACGCGTGACGACGCCTACAGCGTCAAGGTCGTCGCCGACCCGGGCATCGCGGGCTTCCAGGACGTCCTCGCCGTCGCCCAGCCCCGCCCGGCGCTGCCGGAGTACAGCTCCCTGTGGGGCCCGGTGGACACCGAGCTGCTCGCCATCGCCGGTGGCAAGAAGTCCCTGGACGAGGGTCTGAGCAGCGCTGAGACCGCCATCGCCAAGCTGGTGCCGGACTTCAGCAAGCAGTGAGCCCGTGACCGCCGGGTCCCGTCTCGACAGAGGGGGAGGGACCCGGCGGTCCGCAAGCAGTGCCTGGCCCAACTCCTGATCCTCAGAAGGTGTCGAGAACCATGACAGTCGCCATCGACCGCGCCACCGGCAAGCGCCGCGGTGACCGCGCGCCGCGGCCCGGGCTGGGCCAGCGCCTCAAGCACTCCTACCAGAAGCACTGGTACGCCTACGCGATGATCACCCCGGTGGTCGTCGTGCTCGGCGTGCTCGTGCTCTATCCCCTGGCCTACGGCTTCTATCTGACGCTCACGGACGCCAACAGCCTCAACACGGCCCGCACGATCGGCGTCAACGAGATCGAGGCCACCTACAAGTTCATCGGCTTCGACAACTACGCCGACATCCTGTGGGGCGAGACCTCCTACGAGCGGTTCTGGTCCCACTTCATCTGGACGATCTTCTGGACGGCGGCCTGTGTCACCCTCCACTACACGATCGGCCTGGCTCTCGCGCTGCTGCTCAACCAGAAGCTGCGCGGCCGCACCTTCTACCGGCTCGTCCTGATCCTGCCGTGGGCCGTGCCCACCTTCGTCACCGTCTTCGGCTGGCGGTTCATGCTCGCCGACGGCGGCGTGATCAACTCCGGTCTGGAGTTCCTGCACCTGCCGACCCCGCTGTGGCTGGAGGACACCTTCTGGCAGCGGTTCGCCGCGATCATGGTCAACACCTGGTGCGGTGTGCCGTTCATGATGCTCTCGCTCCTCGGCGGCCTGCAGTCCATCGACTCCACGCTCTACGAGGCGGCCGAGATGGACGGCGCGAGCAAGTGGCAGCAGTTCCGCTACGTCACCCTGCCGGGCCTGCGCTCGGTCAGCTCCACCGTGATCCTGCTCGGCATCATCTGGACCTTCAACCAGTTCGCCATCATCTTCCTGCTGTTCGGCGACACCGCCCCCGACGCGCAGATCCTGGTCACCTGGGCCTACTACCTCGGCTTCGGACAGCAGCCGCGCGACTTCGCGCAGTCCGCCGCCTACGGCATGCTGCTGCTGGCCATCCTGATCGTCTTCACCTCCTTCTACCGCCGCTGGCTGAACCGCAATGACCAGCAGCTCGCGATCTGAGGCAGGAGTTCTGATGAGCACTACCGTTGAGACCCCTGCCGAGCCGAAGAAGGAGATCCGCGTGGCCCCCACACCGGGTACCGTGCGCCGCCGCGGCGAACGCAGCCGCGCCGCCTCCGCCGTCTCGCACGGCATCCTGATCGTGGCGAGCCTGGCCGCGCTCTTCCCGATCGCCTGGCTGGTCTTCCTCTCCCTCGGCCCGGACAAGGACGACTATCTCCACCCCGGTGACATCTGGGGGAAGATGACGCTGGAGAACTACTCCTTCGTCCTCCAGGAGACCAACTTCGTCGACTGGCTGTGGAGCACGCTGATCGTCTCGCTCGGCACCACGGTCATCGGCGTCATGATCGCCGCGACCACCGGGTACGCGGTCTCCCGGATGCGTTTCCCGGGCTACAAGAAGTTCATGTGGGTGCTCCTGGTCACCCAGATGTTCCCGATCGCCGTCCTGATCGTGCCGATGTACCAGATCCTGTCGGACCTCCAGCTGGTCGACACCTACCTCGGTCTGATCCTGGTCTACTGCTCGACCGCGGTGCCGTACTGCGCCTGGCTGCTCAAGGGCTACTTCGACACCATCCCGTTCGAGATCGACGAGGCCGGCCGGGTCGACGGCCTGAGCCCCTTCGGCACGTTCGTCCGGCTGATCCTGCCGCTCGCCAAGCCCGGACTCGCGGTCGCCGGCTTCTACAGCTTCATCACCGCCTTCGGTGAGGTCGCCTTCGCCTCGACGTTCATGCTGTCGGACACGAAGTACACCTTCGCCGTCGCGCTGCAGACCTTCGTCAGCGAGCACGACGCGCAGCGGCAGTACATGGCCGCGACGGCGGTTCTGATCGCGATACCGGTGTCGGCGTTCTTCTACCTGGTGCAGAAGAACCTGGTGACGGGCCTGACCGCGGGTGGCACGAAGGGCTGACCCTGTCGGGGGCCGAGTGCCCCCGGGGGAGTCCTCCTCACCCCCAGAGGAGAGATGCCCTTCCTCCCCTCCCCAAAGGGGAGTCGCCCCCTTTCCCCCCAACCCGAGGCGGTCGCGATGGCCATCCGACCCCGCTGTCATCGCGGCCGCCTCGACAGCCTTCGCTTCACCGCAGCCACATGACCTCGAACCGATCACGCATCAAGGACATCATGAGCCAGCACTCCGCCGACCCGGCAACGACCTCCGCCGTCGCCACCGTCGCCCACCGCCGCGACTGGTGGCGGGACGCGGTGATCTACCAGGTCTATCCGCGCAGCTTCGCCGACAGCAACGGCGACGGCATGGGCGACCTGGAAGGCGTACGCTCCCGACTTCCGTACCTGCGCGACCTCGGCGTGGACGCCGTGTGGCTGAGCCCCTTCTACGCGTCGCCGCAGGCCGACGCCGGCTACGACGTCGCCGACTACCGTGCCGTCGACCCCATGTTCGGCAACCTGCTGGACGCCGACGCGCTGATCCGCGACGCCCACGAGGTGGGCCTGCGCATCATCGTGGACCTGGTGCCCAACCACTCCTCCGACCAGCACGAGTGGTTCAAGCGGGCGCTGCGCGAGGGACCCGGTTCGCCCCTGCGGGAGCGCTACCACTTCCGCCCCGGAAAGGGCGAGAACGGCGAACTGCCGCCCAACGACTGGGAGTCCATCTTCGGCGGCCCGGCCTGGACCCGGGTCACCGAGCCGGACGGCACCCCCGGCGAGTGGTACCTGCACCTCTTCGCCCCCGAGCAGCCCGACTTCAACTGGGAGCACCCGGCGGTCAGCGACGAGTTCCGCTCGATCCTGCGCTTCTGGCTGGACATGGGCGTCGACGGCTTCCGCATCGACGTCGCCCACGGCATGGTCAAGGCGGAGGGCCTGCCCGACCTCGGCTCCCACGACCAGCTGAAACTGCTCGGTAACGATGTCATGCCGTTCTTCGACCAGGACGGCGTGCACGACATCTACCGCAACTGGCGGCTGATCCTCGACGAGTACGACGGCGAGCGCATCTTCGTCGCCGAGGCGTGGACGCCGACCGTCGAGCGCACCGCGCGCTACGTCCGCCCCGACGAACTGCACCAGGCGTTCAACTTCCAGTACCTGGGCACCGAGTGGGACGCGGCCGAACTGCGCGAGGTCATCGACCGCACCCTGGAGGCGATGCGCCCGGTGGGCGCCCCGGCCACCTGGGTGCTGTCCAACCACGATGTGACCCGGCACGCCACCCGGTTCGCCAACCCGCCCGGCCTGGGCACCCAGATCCGTACCGCGGGCGACCGCGAACTGGGCCTGCGCCGGGCGCGCGCGGCCACCCTGCTGATGCTGGCGCTGCCGGGTTCGGCCTATGTCTACCAGGGCGAGGAGCTGGGCCTGCCGGACGTCGTCGACCTGCCCGACGAGGTCCGGCAGGACCCGGCGTTCTTCCGCGGCGCGGGCCAGGACGGCTTCCGCGACGGCTGCCGGGTGCCGATCCCGTGGACCCGCGAGGGCTCCTCGTACGGCTTCGGCAGCGGGGGCAGCTGGCTCCCGCAGCCGCCGGAGTGGGCGGAGTTGAGCGTGGAGGCGCAGTCCGGCACCGCGGGCTCGACCCTGGAGCTGTACCGTGCGGCCCTGGCCGCCCGCCGCGAGCACCCGGACCTGGGCGCCGGTGACTCGGTGGAGTGGCTGAAGGCGTCGGAGGGCGTACTGGCCTTCCGCCGCGGTGAGTTCGTCTGTGTCGCGAACACCACCTCCGAGTCGGTGACCGTGCCGGTCCGCGGCCGTCTGCTGCTGGCGAGCGGTGAGGTGGCCGAGGGCGACGGCGAGGCCAAGCTGCCCGCCGACACCACGGCTTGGTGGACGACCGCCTGACCCGGTCGCACACCAGTGAAGGGCCCGCTCCGGCGGGCCCTTCGGCATACCGGGGCGCACCACAGCGTGCGCGGCTTGTGAGGGGCACGTCAAGAGAGAGTTGGAACAACTTGCTATGAGTTTCAACTCTCTTGCTGTAAACCTTTCGTTAGCGGTACGTTCCGCGGACGCCGGGCAGGGACGCCCGGCGATCCCCACAAGGAGCCACCGTGATAACCAGATGGTCCGTCACAGCGACCGCGCTAGCCGCCACGGCGGCCGGCGTCCTTTCCCCCACTGCCGCGTACGCCTCCCCGCCCGGCACCAAGGACGTCACCGCGGTCATGTTCGAGTGGAACTTCGCCTCCGTCGCCAAGGAGTGCACCAACACCCTCGGTCCCGCCGGTTACGGCTACGTCCAGGTCTCCCCGCCCGCCGAGCACGTCCAGGGCTCGCAGTGGTGGACCTCGTACCAGCCGGTCAGCTACAAGATCGCCGGACGGCTGGGAGACCGCACCGCCTTCCGGAACATGGTCAACACGTGTCACTCGGCGGGTGTGAAGGTCGTCGTCGACACCGTCATCAACCACATGTCCTCGGGCAACGGCACCGGCACCGGCGGGAGTTCGTACACGAAGTACAACTACCCGGGCCTGTACTCCTCCTACGACTTCGACAACTGCACGTCGGAGATCACCAACTACGGCGACCGCTGGCACGTGCAGAACTGCGAACTGGTCGGCCTCGCCGACCTCGACACCGGGGAGTCCTACGTGCGCGGCGCCATCGCCGGGTACATGAACGACCTGCTCTCCCTCGGTGTCGACGGCTTCCGCATCGACGCGGCCAAGCACATCGCCGCCGCCGACCTCGCGAACATCAAGTCCCGGCTGACCAACCCGGGCGTCTACTGGAAGCAGGAGGTCATCTACGGCAGCGGGGAGGCCGTCCAGCCCACCGAGTACACCGGCAACGGCGACGTCCAGGAGTTCCGCTACGCCTACGACCTCAAGCGGGTCTTCAACAACGAGAAGCTCGCCTACCTGAGCAACTACGGCGAGGGCTGGGGCTACCTGAGCAGCGGCGTCGCCGGTGTCTTCGTCGACAACCACGACACCGAGCGCAACGGCTCCACGCTCACCTACAAGGACGGCGCCAACTACACGCTGGCCCACGTCTTCATGCTCGCCCACCCCTACGGCGCCCCGGACATCAACTCCGCCTACGAGTGGTCCTCGATCGACGCGGGCCCGCCCAACGGCGGCCAGGTCAATGCCTGCTGGCAGGACGGGTGGAAGTGCCAGCACAAGTGGCCCGAGATCGTCCGCATGGTCGGCTTCCGCAACGCCACCCGCGGCCAGGCCGTCACCAACTGGTGGGACAACGGCAATGACGCCATCGCCTTCGGACGCGGCAACAAGGGCTATGTCGTCATCAACCACGAAACGGGCAGCCTGAACCGTACTTTCCAGACATCGCTGCCCGCCGGGACGTACTGCAACGTGCAGAACAACACGACCGTCACGGTGAACGCGAACGGTCAGTTCTCGGCCACTCTCGGTGGCAACACGGCGCTCGCCATCTACGCGGGCAAGTCCAGCTGCTGAGCCGCGAACGGCACTTGGAGCTGAAAGCTCTTACCAATCATTTCAGGACTCTTGCTGTAACGCTTACGGCGGCGATACGGTCGCGCGGGGTCGGACCCAACAGAGCCGTATCGCAAGGAGTTCACGTCAGTGATACCTAGATGGTCGGCGCCGCCCAGGCGTCGCACAGCTCAGGCCGGACGGGTCGCCGCGGTCACCGTGACCGCGCTGGCCGCGGCGCTCGTCCAGCCACTGGCGGCCAGGGCCCAGACCCCGCCCGCCCCGCCGTCGGACGCGAAGCTCGCCGCCGAGCCCGCCCGGCACGACGTCACCCGCGAGCAGTTCTACTTCGTCCTGCCGGACCGTTTCGCCAACGGTGACACCCGCAACGACAAGGGAGGTCTGACCGGGTCCCGGCTCAGCACCGGGTTCGACCCCACCGACAAGGGCTTCTACCAGGGCGGCGACCTCAAGGGCCTGACCAAGAAGCTCGACTACATCAAGGGCCTCGGCACCACCTCCATCTGGATGGCGCCGATCTTCAAGAACCGTCCCGTGCAGGGCACCGGCGCGAACGCCTCGGCCGGCTACCACGGGTACTGGATCACCGACTTCACCCAGGTCGACCCGCACTTCGGGACGAACCAGGACCTGGCGGACCTCATCGCCAAGGCGCACGCCAAGGGCATGAAGGTCTACTTCGACGTCATCACCAACCACACCGCCGACGTCGTCGACTACGAGGAGAAGTCCTACGACTACCTCGCCAAGGGCGCCTTCCCGTACCTGACGAAGAACGGCGAGCCCTTCGACGACGCCGACTACGCCGACGCAAAGAGCCGCTTCCCGTCCGTCGACAACGACTCCTTCGCCCGCACCCCGAAGGCGGCGAAGAACGCCAAGGTCCCCTCCTGGCTCAACGACCCGACGATGTACCACAACCGGGGCGACTCCACCTTCGCCGGGGAGAGCTCCGAGAACGGCGACTTCTCCGGCCTCGACGACCTGTGGACCGAGCGTCCCGAGGTGGTCAGCGGCATGGAGAAGATCTACCAGCGGTGGGTCAAGGACTTCCGGATCGACGGTTTCCGCATCGACACCGTCAAGCACGTCAACATGGAGTTCTGGACCCAGTGGGCCACCGCCCTCGACGCCTACGCGGCCAAGCAGGGCCGGGACGACTTCTTCATGTTCGGTGAGGTGTACTCCGCCGACACCAGCATCACCTCCCCGTACGTCACCCAGGGCCGCCTGGACGCCACGCTCGACTTCCCGTTCCAGGAAGCGGCCCGCCAGTACGCCTCCCAGGGCGGCAGCGCGCAGAAGCTGGCCTCGGTCTTCGGCGACGACTACAAGTACGCGACCGACAAGGCCAACGCGTACGAGCAGGTCACCTTCCTCGGCAACCACGACATGGGCCGCATCGGGTACTTCCTGAAGCAGGACGCCAAGGACGCTTCCGACGCCGAGCTGCTGAAGAAGGCCAAGCTCGCCAACGAGCTGATGTTCCTCAGCCGCGGCAACCCGGTCGTCTACTACGGCGACGAGCAGGGCTTCACCGGCTCCGGCGGCGACAAGGACGCCCGCCAGACGCTGTTCGCCTCCAAGACCGCCGACTACCTCGACGACGACCAGATCGGCACCGACCGCACCCACGCCGTCGACGCCTACGACACCAAGGCCCCGCTGTACCGCCAGATCAGCGCCCTCGCCGAGCTGCGCAAGGCGCACCCGGCGCTCGCCGACGGCGTGCAGACCGAGCGCTACGCGGCCGACGGCGCCGGCGTCTACGCCTTCTCCCGCTTCGCCACCAACCGCACCGAGTACGTCGTCGCCTTCAACAACGCCGACGACGAGAAGTCGGCGACCTTCGCGACCGGTTCGGCCCGGATGGGCTTCCAGGGCATCTACGGCACCGACGCCTCGGTGACCTCCGACGCCGACAAGAAGATCACCGTCACCGTCCCCGCTCGCTCCGCGATCGTGCTGAAGGCCGACGGCCGCCTCGGCAACCCGGCCGCCAAGCCGAAGGTCACCCTCAAGGCCCCGGCCGCCGGTGCCACCGGCACCGTGGAGATCGGCGCCGACGTCGACGGCGGCCAGCTCAACCGGGTCGTGTTCGCCGCCCAGGTCGGCAACGGCAAGTGGCGCACCCTCGGCTCCGCCGACCACGCCCCGTACAAGGTCACGCAGGTCATCGGCGAGGACGTACCGGCCGGCACCGCCCTGCGCTACAAGGCCGTGGTGATCGACTCCCTCGGCCGCACCGCGAGCGCCACCGCCGCCTCCACCACGGGCACCCCGCCCGCCGAGGAGAAGCCCACCGCCTCCTCCCGCGACTACGCGATCGTCCACTACAAGCGCGCGGACGACGACTACAGCGACTGGGGCCTGTACACCTGGGGCGACATCGCCGACGGCGAGGCCACCGAGTGGCCCAAGAGCCACCCCTTCATCGGCCGGGACGCCTACGGGGCCTTCGCCTACGTCAAGCTCAAGCCGGGCGCGTCGAGCGTCGGCTACCTGGTCATCGACAAGGACGGCAACAAGGACGTCTCCGCCGACCGCACGATCGACGTCACCAAGACCGGCGAGATCTGGATCGAGCAGGGCAAGGAAGACGCCCTGACCGAGCGGCCCGAGTACCCGGCCCAGGACAAGTCCAAGGCCGTGCTGCACTACCACCGCGCCGACGGCGACTACGAGGGCTGGGGCCTGCACACCTGGACGGGCGCCGCGAACCCCACCGAGTGGTCGAACCCCCTGAAGCCGGTGAAGACTGATGCCTATGGCGCGGTCTTCGAGGTGCCCCTCGCCGAGGGCGCGGGCAGCCTCAGCTACATCCTCCACAAGGGCGACGAGAAGGACCTGCCCTCCGACCAGTCGCTGGACCTCAAGGCCAATGGCCACGAGGTGTGGCTGTTGAACGGCCAGGAGAAGTACCTGCTGCCGCAGCCCGCGGGCAGCGCCGCCGCGCTCGACCTGACCACCGCCAAGGCGGTCTGGATCGACCGGAACACGGTCGCCTGGAACGGCTCGGAGGCCGCCGCCTCCACCCAGCTGATCTACTCCCGCACCGGCTCCATCACCGCCGAGGACGGCGCCCTGACCGGTGCCGACCAGCGCTGGCTCCGGCTGAACAAGGCCACGCTGACCGACGCCCAGAAGGCGAAGTTCCCGCACCTGAAGTCGTACACCGCCTACTCCGTCGACCCCCGCGACCGCGACCGGGTCCGTGAGGCGCTGCGCGGCCAGGTCGTCGCCTCCCAGCGCGCCGCCAACGGCGCCGTGCTGACCGCCACCGGGGTGCAGATCGCGGGCGTCCTGGACGACCTGTACAACGCCACGAAGGCCGACCTCGGGCCGGTGTTCTCCAAGGGGAAGCCCACCCTGTCGGTGTGGGCGCCCACCGCGCAGCAGGTCAAGCTGGAGATCGGCGGCTCCACCGTCGCCATGCGGCGCGACGACACCACCGGCGTCTGGTCCGTGACCGGCCCGGCGTCCTGGAAGAACAAGCCGTACCGGTACGTCGTGAAGGTGTGGGCGCCCAGCGTCCGCAAGGTCGTCACCAACAAGGTCACCGACCCCTACTCCGTCGCCCTGACCACCGACTCGGCGCGCAGCCTGGTCGTGGACCTCGCCGACAAGTCCCTGAAGCCGGCCGGCTGGACGACGTACACCAAGCCCAGGGCGGTGCCGCTGAAGGACGCGCAGATCCAGGAACTGCACGTGCGTGACTTCTCGGTCGAGGACCGCACCGCGGACCACCGGGGCACCTACCTGGCCTTCACCGACAAGCTCAGCGACGGCTCCAAGCACCTGCGGAAGCTGGCCGAGGCGGGCACCTCGTACGTCCACCTGCTGCCCGCCTTCGACATCGCCACCATCCCCGAGAAGAAGTCCGACCAGCAGTCCCCCGACTGTGACCTGGCCTCCTTCCCGGCCGACTCCGAGGAGCAGCAGGCGTGCGTGGCGAAGACCGCCGCGAAGGACGTCTACAACTGGGGCTACGACCCGTACCACTACACGGTCCCCGAGGGCTCCTACTCGACGAACCCGGACGGCACCACCCGTAACGTCGAGTTCCGCAAGATGGTCAAGGCGCTCAACGAGAACGGCCTCAGGGTCGTGATGGACGTCGTCTACAACCACACGGCCGCCGGCGGCCAGGCGTCCACCAGCGTCCTGGACCGGATCGTGCCCGGCTACTACCAGCGGCTCCTGGCCGACGGCTCGGTCGCCAACAGCACCTGCTGCGCCAACACGGCCACCGAGAACGCCATGATGGGCAAGCTCGTCGTGGACTCCATCGTCACCTGGGCCAAGGAGTACAAGGTCGACGGCTTCCGCTTCGACCTGATGGGCCACCACCCGAAGGAGAACATCCTCGCCGTCCGCAAGGCCCTCGACGAGCTGACCCTGCAGAAGGACGGCGTCGACGGCAAGAAGATCATCCTGTACGGCGAGGGCTGGAACTTCGGAGAGATCGCCGACGACGCCCGCTTCACCCAGGCCACCCAGAAGAACATGGCCGGAACGGGCATCGCGACCTTCTCCGACCGGGCCCGTGACGCGGTGCGCGGCGGCGGCCCCTTCGACGAGGACCCGGGCATCCAGGGCTTCGCGTCGGGCCTGTACACCGAGCCCAACTCCTCGAAGAACAACGGCACCGAGGCCGAGCAGAAGGCGCGGCTGCTGCACTACCAGGACCTGATCAAGGTGGGTCTGTCCGGCAACCTGGCGGACTACCGGTTCACCGACACCAGCGGCAAGGAGGTCAAGGGCGCCGAGGTCGACTACAACGGCCAGCCCGCCGGATACGCGGACGCCCCCGGAGACGCGCTCGCCTACGCCGACGCGCACGACAACGAGTCCCTGTTCGACGCCCTCGCCTTCAAGCTGCCGGCGACGGTGAGCGCGGACGACCGGGCCCGGATGCAGGTCCTCGCCATGGCGACCGCCACCCTCTCACAGGGCCCGGCGCTCTCCCAGGCCGGCACCGACCTGCTGCGCTCTAAGTCGCTGGACCGCAACTCCTACGACAGCGGCGACTGGTTCAACGCCATCCACTGGAACTGCCAGGACGGCAACGGCATGGGACGCGGGCTGCCGCCCGCCGCGGACAACCAGTCCAAGTGGTCCTACGCCAAGCCGCTGCTCGGCACGGTGAAGGTGGGCTGCGAGCAGATCGACGGCGCCTCGGCCGCGTACCGGGACCTGCTGAGGATCCGCTCGACGGAGAAGGCCTTCTCCCTCTCCACCACCGGGCAGGTGCAGTCGAAGCTCTCCTTCCCGCTCTCCGGCGAGGACGAGACGCCCGGCGTGATCACCATGAAGCTCGGCGACCTGGTCGTCGTCTTCAACGCCACGCCCGAGGAGCAGGAGCAGCGCGTGGCCGCGCTCGCCGGGACGGGCTACGGCCTGCACCCGGTGCAGGCGGCGGGCGGGGACGCGGTCGTGAAGACCTCGTCCTACGCGAAGGACACCGGCACCTTCACGGTCCCGGCGCGGACGGTGGCGGTCTTCACCACCACCGGCTGATCCGCTGACGCCCTGCGGCTAGTGTGAGCCCTCCTGACCTTGAACAGGAGGGCTCACGCTCATGCCGCAGATCACCGTCGACTACTCCGAGAACCTGGCGGAGTCCTTCGACCGCCCCGCCTTCGCCCGCGACCTGCACACCGCGGTCGTGGACATCGCGGCGGCGAAGCAGCCCGCCTGCAAGACCCGCTTCCGCCGCACCGAGACCACCGTGGTGGGCCAGGACCCCGAGGGCCACGCCCTGATCCACGTCCACATCGCCCTCCTGGCAGGCCGCACGGACGAAACGAAGTCCCGGCTCACGGAGGCGGTCCTGGACCTCCTTCGCAAGCACGTCACGCCCCCGGCGAACCACAGGCTGCACGCCTCCGCAGAGATCCGCGACCTGGACCCGTCGTACACCAAGTACGAGACGGACTAGGACGCCAGGCTCAGCAGTCGGGTCGCCAGGTCGGTGAAGGGGCCGTCGCCGGGTTCCTGTTTGAGGAGGTCGCTCAGGAGGGCGGCCAGTTCGGTGTCGTGGGCCGCTGCCACCGCGGCCAGGGCGGCGAAGTCCTGGACGAGCTGGACCTCCAGCTCGGCGCGCGGGATGCGGCGGCCGTCCAGCCAGATCAGGGCCGTCGACTCGGCGAGCGAGATCCAGGAGCGGACGACCAGTTCCAGGCGGGCGGGCGGGGTCTCGACCCGCAGATGCGACAGGATCTGGTCGTACGCGGCCTGGCGCACGGAGTCGATGAGGGCGTTCGTGGTGGAGGAACCGACCGCCGGGCCGCCGCGCATCAGGGCCGAGAAACCCGGGCCGTGCTCGTCGACGAAGTCGAAGTAGCGGCGCATCACCCGCAGCAGCCGCTCACCCAGCGGACCCTCGTGCGGCTCCACGAACCGGGACGCCAGATCGTCCGACGCACGCTTCAACGCGGCCTCGTACAGGCTGAGTTTGCCCGGGAAGTAGTGGTAGACCAGCGGGCGGGAGATCCCCGCGGCGGACGCTATCTCGTCGATGGAGACATCGTCCGGCGAGCGTCGGCTGAAGAGGTCGAGAGCGACACCGATCAGCTGCTGCCGTCGCTCCTCGACCCCCATTCTGCGGCGTACCCCGGTAGTCATACGAACACCTTACCGATCGGATTCGGCCGTCGAACGAGCCGCATCGGGCAAGGGCGTTCACATGTCCAGCACCAGCCGCCCGCCCCGGGCCCGGGACACACAGATCAGCATCGAGTCGTCACGCTCCGCGTCCGTCAGCAGCTCGTCCCGGTGCTCCACCTCGCCCTCCAGCACCCGCTGTTGGCAGGTCCCGCAGAACCCCTGCTCGCAGGAGTACAGGGTGTCCGGCAGCTCGGCGCGCACGGCGGCGAGCACCGTGGAGTCGGCCGGTACCGTCAACACCTTCCCGCTGCGCCGCAGTTCGAGCTCGAAGGCACCGTTGCCCCGCAGGGACGCGGCGGGCGCGAACCGCTCAAGGCGGACGTCCGGCACCCGTTCCTCCACTGCCGCCATCAGCCCCTCGGGACCGCAGCAGTAGACGGCCGCGTCCTTCGGCGCCGACGCGAACAGCGCGTCCAGGTCCGGGCGCCCGTCCTCGTCCTCGGCGACGACCCGTACCCGGCCCCGCCCGGCGTCCAGTTTCGCCAGCTCCTCCAGGAACGGCATCGACGCCCGGCTCCGCCCGCCGTACAGCAGCCGCCAGTCGGTGCCCTCGGGCAGCGCCCGCAGCATCGGCAGGATCGGCGTGATCCCGATACCCCCGGCGACGAAGACGTACGCGGGCGCCTCGACGAGCGGGAAGCGGTTGCGCGGCCCGCGCACCTCCAGCTCCAGCCCCTCGCACACCTGCTCGTGCACCTCGCGTGAACCGCCCCGCCCGTCCTCCACCAGCCGTGTGGCGACCGTGTACGCCGAGGCGTCCTCCGGGTCCCCGCACAGCGAGTACTGCCGCACCAGCCCGGACGGCAGCACCAGGTCCAGATGGGCCCCGGGCTCCCAGCGCGGCAGGCCGTGCCCTTCGAGGCGCAGCAGGACGACCCCGTCGGCGACCTTCTCGTGCGCGGTCACCAGCAGTCGCAGCGCCCGCGACCGGGGCCGCCCGGAGGTCGGTTCCTCCAGCGCCGGCATCGGCCACAGCGGGGAGTCCTGGATCCGGCGCCGCAGGGCCCGCCGGGCGAGCAGCGCGGCGCCCGCGACCACCGCCAACGTCCGCAGACCCGGCATCACTTCGCCCCCTTCTCCGCGGCGAGCGCGGCGACGGCGGCGGGGGAGGAGGCCAGATAGGCCACCGCCTGCTCGGTGGAGCCCTCCTGGGAGGGGTGGTACCCCCGGCTCAGATAGCGGGGTATGGAGCGCAGCATGGCCCCCGTCGAGGGCAGCACCCCGCGTCTGCCGCGTACGTAGAAGGCGCGGAAGCTCGCCTTGCCGGCTGGCAGCGTCGGGTCGTTCTCCATGAAGAACCGGACCCCGCGCTGCCACAGGAACATCAGCGCCGTGAACGCCAGCGCCCAGGTCCGCGCCCGCCGCCGGTAGGAACCGTCGACGTGCATGAACAGGTCGAAGGCGACCGACCGGTGCTCGACCTCCTCGGCGCCGTGCCAGCGCAGCAGGTCCAGCATGGTGGGATCGGCGCCGCGCCGGTCCAGCTCACCGGCGTTGAGAATCCAGTCGCCGAGGAACGCGGTGTAGTGCTCGATGGCCGCGATCAGCGCCACCCGCTCCATCAGCCACCAGCGCCTGGCCCGCCCCGGCGGCAGCGTCCGGTCGCCGAGCAGCTTCTCGAAGAACCAGTCCACCTGCGCGGTGTACGGCGTCGGATCGAGCCCCTGCTCCCTCAGGTGCGGCAGGACCTCGTCGTGGGCCTGGGAGTGCATCGCCTCCTGCCCGATGAACCCGAGGACGTCCTCGCGCAGCCGCTCGTCCCGGATGTACGGCAGGATCTGCCGGTACACATGCACGAACCACCGCTCACCGGCGGGCAGCAGCAGATGCAGCACATTCATGGTGTGCGTGGCGAAGGGGTCGCCCGGCACCCAGTGCAGCGGGGTCTCCTCCCACGAGAAGGACACCTTGCGCGCCTTGAGCGCGACCCGCTCACCGGTGACGGGCAGGGGCACCCGGGCCTGCTTGTTAGACATGCTGTCAATGTACTGATGGGTAAGTCCCAGCAGAAGACCTGTGCCGCACGATATTTCTCAGGCCGGGGCGGCTACTTGAGTCCGCTGACCTCCCGCCCGTCCGCCAGCGTCCCCTTCAGCCCGGCCCGCGCGCCCTGCTCCGCCTCCGCCGTCAGCAGCGGACCCGGCCCGGAGGCGGTCACCCCGCCCGTCGCCTCGATCGACGCCGTGTCCCGGCTGCCCGCCGCCAGCAGGTACCAGGACTCGTCCTGCGCCTTCCACAGCACCCCGGCCAGCACATGCGGATCGCGCGGACCGCACGCCGGGACGTCCTGGCCCTGGGCCGCCACCGCCCCCTGGGCACCGCCCGGTGTGCGGAACTGGGCCAGCACCTGGGCGCCGCCCCGCCAGGTCTCCGCGCGGGTGCACACCCAGTCCGCCGAACCGCTCGCGTCCGGCAGCGGCTGCCGCGCGAACTGCCAGGCGTTCACCGACCGCACGCCCTGTGCCCGCGCCGCCGACAGCGAGCAGGAGTACGGCGCCCAGGTACGCAGCCCGGCCGCCCCGGAGGCGTCCTTCGCCGAACCGGGCCGCCCCGCGGTCAGCCGGGCCGGGACCAACTCGGCGAGGTCGGACAGCAGGCTCGTGCCCGCCTCGCCGGTCACCTGCAGCACGTTCCACGACGTGCACCCCGACTGCTGGGCCGCCGGGCTGGCCAGTGGCGAGGTGACCCCGTCGGCCAGGGTCAGCGCCATCGCCCCGGAACCGGGCTTGAGCAGATCCCGCTCGGCGGCCTTCTGCACCCAGGGCGCCAACAGATAGCGGACGTTGCCGTCGGACCGCCCCAGCACCACGGCGCTCGCCTCGGCGCCGGTCGCGCCGTCGACCCGCGCGAAGTCGATGGCGGCACCGGCCGTGCCGTCCTTCGGCTCGGCGTAGCGGGCGATGCGCAGTCCGTCGTAGAGGATCACCACGCGGGCGTTGTCGACGGTGCCCGCGTAGAGGAGCTGGGGCGGTCCGGCGGGGCCGCCGGACGGGGTGCCGGGGGTGGCCGAGACACGGACCTTCTCGCCGGGGCGGGCCCAGACGGCGAGGGCGCGGCGCAGCAGGGACCGGTCGCCGGTGAGTTCACCGCGCGCGGGCCAGACGGAGAAGTCCAGCCGGGAGGCCGTCTCCCAGGCGGCCGGCGCCACCTTCTCCAGCCGGCTCGGATCCAGGGCGGCCTGCGCCGCCGGGTTCTGCGCGTACGGGGGAGCCGCGGCGCCGTCCGGCGCCCAGCCCTCGCCGGGCAGCCCGAGCAGCGCCCCGCACACCACCAGCGCGGCCCCGGCGACCAGCGCCGCCTTCAGGTGCTGCCTGCGCCGCATCAGATCCGTGGGCCGGGCCTGCAGCGAACAGGCGTCGAACTCGGGGGAGTCCAGCAGCGCGTACCGCGCCGGGACGGCGTCGGCCTCTTCGAGGGCCTCGTCCACGTCGTCGACCCCGGCCGCCGCCAGCAGTTCGTACACGGCGTCGTCGTTCAGCTTCTCCAGCCCGCGCAGGACGTACGCCGCCCGCGCCGGGGCGGAGAGCGCCGCGAGCCGCTGGTCCAGGGCGAGTTCGTCGGCGCCGCCGGACCGGGGGAACAGCCGCAGGCCCCACACCTGGGGCAACAGCGGCGGCAGTTGGGCCCGCCTGGGCAGCGCCCGCAGACTCAGCGGCACCCCCGCCCGCAGCGCCGCGCGCACCACGCGCAGCCGCATGAAGGCGTACCCGGGGTCGCCCTCGCGCCCGGTGGACTGCGCCGGGATCAGCGGTGTGGACGTCCGCCCCCGGGGCAGCGCGCCCTGTGCGAGGGCGTGCGCGGTCAGCACCCGCCGCTTGCGCCCCAGCCCCGGCGGCAGCACCAGATAGGCGAGCCGGACCAGCCGGGGGTAGTGCTCGACGAGCGCCGCCTCGGCCTGTTCGACGTCGACGACGGGGTCGGTGGCGGAGGCGGCTGAGGGGCGCGGGGCGACATCCTGTGACTGCACGTCCAGCCAAACGAGCGAACCGTGGGGAGGTCACCGCCACCCGGGTGACTCACACCTCGGGTTCCACCAGCGCCCGCGCGTAGTTGGCCATCGACCGCTGGTAGCGCGGCAGATGGGGCGTCAGCGCGCCCAGGACCAGGGACAGCCCCTCGCGGTCCCGGCCGAGGCTGGACAGGCACAGGGCGAGGGTGGCCCGTACCGCGTCGTCGAGTTCGTCGGAGGGCGCCTCCAGCTCCGGCGTCAGCAGCTTGACACCCTCCTCGGCCTGTCCGGTGTTCCGCAGCGAGCTGGACAGCTGGATCTTGGCGCGGCGCCCCTTGTAGCCGCTCAGGCCGCGGGCGAGGGCCTCGCGGTAGAGCGGGACCGCCTTGTCGGAGTGGCCCGTGGAGTCCCAGGCACACGCCTGCTCGAAGGGGCCGAGCGGGCTGTCCTCCGGCAGTTCGGCGACGAGCGCGTCGATCACGGCTCTGAAGTCGGCGGCCCGCTCCTCGGGGTAGTCGTCGAAGGTCGCCCAGGCGGCGCTCACGCGGTCTTCCCAGTCCTTGATCACCGCGTCACTCTCGCACGTCTGAGCGAACTCCGGAGGGTATTTTGAGCGCTCCGCGTGCGGGAGCCGTATGCACCGGGAGGCCCCTGTATGGAGGAACTGATGAAGGTGACCCGACCGATGCTCGCGGCGGTGGCGGTGCTGGTGCTCGCGGGATGCGGTTCCGGTGGCGGTGACGACAGCGCCGACGACGTTCCGAAGACGGCGTCCGGGAGTCTGGAGCAGCTGGCCGCCGAGGTGAAGTGCGCGCCGGACATCCAGATCGACGCCGACGACATCCGCCAGGCGATCTGCAAGGGCGGCGGCCACAAGTTCATCCTCGCCACCTTCGCCACCGACCGCGGCCAGCGCGAGTGGATCAACGGCGCCAAGGACTACGGCGGCCACTACCTCGTCGGCCGCAAGTGGGTCGCTGTCGGCGACGAGAGCAGCACGCTGAAGTCGCTGCGGGAGAAGCTCGGCGGGGACCTGGAGGAGGGCACCGACCACTCGGCGCACGAGGGCGGAAGCGGCGGGGGCGACGACAGCGGGCACGACTCCGGGCACTGATCCCGGCACCGTACGCACGAGAAGGCCGGCGGTGAGGAATTCTCACCGCCGGCCTTCTCCGTGGGTCACCGAGAGCGGATCACCGCGGGGGGATCACTGGCAGCGCTGGCCGCTGTTGATGCACTTGACCATCTTGTTCATCAGCCTCGTGGAGAAGAAGTTGATGAAGTCGTTGTGGTCGGTGATCGGCTTGTGCAGCTGCTCCGGGAAGGTGTCCACCGCGTACGGGTTCACGACCTGACCGTTCTCGATGGTCGGGGCGGGAACGTCGTAGACCAGCCGGACCTGGAGCTGCGGGATCGCCTTGAAGCCGTTGGCGCAGCGGCCGTTGGCCTGGACGAACGCCACGTGCGTACGGTGGTTGGCGCTGTCGATGTTCTGGCCGTCCCAGCAGCTCTGGAAGTTGGTCGTACGGACCACCTGGCTGCCCTGCGGGCAGATCGGGTACTTGTCCTTGAGCTGGACCTTGTTCTCGAAGCCGGTGCAGCTCCAGTTGACGTTGGCGTTGCCGTTGCCGTTGACGAACGCCTTCGCGTCACCGGTGATGATCCGCAGCGCCTGCGGCATCGCGACGACCTTGCTCCGCTTGTTGCCCACGAACTTCAGCTGGGCCGAGACGGGCTCAAGGATCTTGCCGACGTTGCCCTCGGTGCCGCCACCGGCGTTGTTCTGGTCGAAGTCCTGGGAGCCGTCCTGGAGACGCAGCACGGGCCAGAAGTACGAGGAGCGGTCGCTCTGGTTCTGGCAGGTGGTTTGCGCGTTGGCCAGGTCCTGGTCGCTCGCGAACGCGTTGTTGCTCTGGTTGCCGACGTAGTCGTGCAGGTGGTGGGCGCCGTTGCTGACACCCGGGGCCACGATCACGTTGTCGGTGTTGTGGTTGTCGTTGCTGTTGGTGCCGCACTTCGTGATGAAGACGCCGCGCGACCCGGACCGGCCGTTCGCCGGCAGGCCGTTGGCACCGACACCGAGCTGGGCGTTCGCCTGCACCTGGGTGATGTCGACGAAGTCGTCCGCGGTCGGGCCGTTGCCGCCCTGACCACCGTTGCCGCCCTGACCCTGGTCGCCGCCCTGGTCCTGACCGCCTTGGTCCTGGCCGCCTTGGTCCTGACCACCCTGGTCGCCGCCCTGGTCCTGTCCACCCTGGTTCTGGCCGTCGCCGTTCTGGTTCTGGCCGGCCTGACCGTCGGTGGTCTGGGCGGGCGTACCGGTGCAGCCGGAGAGGTTGTCCAGGTCCTCGGAGGCGTTGCCGCCGGCCCGGTTGATCTCCAGCTGGATGCGGTCGATGATCGCCTTCCGCCGGTCCTTCAGCGGCTGGAGGATGGCGTTCTGGACGTAGCTGCCGTCCCGGGCCTGGGCGTCTCGCGTGGTCGCGAGCCGCTGGTACGCCTCGGTGATCTGCTGGTCCAGTGTGGCCAGTTCGCCGTCGACCTCGCCCCGGGCCTGGTTCGGCACCTCGGTGAGCTGCTGGCCGACGTCCGGGCAGTCGATCGTGGCGATCTGCGCCGCGGCCGACCTCGTCCGGTTCTGATCCGAGCCCGATTCGTGCGCGGATGCGTAGAAGTTCGCCCAGATCAGCCCGCCCCCACCGAGTGCTAGGGCCGCCGATGCGGCAATGGCCTTGGTGGCCAGCGGCGTACGGCGTTTTCGTGTGTTGCGTCCCATGGAACTCCTCTGACTTCCTTGCGGGGCTTGCGGGGCATTCGAGGCGCCCGACAGGAGTGAAGCGGCTCCGTTCCATACGGACGGAGCCCCAGAGGTGTTCAGCAGTCTCAGAAATTTCACGGCAACTGGCTTGCCGTGCTTGTCTTTTCAGCGGTCTTGGTCCAGATGGGCGAGAACCGCCAGGACGCGGCGATTGTCGTCGTCCGAGACCTCAAGGCCCAGTTTGGCGAAGATATTGGAGGTGTGCTTGGCGATGGCCCGTTCTGTGACGACGAGCTGGGCGGCGATGGCCGCGTTGGACCTGCCCTGCGCCATCAGCTCCAGCACCTCCAGCTCGCGCGGGGTGAGCCGCTGCAGCGGGCGCTGCTCGTCCGCGGCCCGCCGGGACAGCAGCTGCTGGATCACCTGCGGGTCCATCGCGGTCCCCCCGGCCGCCACGCGCCGTACGGCGTCCACGAACTGCTCCGCGTCGAACACGCGGTCCTTGAGCAGATACCCCACCCCGCCGTTGCCGTCGGCCAGCAGCTCCCGCGCGTACAACTGCTCCACGTGCTGCGAGAGCACCAGCACCGGAAGGCCGGGGCGCGCGCGACGGGCCCGCAGCGCGCACTGCAGGCCCTCGTCGGTGAGCGTGGGAGGCAGCCGTACGTCCACCACGGCCACGTCCGGTTTCAGCTCGGCCAGCGCCCGGTCGAGTTCCGGGCCGCTCTCCACGGCCGCGGCGATCTCGAAGTCGTAGGCCTGGAGCAGCCGGACGAGTCCGTCGCGCAGCAGGAAGAGGTCTTCGGCTAGGACAACGCGCAAGGGATCTCCATCGTGACCATGGTGGGACCGCCCGCGGGGCTGCTGACGGCCAGGACGCCGTCGAATGTACCCAGCCGGCGCTCCACCCCGGCCAGTCCGGACCCGGGGCCGATCACGGCGCCGCCCTTGCCGTTGTCGGTGACGGAGATCCGCAGCATGCCGTCCTCGTGGTGCAGGTCGACCCAGATCCGGTCGGCGCCGGAGTGCTTCACGGCGTTGGTCAGCACCTCGCTGACGGCGAAGTACGCGGCCGACTCGACCGGCGCGTCCCCGCGGCCCGGCAGCTCCACGGACACCTCGGTGGCCACCGGCAGGCGCAGCGCCAACGCCCGTACGGCGTCGCCGAGTCCGCGCTCGGCGAGGACCGGCGGGTGGATGCCGCGCACCAGGTCGCGCAGTTCGGCCAGCGCGTCCACGGAGGACTTCCGGGTGTGCGCGATCAGCCGCTTGGCCTGCTCGGGGTCCTTCTCGATGAGCATCTCGATGGTGTTCAGATCCATCCCCATGGCCACCAGCCGGGCCTGCGCCCCGTCGTGCAGGTCCCGCTCGATGCGCCGCAGTTCGGCGGCGGAGGTGTCCACGGCGTCCCGCCGCGTCTGGGTCAACACCCGTACCCGCTCGGCGAGTTCGGCCTGGCTGGGGGAGAGGAGCGCCTTGGTGAGCCGGAAATGGAGCTGGAGGGCGTCCACGGCGTACCGATGGGCGACGAAGAGGATGACACCGCCGAGCGCCGCCGCCCCGAACGCGGAGGCCTGGTCGCTCACCGGCACGAAGCCGTACCAGTAGTCGTCGGGGAACACCCGCCACAGCCCCAGCGCCAGCGCGAACCCCTCGACCGGATACAGCACCAGCACGGCCGGGAGCAGCGCGGTCAGGTACCCGGCGGACATGTCCACCATCAGCCAGCGCAGGTCCCGCCAGGTCGCCGGATCACCGAGCATCGCGACCGTACGCGCCCAGGGGTTGGCGTCCTCCGGTATCGGCCGGTACGCCGACGGTATGGACACCCTGCCCCACCGCTCGGCGAGCCCCCGCCGCCAGTTGGCGAACGCCCGCACCCACCCGAGCACCCAGGGCGTCGTCACGAGCCCGACGCCGATCGGGATCAGCGCGATCGACACCAGCGCGAGCGTGTAGCAGAGCACGGCCCCCGGCAGCAGCACCGCCGAAAGTCCCAGCCCCCGCACCGCGGCACGCACCATGCCCCTGGCCCTGCTCTTGGTCTCCGTATCGCTCATGCCGCAAGTCTGACCGAGCCCCCGGCGGTCGGTCACGGGGCCGAACCCCCGGGTCAGGGGGTGGTGCCAGGTACACCGTCGCGCGCCGCCAGCACCCGCGCCTCCACCTCCGGAGCGATTCTCTTCGCCCCGCGGTCCGGCCGCACGGGGACGGCCCCGCCCAGGCTCCGCAGCCAGGCCCACGCGTCGGTGACCGTCTCCTCGACCGGGCGGCAGCGCAGGCCCGTTGCCAGGGCGCGGGAGACGTCCGCACTGTGCAGGGCGTCGTGCAGGTCGCTGCCCGGGGGTACCCAGACCGGGAGCTGGGTCCACGGTTCGATGCCGTGCTTGAGGATTAGGTCGGGGTCGGTCCAGCACAGGTCGGCCGTGCCGCCGGCGACAGCCGCGCAGGCTTCCAGCAGGGTGCCCATGGTGGCGTGACCCGAGGGGCTGATCAGGTTGTACGGGCCGCCGAAGTCCCCCTCCGCGGCGAGCAGGAGCCAGTCGGCCAGGTCGCGGACGTCGATGTACTGCAGGGGCAGGTCCCGGGGACCCGGGGCGAGGACCGGGCCGCCGCGGGCCATGCGGTCCAGCCACCAGGGCAGGCGGCCGACGTTCTCGTACCGCCCGATGATCAGCCCCGCCCGCGCCAGTACCGAGCGTTCGGGCCCGAAGGCGTCCAGGACCGCGAGCTCGCCGCCCCGCTTGTCCTCGGCGTACCCGTCCCCGGCAGCGGCGACCACCGGCGCGTCCTCGGTGTACCCGGCGGGCGGCGCCCAGGCGTACACCGAGCAGCTGGACACATAGACGTACCGCCCCACCCGGTCCCGCAGCAGCCGCGCCGTGTCCCGGACCGCGCCGGGCGCCCCCGACCAGGTGTCGACGACGGCGTCCCACGCGGCGTCCCCCTCCAGCGCCGCGAGCCCGCCCTCCGCGGTGCGGTCGCCGTGCAGCGCCTTCGCCCCGTCCGGTGCCTGGTGCCGCCCCCGGTGGAAGACGGTCACCTCCCACCCCCGCCCGAGCGCGGCCTCGACCACGGCCCGTCCCACGAACTCCGTACCGCCCAGCACCAGAAGTCTCATGCTGCCGACTCTGCCCGCGGGGGAGTCGGCAAGGAACACCGCTCTGCCGACAGCAGAGGTCAGGTCGCCGTCAGAAGGGTGCGTACCGCTTCGCGCAGCACGTAGTCCGGGTGCTGCTCCGGGCCGCCGCCCGGCTCCTCGACCACGCGGCGCGGTGACTCGGCCGTCGCGCGCAGCGGGGCCACGGCGGACCGGGGGAGCGGGCCGGTGCCGGTGAGGGCCGTGACGGCGGCCAGGCGGTCGGTGTGGTGGGCGCCGGCGTCGGCCGCGCAGTGGGCCAGGGGCTCCACGGTGTCCTCGATGCGGCCCGTGATGCGCAGGACCGCGTGCGCGGCCCGGGCGCGGGTGACGGGGTGCACGTCGGGGGAGAGGAGCGGCTCGAAGTGCGGCAGCAGCGGCGCCGCCGCGGGGCCGAGTCCGGCGGCGAGGGCGGACCAGCATGTCGGCCCGTCCGCCGCCAGCAGGCGCAGGGCGAGCGCGGGGTCACCGGTGACCCGGTGATGGGCCATCGCCGCGTACACCGCGACCGAGGAGTGGTCGCCGCCGGTCGCCTCCTCGCGCAGGGCACGTGCCGCCCCCTCCCCGGCGGCCGGACCGAGCGCCCCGAGCAGTTCGACCGCCGCCCAGGCGTGACCGCCCTCGTAGCGGGGCACCAGCGCCGTGATCTCGTCCACCACGCCGAGCGCCACCTCCGGGTACCGCTCCAGCACCCGGATCAGATCCGCGTGCGTCCGCCCGATCCGCCCGGCCACCGCGCGGGCCACGGGCAGGGCCCCGGCCCCGAAGACCTCGGTCACCGCCCGCACGGCGAGCACGACCGAGTACGGGCCCGGCGCGGCACCCGGCTCGTCCGTGACCAGCCGCACGGCCTCCCCGACCGCCTCCGGGGCACGGACCCGGGCCAGCACGGTGACCGCCGCCGCCCGCTCGCTCTCCGGCAACTGCCGTACCCGCTCCCGCACCGGTGCCCACAACTCCTCCGGCAGGTTCTGGCACAGCCGCGCCAACTGGTGCAGCTCCCCGTCCTCCAGATCGCGCAGGGCGTACGGCAGCACGTCGGCCTCGCGGTCGCGCCAGCGCGCGGTGATCTCGTACGCCAGCGGCACACCCTGGGCGGCGGCGCGCAGCGCGGCCTCGGGATCGTCCAGCAGACGGTCGGAGAAACGCCGGTGGGGCGCCGGAGCCCAGTGGCCCTCGTCCAGGTCGTACGGGTCGGCCGTATACGCCTGCGCGCAGACGTCCACCAGGTCGTGCGGGAAGGGCGGTTCGGCGGTGCGCAGGAGGTCCTCGGCGGCGGCGAGCCGCACGGGGGGCTCCGGGTCGGTGAGCAGGGCGTGCCGCCAGTCGCCGGGCTCCAGCAGCGCCAGCGCGGTCACCGCGTGCCCGCGCACCCCGGGTTCGGGCTCCTCGGCGACACGCGAGCGCAGCAGCGGCAGCGCGTCCAGATGCCGGCAGGACAGGACCAGCGCCGTCACGCTGTCCCGTACGGCCGGGTCGGGGTCCTGGGCGAAGGACAGCAGGGACGGCAACTCGGCGGCCACCGGGGGCAGTTGACCTTCCTCGGGCCAGTCGTCGCGTTCCGCGAGGTCGGCGAGCAGGCGCAGCAGGTCCGCGCGGGCGGCGGGCAACTCCCGGGCGAGGCGCGCCAGTTCCGGCACCGCTCGCGCCGTGGCCACCGCGAAGTCGTCGTCCCGCCAGGCCGCGGAGGCCAGCCGGTCCAGCGCCTCCTCGCGCACGTCCGCGTCAGCGGACTCCACCGCCTCCAGCAGCGTGCCCACGTCCGGTGTGCCGTCGAGATCCATGCGGCGCACGATACGCAGAAGGGGCGCCCACCGGATCGGCGGGCGCCCCTTGCTGAAGGCTGCGGATCAGACCTGGCCGGCCTTCTCCAGGGCGGAGCAGCAGGTGTCCACCAGGAGGCGGGTCACGACGTACGGGTCGACGTTGGCGTTGGGACGGCGGTCCTCAATGTAGCCCTTGCCGTCCTTCTCGACCTGCCACGGGATACGCACGGAGGCACCGCGGTTGGAGACGCCGTAGCTGTACTTGTCCCACGGGGCGGTCTCGTGCAGACCGGTCAGACGGTCGTCGATGCCGGCGCCGTAGTTCTTGACGTGGTCCAGCGGCTTGGAGCCCTCACCGAGCGACTCGCAGGCGGTGATGATCGCGTCGTAGCCCTCGCGCATCGCCTTGGTGGAGAAGTTGGTGTGGGCGCCGGCGCCGTTCCAGTCGCCCTTGACCGGCTTGGGGTCGAGGGTGGCGGCGACACCGAAGTCCTCGGCGGTGCGGTAGAGCAGCCAGCGGGCCACCCACAGCTGGTCGGAGACCTCCAGCGGGGCCAGCGGGCCGACCTGGAACTCCCACTGGCCGGGCATGACCTCGGCGTTGATGCCGGAGATGCCCAGGCCCGCCTTCAGGCAGTTGTCCAGGTGCGCCTCGACCACGTCACGGCCGAAGATCTCGTCCGCGCCGACACCGCAGTAGTAGCCGCCCTGCGGGGCCGGGAAGCCGCCCTTGGGGAAGCCGAGCGGGTAGCCGTCCTTGAAGAAGGTGTACTCCTGCTCGATGCCGAAGATCGGCTCCTGGGAGGCGAACTTCTCCGCGACCTCGACCAGCGCGGCACGCGTGTTGGTCGGGTGCGGGGTCATGTCGATGTTCAGGACCTCGCACAGGACGAGGATGTCGTCGCCGCCGCGGATCGGGTCCGGACAGGAGAAGACCGGCTTGAGCACGCAGTCCGAGGCGTGGCCCTCGGCCTGGTTCGTGGAGGACCCGTCGAAGCCCCAGATCGGCAGCTCGGCACCCTTCGCGTCGTCGCCAAGGATCTTGGTCTTCGAACGCAGCTTGGCCGTCGGCTCGGTGCCGTCGATCCAGATGTACTCAGCCTTGAAGCTCACGGGCCACATCCTTCGGGGTGGGTCACTAGGCGCACTTGCGGGTGCTGCGGCGCTGCGGCACTGGGGCGCCGCTCCTGATGCCCCGGAGCCTGTCAACAGGCGATTTCCCGGTCATTGCTCGAATGTGAACCCCGTGTTACCTGGTGATTCTGTGGTGCGACTCACGCTGTGAGGGAGGTGGGGGAGCGCGCGGCGGGCGAGGCACCGGCTCGTATGCGATGGGCCCGGCCGCCGGCTTCCCCTCCGCGAAGCCGGTGACCGGGCCCATGCCCGCACCCCCGATGATGTGACCCGGCGGTTTACCCCACCTTCTCGATCACGGCACGGCGGATCAGGAACTTGCCCGGCTCGCGGACCTGCTCGAAGGCCGCGTTGTTCAGCAGCACACAGGAGCCGGAGACCGAGGTGACCTCGACCGTCGTGGACTTGTTGTTGTCCAGGTTGGTGACCTTCAGCTTGGTCCCGGCCGGGAACTGGTTGCTGGACGCGGCCGGGGCGCCGCCCTCACCGGAGAGGGTGACCGTGGAGCCGTTGCAGACCTGCTCACCGGCGGCGGCCTGGCCTCCGCCCTGGTTCTGGCCCCCGGCCTGGTCCTGGCCCTGGCCCTGGCCTTGTCCCTGGCCCTGCCCCTGGCCCTGGTTGCCGGCGTTGGCGGGCGGCGCGGCGGGTGCGCCGGCCTGGGAGCCCTGAGCCGACTCCCCGACGACGCAACCCGACGCCTCCTGCTGGACCTTGATCTGCTTGACGACCGCTTCGCGGTTGGCAATCCGGGCCTGCGACTGGGCGTCCGGATTGGCCTTCTGGTCCGCGATGAACCGCTCGTTGTTGCCGAGCGCGGTGGCGAGGCCCTGACAGACGCTCGACTCCGCGGCGGTCTTCGGCGGCGCGGCGTTGGAGGTGCTCGCCATGACGAAGGCACCACCACCCGCCACACTCGCCGCGCTGACGAGCAGCGCGATCTTCTTCTTCGTACTGAGTGTGCGCCTGCGTGACATACGCGCCTCCTGGGAGGTCGGGAGCTGTACGCCGCTATGTACGAGATACCGAACGAAGCTACTCAGCGGTTTACAGGAGTCACTGAAGTGACCTGCGTCACAGGTGAGTTCAGGTGCTCAGCCGTCGCTGTCCTCGTAGGCCACCACCGTGTCGTTGACGTGCTGAAGCAGTCCCTGGGTCTGCCCGGTGATCTCCTCCACGCCCGTCGTCGCGCCGTCGCCCCACTGCCCGTTGGCGAACACCACGGACCGCACGGTCATCAGCCGCTCGAAGACCCCGGGCGTCCCCGGCGGCACGGTCGGCATCCCGGCGCCGGGCGGCGGGTCGAGGGAGACGACCTGGTAGGTCACCGGGTCCATGGAGGCCATCATGAACACGCGTGAGGCGTCCTCGACGCGTTCGAAGCTCAGCACGGACACCGTCACCTGGGAGCGCCGGTCGGCGTCCGTGAACAGGGCCGAGGTGATCCGCGCGCACGGCTCGCCCTGCTCGATCAGCTCGGCCAGCTGCGGCGACATGCCGCGCGCGCAGTCCGTGGTGGTCGCCCGGTCGACCCGCGTGTAGGCGGAGCCGTCCTTCAGCGTCACCGTCTCCTCGGGGAACGCCTGCTCCGCGCTGATGATCGGGCGCGCCAGCAGCGAGGGCAGCGCACTCGGGGCGCCCGACGGATCGCCGACGTCGACACGCGGGACCGCGGACTTGGTGGCGGAGGGCGTGGCGCTCGGCGCGGCGGCCGAGGTGTCCTCCTCGTCACCGCCGCGCGTGAGCAGGAACGTGGTGACCGCCACCGCCAGCACGCCGCCGGTCACCCCGGCCGCCACCCGGCGCCCGCGCCGCCGGCGACGTATCCGCTCCTGCTCGGCGGCCCAGGCGTCCTGCGGGTCGTTGCCGTACGGGTAGTCGTAGCCGGGCTGCGGCGTTCCATGATCACCGAATGTCATGGCCGCGGAGGGTAACAGCCCGCCGGACCTGCGCTCACACCATGCGACAAAGGGTCAGCAACCCTTCGGGAGCATCACTTTCGGGACAGTGCGTCCCGTACCGCCTCCTCCGAGCGGGCCACCACCGCCGTGCCGTCCTCCGCGGTGATGATGGGCCGCTGGATCAGCTTGGGGTGCGCGGCCAGGGCCGCGATCCACCGGTCCCGCGACTCCCCGTCCCGCGCCCACTCCTTCAGCCCCAGCTCCTTGGCGGCGGCCTCCTGGGTGCGGGTGATGTCCCAGGGTTCGAGGCCGAGCCGGTCGAGTACGGCCCTGATCTCGTCCTCGCTCGGGACGTCCTCCAGGTAGCGGCGGACGGTGTAGTCGGCGCCCTCCGCGTCGAGCAGGCTCAGGGCGCTGCGGCACTTGGAACAGGCGGGGTTGATCCAGATCTCCATGGCGACCACGGTAGCGGGGGCGGATCCGAGCCGACTTTGTTCGATTTCTCGCCGCCCCAGGAACCCCTCCCTGATCTGCCGTGACAGACCGCCAATTACCTTGTCCACCTGGGCTTTTGAGGGCCCTTGCGGTCTGCTGATTGTCAGTGGCGGGCAGTAGAATGGAAGCAGTGTTCGAGGGTGTCGCCGGAGCGTCCGGACGACGGCGCCCCGACCGCGACAGGAGGATGCCCGTGCCCGCTGCCGCACTGAAGACGAAGCCGTTGCCGACCCAGTCCACCGCGAAGCGCCCCGTCCTGCTGGACCTGCCGTACGCGCCGCTGGCCAAGCGCCCGCTGCCGGCGGGCCGCCCGCGCGAGTGGTACGTCAGCCACAACCGCCGGCTGAAGGCCATGCGCCTGGCCATAGCCCTGCTCGACTCCGGCGTCTACCTGCCGAACCAGGCCCGCAACGAGACCATCCGCGACACGGCGGAGCTGATCGGCGTCCACCCGCCGTCGGACACCACGTGCCACATGGTGCGGGCCCTGCTGCGCTACACGCGCTGAGCGACGGGCGCCGGGCCCCGTCGGATCGGGGACCCGGCGCCTTTCGGGCTGCGGGGCTCACTCGGTGGGTGTCCTCAGCGCCACCTCGATGGCCTCCCGCAGATGCTCCTCGTCCGCCTTGCTCAGCGAGGTCTGCACCAACTCGCCGCCGTACGGCGCCAGTTGCGGGATCACCTTGTCCTCGGCGGCCTTCTTCACCAGCACGAACAGCGCGGCCGCGCCCGGCCGCAGGTTCTGGCTGAGGTTCTTCATGAAGTCGTCGTTGATCCCGGTGTCGGTGAACTTGCCCCCGGCCGCGCCGGCCGCCGCGCCCACCGCCGCCCCCAGCAGCGGTGCCAGGAACAGCAGCCCGATCACCCCGCCCCACAGGGCGCCCCCGGCCGCGCCGACGGCCGTGTGATTGACCGCCTGGTGCAGCTTGATCTTCCCGTCCTCGTGGCGCTCGACCACCACCGCGTCCTCCAGCTCCACCAGGTGCTGCTTGGACAGCTCGAACAGCTTCTCGCGGACCTGGTTCGCCGTGTCGACGTCGTTGTAGGCGATGACGAAGAGATCGCTCATTCCGGGATACCCCTTTGTTCCCTGTTTCACCGAGATTGCGGCTTTCGCGCAATCGGTCCGACTCTAGAACCGGAAAAAAGGGGATGCACGCCGAGTTCCGGGCTTCCTACGCTGGTGTCATGGGCACCATCGTCCTCACCGGGACCGTCGTCCTGGTCATCATGGGATTCGGAAACCCCCTCTACTGGCTCGCCGCGGTCGCCGTCCTCTACCTGTACGTGCGGTACGGACGGACCGCGACGCCGACACCCCCGCCGGGCGGCACCGGCACCGGTACGCCGTCCGCTCCGGCCGACTACCGCGCCTACCGGGCGCGCCGGGACCTCCAGGCCAAGTGGGAGCGCCGCTACGAGCGTGAGCGGGGCCGCCGCGGCTGAGGTGCCGATGCCCCGGCCGGTGCCTTCACAGCCCCGGGGCGCCCCACACCGGGAACCAGCGGCCGAGGTCCTCCTCCAGTCGCAGGTCGTCGCCGAGGGCGGCACGCACCTTCAGTTCGAGCGCGTTGTCGCGCCGCTGCTCCTGGCCGGGCAGCGGCGCGAACGGGTAGAAGGTGCCCCGCTTGTACAGGTAGACCAGCGCCAGCGTCCGCTCCTCGGCCGGATTGCGGAAACCGACCAGGGAACAGAGCAACTGCGGGCCGAAGCCGTTGACCTCCATCGCGCTGTTCACCGCGTGCAGATCGTTGACCAGCTCCGGGAGCCGGTCGGGGGTGCGCTCGGAGACCAGCCAGGAGTAGCCGTAGCTGTCCCGGGTCAGCCGTACCGGCCGCCCCTCGCGGTCCGCGTCCGCGTCGAGCAGCGCCTGCACCTCGCGGTGCGTCTGTTCGAAGGCGGCGCCCTCCACCGTGGCGAAGCACACCGCCCCGGTGCCGGTCGGCACGAACCCGGTGGCCACCTCCAGCGTCACCGCGGCCGAGGGCAGCCCGAAGAGCCGGTCCAGATCGGGCGCGACCGCCTTCGTCCGGCCGAGCAGAATGTCCAGCAGTCCCATGCGCACGCCCCTCGGGGAGCTTGTCAGGGAGCGGTGGCCTCACCCAGCTCGGCGGAGATCCGCCCCAGCTGGTCGAGGCGCTGCTCCAGGGTCGGGTGGGTCGAGAAGAGCCGGGCGAAACCGGGGTTCCGGCCCAGCGCCGGGGTGAAGTAGAAGGCGTTGAACGCCTGCGCCGTACGCAGGTCCTTGGTGGGGATGCGGCCGATGTCCCCGGTGACCTTGGTGAGCGCCGAGGCCAGCGCCGAGGGCCGCCCGGTGAGCAGCGCCGCCGCCCGGTCCGCGGCCAGCTCCCGGTACCGGGACAGGGCCCGGATCAGCAGGAAGCTGATGGCGTACACGGCCGCCGATATCCCCATCACGGCGGCGAACACGACCGCGGTGTTCTGGTCCCGCCTGCCCCCGCCGAACAACTGTGAGTAGAAGGCGAACCGCACGATCAGCCCGGCGATCACGCCGAGGAACGAGGCGATCGTGATCACGGCGACGTCCTTGTGCGCGACGTGCGACATCTCGTGCGCGAGCACACCCTCCAGCTCCGCGGGCTCCAGGCGCCGCAGCAGCCCCGTGGTCACACACACCACGGCGTGATCGGGGTTGCGCCCGGTGGCGAACGCGTTGGGCATGTCCATATCGGACACGGCGACCACCGGCTTGGGCATGTCGGCCAGCGCGCTCAGCCGGTCGACGACACCGTGCAGGTCGGGATACTCCTCGCGCTCCACGGGCCGCCCGCGCATCGCGAACAGTGCGAGCCGGTCGGAGAACCAGTACTGCGCGCCGAGGAACGCCGCGGCGATCACCACGACCAGCACCCAGGACTTCAGCAGCACGATCAGGGCGGCCACGAAGGCCACGTACACCAGGCCCAGCAGGAACATGGTGACGCCCATCCGTGCGGTCAGACCCCGGTCACTGCGAAAGCGGCTCCGCATCTGCATCACCTCGTGCAGTCAGGCACCAGTCCCACTGCCAGTGTGCATCGCCGCGGAGATTCCAGCGGAACCGCGCGGTCAGTACGAACCGCGCGCGCTCGCGTACCCGAGCAGCACGATCACCGCCGCCACACAGCTGAAGACGATGAGGGTCGACACCCACGGCCGCCGCTCACGGGAACGCCGGGCCGGAGTCGGTTCGGGCCGGAAGGGCACAGGTCCGGGCGGGTTCTCCTTCCACCGCGCGGCCAGCATGCGCGCCCGCGCCGACGGTTCCTTGTGCGCCGCGGCATCCGCCCACTTGATGTCGAACTCCCGCTCGCCATCACCCTGTTCGGCCATCCCCGTCAACCCTTCTCGAACAGCAGTACTGCCACGATACGACGCCGCCCCCGCCCTGAGAAACAGGAGCGGGGGCGGCGTCGAACCGGTCAGGCGCCGATCACACGTCGAAGTACAGCTCGAACTCGTGCGGGTGCGGGCGCAGCTGGAGCGGGGCGATCTCGTTGGTGCGCTTGAAGTCGATCCACGTCTCGATCAGGTCCGACGTGAAGACGTCGCCCTGGAGGAGGAACTCGTGGTCGCGCTCCAGCGAGTCGAGGACGGCCGGGAGCGAGGTCGGGACCTGGGCCACGTTGGCGTGCTCCTCGGGAGCCAGCTCGTAGAGGTCCTTGTCGATCGGCTCGGCCGGCTCGATCTTGTTCTTGATGCCGTCCAGGCCCGCGAGCAGCAGGGCCGAGAAGGCCAGGTACGGGTTGCCGGAGGAGTCGGGCGCGCGGAACTCGACGCGCTTGGCCTTCGGGTTCGAACCCGTGATCGGGATACGCATCGCGGCGGAGCGGTTGCGCTGCGAGTACACCAGGTTGATGGGGGCCTCGAAGCCCGGGACCAGGCGGTGGTAGGAGTTCACCGTCGGGTTGGTGAACGCCAGCAGCGACGGGGCGTGCTTGAGGATGCCGCCGATGTAGTAGCGGGCGGTGTCCGACAGGCCCGCGTAACCGGCCTCGTCGTAGAACAGCGGGTCGCCGTTGGCCCACAGCGACTGGTGCACGTGCATGCCCGAGCCGTTGTCACCGAA
The DNA here is from genome assembly GCF_055657065.1 of Streptomyces sp. NPDC110618. Taxonomy (NCBI): domain Bacteria; kingdom Bacillati; phylum Actinomycetota; class Actinomycetes; order Kitasatosporales; family Streptomycetaceae; genus Streptomyces; species Streptomyces sp. NPDC110618. The sequence goes on along the minus strand of NZ_JBVKBN010000010.1, from coordinate 59,541 downwards.
GATCGGCTTCGGCATGAAGGTCGCGGTCTTGCCGTTGCGCCAGGCCACGTTCTTCACGATGTACTTGAAGAGCTGGAGGTCGTCGGCGGCGGCGAGCAGCGTGTTGAACTTGTAGTTGATCTCTGCCTGGCCGGCGGTGCCCACCTCGTGGTGCTGACGCTCGACCTGGAGGCCGACCCGGGCCAGCTCCAGGGAGATCTCGGCGCGCAGGTCGGCGAAGTGGTCGACCGGCGGGACCGGGAAGTAACCGCCCTTGTAGCGGACCTTGTAGCCGCGGTTGTCCTCCAGCGCACCGGTGTTCCAGGCGCCCGCCTCGGAGTCGATGTGGTAGAAGGACTCGTTCTCCGACGTCTTGAAGCGGACGCTGTCGAAGACGTAGAACTCGGCCTCGGGACCGAAGTACGCGGTGTCCGCGATACCGGTCGAGGCGAGGTAGGCCTCCGCCTTCTTCGCCACGTTGCGCGGGTCACGGGAGTACTGCTCGCCCGTGATCGGGTCGTGGATGAAGAAGTTGATGTTGAGCGTCTTGTCACGGCGGAACGGGTCCAGCCGGGCCGTCGACAGGTCGGGGCGCAGCGCCATGTCGGACTCGTGGATGGCCTGGAAGCCGCGGATCGACGAACCGTCGAACGCCAGCTCCTCGTCCGGGTCGAACGCCTCGACGGGCAGCGAGAAGTGCTGCATGACGCCCGGCAGGTCGCAGAACCGGACGTCAATGAACTTGACCCCCTCGTCCGCGATGAACTTCTTGGCCTCGTCGGCGTTCTGGAACATCCAGCTCCTCCTACTCCCGAGCGCCTCGCCGGGGTGGTAGTTCGATGGTGCGGCCAGTGCGGTGGCACACGCTGGCCTCGACCCTAGGGACGCGTGATTTCTCGGGCGTGACCCATTTGTTTCGCACAAGTTAACCGGGTCCCCTTCCACCGTAGCCCCGGCGCACCCCGCCTGCCCCCGGTCATATCCGGGCGCAGTACCGTGGACGGGTGGACAACAGGCAAGCAATCGGATCGTGGCTCTCCGGACCCCGCGCGGCCATGGAAGAAGCCGGTATCGATCTCGGCTACCGGGGCGAGCAGCTCGGTCTGCCGGAGCACGGCCCGGGCTCGATCGCCCGCCCCGGCAGGCGGCTCGGCGCCCTCGTCGTGGACTGGGGCCTGTGCCTCTTGATCGCATACGGCCTGATCACCGAGGGCTACGACACGGCCACCGGGAACTGGGCACTTCTCATCCTGTTCCTGATGAGCGCCCTGACGGTCGGCAGCGTGGGGTTCACTCCCGGTAAGCGCCTGTTCGGTCTGCGGGTCGTCGCCCTGGACTCCGGCGGCGTCCAGCCGCTGCGCGCTCTGCTGCGCACGGCCCTGCTCTGCCTCGCCGTCCCCGCCCTGATCTGGGACCGCGACGGCCGGGGGCTGCACGACCGGCTGGCCCGCACCGTCCAGGTCCGCGTCTGACGCCGGTCGGGTGACGGGCGCCCGGGCCACGGCCCGGGGTCCCGGCTCCGTCGAACCCTGTTCGAAACACTGGCCGCCGTACCCGGCGGAGGTGGTTGGACAGTGTCGTACGACAACACGTCGACGATCGTGACGCGGGCGTCCCGCGTCGCGGACATCGCGGCCCAGCACGCGGAGGAGGCGGAGGCCGCGCGGCGGCTTCCCCCGCAGGTGGTCAACGCGGTGCTTGAGGCGGGCTTCGCCCGGCACTTCGTGCCCCGCGCGTACGGCGGCGAGGAGGGCGGCTTCGGCGAGCTGAGCTCCGCGGTCTTCCAGGTCGGCGAGGGCTGCACCTCGGCGGCCTGGGCGGCCTCGCTGTCCGCCTACGCCGGCCGATACGCCGCCTTCCTGCCCGAGGAGGGGCAGCGGGAGATCTGGGCCGACGGCCCGGACGCGCTGGTGGCCGCCGCGCTGATGCCCTCCGGTGCCGCCGAGCGGGTGCCCGGCGGCTGGCGGCTGAGCGGCGAGTGGAGGTACATCAGCGGCGTGCACTTCGCCGACTGGGCGCTGGCCTGCGCGGCGGTGCCCGACGAGCCCTCCGCCGACCCCGGCGGGCGGCCCGAGGTGCGCTACTTCGCGGTCCCGGCGGCCGACTTCACGATCAAGGACAGCTGGTACTCGGTCGGTATGCGCGGCACCGGCAGCGACACCCTCGTCCTCGCCGACGCCCACGTGCCCGAGCACCGCACCCTGGCCCGCTCCGCCGTCCACGCGGGCCGGGCCCCCGCCTCGGACGCGCGCTGCCACATCGTGCCCATGTACGCCGTGAACTCCCTGCCCTTCGCCGCCCCGCTGGTCGGCGCCGTGCGCGGGGCCATGCGGTCCTGGGCGGAGCGGACCGCCTCCCGGGTCGACCGGCGCGGCAGGGCCGTGGCGGAGCAGCCCGCCACCCAGGTGGCCCTGGCCCGCTCCGCCGCCGAGACGGACGCCGCCGAGCTGCTGATCCGGCGCACCGCGGCCGTCGCCGACGGCGTCGAGTCACCGCCCGAGGGCGAGGTGGCGGTGCGCGGCGCCAGGGACCTGGCGCTGGCGGTGGAACTGCTGGTCTCGGCGGTGGACCGGATCTTCCGCACCAGCGGCACCTCGGGCCAGTCCCAGACCGACCCGGTGCAGCGCTTCTGGCGCGATGTGAACAGCGCCGCCTCCCATGTGGCGCTCTCCTTCGAGACCACGGGCGCGGCCTACGGCGCCTGGGCGCTGTCCGAGCGGCGGTAGCGCCCGGTTGCCGCCCGGTGACACCACGCGCATAGTCGACGTGAACGCGGAGGTGGTGCGGCCGTCATGACGGACCAGGACACACACATACCGGAGGCGGCGGTGGCGCCCGAGGAGTTCCGGGCCGCGATGAGCCGCTTCCCCTCGGGCGTCGTGGTGGTCACCACCCGGTGCCCGGACGGCACCCCTCGCGGGTTCACCGCCAGCTCGTTCTGCTCGGTCTCGCTCCAGCCGCCGATGGTTCTGGTGTGCCTGGCGAACGCGGCCGACTCGGCGTCGACCTTCGCCCGCTGCGACCGTTTCGCGGTCAGCGTGCTCCGGCCCCGCCACCGCTTGCTCGCGGAGCGGTTCGCCACCAAGGGCGCCGACAAGTTCGCCTCGGGCGGGCTGCGCCCCGGCCCCGGCGGGCTGCCGGCGGTCGAGCGGGCCCTGTCCGTACTGGACTGCGCCGTACACGCACGACACCCGGCCGGGGACCATACGGTCCTGATCGGCCGGGTGACGGAGGTACGGCTGGGGGAGGGGGCCCCGATGGTCTACTACGACCGGTCCTTCCGGACGCTGGCCTGAGGGCCTGAGAACGGCTCAGCGTGTCTAACTCCTGACCTGGGCAAATACTCAGGGAGGTCCACCGTGCGGCGGCCCCGTCCCGACCTGGTGTCGATGGCGGGGGCCGTGTTGTGGTGTCGCGGTCTCCGGACTCTTGGCTGGGGCGCGTCAGGTACGGACTTGCACTCCTCGGCCCCAGAGCTCTTCCGCGTGCTCCGCGAAGCGCGACCACATGCCGCCGTCACCCTGTCGGCGCAAATGCAGCAGCGGGGAGTCATGGCCTACGAGCCGGGCAAGGTGTGGAGTCACCAAGGCATTGTGATCGAAGCGGAAGACGGACAGGGATACGTGGTTCACCGCGTCCTCTGCGGCGCTGAATCGAGTCTCCAGCCCTTCCAGGGGCTCAAGCCGCTCCAGGTGCTCCAGGCTGATCCTGATACGCGTGGACACGCTCAGCGTGACGTCCTCGATGGCCTCGCGGTTCCGGGTCACCTCGCCGTCCGGATCCCCCAGCAGGAATCGCACGCGGCACCCGCTCTCGACTTTGCGACGAAGGGTGTCGGCGAAATGAGGCACCTGGGTCCAGAGGAAATAGTTGGTGTAGCCAGCGAAGAAGAGTTCTTGTGTGGTCTCGTCGACAAGATCGGCCCACACTGTCGAGGGGCAGGCAGATCGGTAGGGGTAGCTGTGGACTAGCTCGCGGTCGTGGCCTGTCTTCACGCGTTCCTGAATGGTCTTCGGCCAGATCATCTCTTCATCCACTCCCAGCGCACGGCAGGCGTCCGTGCGGTTCCTCGCGTGTGGCCTCAGTTCGGCATCCGCCAGCCAGCGTTCCACCTGCTTCACACTCACACCGATCCGGGCCGCGAGTTGCCTGGGTTTCATATCGGCGTCGGCCATAGCTGATCGTAAGGCGGCATTCAAGACTTCCCCCGCGGACGTTTGGGCCTTCTTCGAGCCTAACGGCCGATTGTCTCAACTGTCGCTACCCACGGGGGAGATACGTCCACAAGAGCGGGCCACGATCCCTCCATGACGAGCCCGACGGTGGACACCGATGCCCGACAGTGGGAGTACACGACCTACGCCCCGGCCGGTGAGACGTGCCCGGCGTGCGGAAGGCTGATCAAGAGCCTTGAGAGCTGTCGTCGGGGGATGCTGGCTCGCCGGGAATCGTCTCCGGTCGTGGCCTACTGGCACACGGCTTGCGCTCCGAAGGGGGTGGAGCAGTGATCCCGATGGAGATCTACAGGAGCAGTAAGAAGGCCGCTGCTGACGCGCACGAGGTGCTGTGTCAGGCTCTGCTGGCGATCGGGATTCCGAAGCGGGATCTCGGCTGGCTGGCTCCGCGCGTAGCGCCGGATGGGCGTCCGATGGTGGCCTTGGGAACGTGGAACGCTGACGTGGTGCAGAAGGTCGCGGCGCATCTGATGGCGTCATCTGCGCACGTCCAGACGGCGCCGGACGGCCGTGTCGTGACCGACCACACTTGCGTGAGTCGCGAGGAATAGACCCCGGCTCGCTGAGGACGGCGAATCAAGGCTCAGCGGGTCGGCTGCCCCGTCTGTGCGTCTCCCCCCGGCGCGTGGGCGGGGCTCTCTGCTCTCTGGGCCTGTGGTGAGGTGATGGCGCGCTTTGGGCACGCCGCCGGCCGGAGAGGATTGCTTGAAAGACCCGCTCTTCCAGCGTTGGAAGGAACAGATCCAAGCGGTCGGCGGCTGCGCCAATCCGATCTACCTCTCCGGTTCCACGGTCACCGCCGATGCCGTCACGGGTGAGGTGATCTCCTCCTATACGACGGCCGGAGAGCCTGGCGAGCGGCTGGCCGTGCGTTGCCGCAACCGGCGTGCCTCGGTATGCGAGCCGTGCTCTCGCCTGCATGCTGGGGACACCTTCCAGCTCGTGCGTGCGGGCCTCTCCGGCGGCAAGGGTGTGCCCGATGCGGTACGGGAGCGTCCCCGGCTGTTCGTGACCCTGACCGCCCCGTCGTTCGGGCCGGTGCACCGCGTGGTGGACGGCGAACGGTGCCGTCCTTGCAGGGATGATCCGCGCTGCGAGCACGGGCGGCGGATGGGCTGCGGCCTGGTGCACACCGAGGATGACCCACTGGTCGGTCTGCCACTGTGCCCGGACTGCTACGACTACACGGGCCACGTGCTGTGGCACGCGCACGCCGGGCGACTGTGGGACCGGTTCACCACCGCCGTACGTCGCTACCTCGCCTCGGCCGGTGGGGTATCTCGCTCGAAGCTCCGTGACCACCTGGTCGTGTCGTTCGCCAAGGTCGCCGAGTTCCAGCGCCGGGCGGCGATCCACTTCCATGCCGTCGTGCGCCTGGACGGCCCGGATGGCCCCGCCTCGGCCGCTCCCGCCTGGGCGACGGAAGAACTGGCTGTTGGATGCGGTCGAGCAGGCTGCCGCCTTCAGCTTCGTCACCGTGCCCGCCTCCGACGCCTACGGCACCGAACGCATTCGCTGGGGCGGACAACTCGACGCTCACCCCATCCGGCCCTTCCCCGACGGTGACACCCCATCAGATGCGGCGGTCGCCGGGTATGTGGCCAAGTACGTCACCAAGGGCGCGGCCGAAACCGGCGCCGGACTCGACTACCGCGTCACCAGCCTGGAGACCATCCGCGCGGCCGTCGTCACCAGCCACGTACGCGCCCTCATGGGTACCTGCTGGCGCCTGGGCGGCCTCGCCGAACTGGAACACCTCCGGCTGCGCCCCTGGGTCCACAGCCTCGGCTACCGGGGCCACATCCTCACCAAATCCCTCCGCTACTCCACCACGTACGGTGCCCTGCGCGAGGAACGAGCCGACCACCGCAAGGGCGACACCAAACCCACGGACGGCCCGGACACGGTCACGGAATCGAACTGGCGCTACGCCGGATCCGGCTACACCCCCGGAGAGGCTGACTTCGCCCTCGGCATTGCCGAAGACCACGTACAGAGTCTCCGGCTGGCCAAAGAGGCATGGGAAGACGCGCGGCAATGGGAGGAGTGGCTGGGAGTCGGAAGCGAACGGGCCTCAACTCCACACACAAAAATGACCTGTCCAATGCGGCTCCTGAAGGCGTTAAGCGGGCAGGAAAGAAGGCGCAGCCAGAACGGATACGACATACCAGAAATAAGGATCCTGACCGAAAGGTCATTTGGCAGGTGACGGAGAAGCCGGGCTCGGAAGCGGTGCATCGCCGAATACTGGAAATTCTGTTCGCGCCCTGACAGAGCAATCGTCACGTATGATCGACTGGCCATATGGGTGACCCCGGCAGCGTTGGCGCGCTCCGGGGTCTGGCCAGTCTGGAGGGACTGACATGGGTAAGACTCTCACATCCTCAATCGATGTGGCGGCAGGGGCGACCACGCTTCGAGCTGTCGACTACCTGAGGGTTTCGACCGAAGATCAGGCCAAGGGCTACGGCGTCGCCTACACGTCCAAGAAGACCGCGCGCTACATCGAGCGCAAGGGCTGGCATCACGTCGGCACCTACACCGACGAGGGTGTGAGCGGCAGCCTGGAGGCTCACCAACGGGGCGACCTCAAGCGGCTCATGGAGGACGCTCACCGTGATCCTCGCCCCTTCGACATGGTGGTGGTGAACGAAGGTCGGGCTATTGGCCGTACAGGTCGGGCATTCTGGCGCTGGGTCTGGGATCTTGAAGAACTCGGGATCTTCGTGGCTGTCGTCAAGGACGACTACGACAATTCCACTGCTTCCGGGCGCTCGAAGATGCGAAAGGACGCTGATTACGCGGAGGAAGAGCGCGAGAATATCCGCAGCCGCACCCAAGGGGGAATCCAAGAGAAGGCGGAGGACGGCGGTTTTCCTGGTGGACAGGCTCGCTACGGATACCGGATTGCCAACAAAGGAAGGAAGGGCGAGCAAAGGCTCGTAATCGATGAATGCGATGGAGGGGAGTACTGCTCTCGAGTATCGCCCTGCACGACCCTTCACGAAGCTGTGGTCCTTCGTAGGGCTCGGACTTTCGCGGTCAAGTTCCGAGGGAACTGGCGAAAAGTGGCGCTGAGCCTCAACGCTGAGGGACTTCTCAACCGGTCAGGTAAATTCTGGAGCCATGCCAATATCAGGTCCCGACTGATGAACGAGGATCTACTGAACGGCCGGTTTATTTTCAGGAACCCCGAAAATGCCGAATTGGGGCCGGACGGTCGCCCCCTGTGGGGCGAGAGCGTCGTCATGGAGCTTGACCCCATGTTCACTCTGGAAGAGGTCGCCGAACTGCGCCGAGCGACCGCCAAGCCTGCTCGCGCCGCTGCGGGACCTGGACGCGTGTACTCGCTTTCAGGCCGGATCATCAGCCCCTGTGGCAAGTACTACGTCGGGGCCACTCGTGCTGACGCAACCACTCGTCACTACCGCTGCACGGGCAAGATCGAGGCATACCCCGGCGCGCCCACCTGCTCTTGCTCCCAGATCAACGCGGGCGGCGTGGAGAAGTGGGCATGGACGGAAGTCTGTGATCTCCTCGGCGACGCTGAGCGCCTGCGGACCATGGCTGAGGAGTGGGCGGGAACGACTGTCGGGCAGAACGTCGACCTGACGTCGAGGCTCGCCGAACTGGACCAGCACATCGCGGAGCAGAACGACACGATCGACGTCACGACCGTGGTGGTGACCAAGCGGGAACTGCGCAAGGGACGCTCCCCGAAGGAAGCCGAAGCGGCCGTGGAGCGGGCCGTCAAGCCCTTGCTGGAGGAACTGGCGCACCTGGAGAAGACCCGTGAAGAGGTTGCGGCTTGGCAGGCTGAAGTGGCCATGGGGGAGGAGCGCGCGAAGAATCTTCAGGCGCTCGCCGGGATGGCACACCACCGCCTTGAGGAACTGTCTGACGAACAGCGGCACGAGTTCATGGAACTGCTCAACATCCGCATCAAGGTGACCGGTCCTCCTCCGCCGATGCGCAAGGGGCTCGTCTGCTCGGTGGCGGAGTGGTTCCGGAAGAACGAACGCCTGGTCCCGGACGTCACAGACGCGGACTGGGAGCGGATCGCGGCAACGGTCCGCTTCCCGGGCGGAGGTCTCACTCCTCGCCAGAAGGGCGGACTCGCGCCACGCGTCGTGTTGGAAGCGTTCTTGGAGAAGGCGCGGACCGGTGCCCGCTGGCCTGAGCTGGACACGAAATACGGCTCTACGGGGCTACGCGGGCACTGGCGGCGCTGGACTGCATCGGGGCTCTGGGAAGAACTCATGGGCGCCCTACAAGGTTGCGAGGGCGCCCCTCCCGTCGATGCTCACCCCTTGCCGCGCATGGAAATGAGCGGGGAGGTGAGGCCGGGTGTCATCCTCGCGAGCGCGGGGGGCGACCGGGAAGGCCACGCCCAGGAATCGGGCCCTTCGGCAGCGGCATGTTGCTCATCAGGTCGCCCATGGCGCGCAGCCGGTCGTTGGTCGCCGTCACCTGCGGGCCGGTGAGCACCCGGGGGAGCTTCAGCATCGTCGTGCGGAGCTTCTTCAGCTCCACCTGGCCCTCGCCGGTACCGACGATCAGATCGTGCACCGGCACGTCCGCGACGATCCGGTTCATCTTCTTCTTCTCGGCGGCCAGCAGGCTCTTGACCCGGTTCGGGTTGCCCTCGGCGACCAGCACGATGCCGGCCTTGCCGACCGCCCGGTGCACCACGTCCTGGCTGCGGTTCATCGCGACCGCGGGGGTGGTCGTCCAGCCCCGGCCGATGTTGTCGAGCACGGCCGCGGCGGCGCCCGGCTGGCCCTCCATCTGCCCGAAGGCGGCCCGCTCGGCCCGGCGCCCGAACACGATCGCGGTGCCGAGGAAGGCGAGCAGTACGCCCAGGATGCCGAGGTAGATCGGGTGACCGATCAGGAAGCCGATCGCGAGAAAGACACCGAGGATGAGGAGGAAGACGCCCGCGAGAACGAAGCCGATCTTCTTGTCGGCCCTGCGGGTCATCTTGTAGGTCAGGGCGATCTGCTTCAGACGCCCGGGGTTAGCGGCATCCGCCGCCCTGTCACTTCTCGCCATGGCACGAAGTCTACGTGGCCCCGGGAGCGCCGACGACGGCAGTGCCGGTCACGCGACGGTCAGGGGCGGGAGGTGCGCACCCGGTCCAGCACGCGCTGCGCCTCGACCCGGTCCTTGGCCCGGCGGCGGTCCTCCAGGACGGAGGTCCAGGCGTTGCGGCGGGCGGTGCGCTGGCCGCTGCTCATGAGCAGCGATTCGACGGCACGGAGTGCAGTGGTGAACGACGGGATGGCGGTGGCGCGTACCGGCGCGGCCTGCATGGTTGAGGTCCCCCCTCGTGAGCGGCTTCGGTGTACGTGGTGTGAGTCCAGCGTCACTGTTTGGTGTTACCAGGGCGTGACCGACCGGTCAAACGCCAGTGAAGCCTTGATTTGGCGTCCGCAAACGATGACGCGGCCCCGTCGGCGCCCCCATCTGCGGGGACGCGGCAGGGCCGCGTCAATCAGCCGTTACTGAACGGTAGTTGCTTGTGCGCGGATTCACACGCACACGGTGGCACCCGGTGCCGTCAGACCGCCTGGGAGGCGACGAACGCGCCGCGCTTCTCGACGGCCATCTGGTACAGGCGCCCGGCGCGGTAGGAGGAGCGCACCAGCGGGCCGGACATCACACCGGAGAAGCCGATCTGCTCGGCCTCCTCCTTCAGCTCCACGAACTCCTGCGGCTTGACCCAGCGCTCCACGGGGTGGTGGCGCACGGAGGGGCGCAGGTACTGGGTGATGGTGATCAGCTCGCAGCCGGCCTCGTGCAGCTGCCGGAGCGCCTCGCTGATCTCCTCGCGGGTCTCGCCCATGCCGAGGATCAGGTTGGACTTGGTCACCAGGCCGAAGTCGCGGGCCTCGGTGAGGACCTTCAGCGAGCGCTCGTAGCGGAAGCCGGGGCGGATGCGCTTGAAGATCCGCGGCACCGTCTCGACGTTGTGCGCGAAGACCTCGGGGCGGGACTCGAAGACCTCCCGCAGCAGCTCCGGGACGGCGTTGAAGTCGGGGGCCAGCAGCTCGACCTTGGTGCGGCCGGCCTCGCGGTCCGCGGTCTGCTGGTGGATCTGGCGGACCGTCTCCGCGTACAGCCAGGCGCCGCCGTCCTCCAGGTCGTCGCGGGCGACGCCGGTGATGGTGGCGTAGTTCAGGTCCATGGTGACCACGGACTCGCCGACGCGGCGCGGCTCGTCGCGGTCGAGCGCCTCGGGCTTGCCGGTGTCGATCTGGCAGAAGTCACAGCGCCGGGTGCACTGGTCGCCGCCGATGAGGAAGGTCGCCTCGCGGTCCTCCCAGCACTCGTAGATGTTGGGACAGCCGGCTTCCTGGCAGACCGTGTGCAGGCCCTCGCTCTTCACGAGCTTCTGCATCGCGGTGTACTCGGGACCCATTTTCGCCCGGGTCTTGATCCACTCGGGCTTGCGCTCGATGGGGGTCTGGCTGTTGCGGACCTCCAGGCGCAGCATCTTGCGTCCGTCCGGAGTGACTGCGGACACATCGGCTCCCTGTGACTTCGATTCTTCGGCGTACACCAGGGTACGCCCGTGCTTGTACAGCCCTGCTGTTGAGGCCAACCCGTGGACCGCAGGGCTGATTCCCGGTGTCAGGCGGTCGCCTTCTCGATCTCGCGGGGCCTGAGGTCCGCGTTCTCCAGGACGTCCTTCAGGTGGCGTTCGACGACCGGCAGGACATCGGCGATGGTGATGTCGCGGCCGAGTTCGTCGGCGAGGGAGGCGACGCCCGCGTCGCGGATGCCGCACGGGATGATGCGGTCGAACCACTTGTTGTCGGGGTTCACGTTCAGGGCGAAGCCGTGCATCGTGACGCCCTTGGCGACCCGGATGCCGATCGCGGCGATCTTGCGGTCCTCGCGGCGCTGGCCCGCGTTGGACGGCGCGTACTCGGGGCCGTTCAGGCGCGGGTCGAACTCCTCGTCGTGCAGACGCGGGTCGAAGTCGAGGGAGAGGCCGCCGATCGCCGGGCGCTGCTCGACCGGGTCGCCGAGCACCCAGACACCGCTACGGCCCTCGACCCGGGAGGTCTCCAGGCCGAACTCCGCGCAGGTGCGGATCAGGGCCTCCTCCAGGCGCCGCACATGGGCCACGACGTCCACCGGGCGCGGCAGCTTCTGGATCGGGTAGCCCACCAGCTGGCCCGGACCGTGCCAGGTGATCTTGCCGCCGCGGTCCACGTCGATGACCGGGGTGCCGTCCAGCGGCCGCTCGTTGTCCTGGGTGCGCCGCCCGGCCGTGTAGACCGGCGGGTGTTCGAGCAGCAGCACGGTGTCGGGCACCTCGTCGGCGAACCGCGCCGCGTGCACCCGGCGCTGCTCGTCCCAGGCCACCTGGTAGTCGACGGCTTCCGCGCCGAACCCCATACGGACGAACCGCAACTCACTCACGGCAAGCGCCTCCCTGGACGTCGTAAGGCACGAACGGTGCCCACGCCACTGTACGACTGCCGGTCGAGCGTCAGTCTCGCGGCCAATCCTCACACGATCGGATGAACGGGTGGCGAAGTGTGCGATCGGGTGCTCACTCTCCGCTACATTCGCGCCGTTCACAGAGGCCATAAGGGCTGCTCACAGGCAATCCGGGCATGTCAGAGCCCGGAAGGCAGGAGACCGCACCGCAGATGACGGAACGACCCGCGCAGCGCACCCCCAACCGCCAGCTCGCCGCGCTCATCGCAGAAGCGGGGTTCTCCAACGCGGGACTCGCCCGTCGCGTGGACCAGCTCGGACTCGAACACGGGCTGGACCTCAGATACGACAAGACATCGGTGACCCGGTGGCTGCGCGGCCAGCAGCCGCGCGGCACCACGCCCGCCCTGATCGCCGAGGTCTTCACCCGCCGCCTCGGCCGCCGCCTCACCGCCCAGGACCTCGGCCTGGACGCCTGCGCCCCCGTCTACGCGGGCCTGGAGTTCGCCGCCACCCCCGAGGAGGCCGTCGACATCGTCAGCGGCCTGTGGCGCAAGGACTCCGGCAGCCACGCCGAACTCCGCAAGATCGCCTTCACCCCGGCCGGGCTCGTGGTGCCCAGCCGGGACTGGCTGATCGGCCGCGCCGACGACAAGGTCGCGCACGAACAGACCGCCCGCGTCCCCGCCCAGGGCCGCCCCGCCATGCCCCGCCAGCGCGGCCAGGGCGAACGCCCTCCCGGCCAGAAGGTCACCACCGGCGACATCAACGCCCTGCGCTCGGTCGGCGAACTGTTCCGCACCCTGGACAACATGTACGGCGGCGGCCACGCCCGCCAGGCCCTCGTGCGCTACCTGGAGCACGAGTGCGAGCCGATGCTGCGCGGCACCTACGGTGAGCAGACCGGCCGCCGCCTGTTCGCCGCCGCGGCCGACCTGACCCGGCTCGCGGGCTGGACCTCGTACGACATCGCCGCGCACGGGCTGGCGCAGCGGTACTACGTCCAGTCGCTGCGGCTCGCCCAGGCCGCCGGGGACCGGGCCTACGGCAGCTATGTGCTGGTCACCATGAGCCGCCAGGCCGTCTACCTCGGGCACGGCCGGGAGGCGGTGCAGCTCGCCCGGGTCGCGCAGCAGGGCGTGGGCACCAACGCGTCGCCCACCGTCCAGGCGCTCCTGCACGCCGCCGAGGCGCGCGGGCACGGGGTGCTGGGGGAGGTACGGGCCTGTACGGCGTCGCTGGTACGGGCCGAGCGGGCGCTGGAGGCGGCGCGGCCCGGCGACGAGGTGCCGCACTGGGCGCGGTTCTTCGACGAGGCGCAGCTCGCCGACGAGTTCGGCCACTGCCACCGCGATCTGCAGCAGTTCCGGGCGGCAGCCCAGCATGCCGAGCGCTCCCTGCAACTGCGGGCGCCCGCCTTCGCCCGCAGCCGCCTGTTCTGCCGGGTCGTCCTCGCCTCCGCCCGCCTGGGCCTCGGCGAGCTCGACCAGGCGTGCGCGTTGGCCGTGGAGGCGGCCGGACAGGCGGCGGAGATGCGGTCGGTACGGGCGGTGGAGTACATCAAGGACTTCGAGCGCCGCCTGGAGCCGTACAAGGACGCCGCCCCCGTACGCGGCTACCGCGACAAGGTGGCGGCGCTGGCGTGAGCGAGGGTCCGGCACCGGCCGCCGCGCGGTGCCGGACGGGGAGCCCGGGGCCGCCGTGCCACAGCGCACAGCCGCACCGGACTGCGAGGCGTCTCGCCGCACTGGTCGGCGGCGTCGCGGGAGCCGTCCCGTCCCCTCGCTGACAGCGGTACGGGCGGTCCCGGTGGTGCCGGGCGTGGGTCCGGAGGTGGGCGGGGCCGGGTGCCTGGGTGCCTGGCGGGTTACTGGGGGCGGTGGTGCCGGGTCGGGGCTGTTGTGCTCGCCGTCGGCGGTGGTGCGGCCGGGCGTCCCTGCGGTGCCGGATGGCCGCGGCCGGGTGCCCGGCACGCCGCCGGGGGCGGTCGTGCCGGGCCGACGGGTGTCACGCCGCCGTCGGCAGCGGGTCCGCGCGGTGCAGGGAACCGGCCGCGCCCAGGTCCGCCAGGAGTGAGGCGGTGGCGCGGTCGGCGGAGCGCAGGGCGGCCTGGACCGTGCTGCCGGCGTCCCGGTGGTCGCCGCACACGTACAGGCCCGCCAGCAGCCGTACCGGACGGCTGGGGTCGTACGGCGGGCGGGTGGCCGGGACCGCGTCCGGGGTGTGGTGCACGGCCAGGGTCTCCCAGTTCGCCGTGGACGTGCCGTAGAGGCGGGCGAGGTGGGTGCGTACGGCCGTGTCCAGGTCGGGCGGGGGAGTGCCCAGCACCGTCGACGAGATCAGCGCCCGGCCCGCAGGGGCGCGGGTCGGGTCCACGGCGCTGACGACCGCCGTGTGCGCGACAGGCCCGCCCCGGTCGGCGTCCAGCACGAGCGCCCCGCCGGTGGCGGGCGGCCGGTCCGTGGTGTGGTGGACGACCGTCACCGGGTGGGTGTCCGGCACCCGCAGCCCCGGCAGCAGCCCGGCCGCCGTGCCCGCGCCGGTGGCCAGCAGGATCGCCCGGCACCGCAACACCCCGTGCTCCGCCGTGGTCACCGAGGTCGTGGAGACCGAGGTGACCCGCACCCCGGTGCGCACGGTCCCGGGCGGCAGTGACCGCGCGAGCAGCTGCGGCAGCGCCTCCGCGCCGCCCTCCGGGACGCACAGGCGGCCGCTCGCGAAGGAGTGCAGGGCGAGGTCCGCCGAGCGGCTGGACCCGGTCAGCTCCGGATCGCACAGCAGCGCCGCCAGCAGCGGACGCAGGAAGCTCTCCACCGCGCGGCCGGGCAGACCGCGCTCGGTCAGCGCCTGCCCGGCCGGTGACTCGGCGCGGGTCAGCAGCCGTTCGACCGGCGTGCCCGCGATCCGGGCGAGCGCGGCGGCCAGGCGGGCCTGGTCGACCGCGGTCCCCAGCGGCGTGCGGGGCGCCGAGGCCGGACGGGGGGCGCTCGCCAGGGCGCGCACCGCGTGCAGTGCGCCCCTCGCGCCACCCTGGAGCGCCGGAGCGCCCACCCGGTGGCGGTGTCCGTCGCTGTGCAGCAGGACTCCGGGTGCGAACGAGCACAGGGCGAGCGCGTCGAGACCCGGAGTCATGCGCAGTTCGGGATACGACGTGGACATCAACTGCCCTATGCGGTCGAGCCGGAAGCCGTCGACCTTCTCGGTCGACATACGGCCGCCCACCTCATGGGCGGCCTCCAGGACTGTGGTCGTCACTCCTGCGCTGGTCAGCCGATGTGCCGCGGCGAGGCCGGCGATCCCGGCTCCCACCACGACGACGTCCGCCTGGTACGCGGGCTCAAGCACGTGCCCCTCCTCGACGTTGCGCGGCCGGTGGAGACCTCATGCCCCCAACTGGCTCCCGGAATACCCGAGTTCGGGTCGAGGTTAGGTCTGCGACCGGTCAGCGGAAGTCGCGCATCGACCGGGCACGGTCGCACAACGGTCGCATACGGAAGGGAAGTTGATCGCACTCCGTCACAGCGCGGCACGTACGGCCTCGTCGATACCGGGGTACGTGAACCGGAACCCCGACTCCAGCAGTCGCTTCGGCACCACCCGCGCGCTGCCGAGCACATCCTCGGCCATCTCCCCGAGCACCGTGCGCAGCACCGCGGCGGGCACCGGGAACGGGGTCGGCCGCTTCAGCACCCTGCCCATCGCCGCGGTGATCTCACGGTTCGTCACCGGCTCCGGCGCGGTCACGTTGAACGGGCCCGACAGCTCCTCGGAGTCCAGCAGATGACGGATCGCGGCCACCTCGTCGTGCAGCGAGACGAACGACCAGTACTGCCCGCCGTCCCCCATCCGCCCGCCCAGGCCCGCCCTGAACAACGGGAACAGCCGCGCCCAGGCCCCACCGCTCCTCGCCACCACCAGACCCGAGCGCACCAGCACCGTCCGCACCCCGGCCCGCTCCGCCGGAGCCGCCGCCGCCTCCCAGCGCACGCACACCTCGGGCAGGAACCCCTCCCCGGGCGGCGCGCTCTCGTCGACGATCCGGTCGCCGGTCTCGCCGTAGTAGCCGATCGCACTGCCGTTGACGAACACCCGCGGCGGGCTGTCCATGGCCGCGATCGCCTCCGCGAGCGCCGCCGTGCCCAGCACCCGGCTGTCCCGGATCCGCGCCTTGTACGCCTCCGTCCAGCGCCGCGACCCCACCCCCGCGCCCGCCAGATTGACCACCGCGTCGCACCCGGCGAGATCACCCGCGTCGACGAACCGGGCCTGAGGGTCCCACCGGATCTCGTCCTCCGCCCGCGGCGTACGCCGCACCAGCCGCACCACCTCGACACCGTCCGACCGCAGCGACCGGCTCAGGGCACCGCCGATCAGCCCGGACGCGCCCGCCACGGCCACTCGTGAAATCCGCATGCTCCCCATCCTGTCCCCGCCGCCGAAAATGCCTGGTCGGAACCGCCCGTGTTCCCCATAAGGTGAGCCCTATGCCCGAGACCCAGCCGCCGCGCATACGCATAGCCCGCCCCGCCGACGAGGAGGCACTGGCCCGGCTCGACCGCGACACATGGTCGACGCTGCACGCCGTCACGCCCCGCCCGCAACCGCCGTACCGTCCCTTCTTCGACGAGCGGCACCTTCCCGAGGACTTCCTCGTCGCCGAGCTCGACGGATGCGTCGCCGGGTACATCCGCGTGGTCCCGCCCACCCCGCTCGCCTCGAACGCGCACGTGCGGCAGATCCAGGGCCTCGCCGTCGCGGAGTCGGCGCGCGGGCGCGGAGTGGGGCGCGCGCTGCTCCGGGCGGCCGTCGAGGAGTCCCGCCGGCGCGGCGCCCGCCGCCTCACCCTGCGCGTCCTCGGCCACAACACCCCGGCCCGCAAGCTGTACGAGTCCGAGGGTTTCGTAGTGGAGGGCGTGCTGCCCGAGGAGTTCTGCCTGGACGGCACCTACGTGGACGACGTCGTCATGGGGCGCCGTCTCTGACCTCCTGGTCCAGGGCGGCGGCCGCCCGCCGCCTGCGCACCGCGACCGCGAGCGCGGCGCCCGCCACGAGCAGGGAGATCAGGAAGAACACGGCCACGAGAAACCTCCCGGGGATCGGAGGCCTCCCATGATCGTGGAGCGCGCCGCCCTACGAGGTGATCAAGTCCCCCGTGTCCACCGGCTCCGTCGCCCGCGCCGCCCGCTCGGCGTCCTCGGCGACCTCCGCCGCGGTCAGCACGTAGCCGGTCTCGGCGTCGGAGGTGGAGCGGGCGAAGACCACACCGAACACCCGGCCGTCGGTGGTCAGCAGCGGGCCCCCGGAGTTGCCGGGGCGGACGGTGGAGCGGATCGAGTAGATCTCCCGGGTGACGTTCCTGTCGTTGTAGATGTTCTGGCCCGTCGCCCGCACCCGGCTCGCGACGGTGGCCGCCTGCAGGTTCAGGGCGCCGTCCTCGGGATAGCCCGCCACCACCGCGGAATCACCCCGGTCCGCGTCGTCGTCCCACTCCAGCACCGGCGCCTTCAGCTCCGGCACGTACAGCACCGCCACGTCCTTGTCGGGGTCGAACAGCACCACCCGGGAGGCGTACGACCGCCCGACGCCGCCCACCCGCACGCTCGGCTCGTCGATGCCGGCCACCACATGGGCGTTGGTCATCACATGCCGCGCCGCGTACACGAACCCGCTGCCCTCGCGGCCCTGGGTGCCCGCCACGCCCTCGATCTTGACCGTGCTCAGCTTGGCGGCGCTGGTCGCGGCGGCCGTCACGCTGTCCCCGGTGGGCTTGGCGACCTCGGCGGTGGACTCGTTCTCGAACGGGTTGAACACCTGCGGGAACCCCGCCTCGGTGAGCGCGGAGGTGGCCCGCGAGAACCAGGCGGGCGTGGTGTCCGGCATCGCGTCCTGCACGGTCCCCAGCAGCCGGGAGTCCCGGATCGCCGACGTCAGCAGCGGCGAGGAGGAGGCGGCCAGCACACTCGCCGCGACCCACGCCACGATCAGCACCGCCACCGAGTTGGCGACGGCGCCGCCCACCCCGTCGACCACCCTGAGCGGCCCCTGGTCCAGCTCCCGGCGCAGCCGCAGCGCCAGCCGCCCCGCCAGCTCGTGCCCCACCGCCGCCGGGACCAGCACCGTCAGCACGGCGGTCACCGTCGCCGCCGTGGTACCCGGCTCCACCAGCTCCATCAGCCACGGCAGCGCCCACACACCGACGGCCGCGCCGCCCACGAACCCGGCGAGCGCCACGCACCCCGCGACCAGACCGCGCCGGTAGCCGGAGGCCGCGTAGGCCAGGACAGCCAGTAACAGCAGGATGTCGAGCAGGTCCACCAAGCCGCCTTTCTCTCGATCCATCAGTACGCACGGAACGGGCTCAGTGATCAGTCACGCGCGAGCGTGTACCCCGGAAAACGTCGCAGACCATGACGATGGTTCCATCAGGTGTTCCTTCGGGTGTCAGCGCCCATATCGCGAAGGGTGCGGATCCGTCGGACAGTGGGTGCATGCGTGTCGAGCTGCCGGTCTGGCGAAGACCGCGGGGGGCGCGGAGCCGCCGTGCCCCCCGAATACCCCGCGCGGCCCTGGTCGCCCTGGGCTGCCTGCCGGGGCTCGCCGCCGTCACGGCGCTGGCCCTGTGCGCGAACGGCGTGGAGGACGCCGCCACGGCCGCCGCGAAGTCCCCGGCGGCCCGCTCTGCCGTCGCCCACACCGCGGCCCGGCCGACCGTCGTGCCGCGCTCCGCGTGGCTGGACCGGGACACCTGGCGCAGACAGCCCCCGCCGCGCTACGACGACAAGGTCGTCGCCGTCTTCGTCCACCACACCGACTCGCCCAACGCCTACGACTGCGCCGAGTCCCCCCGGATCATCCGCTACCTGTACAGCGGGCAGACCGGCTCACGGGACTGGGACGACATCGGCTACAACTTCCTCGTCGACCGCTGCGGCACCATCTACGAGGGCCGCGCGGGCGGCACCGACCGCCCCGTCACCGGCGCCCACACCCAGGGCTTCAACCACCGCACCGCCGGTATCGCCGCGATCGGCACCTTCACCGCCGGGGTCGAGGTGCCCAAGGCGATGACCGACTCCATCGCCGCGCTGGCCGCCTGGAAACTGGGCCTGTCGGACGTCGACCCGCGCGCGAAGGTACACCTGGTCTCCAGCAACAACGGCAGCCGCTACGCCCGCGGCACCACCGCCACCCTGCACGCCCTGGCGGGCCACCAGGAGGGCTACATGACGACCTGCCCGGGAGCGGCCCTGATGGCCCGGCTGCCGGAGATCCGGGAGCTGGCGGCCCGATTGCAGGGCCGCCGCTGAGAGAGCGTCTCAGTCGCGGACGCGGAACCGTTCCCAGAGCTTGGGGTAACGATCCGCCAGCGCCTGCTCGTTCTCGAAGTCCAGCGCCGTACCGGCCGGTTCCGCCGGGGCGGGTGCGATGCCGAGGTCGGGGGCGATCGTCCCCGTCAGCTGTTCGTACGCCTCGTCCGCCGCGTACCCCAGCTCCTCCCCGTCCCCGTCGAACTCCTCGTCGAAGTCGTCCAGCAGGTCCGCGAGCGAGTCCGGATCGTGCACCGCGCCCTCGTACACCTCCCGGCCCTGCCCGATCAGCCAGCACCGGAAGAAGTCGAAGGCGTCGTCGCTCGCGCCGCCCAGCAGGAGCCACGCGGCACCCCACAGATCCCAGGTGTACGCGCGGTTGTAGCGGGCCTCGAAGTGACGGGAGAAGTCCAGGACCATCTCGGGGTCCAGTTGCAGGAGCCGTTCGACCAGCAGGTCCGCCTGCTCCTCCGGGTCGCCCTCGGCGGTCTCGCGGGTGGCGTCCACCAGCTCCCAGAACTCCGTCTCGTCCATCACGGGTCCAGCATCGGCCCTGGACGGGTGGGGCGCACGTGGAGTGCGGCGGATTGTTATCGGTCCCGATGCGGCGAGTACAGGGCGTTCAGCCGCGCCGCGTCGGCCACGAACCGCGCCCGCAGGCTCTCCGGCGCCAGTACTTCCGCCTCCGGCCCCAGCGTGGTGAGCTGCGCGTGCGCGACGTCCTCCGACTCCACGGGCAGGGTGACGGTCACCCATCCGTCGGCGTCCGGCTCCGGGGCCGTCGCCAGCGCCTCCCGCGCCGCCTGCGGATCACCGGCGTACGGCAGCCTGCGCACACCGGCCGGGGAGAGCCGTACGACCACCTCGGCGTGCAGGATGGAGCGGGCGAACTGCTCGGCCCGCTCCTCCCAGAAGGCGGGCAGGTCGAACTCCTCCTCCCGCTCGAAGCGTTCCGCCCCGTCCGCCTCCACGGAGGTGAAGCGGTCGATGCGGTAGACCCGGTGGGTGCCGTGCCCGGCGACCCGGGCGCACAGGTACCAGACCCCGGCCTTGAGCACGAGCCCGTACGGCTCCAGCTCCCGCCGGACCTCGCCGTCCCCGCGCCGGTACACCGCCGCGATCCGCCGGTCGTCCCACACCGCCTGGGCGATCGTGGGCAGCAGCGCGGGCGTCTTCGGCTCCTTGAACCAGTCCGGCGCGTCCAGATGGAACCGCTGGGCGGCGCTGCGCGGGGCGTCCCGCAGGGACGGCAGCAGGGCGGCGGAGACCTTCAGCCGGGCGGCGGAGGCGGCGTCCTCCAGGCCCATCTCGCGCAGCGCGCCGGGCACCCCGCTGAGGAACAGCGCCTCGGCCTCGCTGCGCGCCAGCCCGGTCAGCCGGGTGCGGTAGCCGCCGATCAGCCGGTAGCCCCCGGCCCGCCCGCGGTCCGCGTAGACCGGCACCCCGGCCTCCGACAGCGCCTGCGCGTCCCGGGTCACCGTCCGCTCGGACACCTCCAGCTCCCGGGCCAGCTCGGCAGCCGTCATCGAGGGCCGGGACTGCAGCAGCAGAACCATCTTGATCAGTCGGGCGGCACGCACCCGACCATCATGCAACGAGGCCCCCGCCGCAGCGGGAGCCTCGTCGTCGCTCTGTCTTACAGGCCGTAGCGCTCGCGGGCTTCCTTCACCGCCGTCGCCTTGGCCTCGCCGCGCCGGGCGAGCTGGGCGAGGGCCGCGACCACGATGGACTCGGCGTCCACCCCGAAGTGGCGGCGGGCCGCGTCACGCGTGTCCGACAGACCGAAGCCGTCGGCGCCGAGCGAGGCCCAGTCCTGCTCGACCCACTGCGCGATCTGGTCGGGCACCTGGCGCATGTAGTCGGAGACCGCCAGCACCGGGCCCTCGGCGCCCTGGAGCGCCTGCCGGACGAACGGCACCCGCTCCTCGCCGCGCAGCAGCGCCGCGTCCGCCTCCAGCGCGTCGCGCCGCAGCTCGGTCCAGGACGTCGCCGACCACACGTCGGCCGCGACACCCCACTCCTCGGCGAGCAGCTTCTGCGCCTTCAGCGCCCAGTGGATGGCCGTACCGGAGCCCAGCAGCTGGATGCGCGGGGCGTTGGCCGGGACGGTCAGGCCCGCGGACTCCGCCGTGTTGAAGCGGTACAGGCCCTTGACGATGCCTTCGTCGATGCCGGGCACGGACGGCTTCGCGGGCTGCGGCAGCGGCTCGTTGTAGACCGTCAGGTAGTAGAAGACATCCTGGTCCTCGCCGGGCGCCGCCTCGCCGTACATCCGGCGCAGACCCTCCTTGACGATCGCCGCGACCTCGTAGGCGAAGGCCGGGTCGTACGTCAGGGCCGCCGGGTTGGTCGCCGCGATGACGGGGGAGTGGCCGTCGGCGTGCTGCAGGCCCTCACCGGTCAGCGTGGTGCGGCCCGCCGTGGCGCCGACCAGGAAGCCGCGGCCGAGCTGGTCGCCGAGCTGCCACATCTGGTCGGCCGTGCGCTGCCAGCCGAACATCGAGTAGAAGATGTAGAACGGGATCATCGTCTCGCCGTGCGTCGCGTACGACGTCGAAGCGGCGATGAAGTCGGCCATCGAACCGGCCTCGGTGATCCCCTCGTTGAGGATCTGGCCGTTCTTGGCCTCCTTGTAGTACATCAGCTGGTCGCGGTCGACCGGCTCGTACGTCTGGCCCTTGGGCGAGTAGATGCCGAGCGACGGGAACAGCGACTCCATGCCGAAGGTGCGCGCCTCGTCGGGGACGATCGGCACCCAGCGCTTGCCGGTCGCCTTGTCGCGGACCAGGTCCTTGATCAGGCGGACGAAGGCCATGGTGGTGGCCACGTTCTGGGTGCCGGAGCCCTTGTCGAAGGAGGCGAACGCCTTCTCCGCCGGGGCGGGCAGCGGCGCGACCGGGTGGACGCGGCGGGCCGGGGCCGGGCCGCCGAGGGCCGCGCGGCGCTCCTGGAGGTAGCGGACCTCGGGGGAGTTCGCGCCGGGGTGGCCGTAGGGGACCTGGCCGTCGGCGAAGTCGCTGTCCTTGATGGGCAGTTCCAGCAGGTCGCGCATCGCCTTGAACTCGTCCACCGAGAGCTTCTTCATCTGGTGGTTGGCGTTCTTCGAGGCGAAGCCCTCACCGAGGGTGTGGCCCTTGACCGTCTGGGCCAGGATCACGGTCGGCGCGCCCTTGTGCTCGACGGCGGCCTTGTACGCGGCGTACACCTTGCGGGACTCGTGGCCGCCGCGGGAGAGGTGGAAGCACTCAAGGATCTTGTCGTCGCTGAGCAGCTTCGCCATCTCCACCAGCGCCGGGTCCTTGCCGAAGAAGTCCTGGCGGATGTAGGCGGCGTCGCGGGTCTGGTACGTCTGCACCTGGGCGTCCGGTACCTCGCGCAGGCGGCGTACCAGCGCGCCCGTGGTGTCGAGCTGGAACAGCTCGTCCCAGGCGGAGCCCCACAGGGTCTTGACGACGTTCCAGCCGGCGCCGCGGAACTGGGCCTCCAGCTCCTGCACGATCTTGAAGTTGGCGCGGACCGGGCCGTCGAGGCGCTGCAGGTTGCAGTTGATGACGAACGTCAGGTTGTCCAGGCCCTCGCGGCTGGCCAGTGCGAGTGCGGCCGTCGACTCCGGCTCGTCCATCTCGCCGTCGCCGAGGAACGCCCACACGTGCGAGGCGGAGACGTCCTTGATGCCGCGGTTGGTCAGGTAGCGGTTGAAGCGGGCCTGGTAGATCGCCGACAGCGGGCCGAGGCCCATGGAGACGGTCGGGAACTCCCACAGCCAGGGCAGCCGGCGCGGGTGCGGGTACGAAGGCAGACCGTTGCCGCCCGCCTCCTGGCGGAAGTTGTCCAGGTGCTGCTCGGTGAGCCGGCCGTCGAGGAAGGCGCGGGCGTAGATGCCGGGGGAGGCGTGGCCCTGGATGTAGAGCTGGTCGCCCGAGCCGTCGGCCTCCTTGCCCTTGAAGAAGTGGTTGAAGCCGGTCTCGTACAGCCAGGCGGCGGAGGCGAAGGTGGCGATGTGGCCGCCGACGCCGTATTTGCTGCCGCGGGTCACCATGGCCGCCGCGTTCCAGCGGTTCCAGGCGGTGATCCTGGCCTCCATCTCCGGGTCACCGGGCACAGCGGGCTCGGCGGCGGTCGGGATGGTGTTGACGTAGTCCGTCTCCAGCAGCTTGGGCAGCGCGACACCGGCGCCCTCCGCGCGCTCCAGGGTGCGGCGCATCAGGTAAGCCGCACGGTGCGGGCCGGCCGCCTTGGCGACCGCGTCCAGGGAGGCCTGCCATTCGGCGGTCTCCTCGGGGTCCCGGTCGGGGAGCTGGTCGAGCTCGCTGGGCTGGATGGCGTTGGGGTCGGTCATGTCGCCGCCTTCCTCAGTCGAAGGGGGTTCCCTCATCGGTAAGGGTTCGGGGGTGCCCTTTGTCTTTGGCAGGACAGGGCGAGGGGCTTGGGTGGCAAGCCCGCCCGCGACTGTAACTCCCTGATCGATGATCGATCAAAGGGTTGAGGGAGAAAACCTCTTGATCACGAGAAAGTCGGCACGGGGTGCCTCCGGCGGTGGCACGGGGTGACCGCTCCGCCGGTGATTTGCGCAGGTGAGGCGGGGTGGGCGCGGATGAGCTCGGGGCGTTCGGAGGGGTGGCGGGTGCGGGGTGGTGGTGGGGGCTGGTCGCGCAGTTCCCCGCGCCCCTTTGAGGCTTGTGGTGCTTTGCGGCGCGGGGCGCAGGGGGCTGGCGGCGCGGATCAGCTCGGGGCGTTCGGAGGGGTGGCGGGTGCGGGGTGGTGGGGGCTGGTCGCGCAGTTCCCCGCGCCCCTTTAGGGCTCGTGGCGTGGGGCGCAGCCCAGGACGTGGGCCTTCACCAGTTCGGCGATCCGCGGGTCCCGGCGCTTGAACGCTGCGACCAACTCCTCGTGTTCCTCCGCGTACGACTGCTGGACCGTGCCCAGCCAGCGGATCGACAGGGCCGTGAAGACCTCGATGCCGAGCCCCTCCCAGGTGTGCAGGAGCACCGAGTTACCGGCCGCGCGCACCAGTTCGCGGTGGAAGCCGACCGTGTGCCGCACCTGCGCCGTACCGTCCGCGATGCGGTCCGCCTCGTACAGCGCCGCCACATGCGGCTCCAGCGCCGAGCAGTCCACCGCGAGCCGCTCCGCCGCCAGCTCCGCGGCGATGGCCTCCAGGCCGGCCCGGACGGGGTAGCTCTCCTCCAGGTCCGCGGCGGTCAGGTTCCGTACCCGTACGCCCTTGTTCGGCGCCGACTCGATCAGCCGCAGCGACTCCAACTCGCGCAGCGCCTCCCGGACCGGCGTCTGGCTGACCTCCAGCTCGGTCGCGATCCGCCGCTCCACGATCCGCTCACCCGGCTGCCAGCGCCCGCTGATGATCCCTTCCAGGATGTGCTCGCGGATCTGTTCGCGCAGCGAGTGGACGACGGGCGCGGTCATGAGGGCTCCTTAGGGCGCGCGTTTGACGTTTAGACAATAAGGCCGCGAGCCCGCCCCGCAGGGGCGCACAGGGGCGCTTTCGCGCAGGTGAGACGAGACTTACACGGCGGTAGGGCGAAGCCCCCGCCCGGACGGCTCCGGACGGGGGCTTCGCCGTGGTACCGCGGAAGCGGGTTACAGGCCGAGCTCGACCTCGAACTCGCCCGCCTCCAGGATCGCCTTGACCGCGGTCAGGTAACGGGCCGCGTCGGCGCCGTCCACCAGACGGTGGTCGTAGGACAGGGTCAGGTACGTCATGTCGCGGACGCCGATGACCGAGCCCTCCTCCGTCTCGATGACGGCCGGGCGCTTGACGGTGGCGCCGATGCCGAGGATCGCGACCTGGCCCGGCGGCACGATGATCGTGTCGAAGAGCGCACCGCGCGAACCGGTGTTGGAGATGGTGAAGGTCGCGCCCGACAGCTCGTCCGGCGTGATCTTGCTCGCCCGGACCTTGCCCGCGAGGTCCGCGGTGGCCTTGGCGATACCGGCGAGGTTGAGGTCACCGGCGTTCTTGATGACCGGGGTCATCAGGCCCTTCTCGGAGTCCACCGCGATACCGATGTTCTCGGTGTCGAAGTAGGTGATGGTCCCCTCGGCCTCGTTGATCTTGGCGTTGATGGCCGGGTGGGCCTTCAGCGCCTGCGCGGCTGCCTTGACGAAGAACGGCATCGGGGAGAGCTTGACGCCCTCACGGGCCGCGAACGCGTCCTTGGCGCGGGCGCGCAGCCGCATCAGCCGCGTGACGTCGACCTCGACGACCGACGACAGCTGGGCCTGCTCGTGCAGCGCCTTGACCATGTTGTCGCCGATGACCTTGCGGATGCGCGGCATCTTGACGGTCTGGCCACGCAGCGGGGAGACCTCCAGCACGGGGGCCTTCTTCGCGGCGGCCGGGGCGGCAGCGGCGGCCGGAGCCGGGGCGGCCTTCGCGGCCTCGGCGGCGGCGAGCACGTCCTGCTTGCGGATACGGCCGCCGACGCCGGTGCCCTTGACGGTGGACAGGTCGACGCCGTTCTCGGCGGCGAGCTTGCGCACCAGCGGGGTCACGTAGGCGCCCTCGTCGGTCGCCTTCGCGGCGGCCGGCGCGGGAGCGGCCGGGGTGACCGGAGCCGGAGCGGCCGGAGCGGGCGCCGGAGCGGCCGGGGCCGGGGCGGCGACCGGAGCGGGCGCGGGCGCGGCTGGGGCCGGGGCGGCGACCGGAGCGGGCGCGGGGGCGGCCGGGGCCGGGGTGGGCGCCGGGGCGGCGGCCGGGGCCGGGGCGGCGGGAGCCGGGGCAGCGGCCGGAGCGGCACCCGCGGCACCGATGACGGCGAGCTTGGCGCCGACCTCGGCCGTCTCGTCCTCGCCGACCGTGATCTCCAGCAGCACACCCGAGGCGGGCGCCGGGATCTCGGTGTCGACCTTGTCGGTGGACACCTCCAGCAGCGGCTCGTCGGCCTCGACGGTGTCACCGACCGACTTCAGCCAGCGGGTGACGGTGCCCTCGGTGACGGACTCGCCGAGCGCGGGCAGGACCACGTCCGTGCCCTGGGCGGAACCGGCGCCGGCGGTGGCTTCGGCGGTGGGCGCCGGGGCCGGGGCGGCCTGCTCGGTGGAGGGGGCGGCAGCGGCCGGCTCGGGAGCCGCGGCGGGCGCGGGCTCGGCGGCCGGGGCCGGGGCGGCAGCGGGCGCGCCCGTGCCGTCGTCGATGACGGCCAGCTCGGCGCCGACCTCAACGGTCTCGTCCTCGGCGACCTTGATGGAGGCCAGGACACCGGCGGCAGGGGAGGGGATCTCGGTGTCGACCTTGTCGGTCGACACCTCCAGCAGCGGCTCGTCGGCCTCGACGCGCTCGCCCTCGGCCTTCAGCCAGCGGGTGACAGTGCCCTCGGTGACGCTCTCGCCGAGCGCCGGAAGGGTTACGGAAACCGCCATGGTTTCGGTTGCTCCTAACGGATTGCGGAAGTCTGTGTCGTCGCGTTGTCGACCGAGGGGTCAGTCGTGCGCGTGCAGCGGCTTGCCGGCCAGGGCCAGGTGGGCCTCGCCGAGCGCCTCGTTCTGCGTCGGGTGGGCGTGGATGAGCTGCGCGACCTCGGCCGGCAGGGCCTCCCAGTTGTAGATCAGCTGGGCCTCGCCGACCTGCTCGCCCATGCGGTCGCCGACCATGTGGACGCCGACCACCGCGCCGTCCTTGACCTGGACGAGCTTGATCTCGCCCGCGGTCTGCAGGATCTTGCTCTTGCCGTTGCCCGCCAGGTTGTACTTCAGAGCGACGACCTTGTCCGCACCGTAGATCTCCTTGGCCTTGGCCTCGGTGATGCCGACGGAGGCGACCTCCGGGTGGCAGTAGGTCACGCGGGGGACACCGTCGTAGTCGATCGGGACGGTCTTCAGACCGGCCAGGCGCTCCGCCACCAGGATGCCCTCGGCGAAGCCGACGTGCGCGAGCTGGAGGGTCGGGACCAGGTCACCGACGGCGGAGATGGTGGGAACGTTGGTGCGCATGTACTCGTCGACCAGGACGTAGCCGCGGTCCATCGCGACGCCCTGCTCCTCGTAGCCGAGGCCCTGCGAGACCGGGCCGCGGCCGACGGCCACCAGCAGCACCTCGGCCTCGAACTCCTTGCCGTCGGCGAGGGTGACCTTGACGCCGTCCTGGGTGTACTCGGCCTTCTGGAAGAAGGTGCCCAGGTTGAACTTGATGCCGCGCTTGCGGAACGCGCGCTCAAGAAGCTTGGAGGAGTTCTCGTCCTCGACCGGGACGAGGTGCTTCAGACCCTCGATGACGGTGACGTCCGCGCCGAAGGACTTCCACGCCGAGGCGAACTCGACGCCGATGACACCGCCGCCCAGGATGATCGCGGACTTCGGCACACGGTCCAGGACGAGGGCGTGGTCGGAGGAGATGATGCGGTTGCCGTCGATCTCCAGGCCCGGCAGCGACTTCGGCACGGAGCCGGTCGCCAGCAGGACGTGACGGCCCTGGACGCGCTGGCCGTTGACGTCGACGGAGGTGGGGGAGGACAGCCGGCCCTCGCCCTCGATGTACGTCACCTTGCGGGAGGCGACCAGACCCTGCAGGCCCTTGTACAGGCCGGAGATCACGCCGTCCTTGTACTTGTGGACCCCGGCGATGTCGATGCCCTCGAAGGTGGCCTTCACACCGAACTGCTCGCTCTCGCGGGCCTGGTCGGCGATCTCACCGGCGTGCAGCAGAGCCTTGGTGGGAATGCAACCCCGGTGCAGGCAGGTGCCGCCGACCTTGTCCTTCTCGATCAGGGCGACGTCCAGGCCCAGCTGAGCCCCGCGCAGGGCCGCGGCATAACCGCCACTACCACCGCCGAGGATCACTAGGTCGAAAACGGTGCTGGCGTCGTTCGCCACGTCACGTCCTCCATGCATGTGCGCCACGCCGGTCTCCAGTGACCGGTCGGCGGCTGGTGTCCGGCCGCTCGTTCTTTCGGCCCTTGGTGGGGCCCTGTCCTGCCGACGCCCATCTTCGCACTTGTCGGAGGGGAACGAGACGCGGGGCCGACGTGTGAGACACCACACGCTCATAAGCGAACACGCGAAACACAAGGCGACGGGGCCTCGCCCTACCCGCGCGCGAGGCCCCGTCGAGTGGATCAGCCCAGGTCGCCCTCGGCCGTCAGCTCGGCGAGCCGGACCAGCGTCCGCACCGCCGACCCCGTACCGCCCTTGGGGGTGTAACCGAACGGACCGGACTCGTTGAAGGCCGGGCCCGCGATGTCCAGGTGCGCCCAGGTGATGCCCTCGCCCACGAACTCGCGCAGGAACAGGCCCGCGACCAGGCCGCCGCCCATCCGCTCGCCCATGTTGGCGATGTCGGCGGTGGCGGAGTCCATGCCCTTGCGCAGGTGGTCCGGCAGCGGCATCGGCCAGGACGCCTCGCCGACCTCCTCGGCGGCCTCCACGATCGCCGTGCGGAACGCGTCGTCGTTGGCCATCACGCCGAACGTCCGGTTGCCCAGCGCCAGCACCATGGCACCGGTCAGCGTCGCCACGTCCACGATCGCGTCCGGCTTCTCCTCCGAGGCCGCCCACAGCGCGTCGGCCAGCACCAGGCGGCCCTCGGCGTCGGTGTTCAGCACCTCGACGGTCTTGCCGCTGTACATGCGCAGCACATCACCCGGGCGGGTGGCGGAACCGGACGGCATGTTCTCGGCCAGCGCCAGCCAGCCGGTGACATTGACCTCCAGGCCCAGCCGGGCCGCCGCGACGACGGCGGCGAACACGGCGGCGGCACCGCTCATGTCGCACTTCATCGTCTCGTTGTGACCGGCCGGCTTCAGCGAGATGCCGCCCGAGTCGTAGGTGATGCCCTTGCCGACGAACGCCAGGTGCTTCTTGGCCTTGGAGTGCGTGTACGACAGCTTCACCAGCCGCGGACCGGCCGCGGAGCCGGCGCCGACGCCGAGGATGCCGCCGTAGCCGCCCTTGGCCAGCGCCTTCTCGTCGAGCACCTGCACCTTGATGCCGTGCTCCTTGCCCGCCGCCTGCGCGACGGCCGCGAACGCCTCCGGGTAGAGGTCGTTCGGCGGGGTGTTGATCAGGTCGCGGGCACGGTTGAGCTCCTCGGTGACGGCGGTGGCCCGCTCGATCGCGGCCCGGTACGCCTTGTCCCGGGGCTTGCCGCCGAGCAGCGCGACCTCGGCGAGCGGCGCCTTGCCGTTCCCCTTGCCGTCCTTGCCGCTGTCCTTGTAGGCGCCGAAGGAGTACGCGCCCAGCAGCGCGCCCTCGGCGATCGCCCCGGCGTCGGCGGCGTCGGCGAGGGGGAGGGCGAAGGCGGCCTTCTTGGAGCCGGCGAGCGTGCGCGCCGCGACACCGGCGGCCTTGCGCAGCGCCTCCGCGTCGTACTCGGCGTCCTTCTCGGGCTCCGCGCCCAGGCCGACGGCGACGACGAGCGGCGCCTTGAATCCGGCCGGGGCCGGGAGCTTGGTCACCTCGCCCTCGCCGCCGGAGGCACCGAGGGTCTCCAGGATGCCGGCCAGGCGGCCGTCGTATGCCTTGTCCAGGGCTTCGGCACCAGGGGCGACCACGGGGCCCTTGGCGCCCTTGGCGACACCGATCACGATCGCGTCGGCCCTAAGGCCGGCCGCCGCGGCGGTGCTGAGAGTCAGAGCAGTCACGGTGGTGAATTCTCGCTTCCGATGTGAAGTTGCAGTGGCCGAAAGATGGTGGGTCGACCGGGCCCGACGGCCGACCCTAATTCCGATGACGCAGGTGCGGCTCAGCGGGGCCTTCCCCGGTGCTGACACTCGGGCTTGAGCCTACGCGCGTGTGTCCCGTTCGCTCATTCCTGCGGGCGTTCACCTGTCAGTGGCGTCGTTGCGGCTTCACCGCTCTCACTCCCGGTGACCTGAGCCACACTCAACGCGTTCCGGCGAGCCGAGGGCCGGC
Organism: Streptomyces sp. NPDC110618; assembly: GCF_055657065.1. Classification (NCBI taxonomy): domain Bacteria; kingdom Bacillati; phylum Actinomycetota; class Actinomycetes; order Kitasatosporales; family Streptomycetaceae; genus Streptomyces; species Streptomyces sp. NPDC110618. The sequence continues at coordinate 29,702 of NZ_JBVKBN010000010.1, read as the reverse complement.
CGCTTCGCATGATTTCCGAGGATCCCCGTCGACATGTCATGACGGGTCCTGTGGGGGGAGACAACACATGACGCACCGCGCGTACCGATGGAGATGCACCGCCGCCGTACTGACGGCCGTGGGGGCGATGACGCTGGGCCCGGGGGCGCCCGGCGCGGCGGCCGCGGTGGAGCCGCGCGTCGACCTGCGGGTCCTGGTGGTGGACGACGGCGGCAGCGCGGTCGGGGCCATCGTGGCCCAGCTGCGCGGTACGGGCATCCCGTACACCACCGTCGACCTGAACGATTCTGCCCGTCCGGCCCTCACCGCCGGCTTCCTCAGCGACACCGTCGGCGGACGGCCGCGGGCGAAGTTCCAGGGCGTGGTGCTGCCCAACGAGGCCCCGTTCGGAGCCGGTTCCGCCGAGCAGACCGCCCTGGAGACCTTCGAGCGGACCTTCGGCGTCCCGCAGGTCGACGCCTACACCTGGGCCCACCCCGGCGTCGGCCTCGACTACACCAGCGAGGGCGGCTGGGCGGGCAGCCTCGACGGCCGGGAGGCCGCCGTCACCGCCGCCGGGAAGTCCTCCGCGTTCGGCTACCTCGACGGCGCCTTCGCCTTCGAGGACAACGCGCCGACCGTCCAGGAGAGCTACGGCTACGTCGCCCGCCCCCGCGCCGGCTTCACCAGCTACGTCGACCTCCCCGTCCCCGAGGGCGAGGGACGCGGCAGCCTGGTCGGCGAGTACGCCCACGACGGGCGCCGCGAACTGGTCGTCACCTTCGCCTACAACCAGCACCAGCGGCAGTTCCGGCTGCTCGCCCGCGGCATCGTGGAGTGGCTGACCCAGGGCGTCCACCTGGGCCAGGACCGCAACTACTTCGCCGTCCACGTCGACGACGTCCTCGCGCCCGACGCCCGCTGGGACACCGAGCGCAACTGCACCCCCGGCGACATCGACTGCGTCGGCGGCGGCGAGGAGACCGACCCGATCCGCATGACCGCCGCCGACGCCGCCTACGCCGCGCAGTGGCAGCGCGAACAGGGCTTCACCCTCGACCTGGTCTACAACGCCGGGTCCGGCGAGGAGTGGAAGAGCGAGCACGGCGGCACCGACCCGCTCGCCACCCGCCTGGTCGCCGACCGCGCCCAGTACCGCTGGATCAACCACACCTGGACCCACCCCTTCCTCGGCTGCGTCCAGGACACCTCCACGGTGCCGTGGACCTGCGCGAAGAACGCCGACGGCTCCGTCAAGTACATGAGCCGCTCCGAGATCTCCCAGCAGATCCGGGACAACCACAACTGGGCCGTGGGCAAGGGCATCCAGGTCGACCGCACCGAACTCGTCACCGGCGAGCACTCGGGCCTGAAGACCCTGCCCCAGCAGCCCGCCGACAACCCGAACCTGGCCGGCGCCCTCGCCGACAACGGCGTGAAGTGGACCGCCTCCGACAACTCCCGCGAGCCCGAGCAGCGCGCGGTCGGAGGCGCCCTGACCGTGCCGCGGCACCCGATGAACGTGTACTACAACACCGGCACCGCCGCCGAGATGGCCGACGAGTACAACTGGATCTACACCTCCCGCGCCGACGGCGGCAGCGGCATCTGCGAGGACAACCCCGCCTCCACCTGCCTCGACGAGCCGCTCGACCCGGCCACCGGCTACGCCGAGTACATCGTCCCGCAGGAGACCCGCATCGCCCTCGGGCACGTGGTCGGCAACGACCCCCGCCCGCACTACGTCCACCAGTCCAACCTCGCCGAGGAACGCATCCTCTACCCGGTGCTCAACCGGATCCTCGGCGACTACCGCGCCCTGTTCGCCGACAACACCCCGGTGCAGAACCTCTCCCAGAAGGCGATCGGTACCGAGCTGCAGCGCCGCGAGGCGTGGCGCAAAGCGGTGGCGAACAACAAGGTCACGGCCTACCGCATCGGACGGACCGTCACGATCACCGCGCCGTCCGGCACGCAGATCCCGGTGACGGCACCGGAGGGCACCCGGCAGCAGCAGCTCCTGGGCACCACCGCCTTCGGCACCTCGTACGCGGGCAAGCGCTCGGCCTGGGGAGCGCCCGGACTGCTCCAGTCCGCGCTCACGCTGAACCTGCCGTAGGGCGGGCCCGCCCCGCGTACCTCGTCCGCATCACAGGGGGGAACCCGCGCAGCGATGCGCCGTCCTGTCACCATGCTCACCGAAGGCACCTACCCGCATGTCCACGGCGGCGTCAGCACCTGGTGCGACCAGCTCGTCCGGGGCATGCCGGAGGTGTCCTTCGACATCGTCTCGCTCACCGGCTCCGGCCGGGAACCGGTCACCTGGGAACTGCCGCCGAACGTCCGCCGCCATGTGCCGGTCCCGCTGTGGGGGCCGACGCCGCCCGGCGGCGGACGCCCGCTGCTCGGCCGTACCCGCCGCCGGTTCCTCGACTCCTACGAACGGTTCCTGCTCTCCTTCCTCGAACCCGACTCCCGCGCCGACTTCGGGGAGGCCCTGTACGAGCTGGCCGAACTGGCGCGGGCGGGACGGCTGTCGGGGGCGCTGCGCGGCGAGGCCGCACTGCGGTCGCTGATGTGGATCTGGACGATGCCGCATCTGCCGACGGCCGTCGCCGACCCGACCGTGCACGACGCGCTCACCGCGCTCGACCTGCTGGAACACGCCCTGCGCCCGCTGGCGGTGCGGCTCCCGGAGGACTGCGTGGCGCACGCGGTGAGCAGCGGCCTCGCCACGCTGCCCGCGCTCGCCGCACGGGAGTTGGACGGCGTACCGTTCCTCCTCACCGAGCACGGCATCTATCTGCGCGAGCGCTACCTCGGATACCGCGGCGCCGAACAGCGCTGGCCCGTGAAGGCGTTCATGCTCGGCTTCTACCGTGAACTGAATTCACACGGGTACCGGGCCGCGGACCTGATCACACCCTGCAACCAGTACAACCGGCGCTGGGAGGAGCGCGGCGGCGCCGACGCCGACCGCATCCGCACCGTCTACAACGGCGTGGACCCGCACGCCTTCCCACACGCCGGGCCCGAACCCGACGTCCCCACCCTCACCTGGTGCGGCCGGATCGACCCCATCAAGGACCTGGAGACCCTGCTACGGGCCTACGCCCTGGTCCGCGTCGAACTCCCCCAGACCCGGCTGCGGTTGTTCGGCCCCGTCCCGCCCGGCGGCGAGGCCTACCGCACCCGGCTGGAGAAACTCGCCGCCGAACTCGGCGTGGCCGACGGCCTCACCTTCGAGGGCCGGGTCAGCGAGGTCTGGCGGGCGTACGCGGCCGGGCACGTGGTCATGCTCTCCTCCATCTCGGAGGGCTTCCCGTTCTCCCTCATCGAGGCGATGTCCTGCGGCCGTACGACGGTCTCCACGGACGTCGGGGGAGTGCGCGAGGCGGTCGGCGACACGGGGCTGGTGGTCCCGCCGCGCGAGCCGGAGCAGATGGCGGCGGCAGCCCTGACCCTGCTCAAGGACGACGACCGCCGCCTGCGCCTCGGCGCGCAGGCCCGCCAACGGGTCATCGACCGCTTCACCCTGCGCCGCTCGGTGGACGCCTTCCGCACGATCTACCGGGAACTGGCGGGCCTGCCCGAGCGGTACGAGCCGTCCGTGGAAACCGTCACCGACTGGACCCTGGAACTGCGCGACCCCTGGTACGAGAAGCTCGCGACGGTGGGGACGGACTGGTGAACCGCCCCGACCCGGTGACCGAACTGGCCGACCGCCTCGACGACTTCGTGGCCGCCGCGGTCCACCCCGACGAGATCGCCGCGCTCCTCGAATCCGACGGCCTGACGGACGACCTGATCCGCGAACGCTACGGCGCGGACAACTCCTTCGCCCTGGCGGAGAAGCTGTACACCCGCGTCCCGCGCCGCCCGGCAGAGCCACGGCGCGCTCCCGCGGACCCCTGGCGGGTGGGCCTGCTTCCCTGCCTCCTGCGCGGCGCCGTCTTCGCCCTCCCCGGCCTCGGGTACGTCCTGGCGGCACCCCTACTGGGCCCGTCGGCGACAGCCCCGCTCCTGACAGCGGCCCTGTTCGGCTGGGCCTGGAACCAGGGGGTGGCGCACCGGGCGTACCTGTGGCTGGGGATGGGGGACAAGCGGGCGGCACGCAGCGCGTTGCTACGGGGCGGGGCGACGGGCGCGGTGCTGGGCACGGTGACGGCGGCGCCCTTCGCATCCACGGCCCCGCTGCTCGCGGCGGCGGCCCAGTCCTGCTACTTGGGCGCGGCGACGGCGCTGCTGGTACTGGGCCGCGAACGGGCCCTGCTGACGGCACTCCTACCGCTGACAGCGGGCGCGGTACTGACAGTGATCCACCCTCTCCCGGCCGCGGCGAGAGCAGGGGCGCTGACCTTGTCCCTGGCAGCAGTGGCGACCCTGGCCCTACTGGACTGCCGCAGCGGCGGGCAGCCGAGTCCACGCGGCTGCGGGCCCTCGTGCCGCGGCGTGGCGGTGCGGCCCAACCGACATAGCTGCGGGCAGTCGTGCCTCCCCCAGTGCCTCAAGGGCCTGGGGGGACCCCCAGGCGGCACGGCTGGGCGCAGCGGCACCCCGCAAGCGCCGGCGAGCGCACCCACCCCCACGGCGCCACCCCTCGCCGGCTCGCTCCCGTACGCCCTCTTCGGCCTGGCGACCGGCGCCCTGGTCATCCACACGGCCCTGGACGACGTACGCACAGCCGCCGCCCTCACCCTGAGCATGGGCCCCGCCGAATACCTCCTGTACCGCTTCCGCAGCTCAGCCCTGACAACACTCCGCTCCGCGACAACCCCCCGCACATTCCGCCGCCGAACCACCCGCCACATAGCCACGGGCCTGACCGCCTACTCGGTCACCCTCCTCACCCTCGCCTTCGCCTTCACACTCGCACCCCCCACCCCCGCCCTGCTCCTCCTGGGCGCGGTGATCTGGACGGGCCTGCTGCTCCAGTCCTTCGGCGCGGTCACCGGCACGGCCGTCATCTGCACGGCAACGGCCCTGACCCAGACCCTCACGGACACCTCGACGGCGCTCTACGCCCTGGCCACCGCCGCCCAACTGACCCTCGTCCGCATCCACCTCGGAAGGGCCACAGCGCACCGATGAGAGACCATCGCCGTGTGAGACGCCGCCTCCCCACCCTCGCCGCCGCCCTGCTCGCCCTGCTGCTCACCGCCGCCTGCACCGCGTCGTCGGACGACAAGCGCCCCACCGGTCCACGCTGGCAGCCCCGCCCCGGCACGGACTGGCAGTGGCAGCTCAGCGGCCGCCTCGACGCGTCCGTCGACGTACCGGTGTACGACATCGACGGCTTCGACCACTCGGCGGAGACGGTCGCCGACCTGCACCGGGACGGCCGCAAGGTGATCTGCTACCTCTCCACCGGCGCCTGGGAGGAGTTCCGCCCGGACGCCGACGACTTCCCCGAGTCGCTGCTCGGCCGCGGCAACGGCTGGAAGGGCGAGCGCTGGCTGGACATCCGCCGTACCGACGTCCTGGAGCCGTTGATGGCCGAGCGTTTCGACATGTGCCGCGACAAGGGCTTCGACGCCGTCGAGCCGGACAACATGGACGGCTACCTCAACCGCACTGGCTTCCCGCTCACCGCGAAGGACCAGCTCCGCTACAACCGCCTGATCGCGAAGCTGGCCCACGACCGGGGCCTGGCCGTCGGCCTGAAGAACGACCTGGACCAGATCCCGGAACTGGTCGGCGACTTCGACTTCGCGGTGAACGAGCAGTGCGCCCAGTACGACGAGTGCGAGACGCTGAAGCCGTTCATCGAGGCGGACAAGGCGGTCTTCCACGTCGAGTACGAGCTCCCGACCGGCCGCTTCTGCCCGCAGTCCCGACGGCTCGGCCTCAGCTCGCTGCTGAAGAGGTACGAGCTGGGGGTATGGCGCAAGGCCTGCTAGAGGCCTGTCACGCCGCGAAGGTCAGGACCACCAACGACGCCGTGGCCGCCGTCTCCGCCAGCCCGCCGAAGACATCGCCCGTGACCCCGCCGAAGCGGCGGACGCAGCGGCGCAGGAGGAGTTCGGCGAGGGCGAGGGCGGCGAGGAGGGCGAGGGCGGTGCGTACGGCGTCGTCGGCGCCGAAGAGGGTCCCGGCGGCAGCGGCGGCCAGCGCGGCGACGGCCGTGACGACGGCCGCCGAGCGCACGGGCACCACCCCGGCGACGGCGGCGCCGAGCCCTTCCGGCCGGGCCGCGGGCACGCCGGTACGCGCGGCCAGGGTGAGCGCCAGCCGCGCGGCCACGGCGGAGACGACGGCGGCGAGCGCACCCCGGGCCCAGGAGTCGTCGTACACCTGCGCCAGGGCGGCGACCTGGGCGAGCAGGACGAACAGGAGGGTGATCACCCCGAACGGCCCGATGTCCGACTGCTTCATGATCCGCAGCGCGTCCTCGGCGGGCTTGCCGCTGCCGAGCCCGTCCGCGGTGTCGGCGATGCCGTCGAGGTGCAGTCCGCGTGTGAGCAGGGCGGGTACGGCCACGGAGCCGACGGCGGCGAGCAGGGTGCCGGCGCCGAGGTAGAGCAGGGTCAGTCCGACGGCCGCGGCGCCCGCGCCGACCACCAGTCCGACCACGGGAGCGCAGAGCATGCCGCCGCGCGCGGCGTCCCGGTCCCAGCGCTCGACTTTCACGGGCAGGACGGTGAGGGTGCCGAAGGCGAAACGGAGGCCGGGGTCGAGGCGGGTTGTGGACACGGGCGGAAGGTTACGTCAGGCGGCCCAGTCCCGGCCGCGCCGGTCCAGTACCCCGGTGACACTCGGGACATGGGGCAATGGCTGCATCGCAACATCATCGAACCGGGCAAACTGCCCCTGCTGCTCGCCCTGACCGCCTTCGTCGTGACGTTCCTCGTCACCCGGCTGATCACCCGCCTCATCCGCGCGGGCCGGGGTCCGTTCGGCAACGTCAGCGCGGGCGGGGTGCACATCCACCACGTCGTGCCCGGAGTCATCCTCACCGTGATCGGCGGCTTCGGCGCGGTGGCGAGCAGCCGGTACGGGTTCGGGGCGGCCGCGTGCGCGGTGGTGTTCGGGATCGGCGCGGGTCTGGTGCTGGACGAGTTCGCGCTGATCCTGCACCTGGCCGACGTCTACTGGACGGAGGAGGGCCGCCAGAGCGTGGAGATGGTCATCCTCACGGCCGCGCTGGTGGGCCTGGTCCTCTCCGGCTTCTCCCCGTTCGGCGTCAACGACCTCAGCGACGACGAACTCCAGGACCGCGGCACGGTCATCTGGACGGTGGCGACCAGCTTCCTCTTCTCCCTGATCGCCCTGGCCAAGGGCAAGGCGAAGATGGCGGTGTTCGGGGTGGTGATCCCGTTCCTGGCCCTGATCGCCGCGATCCGCCTGGCCCGCCCCGACACCCCTTGGTCCCGCCGCTTCTACAAGAACCGCCCCCGAGCCCGAGCCCGAGCCATGCTCCGCGCCTACCACCACGACCGCCGCTGGACAGTCCCCATGCAAAAACTCCAGGACTGGGTGGGAGGCAAACCAAACGAGCCAACCTAGCTGCGGGCGGCACCGCCAAACCCCAGTAGCTGCGGGCAGCCATGCCGTCCTAGCTGCGGGCAGTCGTGCCGCAGGGCGGCACGGGTGGGCTGGGGGTCCCCCCTCTGGGGGAGGCACCCCGCAAGCGCGGGCAAGCGCACCCACCCCCACGGCACCCCCGGCCGACGGCCCCCACCAAACCCCGGGTCACTCCTCCGGCTTCGCCGCCCCGTCGGAGACCTCCGGCAACTCCGCCGCCAACGCCGCCGCAGCCTGCACCATCGGCAGCGCCAACAACCCCCCGGCCCCCTCGCCGACCTTCACACCCTGCGCAAGCAGCGGCTCCAACGCCATCCGATCCAGCGCCTTCACCTGCCCCGGCTCCCCACTGTCGTGCGCCGCCAGCCACCAGTCCGGCGCCCGAAAGGCAACCCGCTGCCCGACCAGCGCGCACGCGGCCACCACCACCCCGTCCAGCAGCACCGGCATCTTCCGCACAGCGCTCTGCAGCAAGAACCCGGTGAGCGCCGCGAAATCCGCCCCGCCCACCGTCGCCAGCAACTGCAACTGATCCCCGAGCACCGGCCGCGCCCGCCGCAACGCGTCCCGGATCGCCGCACACTTGCGCATCCAGGCCAGGTCGTCGATGGCCAGCCCACCCCGCCCGGTCACCACGGACGCGTCGGTCCCGCACAGCGCGGCGACCAGCACGCCCGCCACGGTCGTACCGCCCACGCTCACATCACCGAGCACGACCAGATCGGTCCCGGAGTCGGCCTCCTCGTCGGCGAGGGTGACACCGGTCCGGAACGCCGCCTCCGCCTCCTCAAGGGTCAGCGCGTCCTCGATGTCGATCCGGCCGCTGCCGCGCCGCACCCGGTGCCGTACGACGGTCTCGGGCAGCGAGTCGGGATCGCAGTCCAGGGACATGTCCACGACCCGCACCGGCACCCCGAGCCGCCGCGCCAGCACCGACACCGGCCGGCCGCCGTCCAGGATGTCCCGCACCAACTGCCCCGCGCCGCCGGCCGGCCGTCGCGAGACCCCCAGCTCGGCGATCCCGTGGTCACCGGCGAAGAGCACGACCCGCGGCCGTTCCACCGGCCGCACCGGCACGGCACCCTGCGCGGCCGCCAGCCACTCACCCAGGTCGTCGAGGCGGCCCAGCGATCCGGGCGGCACGATCTGGCGCTCCCGGCGCGCCTCCGCGTCGCGCCGCACCTTGCTGTCGGGGCGCTCGATCAGATCGGTGAAGTCGTCGAGATTAAGCGAGCTCATTCGCCGAACAGTACCGGCACCGGTCGAACGGAACGCCGCCAGATCGCCACCGGACACCCCGCCACGTCACCCCGGCTCCGGGGCGGCGTCGTTGCACCCAAGATCGCGATCCCATACGTTCCGTTTTGCTGCGGATTGTCGTACGCCCCTCGCGCCCGGAGTCGCCCATGTCCGCCCACCTCGCCGAGCCCCCTTCCTCCGCCCCCGTTCCCCGCCGCGACGACTGCCCCTGGTGCGGCTCCAGACGTCTGCGCGCCCTGCTCCCCCTGACCGAGTGCCACGACTGCGCCCACGCCTTCCAGAACCCCTGCCCGGCCCGCCCCGGCCGCCCCCTGTACCGGCCCGGCCGCAGGGATCTGCGGGCCACGGCCCGCGCGATGCTGCCCTTCCCGGAACCGGAGAGCTGGCTGGACGTCGGCACCGGCGACGCGGCGTTCCCGGCGGCGGCGAAGGAACTCTTCCCGTACACCGCCTTCGACGGCGTCGACCCCGCCTCCCGCCTCGAAAAGGCCCTGGCCGCGGGCCATCTGGAGGAGGCGTACACGGGCGACCTGACCAACCCCCACCTGGCGGCCCGGCTGCGCGCCCGCTACGACGTGGTGAGCGTCCTGCACCACCTGTCGCACACCACCGACCCCCGGGAACTCCTCCGGGCCGCCCTCACCGCCCTGCGCCCCGGCGGCCACCTCCTGCTGGAACTCCCCGACCCGCACAGCCGGTTCGCCCGGCTCCTCGGCCGCTGGTGGCAGCCCCGGCCGCAACCCCGCCACGCGCACCTGCTGCCGCTGGAGAACCTCCGCGCGGAACTGCACTCCCGCTCCTGCACGATCGTCAGAACCACACAGCACATCCGCTACCCGCTGCTGCGCCACACCGCCTTCGCGGGCACCTACCGGGTCATCGCCCGCAAGGAAGGCAACGCGTAGCCCCTCGGCCCCTCACCCCCGCAGCGCCACCGCCTGCCCCGCCACCACCAGCAGCACGTGCTCGCACTCCGCCGCGAACGCCGTGTTCAGCCGCCCCAGTTCGTCCCGGTACCGCCGCCCCGACGCGGTCGCCGGCACGATCCCCGAACCGACCTCGTTGGACACCGCCACCACCGTCCGCCGCGTCGCCCGCACCGCCTCGGTCAGCTCGCGCACCCGCTCCCGCAGCGCCCTCTCCCCGCCGTCCGCCCACATCGCGTCGTCCCACGCCCCGACCGCGTCCATCGCGTCCGTCAGCCACAGCGACAGACAGTCGATCAGCAGCGGCGGCCCGTCCTCGGCCAGCAGCGGCACCAGGTCGCAGGTCTCCTCCGTACGCCACGACCCCGGCCGCCGCTCCCGGTGCGCCGCCACCCGCGCCGTCCACTCGGTGTCCCCGCCGCGCAGCCCGCCCGTCGCCACGTACAGCACGTCCGGGAACGCCTCCAGGCGCCGCTCCGCCTCCACCGACTTCCCCGACCGGGCGCCGCCCAGCACCAGCGTCCGCCGCGGCACGTCGGGCACCTCCTCGTACGCCCCGACCACCAGCGTCGCCCCGTCCGGCACCGCCCGCGCCCCCAGGGAGGCGAGGCGGCGCCGCAACTCCGCGCCCGGCGGCACGTCGTGGTCCAGGTGGACGGCGACGACGTCCGTCGTCGGCGTGATCGCCCCCACGGCCCTCAGCCGCGCCAGCGCGTCCGGCCGCCCCATGACATCGGCGACGACCATGTCGTACGTACCGATGCCCCCGTCCTCGATCCCGGCCGGCGCGCTCCCGGGCGGCAGATACAGCAGCCGCTGTCCGCCGGGCCCGGTCACCGCGTACCCGGTGCCGCCCGCGTCCATCGCCAGCGCCCGCACCCGGTGCCCCGTCAGCTGCGTCAACTCCCGTCCGTCCGGCACCCGTCCGGGGGCGGGGAGTCCGGCGGGCACCTCGACGGCCGGTCCGTCGTGCGGGTGCGAGAGCAGCACCTGCCGTACGCCGCCCAGGGACTTGCCCGCCCGCGCCGCCGCGAACGCGGCACCGGGCGTCAGGTCCAGCAGCAGCGCCCCGTCGACGAGCAGCGCGGTCGCCGCCCGGGCGTCCGGACCGAGGGCGGTCGCGCACACCGCGCAGGGGCAGTCGGGGCGGGGGAGGCCCGCGGGGGCGCCGGTGCCCAGCAATGTCAGTTCCACACCATGATTTTCACTGTTGACGCCATGACGTGCGCTGCGGGCACCCACCTATAGGCTGACCAGCACCAGTGCTCACCCAGGGGAGGCATGCATGGCGACATGGACGTGGCGGTTCGAGAAGTCCGACGGGACCGAGACCGCGCCCGCGGTGGAGCCCGAGGAGTTCTCGACACAGGGCGACGCCGAGTCCTGGATCGGTGAGGTGTGGAAGGACCTGCTCGCCGGAGGCGTGGACCAGGTACGTCTGTTCGAGGACGCCACCGAGATCTACGGCCCCATGAGCCTGCACGCCGACGAGTAGCGCGGCACAGCGGCACAGCGGTACGGGAAGGGGCGGCGGTACGTGATTCACGTACCGCCGCCCCTTCCCACTGCCCGACCGGGCTCAGCCGGTGGGCTTTGACGGCCTCAGCCCCGCACCCCGCACAGGTGCAGCAGCGCCGCGACCCCCCGGTACGGGTCCGTGCGGCCCGCCCGCTCCTCCACGGCCAGCAGACTCTCCAGGTCGGCGGGGATCTCGGCGCCGTCCGCCGCGGTGTCGGTGAACACCCGCACGCCGTACCAGGTGTGCAGCGGGGCGCCGATCCCGGCGAGCGTCGCCTTCAGCGTGGCCAGCCGGTCCGCCCGGACGTCCAGGCCCAGCCGGTTGCGGTAGGCGGTGGTGTCGAAGGAGGCCAGCGCCCCGGCCCAGTCGCCGGACAGACCGGGCCGCATCGCCAGCGCGTCGCCGTTGCGGACCAGCAGCGACAGCAGCCCGCCCGGGGCGAGCATCCGCGCCAGACCCGCCAGCAGCGGGTCGGGCTCCTCGACGTACATCAGCACGCCGTGGCAGAGCACCACGTCGAAGCTGCCCGGCAGGAAGTGCACACCGGTGTCCCGGCCGTCCCCCTCGATGATCCGCATCCGCTCCCGGATGCCGACCGGCTCGGACGCCAGCGACTCCCGAGCCGCGGCGATCATCGTCGCGTCCTGCTCCAGACCGGTCACCTGATGACCGGCCCGTGCCAGCCGCAGCGCCTGCGTGCCCTGCCCCATCCCCACGTCGAGGATGCGCAGCCGCCGCCCCACCGGGTAACGGCCGACTATCTGCTCGTCGAGCTGCCGGGCCACCAGCTCCTGTCGTACGACATCCCGCAGTCCGCCCAGCTTGCTCAGCCAGGCATCCGCCGCGCCCCCGGAGAACGGCGTCGTGCTCAGGGCCGCTCCCCGCGCTTGACCTGCGGCTTGGGCAGCCGGAGCCGTCGCATCTGGAGCGAGCGCATCAGGGCGTAGGCGACCGCGCCACGCTTGTTCTCGTCCGGGTAGCGCTCCTTGAGCTGCTTCTTCAGCCGGAAGCCGGTGACGATCGAGTCGAGCACGATCAGCACGATCACGACCAGCCACATCAGCAGCGAGATGCTCTTGACGGCCTGCGACGGCGTGATGCTCAGCACGAGGATGATCACGGCCATCGGGAGGAAGAACTCCGCGATGTTCAGGCGCGAGTCGACGAAGTCACGGGCGAAACGGCGCACCGGACCCTTGTCCCGTACGGGCAGGTACCGCTCGTCGCCGTTGGCCAGCGCCTCGCGCTGACGGGCCAGCGCCTGCCGGCGCTCCTCCCGGCTGCGCTTGGCCGCCTCCTTGCGGGTGGTGGGCGTATTGGCGACGCTGCGGCGCTGGGACTGGGCCTCACTGCGCTTGGGCGTGGGCCTGCCCTTCGGGGCCTGCGGGTCGCGGGGCTGCTTGGAGAAGTTCACCGGCGCCTTGTCGGCGGCAGGTGCCTTCTCTTCCTTGGCACGGCTACGGAACACAAAACCCAAGGGTACGGGGTCCGCACGCATGGACCCCAGCCCGGTGGGGAACGAATCGGCAACACCAGTCGTCCTGTAAGGGACAGAGGGGACGTTGCCAGCGTTTCGGGGAACCCCGGGGAGCACCTACTCCTTACGCCGGAGCCCGGACGCCGTCAGTCGTCCTTGGGGATGAGCGCATCCGTCCCCGAACAGTGCGGTAATGGATGCAGGGCCCGTACTGTGGGTTCTGTCGCAGGAGCTGGAGCTGGAGTCCGTCAGAAGGGGGCGCGCGAAGCCCATGAGCGGTGTCATGAAGCGTATGGGGATGATCTTCCGCGCGAAGGCGAACAAGGCCCTTGACCGGGCCGAGGACCCGCGCGAAACCCTCGATTACTCGTACCAGAAGCAGCTGGAACTGCTCCAGAAGGTGCGCCGCGGTGTCGCCGACGTGGCGACCAGCCGCAAGCGCCTGGAACTGCAGCTCAACCAGCTCCAGTCGCAGTCGTCCAAGCTGGAGGACCAGGGCCGCAAGGCGCTGGCGCTGGGCCGCGAGGACCTGGCCCGCGAGGCGCTGTCCCGGCGGGCCGCGCTCCAGCAGCAGGTGACCGACCTGGAGACCCAGCACGCCACCCTCCAGGGCGAGGAGGAGAAGCTCACCCTCGCGGCGCAGCGGCTCCAGGCCAAGGTGGACGCCTTCCGTACGAAGAAGGAGACCATCAAGGCCACCTACACCGCGGCCCAGGCGCAGACCCGGATCGGCGAGGCGTTCTCCGGCATCTCCGAGGAGATGGGCGACGTCGGCCTTGCGATCCAGCGTGCCGAGGACAAGACCGCGCAGCTCCAGGCCCGCGCCGGCGCCATCGACGAACTGCTCGCCTCCGGTGCCCTCGACGACCAGTCCGGCATGCACAAGGACGACATCCAGGCCGAGCTGGACCGGCTCTCCGGTGGTACGGATGTAGAGCTGGAGCTTCAGCGCATGAAGGCGGAGCTGGCCGGGGGCACCTCGGGGCAGCAGCAGGCCATCGAGGGCGGCACCGGCCAGTCCCAGCCCCAGCAGCAGCCGCAGGACACCCCGCGCTTCGACAAGCAGTAGGGGCCCACGCCTAGGAGGGCGACATGATCGTACGGATCATGGGGGAGGGACAGGTGAGGCTGGCCGACAGCCACCTCACCGAGCTCAACAAGCTGGACGACGAGCTTCTGGCCGAGATGGAGAACGGCGACGGCCCCGGCTTCCGCCGTACTCTCCAGGCCCTCCTCACCAAGGTCCGCGAGCTGGGCGACCCCCTCCCCGACGACGCCCTGGAACCCTCGGACCTCATCCTCCCGTCCCCGGACGCCACCCTGGAAGAGGTCCAGGAACTCCTGAGCGACGACGGCCTGATCCCGGGGTGAGCCGAGCAGCCGGTGCCGCGCGATCGCCGTAGCTGCGGGCAGCCGGTACCGCCATATCCGCGTAGCTGCGGGCAGTCGTGCCTCCCCCAGAGGGGGGACCCCCAGGCGGCACGGGTGGGCTGGGGGTCCCCCCTCTGGGGGAGGCACCCCGCAAGCGCGGGCAAGCGAAGCCCGCCCCGCCGCGGCACCCCGCAAGCGCGGGCAAGCGAAGCCCGCCCCGCCGCGGCACCCCGCACGCGCCGGGCTGCGCGACCCACCCCCACCCCAGCCCCGGCGCCGGGCACCATTCGCACCGACCCCCACCCCGGCTACCGTAAACAGCCGTGAACACCCTCGACCGCGCCCGAGCCCATCTCAAAGCGCACCCCATGGCCCTGGACGCGGCCCTCGCCGCCGCCGTCCTGGTCTGCATGGTCGCCGGCTCGTTCGTGGACCCGCACAGCCAGGACGGCGTCACCTGGACCCTGCGCACCCCCGACCTCGCCAGCCTCACCCTCATCACCCTCGGCGCCACCGCCCTCGTCTTCCGCCGCCGCGCCCCCAGAACCGTGCTCGCCGTCACCGGCACCCTCTCCGTGATCGAGAGCGTCACCGGCGACGACCCCCGCGCCCCCGTCGCCATGTCCGCGGTCATCGCGCTCTACACCGTCGCGTCCACCACCGACCGTCCCACCACCTGGCGCATCGGCCTGCTCACCATGACGGTGCTGACCGGCGCCGCCATGCTCGCGGGCCCGCTGCCCTGGTACGCCCAGGAGAACCTCGCGATCTTCGCCTGGACCGGCATGGCCGCCACCGCCGGCGACGCCATCCGCAGCCGCCGCGCCTTCGTCGACGCCATCAAGGAGCGCGCCGAACGCGCCGAGCGCACCCGTGAGGAGGAGGCCCGCCGCCGGGTCGCCGAGGAACGCCTGCGCATCGCCCGCGACCTGCACGACGTGGTCGCCCACCACATCGCCCTGGTCAATGTGCAGGCCGGAGTCGCCGCCCACGTCATGGACAAGCGCCCCGACCAGGCCAAGGAGGCCCTCTCCCACGTCCGCGAGGCCAGCCGCTCCGCGCTGAACGAACTGCGCGCCACCGTCGGCCTGCTGCGCCAGTCCGGCGACCCGGAGGCCCCCACCGAACCCGCGCCCGGCCTGGACCTCCTCGACGAACTGGTCGGCACCTTCCGCAGCGCCGGACTCCAGGTCGAGGTGGCCCGCGCCGACCAGGGCACCACCCTCCCCGCCGCCGTCGACCTCGCCGCGTACCGGGTCATCCAGGAAGCCCTCACCAACGTCCAGAAGCACGCCGGCAACTCGGCGAAGGCCGAGGTCAGCGTCGTCCGGGTGGGACCCCATATGGAGATCACCGTCCTCGACAACGGCACCCCCGACGACACGGCCCCGAACTCCGGCGGCGGCCACGGGCTGCTCGGCATGCGCGAACGCGTCACCGCCCTGCGCGGCACTCTCACCACCGGCCCCCGCTACGGCGGCGGCTTCCGTGTCCATGCGATCCTGCCGGTCAGGACCCGTACCGCCACCGCCACGGGAGAACCGGGGGAGACCGTATGACCATCCGCGTCCTGCTCGCCGACGACCAGGCGCTGCTGCGCAGCGCCTTCCGCGTCCTGGTCGACTCCGAGCCCGACATGGAGGTCGTCGGCGAGGCCTCCGACGGCGCCGAGGCGGTGCAACTGGCCAAGGAGCAGCGCGCCGACGTGGTCCTGATGGACATCCGGATGCCCGGCACCGACGGCCTCGCCGCCACCCGTCTGATCAGCGCCGACCCGTCCCTCGCCCAGGTCCGCGTGGTCATCCTGACCACCTTCGAGGTCGACGACTACGTCGTGCAGTCGCTGCGCGCCGGGGCCTCCGGCTTCCTCGGCAAGGGCTCCGAGCCCGACGAACTCCTCAACGCCATCCGGGTCGCCGCGGGCGGCGAGGCACTGCTCTCCCCGGCCGCCACCAAGGGCCTGATCGCCCGCTTCCTCGCCCAGGGCGACACGGGCGACGAGGACGCTGACCCGGTCCGCTCCGAGCGGCTGGCCGCGCTGACCGTGCGGGAGCGGGAGGTGCTGGTGCAGGTCGCGGCCGGCCACTCCAACGACGAGATCGCCGAGCGCCTGGAAGTCAGCCCGCTCACCGTGAAGACGCACGTCAACCGGGCCATGGCCAAACTGGGCGCACGGGACAGGGCGCAGCTCGTGGTGATCGCCTACGAGTCCGGGCTGGTCCGTCCAAGGGTGGAGTGAGGGCGGCCGGGCGTACTGCGAGTGGAGTAGGCGCGGGATAAGGAAACGGGACCTCGGGCCTACGAATCAGGGGTTCCGGATGGATCAGGGTTTAAGGCGCCGCTCGTCTCAACAGAAGAGAGACCCTGATCCCATGTCCTGGCTGTCCAGATTCAGCCTCGCGCAACGCGCCCTGATCGGGCTCGTGTCGATCATCGCGCTCGCCTTCGGAGCGATCGCGATACCCCAGCTCAAGCAGCAGTTGCTGCCGTCCATCGAACTGCCCATGGTGTCGGTGCTCGCGCCCTACCAGGGCGCCTCCCCGGACGTGGTGGAGAAGCAGGTCGTCGAGCCCATCGAGGACAGCCTCGAAGGCGTCGACGGCATCACCGGCGTCACCTCCACCGCCAGCGAGGGTAACGCCCTGATCATGGCGTCCTTCGACTACGGCAACAACACCCAGCAGCTCGTCGCCGACGTCCAGCAGGCCGTGAACCGGGCCCGCGCACAGCTCCCGGACGCTGTCGACCCGCAGGTCATCGCCGGGTCCACGGACGACATGCCGACCGTGGTGCTCGCCGTCACCGCCGACAAGGACCAGCAGGCGCTGGCCGACCAGCTCGACACCACGGTCGTCCCGGCGCTGAAGGACATCGACGGCGTCGGCCAGGTCACCGTCGACGGGGTGCGCGACCTCCAGGTCACCGTCACCCCCGACGAGCCGAAGCTGGCCGCGGCCGGGCTGACCGCGCAGTCCCTCGCCCAGGCCCTCCAGGCGGGCGGCGCGACCGTGCCGGCCGGCTCCTTCGACGAGGCGGGCGCCAACCGCACCGTCCAGGTCGGCGGCGGCTTCACCTCGCTGGAGCAGATCGAGAACCTGCGGATCAAGGGCGAGAAGAAGCCGGTCCGCCTCGCCGATGTCGCGGACGTGAAGCAGGAGGAGGCCCCGGCCGACTCGCTGACCCGCACCAACGGCGAGCCGAGCCTCGCGGTCATGGTCACCATGGACCGCGACGGCAGCGCGGTCGCCATCTCCGACGCCGTCGAGGACAAGCTCCCGCAGCTGCGCGCCGACCTCGGCGCCGGTGCCGAGGTGACCGTCGTCAGCGACCAGGGCCCGGCGGTCGCGAAGGCCATCGACGGCCTGACCACCGAGGGCGCGCTCGGCCTGCTCTTCGCGGTCCTGGTCATCCTGGTCTTCCTGGCGTCCGTCCGCTCCACGCTGGTGACGGCGGTGTCCATCCCGCTGTCCGTGGTCCTCGCGCTGATCGTGCTGTGGACCCGGGACCTGTCCCTGAACATGCTCACGCTGGGCGCCCTGACCATCGCCATCGGCCGGGTCGTGGACGACTCGATCGTGGTCCTGGAGAACATCAAGCGCCACCTCGGCTACGGCGAGGAGCGCGAGCAGGCCATCTTCAAGGCGGTCCGCGAGGTGGCGGGCGCGGTGACGTCCTCGACGCTCACCACGGTCGCCGTCTTCCTGCCGATCGGCCTGGTCGGCGGCATGGTGGGCGAGCTGTTCGGCTCGTTCAGCCTCACCGTCACCGCCGCGCTGCTGGCCTCCCTGCTGGTGTCGCTGACGGTCGTGCCGGTGCTGTCGTACTGGTTCCTGCGGCCCCCGAAGGGCACCCCCGAGGACGCCGAGGAGGCCCGCCGTGCCGCCGAGGAGAAGGAGGCCAGGAGCCGTCTGCAGCGTCTGTACGTGCCGGTCCTGCGGTTCGCCACCCGGCGCCGGCTGACCAGCGTGGCCCTCGCGGTCGTCGTCCTGCTCGGCACCTTCGGCATGGCGCCGCTGCTGAAGACGAACTTCTTCGACCAGGGCGAGCAGGAGGTCCTCACCGTCAAGCAGGAGCTCAAGCCCGGCACCAGCCTGGCGGCGACCGACGCCCAGGCGAGGAAGGTCGAGAAGCTCCTCGGCGAGACCGAGGGCGTCAAGGACTTCCAGGTCACCATCGGCTCGTCCGGCTTCATGGCGGCCTTCGGCGGCGGCACGGACACCAACCAGGCGTCCTACTCGGTGATGCTGGAGGACTCCGCCTCCTCCGACGACGTCATCGACCGCATCGAGGCCGGGCTGAAGAAGCTCGACGGCATCGGCACCACGACCATCGCCGCCGGTGACGGCTTCGGCAACCAGGACCTCAGCGTGGTCGTCAAGGCCGCCGACGCCGACGTCCTGCGCGAGGCCGCGGAGGACGTCCGCAAGGCCGTGGCCGACCTGGACGACGTCACCGACGTCACCAGCGACCTCTCCCAGAGCGTGCCGCGTATCTCGGTCAAGGCCAACGACAAGGCCGCGGCCGCCGGTTTCGACGACGCCACCCTCGGCGCGGCCGTCGCCCAGGCCGTCCGCGGCACCACCGCCGCACGCGCCACCCTGGACGACGCCGAGCGCGACATCGTCATCCGCTCGGCCAAGCCCGCCGAGACGCTCGCCGAGCTCAAGGCCCTGCGCCTCGGCCCGGTGAAGCTGTCCGACGTGGCCACCGTGAAGCTGGTCGACGGACCGGTGTCGATGACCCGGATCGACGGGCAGCGCGCCGCGACCATCACGGCCAAGCCGACCGGTGACAACACCGGCGCGGTCAGCGCCGACCTGCAGTCCACGATCAACGGCCTGGACCTGCCCGAGGGCGCGACGGCCGAGATCGGCGGGGTCTCCGAGGACCAGGACGAGGCCTTCGCCAACCTGGGCCTGGCCATGCTGGCGGCCATCGCGATCGTCTTCATGCTGCTGGTCGCGACCTTCCGCTCGCTGGCCCAGCCGCTGATCCTGCTGGTCTCCATCCCGTTCGCGGCCACCGGCGCGATCGGCCTGCTGGTCCTCACCGGCACCCCGATGGGCGTCCCCGCGATGATCGGCATGCTGATGCTGATCGGCATCGTGGTGACCAACGCGATCGTGCTGATCGACCTCATCAACCAGTACCGCGGGCAGGGCTACGGCGTGGTCGAGGCCGTGATCGAGGGCGGCCGCCACCGGCTGCGCCCGATCCTGATGACCGCCCTGGCGACGATCTTCGCCCTGCTTCCGATGGCGCTCGGCGTCACCGGCGAGGGCGGCTTCATCGCCCAGCCGCTGGCGGTGGTGGTGATCGGCGGTCTGATCACCTCGACGCTGCTCACCCTGCTCCTCGTCCCGACGCTCTACGCCATGCTGGAGCTGCGCAAGGAGCGCCGGGCGAAGAAGCGCGCGGCGAAGCGGCTGAAGAAGGCGGGCGTGCCCGCCCCGGCCGCCTCCGACGAGCCGGAGCCCGCGGGCGTCTGACGCAGCACCGCACGGCCGGGTCCCGTACACGCAGGTACGGGACCCGGCCGTATTCTGTGGTCCCAACCGACACACGGGGGAGAGGGATCGGGGAGTGCCGCTGCACAAGGACGATCCGAAGTCGCTCGGCGGGTACCGGCTCGTCGACCGGCTGGGTGCCGGCGGCATGGGCGTCGTCTACCGGGGCAGGGCCCGCTCCGGGCGCGATGTCGCGGTCAAGGTGGTGCACGCCCAGTACGCGGCGGACGCCGTCTTCCGTACCCGGTTCCGGCAGGAGATCGAGGCCGTCCGCAAGGTGAGCGGCGCCTTCACCGCACCCGTGGTGGACGCCGATCCGGAGGCGGACCGCCCGTGGATGGCCACGCAGTACGTGCCCGGCCGCTCGCTGGCCTCCCGCATCCGCGAGCTGGGCCCGCTGCCCGAGGAGCGGCTGCGGCGCCTGGCGCTGGGTCTGGTGGAGGCGCTGCGCGACATCCACCGGGCCGGGGTGGTTCACCGGGACCTGAAACCGGCCAATGTCCTGCTCGCCGACGACGGCCCCCGGGTCATCGACTTCGGTATTTCCCGGGCCGCGGAGAACCTCCCGCTCACCGAGACCGGCCAGATGATCGGCACCCCGCCGTTCATGTCCCCGGAACAGCTGACGGACGCCCGCTCGGTGGGACCGCCTTCCGATGTCTTCTCCCTCGGCGCGCTGCTGACGTACACCCTGACCGGCCGGGGTCCGTTCGACGCGGACAGCCCTTATCTGACGGCGTACCGGGTGGTCCACGACGAGCCGGTCCTGGACGGCGTACGACAGCCGCTGCGCTCGGTCCTGGAGCGGTGTCTCGCCAAGGACCCCGCGGAGCGGCCCGGACTCGACCACCTCGCCCAGGAGTTCGCCCGGCTGCTGCCCGAGGAGGACCCGGCCGACGACCTGCCGACGGTGACACCCGGCGGCGGCCTGCCGCACGAGTCCGACACCGGCGCCCCGCCGTTCACCGCTCCCGCCCGCCGACACCGGCGGCTGCGGCCGGCGCCGGCCGCGACCGGTGCGGTGGTGCTGGCCCTGACGGCGTATCTGCTGACCGTCCCGGGCTGGGCGGAGGTCGAGGGTGAGGGCGACGGGGGCACGGTGAGCGAGGAGGCGGCCGCCTCCTCCCGCTGGGCGGTCCTGCCGGACGGCTGGCAGCCCTGGCAGACGACGGTGCACGCCACCGCCGAGCGCGGGGTGCGCAAGGGGCGGACGGTCGCCGACTACCAGTCCGACGCCCCGCAGTGCCGTGTGCACCGCAGCGCCGTCTACTGCGCGGGCGCCGGAGTGCTCCCGATGCGTATCGACGGGCTCACCGGGCGGGTCGACTGGCGTGCCGGGGTGGCGCCGCCCGGCACCGGCGAAGGGAGCTACGAGTACACGCTGCTGGGGACGGCGGACGACGCGCTGCTGGTGCAGCAGAAGTACTTCCCCGAGCCCACCGGGGGCGAGCATGTGGCCACGGTCGTCGCCCTCGACACCAAGACGGGCAAGCGGCTGTGGCACCGTGAGGTCAACCCCCGCTGGACGGACGGCGCGTACCTCGCGGACGACCTGGTCGTCGTCCCGGAGGGCGACGGGAGCACCGTCACCGCCCGCTCGCCGCGCACCGGCGACGAGCGCTGGACGGCTCCGCTGCCGAAGGACCTGTACTGCGGTCTGCTGAACCTCGTCGACGGGCCGTTCCTGACCTGCGGACCGGGAAACGCGCCCGCCGAGCAGGCGCTGCTGGTGCGCTTCGACCCGGAGGACGGCAAGGAGCAGCGGGTCACGGTGCCCTCGGAGGGCACCCCGGTCGGGACGCTGGACGGCCGGCTGCTCATCCTGGACCCGGCCGAGGACGAGGAGGGAAACCCGGCGACCGGTGACACGGGACCGTTCTCCCGGATCCGGCGGGTGGACCCGGAGAGCGGCAGGACCACGACGACGAAGCTGGCCGAGCGGTTCGAGGGCAATGTCACGCTCTCGGGCGGCACTTTGTGGTTCACCGGAACCTCCGGCCGGGTCACGGCCGTGTCGGCGGAGACCGGGAAGAAGCTGTGGCGGACCCCGACGAGCCTGGAGGAGCCGAGCGGTGTCACCCACGACCCGCGCAACCAGGTGGTCTACATGGCCAGCGTCAGCGGCCGGGTCGCCGCCCTCGACGCCGGGAACGGCGAACTGCTGTGGGAGACCCTGCCGCGCGCCGAGCGGGTGACGTCGACCTGGCAGGTGCCCAGGGTGCTGCTGGACCGGGGCGCCGTGGTGGTCAACACCCCCGACGGCGACGTCTTCTCCCTCGACCCGGCCCACCCCGACCGGAAGCCCGTGTCGGGGTGAGCGTGCCGGGTCCGCGGGTTATGGCAGGGCGAGCATCCGCTCCAGGGCCAGCTTCGCGAACGCCTCGGTCTCCTTGTCGACCTCGATGCGGTTGACGAGCTTGCCCTCGGCCAGCGACTCCAGCGCCCAGACCAGGTGCGGGAGGTCGATGCGGTTCATGGTCGAGCAGAAGCAGACCGTCCTGTCCAGGAAGACGATCTCCTTGCCCTCCGGCGCGAACCGGTTGGCCAGGCGGCGGACCAGGTTCAGCTCGGTGCCGATGGCCCACTTCGAGCCGGCCGGGGCCGCCTCCAGCGTCTTGATGATGTACTCCGTCGAGCCGACGTAGTCGGCGGCGGCCACGACCTCGTGCTTGCACTCGGGGTGCACCAGGACGTTGACGCCCGGGATGCGCTCGCGCACGTCGTTGACCGAGTCCATGTTGAACCGGCCGTGCACCGAGCAGTGGCCGCGCCACAGGATCATCTTCGCGGCGCGCAGCTCCTCGGCGGTCAGACCGCCGTTCGGCTTGTGCGGGTTGTAGACGACGCAGTCGTCCAGCGACATCCCCATGTCCCGCACCGCGGTGTTGCGGCCCAGGTGCTGGTCGGGCAGGAAGAGGACCTTCTCGCCCTGTTCGAAGGCCCACTCCAGGGCGCGCTCGGCGTTGGAGGAGGTACAGATCAGGCCGCCGTGCTTGCCGGTGAACGCCTTGATGTCGGCCGAGGAGTTCATGTACGACACCGGGACGACCTGCTCGGCTATCCCGGCCTCGGTGAGCACGTCCCAGCACTCGGCGACCTGCTCGGCGGTCGCCATGTCGGCCATCGAGCAGCCGGCGGCGAGGTCGGGCAGGACGACCTTCTGGTCGTCGGAGGTCAGGATGTCCGCCGACTCGGCCATGAAGTGCACACCGCAGAAGACGATGTACTCGGCCTCCGGGCGGGCGGCCGCGTCCCGGGCCAGCTTGAAGGAGTCGCCGGTGACGTCCGCGAACTGGATGACCTCGTCGCGCTGGTAGTGGTGGCCGAGCACGAAGACCTTGTCGCCGAGCTTCGCCTTGGCCGCGCGGGCGCGCTCCACCAGGTCCGGGTCGGACGGCGAGGGCAGGTCACCGGGGCACTCCACACCGCGCTCGCTCTTCGGGTCGGCCTCCCGGCCGAGGAGCAGCAGGGCGAGGGGCGTCGGCTGTACGTCGAGCTCCTGGGTCTGGGCGGTGGTCACGACACGCACCCTTTCTGTTCTGCGGCTCGCCGTCCGGTGTGGTCCGGGCGGCGGGGTCACCATCTGGCTTTTCGTCGAAATGACGCTATCTATCATAACCGCTTCACGTCAGTTTGACGATGGGCATAGCGTCCATGTGACGTGAATCCCTGTGAGCGGTCTTTCATTCCCGAAAGGGCCGTTTTCCGCTCCCCGGGCCGTGTGCGAGCATGAGGAAGCAACCGCACGAACCGGTAAGACACGCGCCCGGTCCGGAATGAATCCGCCGCCGCGCCGGTTACAACCGTCGGCAAGCAGTCTCCGTACAACCCGGGAGAGATGTAGATGTCCGTATCGGACGAGACCAGCACCGTCACCGACGGCATCGTCCTGACCGACGCCGCCGCGTCCAAGGTCAAGGCCCTGCTCGACCAGGAAGGCCGTGACGACCTCGCCCTGCGTGTCGCCGTCCAGCCCGGTGGCTGCTCCGGCCTGCGCTACCAGCTCTTCTTCGACGAGCGCTCCCTCGACGGCGACGTGGAGAAGGACTTCGGCGGCGTGAAGGTCGTCACCGACCGCATGAGCGCCCCCTACCTCGGCGGCGCCACCATCGACTTCGTCGACACCATCGAGAAGCAGGGCTTCACGATCGACAACCCGAACGCCACCGGCTCCTGCGCCTGCGGCGACTCGTTCAGCTAAGCCGTTCGGGCCCGGCCCGAAGGTCTTACGACGAAGGCGGCGATCCCTCCACGGGGGTCGCCGCCTTCGTGTGTCCGGGCTCCTACTGGGGTGCCTTGGCGGTGTCCGGCAGCCGGGCGCCCGGCTTCTCCCACGGGACCTTCGCGCCGTCCGCGTCCACGACCTCGCGGTCGCCGAGCGGCTTGTCGAGCGGGACCGTGCGGTCGTAGACCTTGGCGATCAGGATGCAGACCTTGTCCGGCCACGGCGTCTCGGTCACCGTGACCGTCACCCTGTCGCCGCTCTCCTTGACGCTGACGTCGTAGTCGGCGCAGACCCCGCCGGTGAAGTACACCGTCAGCTCCTTGCCCTCGGCGGTGTAGCCCTGGACGCCCACGGTGTTCGTGGTCTGCCCCGAGTCCGGGCCGGTGGGCCGCGGGCTCGGCTTCTCGGTGGGGCCGTCGGACGCCGTCGGCGAGGCCAGGAACTTCGGGTCCACGGCAGGATGGGTCACTGTGAAGCTGTCCTGCGCGCCCGGCGCGCGGACCTGGAACAGCCAGGACGGCACCAGCGCCTGCTTGGCGTCCACATAGTGCGCGGCGAGCCCGAAGACGGCCTTCTCGACCTCGATGGTCTCCTGCTTGCCGGGCTTGTCCTGCTCCCCGCAGGTCTCCCCGTCCTCCAGCGGCACCGGGCTGGCGCAGCCGGCGATGCCCGACCGCGGGTCCTGCCCCGGTGCCTCGTTCATCCGCTCCACGGTCTTCTCCGCGCTCAGCACGGGATACGTGTCGCCCTCGACCGGCGCCTTCAGCTGCCCGCTGCCGCCGACCACGTCACCCTGCGCGCCGATCCGCACCCCGGTCGTCCAGCCGTAGGTGGGCAGCCCGCCGATCACCGGATCGGCGTTCACCACCCGCTCGGCGCCCGTGACCTGGCTCGCGTCCAGCTTGGCGTCGTCCTGCCCGACCGCCTTCAGCACCGGCGCGGCTGCCTGCTTCGCCGCCGCCTCGCTCACCGGGTCGCCGGCCCTGCCGGTGGGCTTCTTGTCGCACGTCGTCGTCCCCGTGCAGTTGTCGCCGCCCGGCGCGTACCGCTGGAAGGTCCAGGTCCCCGGCGCCTGCCGGTTCACCTGGAGCGAGGGCCCCGAGCCGTCCTGGCCGCCGATCCGCCAGGTCTGTCCGCTCAGCACGGGCTTCCCGTCCACCCCGAGCGCCTTCGCCAGCCGCGCCACCTCGTCCTCGGTGACCTGGCCCCGGGCGTAATGGACCGGCGCGGAACCGGGCCCCTTCGGGAGCGGGCCGTCCGCCCGGAAGGAGGTGCCGTACGGGTTCGGCTCCCCGGGCGCGATCCCGGGGCCGGACTCCTCGGAGTACCCGTCCAGGGCGAGCGGCGGGGGAGTGTCACCGGACTTGCCCGCGGACGCACCGCCGCCGGAGCCGTCCGAGGAGGCGGCGGTGGCGGCGAGGTAGGCCCCGCCGCCACCGACGAGCAGAACGGCGGCGGCGACGGAGGCGATGACCACCGGGGACCGGCGTCGCCCCGGACCGGAGCCCTCGCCGGGCTCCGTCTTCTCTTCGGCCCCGACGGCGTCGGGCTCGGCCGCGTCGTCGTTCCCGGGTCGCTCGGTGTTCACCGCATCGCTCCTTGAGTCGTATCCCGCATCCCCTTTCCGGGGGACGTCGATGGGACGCGACAGACGAGCCCGCGGTTCCCGTCGGGCGGTCCGGTCAGTCGCCGTAGTCCGACATGGCGTCCAGCAGCCGCGCGTAGGCGGTCGGTACCTCCACCCCGTGGATCAGCGAGGGGGAGACCGGGTGTGCGGCGACCCGGTCGGGAGCGTGCCAGTGCGGAGCCATCCGGGCGCAGTCGCCGCGCAGCGACGCGAGGTCGCCGTCCGTGTCCGCCGTGACGGGAAGCGGAGCCTTGAGTTTCGTCATAGCCGAACCGTAAGCACGTCCCGGGCCGCCAAGAAAGATCTACTATCAGGTAGTTTTGGCCGCTTCTGAGCGGTGCCCGAAACCTAGTAGCGTTAACTGTCAATCCGCCGCCGCAGTGCAGGAGATTCCCAGCCGTGCGCATCGCAGTCACCGGCTCCATCGCCACCGACCACCTCATGACCTTCCCCGGCCGCTTCGCCGACCAGCTCGTCGCGGACCAGCTGCACACGGTCTCGCTGTCCTTCCTGGTCGACAACCTGGACGTCCGCCGGGGCGGCGTCGGCGCGAACATCGCCTTCGGCATGGGACAGCTCGGCACCCGCCCGATCCTGGCCGGCGCCGCGGGCTTCGACTTCGACGAGTACCGCGCCTGGCTGGACCGGCACGGCGTGGACACCGAGTCGGTGCGCATCTCCGAGACCCTGCACACGGCCCGCTTCGTGTGCACCACCGACGCCGACCACAACCAGATCGGCTCCTTCTACACCGGTGCCATGAGCGAGGCCCGGCTGATCGAGCTGAAGACCGTCGCGGACCGCGTCGGCGGCCTCGACCTGGTCCTCATCGGCGCCGACGACCCCGAGGCGATGCTCCGCCACACCGAGGAGTGCCGCACCCGCGGCATCCCCTTCGCCGCGGACTTCTCCCAGCAGATCGCCCGCATGGACGGCGACGAGATCCGGATACTGCTGGACGGCGCGACCTACCTCTTCTCCAACGAGTACGAGAAGGGCCTGATCGAGACCAAGACCGGCTGGAGCGACGAGGAGATCCTGGCCAAGGTCGGCCACCGCGTCACCACCCTCGGCTCCCGCGGTGTCCGGATCGAGCGCGTCGGCGAGCCCGTCATCGAGGTCGGCTGCCCCGAGGAGGAGCGCAAGGCCGACCCCACCGGCGTCGGCGACGCCTTCCGCGCCGGCTTCCTGTCGGGCCTCGCCTGGGGCGTCTCCCTGGAGCGCGCGGCCCAGGTCGGCTGCATGCTCGCCACGCTGGTCATCGAGACCGTCGGCACCCAGGAGTACCAGCTGCGCCGCGCCCACTTCATGGAGCGCTTCACCAAGGCCTACGGCGACGAGGCCGCGGCCGAGGTCCAGGGCCACCTGAACTGACCCGCGCCTCAGCTCACCCGGCGGACCAGGTACGCGGTACCCCGGTCCGCCGGTTCCTCCCCGACGTACTCCTGCCCCCGCATCTCGCACCACGCGGGGATGTCCAGCCGGGCCGCCTCGTCGTCGGAGAGCACCCGGACGAGGCTGCCGACGGGCACGTCGCCGATGACCTTCGCCAGCTCGATGACCGGGATCGGGCACCGCTTGCCCAGCGCGTCCACCACCAGCGCGTCCTCCTCGACGGCGGTACGAGGGGCCGGGGCGCCCAGCTTCTCCCGTACCGCGGCCACCGCCCCCGGCAGCACGTCGAGGAACCGCTCCACATCCTCCTCGGCCGCCCCGAGCGGCAGTGACACCCGGACGTTCCCCTCGCTGAGCACCCCCATCGCCTTCAGCACATGGCTGGGCGTCAGCGTGCTGCTCGTACAGGACGATCCGGACGACACGGAGAAACCGGCCCGGTCCAGCTCGTGCAGCAGTGCCTCCCCGTCGACATAGAGACAGGAGAAGGTGACGATCCCGGGCAGCCGCCGTACCGGATCGCCCACCACCTCGACATCCGGCACCCGTTCCGGCACCCGCGCCCGGATCCGCTCCGTCAGCTCCCGCAGCCGCGCCGCCTCCCGGTCCGCCTCGGCCCGCACCGCCCGCAGCGAGGCGGCCGCCGCCACGATCCCCGGCAGGTTCACAAACCCGGGGACCCGCCCGAACTCCCGCTCGTCCACCGGACCTTGCGGGGCGAACCGGACACCCTTGCGCACCACGAGCAGCCCGACCCCGGCCGGACCGCCCCACTTGTGGGCGCTGGCCGCCAGCAGCGACCAGTCGCCCTCGACCGGCCCCCACCCCAGCGACTGCGCCGCGTCCACCAGCAGCGGCACCCCCGCCTCCCGGCAGAGCGCGGCCACTTCGGCCACCGGCTGCACGGTGCCCACCTCATGGTTGGCCGACTGAAGGCAGGCCAGCGCGGTATCGGGGCGGAGGGCTTCCGCGTAGGCCGCGGGGTCCACGGCTCCCGAGCGGTCGACGGTCACCCGGCTGACCGAGCCGCCCTCCCGCTCGTGGATTTCGACCGAATGGAGCACGGAAGAATGTTCAACGGCTGACACGATGAGGTGACGTCCCACCCGCCGCCGCCCGCCCAACACGCCCGCGATCCCGCTCTGCACGGCCTGGGTGCCCGAGGCGGTGAAGCTCAGCTCGTCAGGGCGGCACCCCACGGCCTCGGCAGCGGCCTCGCGGGCCGCGTCCAGCAGTATCCGGGCCCGTCGCCCCTCCCGGTACAACCGCGCGGGATCAGCCCACCCTTCGTCGAGGGAGGCCAACAGCGCCTGACGGGCGACGGGATGGAGCGGGGCACCGGAAGCGGCATCGAAATAGGACACACGACCACGCTAGCTCCGTAGACGTACATGCCTGTGCCGATCGGCGGCTCCCCGTGGGCGCGACCAGCGACAACAAACCCGCAGCCGCCAATCCAGCGAACCCCCAACCCACTAGGCACCCCTCCCTGCGAACCCTCGGAGAGCGTCGGCTAGGGTTTGGTCCGCATAAACATCCAAACCCCTGCCCGACGCAGGGCGGCGACCGACCAGCGAGAAGGCCAGGCCGCAGCCGAACCGCGCGGGCGAGACTCTCGGGAAGGCGCTACGTGAGTCCCAACGGCTCCGACCGCTCGCCGCGGCGCCCGATGCGGCGGAAGCTGCTGCAGGCAATGACCGCGGGCCTGGTCCTGGCGACCGCCACCGGTTGCACATACAAGGACTTCCCCCGCCTTGGTATGCCCACCCCGACCACGGAAGAGGCTCCGCGGATCCTCTCCCTGTGGCAGGGCTCCTGGGCCGCCGCGCTCGCCGTCGGCGTGCTGGTGTGGGGTCTGATCATCTGGAGCGCCATCTTCCACCGGCGCAGCCGCACCAAGGTCGAGGTGCCTCCGCAGACCCGGTACAACATGCCCATCGAGGCTCTGTACACGGTGGTCCCGCTCATCATCGTCTCGGTGCTCTTCTACTTCACCGCCCGCGACGAGTCGAAGCTCCTTGAGCTCAAGGACAAGCCCGACGTCACCATCAATGTCGTCGGCTTCCAGTGGAGCTGGTGCTTCAACTACATCGCGGACGTCGAAGGTTCCACCGGGGACGCCACCAAGTCCAAGGACCTGGACGCGATCCCGAACCGCTTCAAGGACGACTTCCCGGCCAACGCCGGCGGTGTCTACGACTGCGGCATCCCGGGCACCAAGAACCCGCAGACCGGCAACCCGGGTCCGACCCTGTGGCTGCCGGAGGGCAAGCGGGTCCGCTTCGTGCTCACCTCGCGCGACGTCATCCACTCCTTCTGGGTGGTGCCGTTCCTGATGAAGCAGGACGTCATCCCCGGCCACACCAACGCCTTCGAGGTGACCCCGAACCAGGAGGGCACCTTCCTCGGCAAGTGCGCCGAGCTCTGCGGCGTCGACCACTCCCGAATGCTGTTCAACGTGAAGGTCGTCTCCCAGGAGCGGTACGAGCAGCACCTTCAGGAACTCGTGAAGAAGGGGCAGACCGGTTACGTTCCCGCAGGCATCGCGCAGACGAGCCACGAGAAGAACCGGGAGACGAACAACCTGTGAGCATCCTCAACGAACCCCAGGGTGCCGCGGCGGCGGAGTCCCACTACACGGACGAGCTGCCGGTCAGGCGCAAGCAGCCCGGCAATGTCGTGGTCAAGTGGCTGACGACCACTGACCACAAGACGATCGGAACGCTGTACCTCATCACGTCGTTCGTGTTCTTCGTGATCGGTGGCGTGATGGCGCTCTTCATGCGCGCCGAACTCGCCCGGCCCGGTCTGCAGATCATGTCGAACGAGCAGTTCAACCAGGCGTTCACGATGCACGGCACCGTGATGCTGCTGATGTTCGCGACGCCGCTG